>DASUIG010000031.1:0-3403 GCA_036273155.1 Gaiellaceae bacterium | reverse complement strand
GTAGAAAGGCATCGGGCGTAGCTTAGATCGTCGGTCCGGTTTCGAATCTCCTCTCCTCGGGAATCACGGCGCGCCATCCCGCCGCTCCGCCCGGGCGTCGGCCTTGGATCCGGAACTCAGAGATGGGAACCGTCGGCGGCTGAGTTCCCAAGGAGACGGGCGCCTGCTGCGGCCGGCGCCCGTCGTACCCTCATCGAGAGAGCGCCAGCTCGGCGAGCCGGCGGCCCACCGCCGGTGCGAACTTGAAGCCGTGGCCGGAGCAGGCCGAGCCGATCACGACACGGCCGCGCCGCTCCAGGACGAAGCGCTGGTCCGCCGTCGTCGTGTACAGGCACGCCTGCGCGTCGACGGGCTCCGGATCGACGTCGGGGAAGCGCTCCCGCACCCAGCCAGCGATGCGCTCGACGATCGCCGGGTCGGGCTCCCCCGCCTCGTCGGGATCTGCCTCCCGGCCGGCGTGGTGCGCGCCTGCCTTCAGGCCGTGCACCGGGTCGTAGAGCGAGTACATGCCGTGGCCGCCGGTCTCCGTGTTGAGGTCGACGATCGACGGCGGCGGCGGGCCCTCGCGGCGGAAATACGCAAGCGTCTCCCGCGTGACGGTGACCGGCAAGTCGGGGACAAGGTCGCGGGCCCACGGGCCGGCGGTGACGACCACGACGTCCGCGTCGAGCTCCTCCGCAGACTCGATCCGCCGATTCGTCTCGACCTCCACGCCTGCGGCCTCGAGGAACGCGTGCCGTGCCCGATCGGCGAACACGACGCCGGCGTCGGGAACGTGGAGCGCCGCCCAGCCGTCCGGGAGGACCGCGCCGAGCCCGCGCACCTCGTCCCGGTCGAGCACCCGGTAGGACACACCGCACTCCTCTAGCGCGTGCGCCGAGGTCAGTTCCGGGTCGGCGACGAGCTCGACGAGGCCGTAGAGACCGAGCAGGTCGGGATCCAGGTCGAGCCAGCCGTTCCGCGCCTCCTGCGCGAACCGGATCCAGTCCGGGTCCGGATACGCGACGCGGAAGATCCGCGTGCGCCCGTGACTCGAGCCGCGGTCGTGGTCGAGCTCGAACTGCTCGTGCACGGTCACATCGGCGCCGCGCTCACGCAGCGCCCACGCAGTCGCGCAGCCCATCACGCCTGCCCCCACGACGGCGACCCTCACGCGGCGATCACGTCTCCGGGAAAGAGCCTCGTGTTCTCGGCGGCGTATGCGACGAGCCGCTCCCAGTCGACGCCGGGCGGCGACCCATCCTCGGGCGTCGTGACGACCGGACCGAGCGTGAGCGCGAAGTCGCGCTGCTTCGCGCCGCGCAGCCCGGGAGCGACCCACTCGACGAGCGGCGTGAAGCCGCCGATCGCACCGTCGGCGCCGATGATCCCCGCGACGCGCTCTACCGGCTCGGCGCCGGGCACGCCTGGATCCTCCCCAACCGCCCTGACCGCGGCCGGGTTGGCGAACACGAAGTCGCCCGCCTCGTCGAAGATCCGCACCGACGGTGGATGGAGAACCGGCGCGCGGAAGACGACGTCGGCGAGCGGGTACTCCGCGTGCTCGCGGGCCTGGCCGCCGCCCGTGAAGAAGGACTGGAGTGTCTGCGCCGCGAGCTGGATGACGGTCTCGCCCTCGATCCGCCCCGGCCAGCCACGCTCGAGGACCGGATCCTTTGGGCTGAACATGCAGAGCTTCACGATGTTGGCCTTACCGGGGTTCGGTATGGACGACGACGTCGGTGATCTCCGGGCGCTCGCGCCGGATGAGCTCCTCTACCCGGCTCGCGTCGGCATGCGCGTCGGCGAGCGTGTCTGCGCCGAGGCGCAGCGTGAGGTAGGCGACGAGCCCTTCGTCCGTGTCGACGAAGCGGAGCTCCGCGGGATCGATTCCGAGCTCCGAACGAACGATGCGGCGCACCGTCGCAGCGTCCCCGGCTACCTCGGTACCCGCCGCCTCCTCGCCGAGTGGCTCGAGATGCGTCTGCACCGACGACACCTCCGGAACCGCGCGCTCGATCGCTCGCTCGACCTGCTCGGCGATTGCGTGCGCCTCCTCGAGCGACAGGCCGCCCGGCAGCTTCAGGTGGAGCGAGAGCTCGGTGCCGCTGTCCACGGAGACGACGGAGACGTTGTGCACCTCGCGGACGCGAGGTACGTTGAGCGCCGCCGCGTGGGCCCGCTCGCGGACGTCGGCGTCGTCGGCGCGCGTCGGCTCGACGTGCACGACGACGTCCGCCTCCGGCAGCGCGGACTGCACGGCGCGCTCGACTGCGTCCGCCGCCGCATGGCCCTGGCCGACGGCGGCGTCGAAGTCGACGCCGATCACGACGTCCGCGAATACGCGTCCCGCTGCCTGGCGCATCCGCAGGCGCCGCAACTGGACCGGAGGCCTCAGGTCGGCGATGGCGCGGCGCGCCGCCTCCTCGGCATCCGCGGGGGCGCGGTCCATCAGGACGTCGACGTTCCGGCGCATCAGCCGTGCGGCGGCGATCAGCACGAGCGCGGCGACGAAGAGCGCCGCGATCGCGTCCGCGCGCGGATAGCCGGCTCGCACGATCAGCAGTCCGGCGAGGACGGCGAACGACCCGGCGAGGTCGCTGCCGAAGTGGAGTGCGTTCGACGCGAGCGCAGGGCTCGAGTACTCACGCGCCGCTCGCCGGGAGATGACCGTCCGAGACACGTCGATGCAGATGACGACGCCCATGACGAGCAGTGCGTACCAGGTCGCGGTCACGGCACTGCTTCCGTGGATGAGATGGTCGATCGCGCGCCAGACGATCGCGATGCTGGCACCGACCAGAATCGTTCCCTCGGCGAGCGCGGCGAGATGCTCCGCCTTGCCGTGGCCGTACTGGTGGCCGGGGTCGGCGGGCCGGACGGCGACGCCGACCGCGAAGAAGGTGAGGAGCGCGGCGATGAGGTCGGTGCCCGAGTCGGCGGCTGCCGAGATGAGCCCGAGGCTGTGCGTCGCGAGGCCGGTGCCGAGCTTGAGCGCGATCAGCGCGCCCGCGGCCACGACCGACCACAGCGCCGTTTTCCGCTGAGCCTGCACGGCGGGAAGCGTACGCAGCAGGCCCTACGCGCGAACCGGCTCCGGCGGCCAGATTAGTGCGTCCTGCCGGAAGGCGAAGTGGCAGCGCGGCGTGCCGGAGAGCGCGAAGGGCGCGATCGTGGCGAGCTCGATCTCCGCCTCCGCCGGGCAGAGCAGCCAGCGGTCGTGGTGCATCTCGGCTCTCCCATCCGTCGTGAAGAGGCGGTACCGCTCGGTCAGGAACGACTCGAGCGAGCCGAGCTTGGCGTGGAAGGAATCGCCGGTCGCCCGGTAACGCGCCGAGAAGACCCGGCCCGGCTCGCCGACCCTCACACACTCGGCGTCGTGCCACTCCTCGACCGGCTCGAGCATCATCCTCGAGTGGAACGC
>DASUIG010000030.1:0-88503 GCA_036273155.1 Gaiellaceae bacterium | reverse complement strand
CGGCCGGCTCATGCAGGTCTTCACGCTGCAGGAGCGTGCGGAGCTCTGGAGCCCGGCGGCGAAGGCCGAGATCGGCACGCTCGCGTCGGCGGGCTTCCTCCTCGGCGCGCCGCCCTCCGAGGGCACGACCGGGCTGCAGCTCCTGGACGTGAACACATACCTCCCCGGCGACCTGCTCCCGAAGTCGGACATCGCGTCGATGGCGCACTCGCTCGAGCTGCGCTCGCCGCTGCTCGACCGGCGTGTCGTCGAGCTCGGCCTCTCGCTTCCCGACGCGTTGAAGCAGGAAGGCCGCACCGGGAAGGTCGCCCTGCGGCGCGCGTTCGCGGCGGAGCTTCCGGCGGAGATCGCGGCGCGCGGCAAGAGCGGCTTCGGCCTTCCGCTCGCGGAGTGGTTCCGGGGCGAGCTGCAGCCGCTCGCGCGCGAGCTGCTGCTCGACGAGCGGGCGCGCGCCCGCGGCTGGTTCCGGCCAGAGGCGGTGGAGCGGCTCTTGTCCGAGCACGCCGCCGGCCGCGCCGACAACGGGCACCGGTTGTGGACGCTGACGATGCTCGAGCTGTGGCAGCGCACGCACGTCGACGCCGCGGCATCGGTTGCCGTGTGAAGGTCGTCCACGTCCATCGCATGCGCGGGATCGGCGGCTCGGAGCGCCATCTCCTCACGCTCCTGCCTGCGCTCGCCGCCCGCGGCGTGGAGCCGGTCTTCGTCGGCCTCGACGACCCCGCCTGGGACCCGGCCGACTTCTACGACGCATTGACCGTGCCGGCCGTGCGCATCCCCGCGCCGCGCGACCTCGACCCGTTGCTCCTCGCGCGTCTCGTCCGCGGGCTGCACGCCGACGTCGTGCACACGCATCTCGTGCACGCCGATCTGTACGGCGGCCTCGCCGCGAAGATGCTGCGCACGGCCCTCGTCTCGACGAAACACAACGACGATCCGTTCCGCACCGGGGCGTACCGCTTCGTCGAGCGCGGGCTGGCGCGGCTCGCGGACCGCGTCGTCACCATCTCAGACTCGCTACGCCGCTTCACGATCGAGCGCGTAGGCGTTCCGGCGGCGAAGGTGGAGACGATTCATTACGGGCTCGACGAGCCTCCGCATGCGTGGGGGACGAACCGAGCCGACGTCGTGCCGGAGAACGCGCGCATCGTGCTGTCCGTCTCGCGGCTGACACGGCAGAAGGGGATCGACGTCGCGGTGGAAGCGCTGTCCCTCCTGCCCGACGACGTCGTCCTCGTCGTCCTCGGCGAGGGGCCGCAGCGCGAGCTCCTCGAGGAGCTCGCGCGCGAGCACGACGTCGAGTCGCGGGTCATCCTCCCCGGTCGCGTCCCGGATGTGGCCGCGTGGCTGCGGCGGGCGTCGGTGTACGTCCAGCCCGCCCGCTGGGAGGGCTTCGGCCTCGCCGTCCTCGAGGCGATGGTGTGCGGGCTCCCCGTCGTCGCGACGAACGTCAGCTCGCTCCCCGAGCTCGTCGCGGACGGAGAGACGGGCCTGCTCGTGCCCCCGGACGATCCTGCCGCTCTCGCGCGCGCCGTCGAGCGCGCGCTCGCCGACCCGGCGCTCGGCCCGGCAGGGCTCGAGCGCGCTCGGCGCGAGTTCTCGGTGCAGCTGATGGCAGACCGGACGGTTGCGCTCTACGAGCGACTCTGACGAAGGTTCCGGGCCACCGCGAGGTCGGCTCGCTCGACCAAGGCCGGATCGACGACGGCTTCGACGATCACCCGTGATGCCGCATCGGCCGGCACGATCGGCGCGAGAGGTCCGAGGCGAGGGGGCACGAGCGGAACGATGCGCCTCTGGTGGTAGCCCGCCCGGCGCAGCAGATGCGCGACGGTGTCGGTCGTCCACTGGTGGTAGTGCACCTCGGCGTCGAAGGGGTGCTCGCCGATCCGCCGCAAGAGCCGGCGCACGGGTCGATACCGGGGCAGGACGCTGGTCTGCAGCAGCAGCGAGCCGCCGGGCTTCAGCTTCGTCGAGAGCCGGCGCAGGACGAGCCGCGGCGCCTCGAGATGCTCGAGGACGTCGGAGACCCAGAGGTAGTCGAAGGCGCCGTCCGGGATCCGGCCGAGCTGCTCCGGATCTTCGAGATCGGCGAGGACCGCGGCGAGCCCGAGCGCCTGCGTGAACGTCACGCCCTTCTCGTCGTTGTCCATGCCCACGCTTCCTGGACCGAAATGGATCAAGCACGTGCCGTAGGAGGACCCGACGTCGAGGACGGCGGACTGTTCGAGCGGCCACTCCTTCAGCGCCGAAACGAGGCGTTGCGGCAGATGGTCGAACCTGCCGGAGACGATCCGGTCCGTCTCGGATGCGCCGAACGGGCTGCGTTCATGGATGGTCTCCCGGATCGATTCGAGCGATCGTGGCATCGACGCTCAGCGATCGGCGCGCTCGAGCGCGGCCTCGTACAACAGCTCGGTCCGCTCGGTGCAGAAGACCTGGAGGAAGCGAGCGAGGGCCCGGCGTCTCCCTGCTTCGCCCATGCGCCGTGCGAGGCCGGTGTCGCCGGCGACTCGAACGATCGCCTCCGCCAGCGGCTCCGCCTCGCCGGGAGGAACGAGCACGCCGGTCTCGCCGTCGCGGACGAGCTCTCCGAGGCCGCCGATCGCAGCTGCGATCACGGGCCGCGACCGCTCCATCGCCTCGAGCGCGACCATGCCGAACCCCTCGCCCATCGAGGGGACGACCACGACCGCGGAGCGCTCGATCGCTGCCTGGATCGGCGTGACCTGGCCGAGGAAGCGCACCGCATCGGCGACGCCGAGCTCGCGCGCGAGCGCACGGAGCGCCGGCTCGAGCGGGCCGCGGCCCGCGATCTCGAGCTCGAGCTCCGGCAGCTCCCGCCGAGCAGCCGCAAAAGCGCGCAGGAGCACGATGTGGCCCTTGATCGGGATGAGGCGGCCGACGCACAGGAGCCGCGGCACGCCGTCCACGGGGGGAGCCGGCTCGCCGTCGGGCTCGATCCCGTAGTGGACGATCTCGAAGCTCTCGCCGTCGAAGCCCTCGACCTCCTCGAGATAGCGGGCGAGCCCGCGCGAGATGGCGATCTCGACGTGGGCGAGGCTCGCGACTGCACGGTCGGCGAGCCCGAAGTACGGCATCTCCCGGAACTCGTTGAAGCCGTGCTTCGTCGAGAAGCGCACCGGGACGCGCGCGGCCGCGCCGGCGAGCAAGCCGTACGTCTCGCCGTGCACGAGGTGCGTGTGGAGGATCGCCGGTCTCGCACGCATGAGGTACGCAACGAGCCGGCCGAACGCGACCGGGTCGACGTCGGCGCGAACGCGGATGGCGTCGAGCGCCACCCCGCGCGACTCCAGAGCCCGCGCGAAGTCCCAGGCGCCGGGCTCGTCCTCGTGCAGCATGAGCATGCGCACGTCCCAGCCGCGCTCCTGGAGTCGCGGCAGCAGCGACAGCAGGTGCGCCTCCGAGCCGGAGATGCCCGCGACCTTCTGCAGATGGATCACCGAGCCGCGCTTCATCGGCCCGCGAGTCTCAGGATCGCGTCTGCCCACGTGTCGACCGAGTGCTGCTGCCGGACACGGACCCGCAGCTCACGACCGATCGCGTGCCGCTCCTCGTCGCTGAGCGCCGCGAGCGCCTCGAGCCGGTCGGCGAACGTCTCCGGCCGTCCGCGCTCGAAGGCGAGCGCGGGCTCGATGCCCTCGAACAGCCGGTCGAACGACCGCTCCGATGCGAGGACGGGACGGCACGACGAGCAGGCCTCCAGCACGACCTTGTCCGGCGAGATGAAATCGGACGCGACCACGTCGGCCTCACCGTAGACGGGCGCCAGCTCGGTCCGCGGGACGGGGCCGCCGACGGTCGCGAACTCACGGTATTCGGGGCGTGCCACGAGCGCCTCGAGGCTGCGCTTGTACTCCTCCAGCGCCGGAGTGCCGGTCGTCCCGTAGAGGTCGATGCGCGCGTCGAGGCCTCGGGCGCGGGCGATTCGCACGCCCTCGATCATCTCGTCGAGCTTCTTCGGCGGCGAGTAGCGCCCCAGAGACAGCACCCGCAGCGAGCGTCCGGCGGATGGTTGCACGGGCTGGCACGGGAACTCGTCCACGTCGATTCCGTGGCCGATGCCGTGCACCTTGCGGGAACGAAGCGGGAATGAGCGCTCGTCGAGACTCAGCACGTGGGTGCACACGGCCCGCGCCATGCGGAGCACGACGTGCGACTTCCAGTGCGTGTACCAGAGCATCAACGGGATACGGCGCGGCCGGACGAGCGGCGCGGCGACGACGGCGTACAGCGGGATCATGTGGGCGACTACCGCGATCGGCGGCTCACGGAGCTCTTCGCGTAGCGCGCCGACGTAGCAGAGCGCGCGGCGCAGCCGCGTCCGCGCCCCGAAGGTGCGCACGCGGCAGTTGTCCGGCAGCTGCGACCCGTCGCCCCGGTCGCAGAGCACGACTACCTCGTCGAGCCGCCGGGCAAGGGCGGCGATCTTCGCGGTCGTCGCCCCGAGGTTGGGATCGCCGGGGTCGACCACCTGGGTGATGAAGACGAGCTTCCGCATTCAGAAGAAGTCGAGGTCGCCGAGCGTGAAGCTCCACGCCCGCCGGTCATGGGGCAGAGGCGGAGAGTCGTCACGAAGGCGCTTGCCGATGAAGCGGATCGTGCGCGGTGTGGGAACGAATCCGGCGGCGATGAAGGCACGTGCCTCCCCGCCGTTCACGAACGCGACCGCTGCGTCGGCGTCGACGGCCGCCGCGGCACGGCGGAGCGACCGGGCATCCGCACCCTCGCACACGACCGCGGACGAGAAGCCGTGCCAGACGGCGTGCGCCACGATCGCATCGCCCACCTGCGCGTACTGCCGCGGCGAGCGGCCGTACCGCCAGTCGAGGTACTCGCGGTCGCGGACGATGTGGTGCCCGCTGAGGCGCCGTTCACGGGTGACGGACGGGACCCCTGCGGCGACGCGCAGCCGGCCCCGGCCTCGCCTGCGCAGCCGCTTCGGCCGCGCCCACACGCGGAGGGAGGCGACGTCCTCCCACCCGAGCTTGCCGACGAGGATCGGGCCGGCCAGGGGGTTCGTGAACCCGAGCGCCCACTGGGCCCCGGCGGCGGCGGCCTCCCGCTCGTTGTGCAGCTCGATCGCCGAGAAGACGCCTCGTCCGCGAGCCGCGGGCGTCGTGACCGCGTGCACGGCGAAGGCGGCGAGGCAGCTGTCGAGCCGCGCCAGCGACATGGCCAGCACGCCCAGCGCAGAGCCGTCGTCGTCACGCGCCGCGTTGAGGATGCGCGGGCCGGCCGGATTGCCGTCGAACCACCAGTCGAACTCGGCCTCGGACATCGCGGTCCCGTACGTCTCTCGCATCAGCGCGAGAAACTCGTCGCGCCCCGCCGGCTCGACAATCACCGCGACGTCGTGCCGAGCGCCGCGTTGAAGAGCCGTCGAGCGTGCGTCCCGGTGACCGTGTCCTTGATCGAGATGAGGTCGCAGGCCCCGGCGAGGACGAGCTCGAACGTGCGCGGCGAGTACGGCTCGACGTTGTAGCGGCGCAGCTGCAGAGGATCGCTCTCCGCCGTGTTCGCACCGGAGACCGCCGTGAACGCGATGTCGTACCCGGCCTGCTTGACGAGGCTCGGGTGCACCGGCTTGTAATCCGCCTCGGAGCCCTTCACGTACGAAAATGCGCGTATGCGCCGACCGAGCTTCTCTTCGAGCTGCAGCTTCGAGATCGCGATCTCGCGTGCCGCCTCGTCGATCTCGAGCTCGGCGAGCGGCTTGTGACTGATGCCGTGCGACTCGATGCGGATGCCGTAGCGCTCGAGCTCGCGGATCTCGTCCCAGTCGACGGTGGGATTGTGAACGCCGTGCGCGGCGAGGTAGCGCTCGTGCGGGAGCGGCTGCGAGTCGCCGACGTACGCGATCGGCACGAACTGCACGGCCGAGTATCCGTGGCGCTGCAGCACCGGCGCGGCATTGACGAGGTTGTCCCGGTAGCCGTCGTCGAACGTGATGAGGACGGCGCCCTCGGGCAGCGCCTCTCCGAGCCCGTAGTGGGCGAGCACGGCATCCAGGTCGACGACGCGATATCCGAGCTCAGCGAGCTGCGCCATCTGCTCGTCGAACAGCGACACCGGCATCGACATCCGGTTGTTCGGGAGGTCGTTGACCTTGTGGTACATGAGCACGCGCAGCGTGCGGCCGTCGCCGTTGACGGCGCCGAGGCCGTTCGCCGTCTCTCCGATCGCGCGATAGACGGCGTTCTTGAGAACCTGCTTGACCTGTTCGCGCAGGACCGGCACGCGCTCAGGGTAACCCGCTGAGCGCGGCCGCGACCACCGCTGCGACGTTGTCGGCGTACTGGGCCGGCGTCACCGCCAACCGCTCGCCCTTCGCCCTCGCGCCGGCACCGAGGCGCGCGGCGAGCTCACCGTCGCCCAGGACGCGGACGAGCGCCGCCGCGAGGGCGTCCCGGTCGCCGGGCAGGACGAGGAGGCCGTCACTCCCGTCCTCGACGAGGTCCGGGATCCCGCCCGCGTCTCCGCCGACGACGCTTCGGCCGCGGCACATCGCCTCGACGACGACCCGGCCCAGCCCCTCGGCCCGGGATGGGAGGCATAGCAGCGTCGACTCGTCCAGGGCGCGCGCGACGCCCGTCGCATCGAGTGATTCCGTCCAGATCGCATCCTCGCCGGCGAGCGCGCGCGCGAGCGGGGCGAGCGTCCCTCTACCGACTACGTGGAGCTGCGCCCCCGGAACGGCGGCCGCGACCTTCGGCCAGGCCTCGGCAAGCGCGTCGAAGCCCTTGTAGCGCTCGAGCACGCCGACGAAGAGCGCCTGGGGTCGCGCGGGGAGCGCGGCGGGCAGGTCCGCGAGGAAGATCTCGCGGTCGACGAACGGCGGGAACTCACCGGCGGGCTCGCGGCCGAGCCCGCGCACGAGCGAGCTCGTGAACGGCGACAGGGTGCGAACGGCGTCGGCCCGCCGGACCGCGAACGGGCCGAGGGCATCGTTGAGCGGCGTGAGCAGTCTCCGCGCGGACGATCCGTACAGGCGCGTGGCCGCGTGCCAGTCTCCCTGCACGTCGAGCACGAGCTTCGAATCGACGCGCGCGAGCGCGCGCGCGGCCATGAACGCAGTCGCCTCGTGCACACCCTGCACGACCGCGACGTCGGGCCGGAACGAACGCAGCTCGCGCGCGACCCGCACGGGGAGCGACAGGTAGTACCGCGGGCCGTCCAGCACCGACGCCGGGGCTGCGAGGGACAGCCTGTCGGTGCTCGTCGGCGAGCCCCGCTGCGCGGCGGCGACGATGCGGTAGTCGAGGCGCTCGCCGACCGCGTCCCACTTCCGCCGCTGCGTGTCGTCCAGCGGCAGGCGGAAGCGCTCACGAGAGACGAAGAGCGTTCTCGGCGTCATCGGCGCATCGCAGCCACCACCGCGTCCGCCCAGTGGTCGACGGAGTGCTCCGCCTCGACCCGTGCGCGGAGGCGCAGCCGTTCGGCCTCCGGCAGCCTCGCCGCGGCGCGCACGTGCTCCGCGAGGTCGTCCGGGTCACTGTCGGCAAACCGGAGCTCGGGCGGGAGCAGCGCGTCGAAGACGGGGGAAGCGGCGACGACGGGCACGCAGGAAGCGAGCGCCTCGAAGACGACCTTGTCCGCACTCGCTCCATGCGTCGCATTGACGACGACGTCGGTCTCGGCGAAGAGCGCCGGGACGCGCGAGCGCGGCACGGCGTCGAGCATGCGCACGCGCTCCTCGAGCCCGAGGTCGCGGACGAGGTCGCGGAGGCGAGCACGCACGTGCGCGTCGGCGGGCGTCGCCTCCTCCCCGCAGACGGTCAGATCGGCTTCCGGAAGCGAGCGCAGGGCACGGACGGCGACGTCGTGGCCCTTCACGTCGGCGTACCGGCCGATCGACAGGAGCCGGAGACGATCGCCGGCGGCGGAGCGAGGCGCGCACGCGAACATCGCAGTATCGACGCCGTGCCCGATCGCACGGATCTTGGGCGACGAGAGCGGCACGCTGCGCGCGTCGACGCTGAGGATCCCGTCGACGACGCGGGCCGCGCGGGCGAGGTGCGCGCCGGCCCGTTGCTGCGTGAACCAGAGGAGCACGGGAATGCCGAGCGGCCGCAGGACCGGCGCCGCGAGCAGCGCGTAGATCGGCGACATGTGGGCGAGCAGGCCGGCGGGCCGACCGCCCCGGAGCAGCTCGCGCACGAGGATTCCTTCGAACCGAAGGCCGCGCAGCGCCTGCGTCGGTGCCGCGAAGCTGCGGAAGCGCGCGTTCGCCGGCAGGGCGCCCGGCGAGGCTGTGGAGGCGATGACGACGAGCTCGTCCACGCGTACGGCGAGCGCGTCCACCATCGCGGCGGCAGCGCCGAGCGTGGGATGGACCGGATCGAGCTGCTGCGTGACGAAGACGAGCTTCATCCTGCGACGGCCTCGACGAGCTCGCGCATGCGGCCTGCGAACTGCTCCGGTGTCTGCAGCCACCGGCCGGCATCCGCGCGCGCGGCCGAGCCGAGGCACCGTGCCAGCTCCGGGTCCGAGAGCACGCGGACCAGAGCGTCCGCGAGCGCGGACGCGTCGCCGGGGGGCACGAGCAGGCCGGTGACCCCGTCCTCGACGATGTCGGGGATGCCCCCGGCCCGCGCTCCGACGACCCCGCGGCCGCGCGCGAACGACTCCATGGCGACACGCGGCAGGCCCTCGGAGAACGAGGGAAGCACGAAGACGGTCGCCGCGTCGAATGCGGCCGCGACCCGGTCGGAGGGAAGCAGCTCGTCCCACTCCACCCGGCCCGGCAGATCCCGCCGCAGGCGCTCCACGACGGCGCGCTCCCTCCCGCGCCCCACCACGTGCAATTGCGCCTCCGGCAGCGCCGCGGCGACACGCCGCCAGGCGTCGGCCAAGCCGTGCACGTTCTTGTACCGCTCCAGCACGCCGACGAAGAGCGCGCGCGGGCGGTCCGGCAGCGGAGCCGGCGGTGCAGCGGTGAACGCGGATGCGTCGTAGTAGGTGGTGAACGTCGCGGCCGGCACGACGCCGAGCTCGCGCACGAGCGAGCTCGTGAACGGCGATACCGTGCGCACGGCGTCGGCGCCGCGCACGGCCAGTCGGGCCGCCGGTCCCGCCAAGGGCTCCATCAGCCGCCGCGCGCGCGATCCGTACAGCCGCGTCGCCGTGCGCCAGTCGCCGTGGACCTCGAGCAGCACCCGCGCCGGCACCCGGGCGAGCGCCCGCCCGACGAGCGCGGCGCCTGCTTCGTACGGGCTCTGCGCGACGACGACCGCCGGCCGGAAGGACCGCAGCTCCCGCGCCACGTGCACCGGCAGCGACACGTAGAACGCAGGCGAGCGCGCCGGGACGAGATGGAAGCGCTCGTCACCGGCGTCGCCGGTCGCGAGCACGCGCACGTCGAGCTCGGCTGCAAGCGCATCCCACTTGCGCGCGAGCTGCGGCGCGAGCGGCAGCCGGTAGCGCGTCCGGCTGACGAAGAGCACGCGCGGCTTCACGAGACGGCTTCTGTGAGTGCATGCTCGATGCGGCCGAACACAGCATCGCGGTCGAGGTCGCGCACCGAGCCGGCGGCGGCCGCGCGCAACCGCTCGCGCAGCGCGTCGTCGGAGACGTAGCGGCGCACGGCGTCGGCGAGCGCGGCTCCGTCGCCCGGCGGCACGAGCAGCCCGTTCTCGCCATCGTGGACGACCTCGACGACACCACCGACGGCGGTGGCGATGACGGGCGTGCCGACGGCGAGCGCCTCGACGACCGTGTGCGGGAAATTCTCCCAGCTCGAGGAGAGGATCGAGGCGTCGGCGGCGCGAAACAGCTCGAGCACCCGGTCGCGCGGCTGCGCACCGAGGAATCGGACGCGACTCCCCAGAGCCAGCTCACGCGCGCGCTGCTCGACCGGCTCGCGCTCGCCGTCGCCCGCGATGAGGAGCGTGACGCCGTCGACGGCGGCGACGGCCTCGAGCGCGAGACCGAGCGACTTCTGTGCCGTCAGCCGCCCCGCGAAGGCGAGCGTCATGCCGTTCATGCCGAAGCTGCGACGGAGCTCGCCGCGCGGTGCGAGCTCGGGCAGGCGGGGCGCAGGATTCGGCAGCACGCTCACGCGCGCAGCAGGCACCCCCCACGCAATCGTCAGCGTCCGCAGGTAGTCGCTCGGACAGAAGACGTGCGCGGCTTGGCGAAGCTCGACGTCCCGCGCGAGCCGGAGGAGGGCGACGCGCACCCCGCGCCGCTTGCCCTGGAACGCGTCGACGTCGCCGGCGACGATCCCGCGACGCCGCGCCCGCTCGAACGCGGGATCGGCGGTGAGCTTGAGGACGTACGGCCGCCCGGCCGCCGTCGCGCCGGCGAAGCTGCGCCCGAACATCCCCGTCGTGTACACGGCGTCCGCGCGCCGCGCCCGCTCGCGCACGAGCGCTGCGCCGCGGAGGTGTCTGACACCGGGGGGCAGCGATCGCGGCACCGCCGTCACCGTGTAGGCACGCTCGGCGGGCGGCGCCCACGCCGTCGTGACGACCTCGACGGCGTGGCCGCGCTCGTGCAGGAAGTCGGCGACCTCCGGCGCGTGGCTCGCCGGCCCGCCGACGTCCGGCGGCCAGATCCCCGAGACGACGACGACCTTCACGTGCGCACGCCCACGACGTCGGGCTCGAGCGGAGCATGCCCGGCCGGCGCGGGCTCCCTGCGGATGCGCGCGTACAGCACCGCCCACGTGAGGGCGAACACGACGCTCGACACGAGCACGGCCGCACCCGCGCCGCTCGCGCCCCAGAGCCAGCCGAACACGATCGCGAGCGGCAGCAGAACTGCGGTCTCGATGCCGTGCGTCCAGATGCGCAACTTCGGCCGGCCGACGGTGACGGCGAACGACTTCGACCAGCCGACGACGAACTGCACCGCGCCCGCGGCGACGATGATGCGCGCAGCCTGCACTGCGCCGAGGTTCTTCGACTCGAACAGGAGCCGCACGATCTGGGGCATGAAGACGAGCATCGGCGGCAGCAGGACGACGCCGCCGATCGCCGCCAGCATGGTGTAGCGACGCACGCCGGCGAAGACGCGATCACTGCGACCGTGCTCCCAGTCGCGCGTCTGGTCGGCGAGGAGCACGAGCCGGATCGGGGCGGACACCGCGTTGAAGCCCGTCTGCGGCGACTGCGCGACGCGGTAGAAGCCGACCTGGCTCGCGGTCGACACGATGCCGAGCACCATCGGCGTGAGGGTTCCGCGAAGCGAGACGATCCCGGTCGCCGCGCTCGACTGCGCGACGAAGCGCAGGATCTCGCGCGCGTCCTCGTCGAGCGGGCGGACGTCCCGCCGCGGGAAACGGCGGAAGGCGGACGCGCCGGCGACGCCGACGGCCGCGCTCGCGATCACCTGCGCGACCACGATCGCCGCGATCGTCCACGTCAGGCTGAACTGTGTCCCGATGGCGACCGCCGCGAGTCGCAGCGCCATCGAGAGCGCGAGGAACGTCCCGCGGATGTCGTAGCGACCGCGGAGCATGAGGGGTACGGCGGCCATTCCCTCAGGCGACTGCGCGAGCGGGAGGAGCGCAGAAATGAGCAGCGGCGTCCGCAACTCGGGATGGTTGAACACGGCGCCGGCGACGAACGCGAGGCCGACGAGCGCTCCGCCCGCCATCGTCGCGCCGACCGCCTTGAAGACGAACGTTCGCCGGAACAGCCGCCGCAGCCGTCCCCAGTCCTCGCGGGCGATGTAGCGGAAGCCGAACTTGATGAGCGCCTCTTCGATGGTCAGGTCGAGCAGCGTCTGGAAGAAGCCCGCCGACGCGATGACGAGCGTGTAGAGGCCGAGGAGCTCGGTGGAGAAGACGCGCGCCGCGACGAGCGTCGCGAGGAAGCCGAGGACGATCGAGGCGTACGTGCCTGCCGCCGCACCGGCACGGCGTCGGAGGACGGAGCCGTCCATCAGGGCGCCAGTGTAGTGAGGGGCTCCGGCGGGCCACGATTACACTCGGACGCGTGCGCTCGCCCGCCGCAGCCCTCAACGGCGCACCGCGTGCGCGGCGGCTGGCACTGCTGGCCGCCGTGACGCCGGGCGCGGTCGTTCTCGCCGCCGCGCTGCCGATCGTCTTCCTTCATCTCAGCTACCAGCCCGACCTGGTCGTCGGCAGGGCGACGGTCAAGCTCTCGGACATCGCCATCCTCGCCGTCGCGGTCGCCGCCGCCTGGACGGCCGTCAGGCTCGGCTGGGCGCCGCTGCGGCCGGGGCTCGCCGTGTGGGTGGCCGGGATTGCGTTCCTGGCCTGGCTCGTGGCGGCGGTCTTCTACCCGCTGCTCTCGTCGCGGGCCTACGACTGGAAGACGCATCTCGTCACCGCGGGCGAGTACTGCGAGTACGCGCTGCTCGCGCCGGCGGTGCCGCTGCTCGTGCGGCGGCGCGCAGACGCGCTGCTGACGCTCGGCGCGCTCGTCGCATGGACGGTGGTCGCGACGGTCGTCGGCGTGCTGCAGTGGGGTGGGTGGAACATCGCCGCAGGCTGGGGTCAGGGACGCCGCGAGCCCTCATTCCTCGGCACGCACGATTTCGCCGCGCTTGCCGGGATGACGCTCGGCGTCGGGATGATCGCGCTCCTCTGGGGAGTGAGCGGCAGGTTCCGCACGGTCGCCTGGCTCGCGGTCGTCACCGGCGTGATCGGCTTCGTCCTCGGCGGCGCGACCTCCGGCGTCGCCGGCCTGGTGTGCGCGGCGGTCGTCGCCGTCTTCGTCGCCGTCCGGCGCGGGCTCGCACGGCGAGCCGCGATCGTGGGAGCGATCGGAGCGACCCTGCTCGGGGCGCTCGGCGTCGTCGTCCTCCGCTCCGGCGACTTCGGCCAGTTCTTCAGCTTTCTCGGGGTGCGGCACACGAGTGCGGCCGCGGCGAAGAACATCGAGACGTATCCGCAGCACACGGTGCTCGCGTACATCGGCCTCCGCATATGGCTGCACCACCCGATCGTCGGCGCGGGCTTCGAGGCGTCGAAGGAGTTCGCGACGTACGGGCGCGAGCTGCCCGCCGCGCACAAGCGCTTCCCGAAGGTGTCCCCGCTCTCGTTCCCGAGCTCGACGCGGACCTACGGCATCCAGGACCTCTACGTCCAGGCGCTCGCCGACCTCGGCGTCATCGGCTTTGCGCTCCTCGTCGCGCTCTTCGCGGCCGGCATCTGGCTCGGGCTCGAGGCGGCGCTGCGTGCACCGCCCGCGACCGCGTTCGCAGCGCTCCTGGGAACCTTCTGGCTCGTCATGTCGCTCGGCTTCTGGGGCACGCAGGACTTCGTCGCCGGCATCCCGATCGACGCGGTCACGTGGCTCGCCTTCGGGGCGGCAGTGACACGCTTCCGGGAGGCTTCGGCCTGATGGCCCGCGCGCTCGTCACCGGAGGCGCCGGCTTCATCGGCTCGAACCTCGTCCGCGCCCTGCTCGAGCGCGGGGACGACGTGCGCGTGCTCGACAACTTCTCCACCGGGAACCGCGCAAACCTCGAGGGGCTCGACGTCGAGATCGTCGAGGGCGAGCTGCGCAGCTACGAGCGCGTGCACAACGCCGTGCGCGGGAGGGAGGTCGTGTACCACCTCGGCGCGCTCGGCTCGGTTCCCCGGTCCGTGCAGGATCCGCTCACGTCGAGCGCCGTCAACGTCGAGGGGACGTTGAACGTCCTGCTCGCGGCGCGCGACGAGGGCGTGCGGCGCGTCGTGTTCTCCTCCTCTTCGTCCGTCTACGGAGCGAAGCGCGAGCTTCCCGTCCAAGAGTCGCTCGCCGCTGATCCGATCTCGCCGTACGGCGTCGCCAAGCTCGCTGCCGAGCGGTACTGCGTCAGCTTCTCGCGCGTGTACGAGTCGTTCGAGACGGTCGTCCTGCGCTACTTCAACGTCTTCGGTCCGCGCCAGAGCCCGTTCTCCCAGTACGCGGCGATGGTGCCGCTCTTCATCACCGCTATCGCAGCCGGCAAGCCGGTGACGATCTTCGGAGACGGCGAGCAGTCTCGCGACTTCACGTACATCGAGAACGTCGTCGACGCGACGATGCGCGCCGCACACGCCGACGGGGCCAGTGGGCGCATCTTCAACGTCGCCGCCGGATCGCCGGCCAGCGTCAACGCCGTTGCGGAAACGATTGGACGCATCGTCGGCAAGCCGGTCGAGCGCGCGTTCGCGCCGCCGCGCCCAGGCGACATCCGCGACTCCTGGGCCGACGTCTCCGCGGCAAAGGACGTCTTCGGGTACGTGCCGACGGTCGACGTCGAGCAGGGCCTGCGCCGCACGATCGAGCACCTTGGCTTCTGACCACCGCGTGAAGGTGCTGCGCGTGATCGCGCGGCTGAACGTCGGCGGTCCGGCACTGCACGTCGCGTATCTGACCGCAGGACTCGCCGACCGCGGGTACGACACGACGCTCGCGGCGGGGACGATCGGCCGCGGAGAAGAGTCGATGGCCTTCGTCGCGGAGGCGCAGGGCGTGTCGACCGAGGTGATCGACGAGCTGCACCGGAACATCAGCCCCTTGCGCGACGCGCGCGCGGTGCTCAGGCTCGCCGATCTCATCCGGCGCGAGCGGCCGACGATCCTGCACACGCATACGGCGAAGGCCGGCGCCGTTGGACGCATCGCCGCTCTCCTCGCCGGCCGCGCCCGGCCGCCGATCGTCGTGCACACGTTCCACGGCCACGTGCTTCGGGGCTATTTCAACCGGGTGGTGACGTTCGGGTTCCGAACCCTCGAACGGCTGCTCGCCCGAATGACGACGAGGCTCATCGCCGTGAGCCCGGAGGTGCGAGACGACCTCGTCGCTCTCGGCGTCGCGCCGGCGGAGAAGTTCGCGATCGTTCGTCTCGGCATCGAGCTCGACCAGCGCGTCGGCGGCGACGAGAGCGTGCGCCGCGAGACGCGGCGCGTCCTCGGCCTCAGCGGCGGCCCATTCGTCGTCGGCTGGGTCGGACGCATGACGGCGGTGAAGCGGACGGACCTCGTGGTGCGCGTGTTCCGCGCCCTCGTCGACCGCGGTTTCGATGCCCGCCTGCTGCTCGTCGGCGACGGCCCCGATCGCGAAGGCCTCGAACGGCTCGCCCACGACCTCGGTGTGATCAAGCGGTGCCTCTTCCTCGGCTACCAGGAGGACGTCGCACGGTTCTACGACGCCATGGACGCACTCCTGCTCCCCTCAGTGAACGAGGGCACGCCCGTGAGCGTCATGGAGGCGCTCGCCGCCGAGCGGCCCGCCGTCGCCACGCGCGTGGGTGGTACGCCGGACGTCGTCCGCGACGGCATCGACGGCTTCCTCGTCGACTCTGCCGAGCCGGACGAGCTGGCCGACCGCCTCGCCGAGCTCGCGCGCGACCCGGCGCGCCGCGCCGAGATGGGCGCGGCGGGCCGCGCCCGCGTGCTCGAGCGCTACTCCGTCGACCGGCTCGTCGACGACGTCGACCGGCTCTACCGCGAGCTGCTCGCCGAGCGCGGGCTGCCGTTGCCGGGCTAGCCCCGGGGAACCTTCAGGAACGCGTTCCAGGCCGGCTTCTTCCTGCCGGCCGCCGTCTCGAGGCCGGACTGCCAGCCGCCGAGGCTCGGCTCGTCCTTGATGAGGAACCACAGGAACATGTCGATGCGCGGGTTCTTGCGGGCCATGGCGTACACCTGCGTCAAGTAGGCGGCCTGCTTCGCCCAGCTCACGCCGAAGGACTTGTCGGGCGGATTCGTCTGATAGCCGTACTCGGTGATCCAGAGGTGCTTCGGCCCGTACAGCTTCGTGATCTCGGCCAGGAGCACGTTGATGTTGCCCATCTGGATGCGCCGGGCCGTCCTACCGGTCGGCACGTACGCCGGCGACTCGTTCGGGGCGGCGTAGTACGGATGGTGCGCGTACACGTCGAACTTCTTCATCCCGGCTTTCTTCGCGGCGAGGAGGAACGAGAGCGGATCCACCGATGCACGCGAGGTGGCCGGCGCGTCGTTGCCCTTTGGGGCAGTGACGCCGCATGCGACCTTCTCGCCGGAGACGCCGACCGAGTGGATGCCGGTGTAGATGGCGTTGCAGATCTTCGCGTACGAGATCGCGCTCTGGACCACCCACTTGCCGCCCCTGCGGACGTATTGCGGCGAGAGGAACACGGGATTGTTCGGCTCATTCCACGCCGTCCAGAACTTCACCGCCGGGAGCGGCTCGGTCGGGCTCTCGAGCGTCGGCTGCTGCTGCCAGGGCGGCGGCACGTACGTCCCGCTGTAGCGCTGCGCCGCGGCAGAGGCGAAGTCCTCGAGCTGCTTCGGATCGGCCGGCGCGACCGACCGCGCCTTGCCGCCGTTCGCCCACTTGGGCGTGAAGAGGATCGAGAAGACCACCTTGACCTGATACGTCGCCGCGTAGCGCATGAGACGGTCGTAGAGCGACCAGTTGTACGCCGGGTCGCCGGGATCGGTCGGGTCGGTCGGCTTCGCGCCACGCGAGACCGCCCACGGCGTGCCGCCCCAGTACAGGTTCACGCGCAGCACCTGCACGTTGAGGGAATGCAGCGCCTGGAAGCCCGTGACCGGGTTCCCGTACAGCGTGTCCGCCTCGTCGTTGATGCCGACGAGCAGATGGCTCGACGTCGAGGTTGCGTGCTTCTTCGGCGAGGCGCTCGCAGCCGAGACGGCGAGGCCGGCGGCGGCGAGGACGAGAACGGCGATCGCGGCAAGACGCTTAGACACTGAGTGACTCCCGTTGGGTCGCTTCCAGGACGCGCCGCAGGCCTTCTTCGAGGCCGACCTGCGGCTCCCAGCCCAGCAGCTGCCGGGCTCGGGTGATATCGGGTTGGCGCACCTGTGGATCGTCGACCGGCAGCGCCTCGAAGACGATCTCGCTCTTCGAGCCGGTGACGCGTACCACGGACTCGGCGAGCTCGAGCAGCGTGAGCTCCTGCGGATTGCCGATGTTCACGGGCAGATGCTCGCCGCTCTCAGCGAGTAGGACGAGCCCGCGGATGAGGTCGTCGACGTAGCAGAAGCTTCGCGTCTGCGATCCGTCGCCGAACACGGTGACCGGCTCGTTCGCCTGCGCCTGGCGGATGAAGGTCGGAATCGCGCGGCCGTCATTCGGCCGCATGCGCCTCCCGTACGTGTTGAAGATGCGCACGATGCAGGTGTCGACGCCCTGCTGGCGGTGATAGGCCATCGTCAATGCCTCGGCGTACCGCTTCGCCTCGTCGTACACGCCGCGCGGCCCGATCGGGTTCACGTTCCCCCAATACGTCTCGGGCTGCGGATGGATGGCGGGATCGCCGTAGACCTCGCTCGTCGACGCGAGCAGGAAGCGCGCGCGCTTCCACTTGGCCAGCCCGAGCGCGTTGTGAGTTCCATACGAGCCGACCTTGAGCGTCTGCAGCGGCAGTCGCAGGTAGTCGATCGGGCTCGCCGGGCTCGCGAGATGGAAGACGAGGTCGACGTCCTCATCGACGGCGAGATGCTCCGTGACGTCGTGGTTCATGAACGTGAACGAGTCCCCGCGGAGGTGCTCGACGTTCTGGAGCGACCCCGTCTCGAGGTTGTCCATGCAGATCACCCGGAAGCCCTTGGCCACCAGGTGGTCGCACAGATGGGATCCGAGGAAGCCCGCGCCCCCCGTCACGACCGCCGTCGACATCGGGTCGATGCTAGCGGCGTTGTCGGCGGGCGACGGGGACTTAACGAAGGATTTACCGCTCGGTAGGCTGCGCGGGATGCGGAGCTGGTGGAGGACGCTCGGCCTGCTCGTAGCCCTGCGGCTGGCGATTCCGCTCGCCGCATACGCCGATAGGGGCTCGAAGCTGCCCGGGATTCCCGCGTTCGCGCGCCCGGCCGCGGCGGGCGGGCTATCGGGGGACGCGACCGGCTTCTATGCGGGCGCGCGTGAGTTCATGGCCGCGTGGGGACGGATGCCACGCGTGCTCTTCGGGCTCGACGCGCTGTTCGTGCTCGCGGCCGCGAGCGCGGTCGTCCTTCTATGGCGCCGCAGACCCGACCTTCATGCATGGCTCGTCCCCACTGCGCTCTTCGCCGCCGGCCTCGCGATCTGCGTCGACATCCACTACATGAAGCCCACCGGCGCAGCCGTCTTCGGCTGGCCGCTCGTGTGGTCCGTGCCGATGTTCCCGTACCGTGTGCTCGGCTCCCTCGACCCGAGCGCCGCGTGGGACATCGGTACCGCGTTGTCGCTGCTGTTCGTCGCGCTGACGGTCGTCGCGGTCGCCTACCTCGGCCGCAACGCCACCGGTCGGCGCTGGGTCGGACTGCTTGCGGCGGCGTTCTGGGTCGTGTGGCCGGTGCTCGTCGGGCTCATCGCCGGACATCACGCATGGGCGAACAACCAATGGGACATCGACGTCGGTCTGCACAACTACGACGAGCCGCTCTCCACGCTCCTCGTCACCGTCGCCGCGGCGCTGCTCCTCTCACCGAAGTCGAGCCCGATGCGGCTCGCGCTTGCAGGTTGCGCATTGAGTGTCGCGACGTCGGTGAAGGTGTCGAATGCGGTCATCGCCGGGATCGTGCTCGCGATCGTCGCGCTCCGATACCGGCGAGGGGCTCTCCCGTATCTCGCCGGCGCACTCGCATTCGCGCCGGTCGTGCTCGTGTACTGGCCGAAGTCGTACCCGAAGCTGTACGGGAACCCGAACAGCTGGCCGCGCGACGCGTTCGACGTGTCCCACGTCGTCTCCAGCTGGACGCACTCGTCCATCTTCACGCCGCACACGCTCGCGATCGTCGTCCCGCTGGCGGCGATCGGCGCGTTCGGCATCCGCCGGCCATGGGCGCTCACGCTCGTGCTCGCCTTCTTGCTCGTGAATCCGGTCTTCTACAGCTTCTTCGCCAACACCGCGGAGCACCCACGGTTCCTCTACGCGAGCCTCCCCGAGCTGTTCACGCTCTGGGCGGCTGGGCTGGCCGTCATCTCAGCGGAGGTCTTTGTTCGACTCCATGTCGAACCACATCGCGAACAGGGTGAACTGCGAGCCGGAGATCAGTAGCAGTGCGATGAGGACGACGGTTCCGACGCTGACGGCGTGCCCCCCGATGCGGTCGACGAGCTCGAGGATCCCGAGGACGACCCCGGCGAGCGTGGCGAGGAACCCGAACGCGTAGAAGAAGACGAGCGGGTGGAAGTCGCGAATGACGTACTTCTCGCGCAGCCGCCAGAAGAAGCCGCGCAGCAGGAGCCAGGAGATGCGCGGCGCGACCCGGTGGTAGCGGATGCCGGAGCGCTCACCGACGCCGTAGACCGGCCGCGAGGGAAAGTCCCGCACCCGCGCGTTCCACACGTTCAGATGGACGAGCAGGTCGTTCGGGAATCCGTAGCCGGTGAAGACGCGGTCGAGGTCGAGCTGCGCGAGCATGGGAGCCCCGATCGCCGTGTATCCCGACTGCGAGTCGGCGACGTGCCAGTAGCCGGAGGCGACCTTCGTCAGAAGCGAGAGGCCCGCGTTCCCGAGGTAGCGCGTGTGCGGAATCAACTTCCACGCCTGGCCGGTGAAGAGCCTGTTCGCCTTCGCGTAGTCGAGCTCGCCGCGTGCGACGGGCCGCACGAGCGTCGCGAGGTCGGAAGGATCCATCTGGTTGTCTCCCGCCATCACGCAGACGACGTCGAGCTCGTCCTCGAGCGCGCGCCGGTAGCCGGTGACGATGGCGGCGCCGACGCCGCGATTGCGATCGTGCGAGATCACCTCGACGCGCGCATCGCCGAAGGAGCGCGCGCGGGCGGCGGTCTCGTCCGTGGAGCCGTCGTCGACGACGAGGATGCGGTCGACGAAGGCCGGTATGCCGCCGAGAGTGTCTCCGATGAGGACCTCCTCGTCGTGCGCGGGCACGACGACCCCGACGCGCTTGCCTTCGAGCATCAGACCGAGCGGCGGCGGGCCACGATTGCGGCCACGCGGTCCCAGAGCAGCGCGGCGATCCCACCGAGCACGAGGCCGATCAGGCCTGCGACGACGACGGAGTTGCGCCGGCTGCGGGCCGTCACGCGTGCGGCCGAGGCCGGCGTCAGCACCGACGGCTGCTCGATTGCCGTCGCCTGGTGCAGGAGCTGCGTCGTCGACGAGAGGTCGCTCTCCGCCGTGTTGAGCTGCACCTGGAGAAGGAGCTTGTCCGTCGTCGAGACGTTCGGGTCGGCGAGCGCCGCGTTGAGCGCCGTGATGCCCTTCTGTTCCTGGGAGAGCTGCCCCCTGAAGCTCGCGATCTTCTCGACCGCATAGCCGGAGATGCGCGCAATGACCGCTTTCGCGAGCTGGTTCGCCGCACACGACGCGACCTTCTTCTTCGCGGACAGCACGGTCAGGGATACGAGCGGGTTCTGGCCGTTCTTCGAGAGGCTGCCCGAGATCGGCTTGGTGGAGATCCCGGAACGAAATGTCCCGACCTTCGCCTTGCAGATCTCCCCGACGCGCTGGTCGACGGCGAGCGAGTGCGCGACCGTCCCGACCGTGCTCGGGTTCGTCTGCAGGCCCTGCAGGGCGACGTTGCCGCTCGCGGTGTACGGCTGCCCGAGGTAGAGCGTCGCCGACGCGCTGTATCGCTGGCTGCCGCCGAGGGCGACCGCGTAGCCGACGATCGCGCCGAGCACGAGCCCGCCGATCGGCACCCACCACCGGGCGGCGAGGAGCCGCCAGTAGCGGGAGAAGTCGATCTCCTGCTCGGCCTCGGGATCTCTGCTCATCGCGCGGCGACTCTAGCGGAGGCCCACGCCCACATCCGCGCCAGACCGTCGGGGAGCCCGACGCGCGGCTCCCAGCCGAGCTGGTCGCGGATGCGCGAGACGTCGGCCTTCGTGCGCCGCACATCGCCGCGCGCTCGGTCGACGTGGCGTACGTCGAGGCTGCGTCCGGAGATCCGCTCGAACAGGGCGATCGCCTCCAGCACCGAGGCCTCCTCGCCGCCGCCGACGTTGTACAGCGACCCCGCCGGCGCGCGATCCATCGCGGCGATCGTCCCCTCGACGGCGTCCGCGACCTCGGTGAAGCTGCGCGACTGCTCGCCGGCGCCGTAGATCTCGAAGGTCCCGCCGGCGGCGAGCAGGTCGCAGACGCGCCGGAAGAACATGTCCGGACGCTGTCGCGGACCGTACACGGTGAAGTAGCGGAGACCGACGGCAACGAGGCCGAAGTTCGCGGCGTACGCATTCGCGAGCTGCTCGCAGGCGAGCTTCGTGATCCCGTACGGCGAGACCGGCTGCGGCTGTGCGTCCTCCGGCGTCGGGTAGCGCTCCGCCTCCCCGTACACCGACGACGACGACGCGTACACGACCTTCACGGCCGCCTCGGCGGCCGACTGGAAGACGCGCTGCGTCACGAGCACGTTGCGACGCAGATACAGCGGGAACGTCTCACCGAAGCTGCGCACGCCGGGCTGGCCGGCAAGGTGGAAGATGCCGTCGATCCCCTCGAGGTCGAGGCTCTCGTCGGCGAGGTCGATGCGCAGCACCTCGAGGTCGTGGGCGTTCTCTTCCTTCTCGGCCGGGTCGTAGTAGTCCGTGAACGAGTCGACCCCGACGACGTCGTCGCCGCGCGCGACGAGCGCCTCGCCCAGATGCGAGCCGACGAAGCCCGCCGCTCCCGTGACGACCCATCTCACTGCTTCGAGACCATTCCATAGACGACGCCGTAGCCGATGAGGAACAGCTTTCCGCGCACGGCGACGACCGGCGTGTACTTGCCGTCGGGAAAGGTCCACAGCTTCTTGCCGGTGCGCGCGTCGAGGGCGTACGTTCGCCCGTTCTTCAGATGCTTCTCGTGCAGCGTCGCGAAGTAGACGACGTTGCCGACGACGACCGCGGAGCCCGAGATCGGCCCGCCGGCGTGGAACTTCCAGCGGACGTCGCCGGTGCCGGCGTCGAAGGCATAGAAGTTCCCGCTGTAGGAGCCGACGAGAACGCGCTGCCGCCAGATCGCGGGCGACGCGTACACGTAGCCGCCGGTGGAGTGCGACCACAGGCGGTGGCCGTCCGCGGCCCCGAACGCGTACACCTTGCCGTCCGTCGAGCCGATGTACACGCGCCCGTATGCGAGCGCGGGCGTCGAGTAGAAGTCCGAGCCGCCGAAGAGCCGTGGCTGCGCCGAGCCCCTCCACAGCACGCGGCCGCCCTTCGAGATGCAGTAGACGTGGCCGTCGTACGCGCCGACGAAGAGACGGCCGCCTGCAAACGCGAGCGCGCCCTTGATCGCGCCGTGGGCGACGTGCCGGTGCCACACGACACGGCCGTGATTCGCATCGAATGCCCACACGTCGCCGTTCCAGTCGCCGACGTAGAGCCGCTTGCCGACGAGCAGGGGCGAGCTCTCGGACGGGCCGATCCGATGCTGCCAGTGGATCTTCCCGTGCCCGACGGCGAACGCGATCACCTCGCCGTCGACGCCGTGCCCGCCTTTCTGGGCGTTGCACGGCGGCCGGTTGAGGAACGTCTCGTATACGGTGCCGTGCGCGTGCGGGCCGATTGCGGGCGACGCGGCGACGCAGCGGTGCGCGCGGTACTTCCATGCGTACTTGCCGGTCTTCTCGCTGACGGCCGCGAACGTCCCCGCGTTCGTGGAGAAGAACAAGCGGTTGTACCCGATCGACGGCGGGAACTCGACGAGACTGCCGGCCTGGTAGCGCCAGACGATCCGGAAGGGCGGGCGCAGCGCGAGCTGCACGGAGCGCGTCCGGTCCGGCGAGAAGCCGTACGTCGGCCAGGGCACCCCCGGCGGCGGCGGCTTCTGCGCCGCCTCGGTGGTGACGTACTCGGTGGTGGTCGAGCCGCGCACGTCGGCGCTCTGGTGCAGACGGTGGACGACGACGGCGGCCACTGCGCCGGCCAGCAGCACGGCCAGCACGGCCAGGACGATCACCAGGCGGCGCATGTGCGCCTGAGGCTAGCCCGTGGCTTGGATCGTCCCGAGATCGAGCGTCGCCGTCTGTCCGGCCGAGTTCGTCGCCAGCAGCGTCGCCTGCCACGTCCCCACCGGAATCGTGACATCCGCCGTGCCCGACACCGGCTGCTGGCCGACGTCGAGCGTCTGCGGTGGATTCACGCCCGCCGGGTCGACGAGCTGCACGACGAGATGGAGCCAGGGCGTGCCGGGATCGTCCGCCTGCCAGGTGAGCGTCGTCCCGGCGAGCTGAGCCTGGAGGTCCGCCGGCGGCGCCGTGTCGAAGGCGACGACGACCGGCGCGAGCTGCACCGTCGAGCGGCGGCCGACATAGCTGATTGCCGACACGGTGACCGGATACGTGCCGGGCGCGAGCGCCGGCGGAGGCGTCCACGTGATCACGTGCGTGCCGCGGGCGAACCGATAGGTGAACACCTTGCCGGCGACCGTGAGCGTCACGGAGGAGCGCTGCGAGAGCGTGATCGGGATCGTCGCCGTGTCGAGCCAGCCGTCCGCGGGTTGCGGGTAGACCGCGGGCGTCGCCGCTCCCTCGCTCACCTTCGGCGGTCCGAGGTAGTCCTGGAACCGTTGCGCCGCGTCGCTCCAGTACGGGTCGTGCGTCTGCGCCGTGAGCTTCGCGAGCAGCGTCGTCACGTACTGCTCGTAGCCGAATGACGCGTGGGCGCCCCGCAGCTCGTACAGCGACCAGTCGCCGGTGTCGAACCGCGGTAACAGCGCCTTCGCCGCGGTTGACATGCGCTGCGCGAGAGAGGTCGCCGCAGCGTTGCCCGACGTCTGGCCGTACTCCGTCAGCGACACGATCGTCTGCAGCTGGGCGTTCAGGACGATCTCTCGGTCGAACCCGTAGAGCTGGATCCACGGCCCGGCCGGCGTGTTCGTCACGAGGTGCGGCACAGCGGCGTAGGCCCGAGCGGCCGCAGAGGTCAGCTGCGGGTCTCCGAGCAGCGAGCCCGCGCGCGCAAGCGCCTGTGCGGCGAGCGCCTCCGCCATCCCCGACGCCCACGGCGGACGGCCGATGCCGAAACCGAACGAGTATTCCCAGATCAGGCGCGGCCCGCGCGGGACGGCGCGGTCGAGGAGCGCGTGCGCAAGCGACTGCGTCTTCTCGACGTCGTGCGCGGACGCTGCGTTGGCGAGCGCAGAGAAGCTCGCGAGCGGATGGAACTCGAGACCCTTGTACGGGAACCAGCGATAGACGACACCTTCTCCGTCGCTCACGTCGACCGGCACGTCTGGGATGCGATGGCTCTCGAAGTACTCGAGGTTCTGCTCCAGCTGCGTGAAGAGCGCGAGGGCGCGCGGCGACGTGTACGAGTCCCACAACGTCGTCAACTGCGCGAGCTGCGACGCGATCACACGCCCGCGCAGCTTCGGGAGTCGCCGCTCGTCCCACACCGCGCGATTGACGTCGCGGCGGTAGCGCGCGGCGTCGCTCGGCTTCATCCAGTGCTGTGCGACTGCGTGCGCGATCCCGCGCCGCAGGAGCTCTTGGCTCGTCGCGCCGCGCGCCGCCGACGCCGCCGGTGCCCACACGAGAAATAGCGCCGCAGCGGCCGCCGCCGCCCGCTTCATTTCAGCGAGCGGACGGGCTCGACGGCGTACAGGCTCGAATATCCGTGCAGCAGCAGGCGCATTCCATCCCCCGATACTGGGACGTAATGACCGTGGTGAAAGTTGAGGACGACGTGCCCCGTTCGCGCATTCACGCCGACGATCCGGTGCGCGAAGCTGCCGGCGTACGCAACGCCGTCGACGACGACCGCCGCGCCGGAGATGGGCCCGCCCGCGCCGACCTCCCACAAGACGCGCCCGCTCGCCGCGGACACGCCGTAGAAGACGCCGTTGTACGCGCCGAAGAAGACGCGGCCGCCCCAGACGGCGGGCGAGGAGTAGACGTAGGAGCCCGTGGAGACGCGCCACAGGTAGCGGCCGCGGGTGGAGAAGGCGGTGAGCGAATCGCCCGTCGAGGAGGGGACGAACACGCGGCCGCCGGCGACGGCCGGAGTCCCGTAGATGCGGCCGTTCACGCTCGCCGTCCACCGCGTCGCCCCCGTCCGCGGGGACAGCGCCCACAAGCGCCCCGCGTAGTCGCCCACATAGAGCGTGCCACGCGCAATCGACGCACTGGAGGTGATCTTCGCGCCGAGCTCCCGCGTCCAGCGCACCCGGTGCGTGCGCAGGTCGAGCGCAACGAGCCGGCCGTCCCACGTGCCGAAGTAGTCGATGCCGCGGCGGACGATCGGAGAGGACTCGATCGCCGAGCCGACGTCGTAGCTCCAGCGCACCGCGCCGTTCGCCCGGTCGAGCACGAACACGTGGCCGTCCATCGAGTGGTAGACGAGCTCGCCGCCGACGACGGCGGGCGACGAGGCCATCTCGCCGCGCGGCGTCACGTGGCGCCAGAGCACCTTCCCGAAGCGCATGGAGATCGCGTAGACGGTCGCCTTGCGGTTGCCGACGTACGCGACGCCGTTGTCGACGACGGCGGGGAACTCGACGAGGCCGCCGAGTGGGACGTACCAGACGGTGCGGAACGGCGGCCGCAGATGGATGTGCACCTGCGATTGCGCGCGCGAGAACGTCGCGCCGTACATCGGCCACTGCAGATTCGTCTTGTAGATGCGCACGGTCACGAGGCGATGCGCCGTGAAGGGCTCGAAGAGCATCCGCGTGCCGAAGCCGGGCGCTCCGACGGTGACGTTCATGCTCTTCCGGTCCGGCACACGGATCTCGGCGACGCCGTGCAGGTCGGTGCGCGCGGTACGAAACCAGAGATGAACGTGCGCACCGCGCACGCGCGTGCCGTGGTCGCCGTCGACGACGGTGACGACGAGCTTCGCCGGATGCTTCGTGCCGGCGGGCACCGACGGCTTCGAGTGCGTTACCACCGGGAGCGGCGCGGTGGCATGGTGGACCGCCCCGCCGCAACCGGCGACGAGGAGCAAAAGCAAAACCCCTAGGGTTCCGCGACGGGCTCTGGGAGCTCTTCCGCGAACGGCTCCAAGGTACCGCCCGTTCCGGCCGACAGCACGAGCTCCGAGAAGAACCGGGTCATGTACAGGCCTGCGCGGAAGTCGCCCAGCCGCGGCTCGAGGCGCTCGCCGGCGGCGAGGGCGAGCGCGAGCTCCGGATACCGGCTCCCCGCAGCCGTCGGGAGCGGGAAGCCGCCGCCGAAGCGCGGGTTGATGTCGGTGACGCGATGCGTACCGTCCGGCTCGCGAAAGCATTGGATGTTCGCGGGGCCGACGAGCCCGAGCGACTCGGAGACGTGGCGCCCGACCTCGATCAGGTCGGAATCGCGGATCGTCATGCCCTTGATCGACTCGCCGCCCTTCGACTCGATCATCGTCCGCGGCACGGCGTTGAGGCAGCGCGACTCGAGGTCGCAGAAGACGTCGATGGAGAACTCCTCGCCGCCGCAGCACCCCTGCACCATCGAGTCGACGGTCGTGTAGCCGAGGAAGAAGTCGAGCTCGCGCCGGTCCGCGCAACGGAAGATGTTGCGCGAGCCGAAGCCCCGACGCGCTTTCACGAGCACGGGATACTCCACGTCGGCGGGAACCTCATCCGGCAGCCACGTCGCAGGCGAGCCGATGCCGCGTTCGACGAAGAGGAGGTGCGCGAGCCACTTGTCGGCGAGCGCGTCGACGACCTCGGAGGACGGAAGCAGCACGAGCGTGCCGAGCTCGTCGCGCGCACGCGAGAGCACGCCGTGGTCGAGATCGGTGAGCGGGACGATCAGCGCGATGTCGTGCTCGGCGACGAGCGCTGCCAGCGCGGCGACGTATGCGGGATCGTTCACGCGCGGAGCGAAGGCGTGCTCGTCGGCGTGGTAGAGCGCCGGGGCGAGCGGGTTCACGTCGACTGCGAGCGTCCGTGCGCCGGCCCGGCGGAACGACGTGACGATGTCGACGCGCTGGCCCGCGCAGGTGAAGAGGACGCCGACGCCGCTCACGGGACGAGAGGGTACCGTCGTCCCGTGCTGCGCCGGCTCCTCGCTGCTCTCGTCCTGCTCATCGGGCTCTGGCTCGTCGCCGCGGCCGTCCTCTTCGTCTGGCCGCCGGCGAACGGCACGGCGCCCGCCCATGCAGACGCCGTCGTCGTCCTCTCCGGCGGCCGGAACTCGCGGCTCGACCCGGCGTTGAAGCTCGTCGAGCGTGGCGTCGCGCCCGTCCTCGCGATCTCCAGTCCCATGCGGGACCCGAGATGGACGACTGCAATCAAGCTCTGCAACGGCCAAACGCCTCATCCCGGCTTCGAGGTGATCTGCTTCGAGGCGGTGCCGTACAGCACGCGCGGAGAAGCCGAGACGGTGACACGGCTCGCACAGCACGACGGTTGGAAGCGGCTCGTCGTCGTCACCTCGACCTATCACGTCACGCGTGCGCGAATGCTCTTCAAGCGGTGCTACCAGGGCAAGCTCTGGACGGTAGGGACATCCTCGCCCGTGCTGCGTCTGCCCGAGGAATGGGCGTCGGAGACGGCGAAGCTGATCGTGCAGACGCTCTTCGAGAGCGGCTGTTAGCCGGCGTCCTGGTCCTTCCAGCCGCCGGCCGCGCCCTTGTAGGTGCCGCCGAAGAGCGCAAGCGGCGTTCGGGTGAGGATGGTCAGGTCGAGCCATGGCGAACGGTGCTCGACGTACCAGACGTCGAGCTCGATCCGCTCCTCCCACGGAAGAGTGGCCCGCCCGTGCACCTGTGCCCAGCCGGTGATGCCCGGCTTCACCTCGAGCCTCCGCCGCTGCCGGAGCGTGTACCGCTCGACCTGATAGCGCAGCGTCGGCCGCGGCCCGATCACGCTCATGTCGCCGCGCACGACGTTCCAGAGCTGCGGCAGCTCGTCGAGCGAAAGCCGGCGCAGCACGCGGCCGACGGGCGTGATGCGCGGGTCGCCGCGGTCGACCGCGAAGCCCGCGCCCTGGCCCTCCGCTCCGACGATCATCGTGCGCAGCTTCAGCAACTCGAAGTCGCAGCCGTCCTTCCCCACGCGCGTCTGCCGGTACAGCACGGGGCCGCGGCTCGTCAGCTTCACCGCGAGCGCGGCGACGCCGAGCACCGGGGCGCCCACCACGAGAGCGGCGCCGGCGATCGCAACGTCGGCGGCGCGGTTCAGCGCGTGCCCTCTGCGGCGTCCCAGGTCGCAGGGACGCCGTGGCGGAGGTAGTTGAAGAGCGACTGCACCGTCGCCCACGTGACGAGGACGTAGTAGCGCGGCAAGCCGACGCCCACGAGTGCCGCCGCGAGCACGCCGAGCTGGAGACCGAGCACGACCGCGTACACCGTGCCGTGACCGAGGAGCGCGACCGACGTCGCAAGCAGGAGCAGATGCAGCAGGCCGCTCGCGTAGCGAAGATGGCGATGAGAGAGCACCTCGACGAGATAGAGGGGCCGCAGGCGTCGCAGCATCTTGCCCTCGATCACGATCGCCCAGCAGTGCTCGAACATCCGCACCTTGCGGCGATATTCGTCCTCCGTCGTCGGCGTCGCCTTCTCGTACGCGTTCGCGGCCGGCTCGTAGACGGCGCGGCGCCCGCGCTGAACCATCAGGTACGGGAGTGAGAGGTCGTGGCCGAAGCGTGGGTCGACCTCGACGTACTCGGACCGCCGCACCGCGTAGATGGAGCCGTTGCCGCCGGTGACCGAGTCGATGCGCGACTCCGCCGCACGCACGCCCAGCTCGTAGCGCCAGTACACGCCCTCCTTGTTGCGCCCGTCGTCGGCCTGCACGTTCAGGCGGCCGCAGACGTACGCGACGTCCGGGTCGGCGAAGGAGCGCACGAGCGCGCGCAGCGCGTCGGGCGCCCAGGTCGAGTTCGCGTCCGTGAACGCGACGACGTCGCCGGACGTCTCGCGAACGGCGTGGTCCTGCGCCACCACCTTCCCGCCGCGCGGATTGCGGATGACACGCACACCCGCCCGCTCGACGAGCGCCTCGGTCGCGTCGGACGAGGCGTCGGAGCTGACGACGATCTCGACCCGGTCGGAGGGGTAGTCGAGCGCACGCAGATTCTCGATGCGACGCTCTATGACGCTCTCCTCGTTGTAGGCGGCGACGACGACGGTCACCGACGGAAGCGCATCGCCGCCGCGCACGGGACGGGTGCGTACACGAGCGAGTGCGGCAGCCGCGAGCGGATACACCGCGTGCGTCCAGACGAGCGCGCCGAGCGACAGCCAGAAGAGGACGACGACCGCGATCACGGCATCGACCTTACTGCCGCGATCCGGTACGGCGAGTCGAGCTGCACGACCGCGTATCCCGGCAGCAATGCGGGAACGAGGCGCCTCTGCTCGTCTCCGTGCAGCTCGCAGACCACCACGGGCGACGCCTCCGCGAGCACGCGCTTCGCACCCTCGAGGACGCGGCTCTCGGCCCCCTCGACGTCCACCTTGACCACAGTCGGGAGGCCGAAGCGTTCCGCCAGGTCGTCGAGCGAGACGCTCGCCGTGCGCTTGCCCGGTACGGCCACGCGCTCTTTCGGCGATGCGTCGCCGACGAGGTCGACGGTGCCGGTCTCGTCCCACGCGGCGGCCTCGACGACGGTGACGTCGAAGCCGTTCAGCTCGACGTTCCTCCGCAGGCGGGCCGCGTTCGACGGATCCGGCTCGACTGCGACCACACGCGCTCCGAGGCTCGCCGCGCACACGCTGAAGAAGCCGACGTGCGCCCCGACGTCGAAGAACGTGTCCGCCGGGCCCACGTGCTCGCGCAGGAACCGCTGCAGCGGCCGCTCGTAGTGCCCCAGCCAGTACGCCTTCTCCGTGCTCAGGTCGAGAGCGAGGCGGCGGCCGCGGGCGACGCCGCCGACGACTCGGACGACTCGGATCTTGTCGCCGGCAACGCGGTTGACGATCGCGCGGGCGACCCTCGCCGGTGGCGAGGACACGCTCACGCTTCCATCTTCCGGAGCAGGCGATCGACCTCGGCCCGGTCGACGCGATCGGTCGAGGCTCCGGGGTCGAAGCGCAGCGACCAGATCCGCCGTGCCTCCCGGCGCCGGTCGATGGCCTCGACGACGCGGCCGGCCGGATCGACGCACAGCTCCAGCGCGAACGGGTTCGCCCCGCGCCGGTACGTGAGGCAATCGAAGCCGGGCAGGACACGGAAGCCGGAGAGCGTCGGCGAGTCGAGCGGGCCGACCAGCCGCTGCACGATGCGAAAGCCGTCGACCTCGCGCGTCGCCTCCCGGGAGCCCTCCCACCGGCCGATCGCGACGAGCGCCGCGACGACCGCCAGCACCAGGAGGGCGACGACGCTATACGGGCGCCAGCGCATCCAGCATGCTCCTGTAGCGGGCGAACGCAACGGTGCGATCGGCCTCACGGACGACGTATGCGCGTCCGCGCGCCCCCATGCCGGCGAGATCGAGCTCGCCGTCGTACGCCGCGCGAATCGCCTCTGCGAGCAGCTCGGGCCGACCCGGCGGAACGACGACGCCGCACTCCTCCTGCTGCACGACGCGCGCCGTCTCGCTCTCCGGATCGGCGGCGACGATGACGGGGCGGCCCGCGGAGAGGATGCCGTAGAGCCGGCTCGGGACGACGTACCCGGACAGCCCCCGGGCAAGCCCGACGACGTGCACGTCGGCGGCGGAGAGCGACAGGGACAGAAGCTCCCGAGGCTGGTAGCCGAGGAACCGAACGTGGTCGGCTTCGAGGCGGTCCGCCAGCTCGACGAGCGCGGTGTGGCGCGCACCGCCGCCGATGACGGCGACGACGAGGTCGTCGAGGTCTCGGAGGAACGTCGTCGCGCGGACGAGCGCGTCGAGATTCTGCGCATGGCCCACGTTGCCGGAGTGCATGACGACGAAGGAGTCGGCGAACCCGTGCTCCCGGGACCAGCCGTTGTCCTTCGCCGCCGGCGTGATCGACTCCGTATCCACCCAGTTCGGGATGACGACGATGCGGTCGCGCGGCGCGCCCTTCTGCTCGAGGCGCGCGCGCATCGTCTCGCCGATCGCGACCACCCGGTCTGCGCGCCGCAGGTAGAACGCGATGAGGGCGCGCAGGAGCTCGATCAACGGCTTGCTCTCGAGCCGCTTCAGCTCGACCGCGATCTCGGGGAAGACGTCCTGGCTGACGACGACGAGCGGCACTCGAAAGCGGCGCGCGACGGCGAGCGCGACGTTGGCGATGACGGGCGGGTCGGTCATGCAGAGGACGACGTCGGGCTTCTTCGCGGCGAGGCCGGCGCCGAGGGACGCGATCAGATACGTGACGTAGTTGAGCGCGCGCAGCGGCAGGTTGCTGCGGTCGAACGCGGTCGAGCGCACGCGGCGAACCTGCACACCTTCCACGGACGTCCGGCCCGCGCCTGCCGGCGGGGCTGCGAGCTTGCCCGTGATGACGGTCACGTCGAAGTCGGCCGCGAGCGCCGCGCACAGCTGCGAGAGGAGATAGGCCGTCGCCTCGAACCCCGGTGCGTAGTACTGGTTGAGGACGAGCAGCCGGCGCCGCCTAGGCATTCCGGACCTCCGCCGCGGCCGAGACGAGCAGGAGACCGGCTAGCCAGAGCGAGAGCGTGGCGATGTTGCCGACCGAGTCGAAGTACGACTGCACGAACGCCATCACGAGCGCGGCGCCGAGCGTGGCCGCGCACGCGGCGAGCGTCAGCCGGTCGCGCGGGGCCGCGCGAAGCCAAGCGCGCGCCCCGGCTCCGAACCAGAGCGCGAACATTCCGAGAAACGAGACGAGGCCGACGACGCCGAGCTGCAGCAGCACGCCGATGTAGGAGTTCTCGGGGAGGTCGCCCGCGAAGAAGAAGTAGCGGTCGACGAAGACCCGCGCCTCCGTGCCGAACCCGTGCCCGGCGACGGGCCGCCGCGCTGCCTCGTGCAACGCGCCGCGCCATGCCTCCGTCCGCCCACTCGACCCGGTGAGGCTCCGCGGCGCCTCGGCGCCGCCTTCGTGTGGGAGCGAGCGGCCGATGTCGGCCTCGAGCGGGAAGGCCTCTTCGGCATTCACGTAGCCGGGTGCCGCGCGCGGGCCGGCCGGCGCGGCGACGGCCGGCTTCGAACCGGAGGCGAGCGGCTTGGGAATCGTCCCGAGCCCGACGCTGAGGCCGAGCAGCACGAGGACGGCCGCGCCGAAGGCGACCCTGCGGGCGGGCGCGAGGGCGACGAGCCCGAGCGCGGCGGCGAACCCGGCGACGAGCGGCGCGCGGGAGCCCGAGCCGACGATGGACCCGTCCAGCAGGAGAAAGACGAGGGCGCCTGCAACGCGGTGGCGCGCGCGCTGCGCGCGCAGCACCGCGTAGACGGCGAGCGGCAGCGCGAGGCCGATCAGGAGCGACGACGTGTTCGCGCTCTCGCCCAGGCCTCGAAAGCGGGTCGGCACCCCGGTGCTGCCGTGCTGGAGCGCGTCGCCGCGGTCGACGGCAAGGAGCGCGACCCCGGCGAGCGCGACGAGGACGGCCCCGGCCAGGATGCCGCCGAGCGCGCGCTCTGCGTCGGCCGGCCGTGCGCACGCAGCGGCGGCCAGCCCTGCCGTGGCGACCAGGAGCACGAACGACCCCGCGCGCTCGAACGTCAGCCTGGGATCGACCGACCACAGCGTGGACACGGTGGCGAGGACGGCCAGCCACACCGCGGCCGCGAATCCACGCGGGAGACGCCGCGGCGCTGCCCGCCAGGCCGCTCCCGCCGCCACGACGAGCAGCACCACGAGCATCGCCCACCGGGCGTGCTTCCCGTCGCGGTCGATCGCCGCCACCGAGCTCGAGCCGCACGCGAACGCGAACACCGTGAGGGCGATGCACGGCGGTAGGGCCCTCTCGAACGGAAGCAACCGGAGGGCAGCACGCACGGCGGGCAAGGATACTCTCGCTCACGTGAGCTATCCCGAACGCATCGTCCCCGATGAGACGGAGCCCGGGATCGTCGCGCTCCACCTCAAGCGCTATGCCTTCGCGGAGCCCTGGTGCCGCTCGAAGGATGTCCTCGACGTCGCATGCGGGGTCGGCTACGGGAGCGCGTTCCTCGGCGAGACCGCCGGCCGTGTCGTCGGCGTCGACCTGAGCGAGGATGCGATCGAATACGCGCGCGAGCGCTACCGAGGCGCGAATCTGGAGTTCGTCGTCGCCGATGCCACCGCGCTTCCCTTCGACGCCGACACGTTCGACGTCGTCTGCTCGTTCGAGACGATCGAGCACCTTCCCGATCGCGACGCCTATCTCGCGGAAGTGAGCCGCGTCCTTCGCCCGGCCGGGACGTACCTCGTCTCGACCCCAAGCTCTCCGCGCACGACCGACCGCCCGGAGAATCCGTTCCACCACGTCGAGTACGAGCGCTCCGACTTCGAAACGCTGCTCCGGCGGTTCTTCGACTCGGTCGACATGTACGGACAACGGCGCCTCCAGACGCTCCGTCACCGGTTGCTGCAGCGCGCCGACATCTTCGGCCTTCGCCGCCGTCTCGGCTTCCTGCGCAGAGCGTCGCGGCTCGTCGGCACGCCGCCGATGGCCGGAGTGACGTTGGACGACGTCGTCATCGAGCGCGAGCGACTCGATCGCGCGCAAGAGCTCGTCGCAGTGTGCACCGCGCCGCGCGCATGAAGATCGTGCACCTCGTCATCGGCGGCGACGTGGCCGGGGGGCAGATCGTCGCGTTGCGGCTCGCGCGTGCCTCGCGCGCCCACGGTCACGATGCCTCCTTCGTGTCGCCTTCGGGCGGAGCGTTCGTCGAGCTCGCGCGCGGCGAGGGATTCGACGTGGACGTCGTCGCACTCGGCGGAGCATTCGACGTGCCATCGCTCGTGCGGCTGGCTCGTCTGCTGCGCAGCAGGCAAGCGGACGTCCTCCACACCCACGCGCACTTCTCGGTGAACGTGCTCGGACGGCTCGCCGGCCGCATCGCGGGAGCGAGAGTCGTCGCGCACATGCACATCGAGAATGCGTTCCGCACCGGCCGCGGACGGCGTGCGCAGGTGCTGCTCGACAACGCGACGGTGCGACTCTGTGCAGCGGTCGTCGCCGTGTCCGATGCAACGCGCGAAAGCCTGTCACGGCAGGGCTATCCAGCGCGGCGACTGATCACGATTCACAACGGCATCGAGCCCCCGGAGCCGGTCGAACCGATGCGTCTCGCCGACGCGCCGACGGTGATCGAGGTCGCGCGCCTGGCGGATTCGAAAGGACAGCGCCGCCTCATCCAGGCGCTCGCGCGACTCGCGCGGCGCGACGTCGTGGTCGTCCTCGTCGGCCGCGACCTCGAGAGCGGCGGCTGCTACGAGAGCGAGCTGAAGCGGATCGCGGAGGACGAAGGCGTATCGGACCGGGTCATCTTCGCCGGGTATCGGGACGATGTGGCCGCATTGCTCGCCGGCTGCGACATCGTGTGTCTCCCGTCGGAGATCGAGGGGCTGCCGCTCGCCTTGCTCGAGGCGATGGCGCGCGGCCGTCCGGTCGTGGCGACCGCGGTGGGCGGAACGCCCGAGCTCGTCGTCGACGGCGAGACCGGCGTCCTCGTCCCGCCCGGCGACGTGGACGCCCTCGTCCGGGCGCTCGACGGGCTCCTTGCCGATCCCGCGCTCGCGCGGGCACTCGGCGAGGCGGGCCGCCGCCGGGTGGCCGAGAGCTTCCGCGCCGACGTCCTGGCCGAGCGCGTGCTCAGGCTCTACGACGCCTCTCCCTAGAATCCGCCCGATGAGCGGCGAGACGCAAGCGGACGTTCGGCGCTGGTGGAGCGACCATCCGATGACGTACGACTGGCGCGGCGAGATCCCGCACGAGCCGGGAAGCGCCGAGCACCTGAACGAGATCGAACGGCGGTTCCTGTCCGAGGCCTGGTTCGCCCAGCCGGAAGGCGCACCCCCGTTCTCCGGCTTGATCCCGTTCGCCGAGCTGGCGGGGAAAGACGTGCTGGAGATCGGCTGCGGCACGGGAGTGCACGCCCACCTGCTTGCGCAGGCCGGTGCGCGTCTGACGGCCGTCGACCTCACGCCGACGGCAATCGAGCTCACGCGGAAGCGCCTCGACCTGCACGGGCTGTCCGCCGACGTGCGCGAGGCCGACGCCGAGCGGCTCCCCTTCCCCGACGCGTCGTTCGACTTCGTCTGGTCGTGGGGCGTGATCCACCACTCGGAGCACACCGACGCAGTCGTGCGGGAGATCGCGCGCGTGCTGCGGCCGGAGGGCCGGCTTGCGCTGATGGTCTACCACCGCAGCTCGATCACCTACTGGGTGCAGTACCAGCTGATCCGCGGGGTGTTCGGCCTGCGCCTCCTGCGCGAGAGCCCGGACGAGATCGCGAACCGCTACTCCGACGGCGTCATCGCCCGCCACTACACGCGCGCTGGGCTCGAGGCCCTGCTCGCGCCGTTCTTCGATCGAATCGAGACACAGGTCATGGGCCAGGCGGGCGAGGCGGTGCCTCTCCCGGCCAGGCTTCGCGGTCCGGCGGAGCGGGTCGTCCCCGCCTCGCTCCGGCGGGCGATCCTGCGCCGGTGGGGCTGGTTCGTCGTTGCAACGGCGACGCGCCGGGCATGACGCGACCCCGCGTCGCGCTCCTGACCGAGATCCCCGCGCCGTACCGGATCCCGCTCTTCAACGCGCTCGCCGACCGAGTCGAGCTGCGCGTCGTCTTCCTTGCCGCGCGCAACCCGCACCGCCCCTACCGACTCCACGAGGACGAGCACCATTTCCACTCCGAGGTGCTGCCGGGTCGCGACCTCACCGTCGCCGGCCGGTGGCTCGTCCTCAATGCGGGGGTGCGGCGTGCGTTGCACGACGCCGACGCCGTCATCGTCGGCGGCTGGAACCAGCCGGCGTTCTGGACCGCGATCGGCTGGGCGAGGCTCGTGCGCCGCCCCGCGATCGCCTGGGTGGAGAGCACGCTGAGCGACGCGCGACCCGGGTCGACCGCATGGGCAAAACGGATGCTCGCGGGCGCCTGCACGTCCTTCGTCGTGCCCGGCAGTGCGGCCGCGTCGTACGTGCGCACCCTCGCACCGGGCAAGGGAGTTGCCGTCGCGCCGAACGCCGTCGACGGCGGGCTCTTCTCGTCGCGCACCGACGATCGCAACGCTCTGCGCGCCGAGCTCGGGCTCGAGCGCTGCTGCGTGCTGTACGTCGGCAGGCTCGCGCCGGAGAAGGGCGTCGACGTCCTGCTCCGGGCGGCCGAGGGCATCGATGCGACGGTCGTCCTCGCAGGCACCGGCCCGGAGGAAGCGCGGTTGCGTGCGCTCGCACCGCCCGGAACGAGGTTCCTCGGTCACGTCGACCGGGACGATCTGCCGGCGTGGTACGCCGCCGCGGACGTCTTCGTCCTTCCCTCGCTGTCGGAGCCGTGGGGAATGCCCTTGAACGAGGCGGCCGCCGCCGGGCTTCCCCTCGTCGCAACGGATGCGGTCGGAGCGGCGTGGGAGCTCATCGAGGACGGCGAGAACGGCTTTCGTGTTCCGCCGGGCGACGTCGCCGCCCTGCACGGGAAGCTCGCGGAGCTCGTGGGCGACGAGGAGCTTCGCCGCGCCGCAGGTCGACGGTCGCGCGAGCTGGCGGCCCGCTTCACGCCGGAAGCATGGGCGGACGTCGTCGCAGCCGCGGTGGTGCGATGACTGTGCTCGCAACCCTGTATCGCCGCATCGACGAGCTGCTCGAAGTGCGCGCGCGCGACTACCCACGTCGCGTCGAGCCGACGTTCGGCGAGCTCCAGTCGGCCATTCGCGAGCTCGCGAGCGCGCTGCGGACGCACGCGGAAGACGTCATGCCGGAGCAGCCGCCCTCAGCGTTTGTCGCATCGCCCGTGTTCGTCGTCGGGTACTACCGCTCCGGCACGACGCTCATGCACGGCCTGCTCCAGGGGCACCCCGACGTCGTCGGGCTGCCGGGCGAGTCGAAGCACTTTGCGAGGCCCGAGCCGACGCTGACCGAGCTCCACGACGGGTGGATCCGGCGGCTCGTGTCGCCGGACGGACTGCCGCCGTTCTGGACGCTCGGGCGGCCGTGGGAGGAGGAAGACGACTGCTACGCCCTGTTCACGCGCCGCCTGCTCGCGTACGCCTCGGGGCGTCGGCCCGGGCAAGACCTGCTGGGCCTCGTCGCGGCCGCGGTCGCGGCGGCAGCCCCGGACGAGCGGCCGCCGCTCCGCTGGGTCGAGAAGACGCCGCGCAACGAGCTCCTCGTCGACAGGATTCTCGGGTCCTATCCGTCTGCGAGCTTCGTGCACATGGTCCGTGACCCGCGCGCGACCGTCGCGTCCATCCGGGAGTGGAATCGCGGGCAGCATCTCGCGTCGGTCCCGGTCGCCGCCGTCGAGCTCGAGCGCTCGCTCGTCGCCGCGCACGAGAACGCGCGGCGGCTCGGCTCCGACCGCTACCTCGTCGTCCGGTACGAGGAGCTCGTCGCCGAGCCGGAGGAGCAGATGCGTCGCGTTGCGGCGCATCTCGGGCTCGACTGGGCGGACGCGCTGCTCACGCCGTCGGCGACCGCGAACTCGTCCACGGCCGGCCGGCGTGTGCAAGGCCGCATCCATCGTCTATCGACGGAGGGCGGGAACGAGCTCACGGGCTGGCCTGACGCGGTCGTTCGCGCGTTCGCCGCCGCGCCGGCGGACGCCCTCGGTTACGACGTGCCGGCCGGAAGCCGCGCGGTGGCGCTTGCCACGCGCGCCTATCTCAGCGCGACGTTTCGCGCGCGGCGAGCGCGCGCTCGAGTGCGCGCGCGAGGCCTGCGCCTGTTTCGCTCCACGTGAAGCGCGCCGCCTGCGCGAGCCCGTGCTCGCGCATCGTGTCTGCGAGCCCCGGCTCGTACACGACGCGCTTCAGCGCCTCGGCGAAAGCCGCCGGGGACCGCGGATCGCAGAGAATGCCCGCGTCAGCGACCACCTCGGGGATGGAGGTGACGTCGCTCGCGACGACAGGCACGCCGCACGCCATGGCCTCCAGAACGCCGTAGCCGAACCCCTCGTACAGCGTCGGGTCGGCGAATGCAGCCGCGCCGCGGTACAGGTCGACGAGCTCGTCGTCGGAGACTCGGCCGAGTGCCTCCGCTCCCTCCCCGCGCCACCCTCCTGCCACGAGCAACCGGAGGCCCGCGAGCCGGCAGGCCTCGACCGCGACCGCCGTGTTGTCGCGCGGGTCGCTCGAGCCGAGATGGAAGACGTACCGTCCCCGGTCCTGCGCAGGCCCGGGAGAGAAGCCGGCCGCAAGGCCGGGATAGACGACGCTGGTCGATGCGAGAGCGACGTCTCGGCCGACGTCGTCGCGCGTTGCGCGCGAGCCGAACGCCACGTGCGCGGCGCGGCGCAGCGACCGCTTCCACAGCAGCGACGTGATTGCGTCGCTGCCGCGATGCCGCAGCGGCGCTCCGTTCGCGCGATTGGTACGGATGCGGTGAACGGGGGACTCGAACAACCACAGGGCGATCGGCGGCCCGCCTACGGGTGGGAGCCGGTCGCTCAGCGACAGGAAGGCGTCGAGGCGGTGGCGGCGCGCGGCCCGCACGACTCCGCGCAGCTCCCAGTCGAGCGTCAGCCGTTCGTGGACCCGGACGACCTCCACGCCCGCGAGCTGGACGTCGCCGCGAACGAAGACGACGAGCTCGTGCTCGCCGCGCGCCGCGAGCGCCTCCACCGCGTGCCGCTCCGAGCGCGCGTGACCCTTCCCCTCGGGCGAGATCATGAGCCCGTCGACACCGATCCTCGCCATGTGAAGAGATGGTAAGCGCCGCAGGACCGGGGGCTAGCATGAGCTGGTGCGCGATCGCCCTCCGGTCCCCGTGCTCTTCGTGCACCACCGCTCCGAGCTCGGCGGCGCGCCGGAGTCCCTGTCGTACCTGATCCGCGAACTCGACCGTGAGCGGTTCGAGCCCCACGTCTACTGCCCGAGCGGCCCCGCCGCCGACCTCTTCCGGGAGGCAGGCGCGATCGTGCACACGGGCGCCGTCGCAGGCTTCACGCACATCTGGGCGTCGACGTACCGCGGCCGCCGCTGGCTCCTCTTCGCACGCGAGCTCGCGCGCCTCCCGAGCCACGTGCGGCAGTTCCGGCGAACGCTGCGCAGCGAGCACTTCGAGCTCGTGCACTTCAACGACTCGCCGCTCATCCCCGCCGCGTGGCTGGCCAAGCGCCAGGGCCTCCCCGTCGTCTGGCATCTCCGCTCGGCGCTGCCGGGGGAGGGGCGCGACCGCCGCTCGGGTCTCATCCGCAGCGCGATCAAGAAGCTCGCAACGACCTCGATCGCGATCAACCGCGACGTTGCCGAGGTGTTCGGCGTCGGCTCCACGGTCGTGCCGAACTCAGTCGACCTGCAGCGGTTCCGCCCCGGCGACCGCGCCTCTGCGCGCGAGGCGCTCGGCCTGCCCTCGAACCTGCCCGTCGTGTCCTTCTTCGGGTTCATCTATCCGTCGAAGGGGTTCCACGAGTTCATCGAGGCGGCGGCGCGGCTACGCGACCGCGGTGTCGACGCGAGCTACCTCGTCGTCGGCGGCGCCGTGCGCGGCCAGGAGTTCTTCCGCACCGTCGTCGGGCGCTCGCTGCAGCTCGCCGACCTGACGCGCGACTACGAGTCCGAGGCGAAGCAGCTCGTGCACCGGCTCGAGCTCGACGACGTCGTGCGCTTCATCCCGTTCACGCAGGACACGACGAACCTGTATCAGGCCTCCGACGTCGTCGTCGCGCCGTCGCAGGGGCCGGAGCTCGGCCGCCCGGTGATCGAGGCGGCGGCGAGTGGCGTCCCCGTCGTCGCGTCGGGGTCGCGCACCGGCGGCGGTGTCGTCGTTCCCGGCGAGACCGGCGTGCTCGTCTCCGACTACGGCGTCGACTCGATCGCAGACGCGGTGGCCGAGCTGTTGCGGGCGCCCGAGCGGCGCATCGAGCTCGGTCGCACGGCGCGCGCTCATGCCGAGGAGAACTTCGATCCGGCGCGCAACGCGCGCCGCATCGAGTCGATCTACGACGAGATCCTCCCGACGTGGGACCGCATCCCGATCCTGTACGTGCACCACCGGCCGCAGCTCGGCGGCGCACCGTCCTCGCTCGCCCAGCTCATCCGGCATCTCGACCCGCGCTTCGAGCCGCACGTGTTTTGCCCGGAAGGCCCGGCGGCGGAGCTCTTCGCCGACGCCGGCGCGATCGTGCACACGGGCGACGTCTCGATCTTCGCGCACGCGTGGGACTCGCCGTACGAAGGCTTGCGCTGGCTCGTCCTCGGCCGCGAGCTCGCGTCGCTGCAGTCGCACGTCCGGCAGCTCGACGCACTGATGCGCCGGCACCGTTTCCCGATCGTCCACCTGAACGACTCGCCGCTGCTCGCCGCGGCGTGGGTCGCGCGCAAGCACGGCGCGAAGATCGTGTGGCACCTGCGTTCTGCGCTCGCCGGCGAGGGGCGCGACCGTCGCTCGCAGCTGATCGGGTCGTTCATGGACCGCTTCGGGGACGCGGCGATCGCGATCGACCGCGACGTCGCGGCGCGCTTCCCGATCCACCTGCCGCTCGAGATCGTCCACAACTCCGTGCGGCCGCCGACCCCGTCGATCGAGGGCGGGAAAGCGGCGCTCGGCCTGCCCGAGAATCGCGTCGCCATCGGGTTCGCCGGCTTCGTCCGCCGCCAGAAGGGCTGGCAGGAGCTCGTCTCCGCTGCGGAGATCCTCGTGCGCGAAGGCGCGGCGGCGCACTTCGTGATCATGGGCGGCGGCGTTCGCCCGCCGGAGTACTTCCGCACCGTCCGCGGCCGCGCGCTCGCGCTCACGAACCTGTTGACCGACGAGGAGTCGGCGATCAAGGACCTCGTCGCGGCCAAGGGCCTGGGCGACCATTTCTCCTTCCTGCCGTTCACCGCGGAGACCGGCGAGATCTACAGCGCCCTCGACATCGTCACGTTCCCGAACCAGGGGGTCGGCCTCGGCCGGCCTGTGCTCGAGGCAGCCACCTACGGGAAGCCGGTGGTCGCGTCGGGCTCCGAGACAGGCGCGGGCATCCTCCTGCCGGGCAAGACCGGGCTGCTGCTCGAGGACGCGACTCCCGAAGCGCTCGCTGCCGCCTTGCGGCTCCTCATCGGCAACGCCGAGCTGCGGGAGCGCCTCGGTCGCGCCGCTGCGGAGCACGCGCGCGAGCGGTTCGATCCCGCCCGCAACGCCCGAGCGGTCGAGCGCGTGTACGACCAGCTGCTCGGGCTGCCCGCACCGGCGCCGGAACGCGAAGCGGTCGCAGCCTGAAGGTCCTCTTCGTCACGACGGCGTATCCCACGCCGGAGTCGCCTGTCGCCGGAGTCTTCGTGCGCGAGCATGCGCTCGCCGCCGCGGCGCACGCCGACGTCGCCGTCCTGCACATCGAGCGGAGCGAGGACGTGCGCGGCGTGACAGCGGCCCGACGCATCGAGGGAGAAGAGCTGCCGACGTGGCGCGCGCGGTACGGCGCGCGGCCGGCCGTTCTCAGTGCGGCGCTGAGCATCGTCGCGACGTTCCGCGGCCGCCGGGCCATCCGCCGCAGCGGCTTCGAGCCGGACGTCGTGCACGCGCACTTCTTCCTGGCGGGGGCTCCCGCCGCGCTCCTCGGGAAGCCGCTCGTCGTCACCGAGCAGTGGTCGATCTTCCTGCCGGAGAGCCCGCAGCGGCTGACGCCCCTGCTTCGTGCGGCGGCGCGGTTCGCGTACGGCCGCGCCAGGCTCGTCCTGCCGGTCAGCGACGCACTCCGACGCGGCATCGAGTCGGCCGGCGCGCATCCCCGCTTCCGCGTCGTCCCCAATGTCGTCGACACGTCGCTCTTCTCGCCCGGCGAGTCCACCCGGGACGGACGCCTGCTCGCGGTCGGCCTCTTCACCGACGCGAAGGGCTACGAGTACCTGTTCGAGGCGATCGCGGTGCTGGCGCGCCGGGGAGGTCGAGTGGAGCTGGACGTCATCGGCGACGGGGAGCGCCGTCCGGCGCTCGAGCGGCTCGTCGACGAGCTCGGCGTGCGCGATCGCGTCGCGTTCCACGGCATCCTGCCGAAGGGGGAGGTGGCGAAGCGGATGCGCCAGGCCGAGCTCTTCGTGCTCACGAGCCGCTACGACAACAATCCCTGCGTCGTGATCGAGGCGATGGCAAGCGGGCTGCCGGTGGTGGCGACCGCGGTCGGCGGCATCCCCGAGATGGTGGACGCATCGAGCGGGCGCCTCGCGACGCCGCGCGACCCGGAGCGCATCGCGGACGAGATCGAGGCGGCGCTCGACGCAATCGACAGCTTCGACCGCGCTGCGATCGCGGCCGCGGCGAAGCGCCGGTACGGCCGCGAACACATCGGCTCGGAGCTGGCAGCCGCGTACGCGGACGCGGCTCGCGCATGAGAGTCGCTGTCGTGGTGCCGTGCTTCGACGACGGCGGGACGCTGGACGAGACGCTCGACTCTCTTCGCCTCCAGGAGCCGCACGAGCTCGTCGTCGTCGACGACGGATCGACCGATCCGGGAACGCTCGCGGTCATGGACCGCTTGCGTGCAGCGGGCGTCAGGGTCGTCCGGCAGGAGAACGCGGGCCTCTCCGCCGCGCGCATGGCCGGCGTCGCGGCGACGACGGCGCCGTACGTGCTGCCGCTCGATGCGGACGACGCTCTCGAACCCGACGCACTCGCCTCGCTCGCCGACGCTCTCGACCACGACTCCGGGGCCGCGCTCGCGTGGGGCGACGTGACCGTCTTCGGCGACCTCGACTACCGGCTCGCGCCGAGACGCGTGCTCGACCCGTGGTGGATCACGTACGCGAACGGGATCCCCGTCACGTCCATGATCCGCCGCGACGCGCTGCTCGAGGCGGGCGGCTGGGCCATGGGCTCGGGCTACGAGGACTGGGACCTCTGGATGAGCTTCGCCGAGCGCGGCTACCGCGGCGTCTACGTCGCGCGGCCCGTGCAGCGCTACCGCCGGCACGGCGTGCGCATGCTCGGCGAGACGATTGCGCGCCGCGACGAGCTCCTCGCGCTCCTCCGTGCGCGGCACCCGGGCCTGTTCGCACGCCGCTCGCGCACGTGGCGCACGTCGCGCGCGCCGTGGCGTTCGCGTCTGCTGCTGCCGCTCGTGCACAGGCTGCCGCTGTCGACGGCGTCCCGGCATCGCCTGACGCTCTTCGTCGACCATCCGGTCGAGATCCTGCGTCTGCGCAGGCTGAGGCGCGCGTGACTCCGAAGGTCACCGTCCTGCTCGCCGTGCACGACGGGGAGCCCTACGTCCGGCAGGCTCTCGAGAGCGTGCTGAACCAGACGTTCGCGGACTTCGAGCTGCTCGTCGTCGACGACGCGAGCACCGACCGCAGCGTGCAGATCGTCGAATCCCTCGCCGACGACCGACTGCGGCTCCTCCGCAACGAGCGAAACGTCGGCCAGGTACCGTCGCTCAACCGCGGGCTGCTCGAAGCGCGAGGCGAGTACGTCGCGCGCATGGACGCGGACGACGTGTGCCATCCGTCGCGGCTCGAGCGCCAGGTGGCGGTGCTCGACGCGGAGCCGCGCGTCGGCCTCGTCGGCTCCTGGCTCCGCCTCATCGACGAGCGGGGTCGCCGCGTCGGAGGGCTGCGCGAGCCGCTCGACGACTTCGCCGGCTACGTCTACGCGACGCTCATCATGCGCGTCTACGTCGCCCACTCGGCGGCCATGTACCGGCGCGAAGCCGTGCTCGAGCTCGGCGGATACGACGAGTCGACCGGCCCCTCCGAGGACAAGGATCTGTGGCGCCGCCTGCTGCTCGACCGATGGGACGCGCGCAACGTCCGGGCGCCGCTCGTCTCATACCGGCTGCACGACAAGCAGCTCTCGCAGACGCGGTCCGCGTATCAGCGCGAGGTCGACGGGGAGAGTCAGGAGCGCTTCCTCGCGGCGCTCGCGCCGGACGTGCCGGTGCACCCGCTGCGGCTTCTGCTCGCGGCCGGCCCGGCGTTCTGGCGTGAGGACGGCGAGGCGGCCCGGCAGGCGGTGACGCCCGTGCTCGCGGGTGCGACCGAGCGCCTGGGCCTCTCCGCGGACGAGTCGAGGATGCTCGAGCAGCTGGTCGCACGCCGGATCGTGCGAGTGGCCGCCCGCCGCCCGTGGCGACGAGACGCACGCGCGCTGATCGGTGACGCGATGCGCCGCCTCGAGCCGGCCGGGCGGGCGACTGCGTCGCAGGCGTTCCTTCTCGAGCCCCTCGGCGAAGCGCTGCGCGTGAGCGGCCACCGCGCTGGGCGCTCCGGCGGCCTGGCTAGAGTGCGCGCGCGAACACGCCGGCTGAGGATCGTGCGGCGTCTGTACGGCAAGGTGGTCGGAGGCGGTTGACCGAGATCGACGCGCTGCGGCGCGAAAAAGAGGAGCTCGAGTCGCGGTACGGCCCCTGGACCGCACACAACGTGCGGCTCGCCGAGGGCCTGTACACCATCGCGCCCGAGCCGACGGGCGACGAGGTCAAGCTCCGGCGCATCGTCCAGCTCGTGTCCGACCTCTGCGGTCGGATCGAGGGCCTGCGCGTGCTCGATCTCGCGTGCCTCGAAGGCATGTACGCGCTCGAGTTCGCGCGACGCGGCGCGGATGTCGTCGCGATCGAAGGACGTGAGGCGAACATCGAGAAGGCGCGCTTCGCCGCGCGCGCGCTCGGCCTCGACGTCGACTTCCAGCTGGGCGATGTCCGCGAGCTGCGTCGCGAGCGCCACGGAGAGTTCGACGTCGTCCTCTGCCTCGGCATCCTCTACCACCTCGATGCCGACGACGTCGTCGCGATGGTCGACGAGATCCGCGCCGTCGCGCGCAACGTCGCCATCTTCGATACGAGCGTCGCGCTCGCACGAGGCGAGACGCGACGATACGGCGATCTCGAGCTCCAGGGCGAGATCCTCCTCGAGCACGCATCGGGCAGCACCACCGAGGAGAAGCAGGGCCGGCTCTGGAGCTCGCTCGACAATCCGAGATCGTTCCTGCCCAGCCTGCCGTCACTGCTGCGACTGCTCCGGCATTCGGGTTTCCCGACGGTCGTGCAGGCTCACCTTCCCGCGGAGCCGACGCAGCCGCGTGGACGCGTGACGCTCGTCGCCCTTGCGCGGGATCCGATTCAGCCGTTGCTCACTCCCGAGCCCGGAACCGACGCGATACCCGAGCGGCGGCTGCCGCGCCGGCGTCCGGGAGCATGGCGCGCCGCCGTCCCGCGACGGCTGCGACGGTTCGCCCGGCGTTCGCTCAGGCCCTAGACCGCAGTCGCGACGACAGAGATCTCGTCACCGCGGCGGACGTGCGGCCCGAGCAGGAGCGCCGGCAGGAATGCGGCGGCATAGGCGAGCCGGAGCGGATGACGCGAGAGGAGTCGCAAGCCGCCGGGCGCGAGCGTGTACTTGACGGGCGAGCGCGTATGGACGACGCGCTCGACCCGGAATCCCGCCTGTTCCAGCATGGTGCCGAGCGTGGATACCGAGAACTGGAAGAGATGCGCGGGCGGTTCCGGATGCGTCCAGTAGCCCGTCGCCCGGCCGACGGGGTACGAGAGCACCGGATAGAGGCCGTCGATGTTCGGCGTCGAGAGCGCGAGCAGACCGCCCGGCCGCACCAGCCGCCGGGTCGCGCGGAGCGTGGCCATCGGATCCTCGACATGCTCGAGGGAGTCCCAGAGCGTCGCGGCGTCGAGCGCACCGTCCGGAAGGTCGATGTCCTCGACCCGGCCCTCCGCGAGCGGGAGGCCGTCGCGGCGACGCACGGTCTCGACGAGCCCGGCGTTGACGTCGATTCCCGACGCATCCCAGCCGCCGCGGAGGGCCTCCGCGACGAAGTAGCCGGCGCCGCATCCCACGTCCAGAAGCCGGCCGGGGGCGCGGTGCTTCGCGACGAGGGCGAAGTGGTGCGCGGCGAGACGCCTCAGGCGCGCGTCGGAGGCCGTCTTCTCGATCGCCTCCACGCCATAGCCGGCCTCGAGCGAGTAGAAGCGCTCGAGGTGCTCCGGAGGGGGCGGGTTCGCCACCCGGACGAGCCCGCACGAGCGGCAACGGACGAGCCGGTAGTCGTCCTTCGTGAACACGAGATCGGCTGCGGACTCACCGCACGTGGGGCAAGCCCGCGAGCGCGACTCCGTATCCAGGACGTTGCTCGGCGGGTCGATACGCGAACCGTACGACATCCTGCGGCGAGCCCTGCCTCGCTGACCTCGCCCTCTGTTACGTTCACGCGGTGCTGAAGGAGCGCGTACCGGCCCCGTTGCGGCGGCTGGCCCGACCGCTCCGGCGTGTGCTGCCGCGGTCGGCCGGCGGTGCGCCGCGCGTCCGGCGGGATTTCGAGTCGACATGGAACGAGCGCCCGCTCGAGTACTATCTCGACCCTGACTGGCACGAGCGGGCGCACTTCAAGCGCAGCCAGGAGCTCATCGTCGACTTCGTCGCCCGGTTGGCCACCACGCGCTCCGCGCCGCTCACCCTGCTCGACGCACCGTGCGGCAACGGTCGCTTCTACCGCGGCCTCGAGAGTGCCGGGCTGCTCGGGAAGGTCGAGTACACCGGGGTCGACCTCACGCCGAAGCTCGTCGAGGCGTCACGGCGGCTGATGCCCGGCGTGGCGATCGTCGAAGGATCGGTCGAGGCGCTGCCGTTCGCGGACGGCAGCTTCGAGGTCGTCGTCGCGCAGCACATCATCCGCCACCTCGAGACGTTCGAGCAGGCCGTGCGCGAGTTTCTCCGCGTCAGCCGCTCGTTCGTGATCGTCGCCGAGAAGGGCGCCGCGCTGCCCGGCGCGCCGGACATCCGCGACGCCTACTGGTCGGAGGCGGACAAATCGCACTACTGGGCGATCTCGTGGGAGCCGAACCATTTGAAGCAGTTCGCCCGCGAGAACGGCGCCGCGCTCGCGTTCACGCTGAACGACGCTCGCCACGACGACCCCGATGGGCAGTACGTGTACGTGTTCTGCCGCTAGCTCAACAACTCGGCGAAGACGACGCGGTGCCGCTCGATCCACGGGCCGATGTCGAAGCGCGCGACCGCGCGCGCGCGTGCGGCAAGCGAGAGCTCGTCGAGACGCGAGACGACGTCGTGGACGGCGGCGGCGAGATCCTCGGGCGCGGGCGGATGGTCGTGCTGGAAGTCGTGCGGCGCAGGCACGCCGACGCCGGCCTCGTCGCCCACGAGCTCCGGAACGCCGCCGCTCGCCGAGTAGACGACGGGCACGCCGCACGCCATCGCCTCGATGACGATCCCCGGACAGGGGTCGTTGTACTTCGTGTGCAGGAGGACGTGCGCGCGCTGCAGAAGTGCGGGCGCGTCCTTCTGCGCGTACGGGCCGACGAGCTCGAGCCGGTCGCGGATGCCGAGGTCCTCTGCGAGCCCGAGCACGAACGCGCGCGCACGCTCGGGACGGTCGAACGACAGCGAGCCGGTGACGACGAGCCGCGCGTCGGCGACGATCGCCAGCGTGCGCAACGCCGCCTCTACGCGATAGCGCTGGTACTGGCTTCCGCCCAGGAGCAGCGTCAAATCGGCCGGCCGCCGCTCCGGCGCCGGCAGGAACGTGCCCGTGTCGACGGCGTTGTGGAGGATCTCGCACCCGCGCCTGGGCGGCCCGTAGAAGCGGTCGACCGCCTCTCTGCAGAACGCGCTCTGGAAGAACACGTGGTCGGCCGCGTGCAGCAGCTGCGCGTCGCGCCGGTTGCCGCGTTCCATGTCGGGTGCTCCGAGCCCGGGATACCGAACGCCGTCCTGGTTGAGGACGAAGCGAGCGCCGCGCGCCTTCGCGACCGCGAGGAGCGCACGCGAGTCGACGGGCAGCGAGCTCGAGCCGAGGTACAGGAGGTTCCACCCGCGCGGCTCGTTCGGAAACACCTCCGCCAGCCGGGCGAACTTCACCGCCCCCCCGACGACGACGTCGCCGGGCCCGGACATGCGATCGGATCCGTAGTACACGTGCGCGCCCTCGCGCGGCACGGGCGCGCGGCGAAGCGCGTTCCAGCGCGGCAGTTCGCGCAGCGCGACGCGGCTCCAGAAGACGCCGGCGCGGGCGCGCCTCAGCGTCTCGACGACGGGTGCCGGCAGGTGCGCGTGCGCGAACCGCGAGAGGCGGCTGCGATGCACCGGCTCAGCCGGTGCCGAAGCCGGCCGCCACTCGGTCGCTCTCCGAGACCGGCTCGTTCGTCCAACCGAGCGGTGGCCGGAGGAGCGCCTTGCTCCACATGTTCCCGTTGTATCCCTGGAAGGTGATGCTCAGCTCGATCGCCTTCGCATAGGACACGGTCTGGACGACGTCGGCGACGAGGGAGACGGACACGCTCAGCGTCGTGTTGCCGAAAAGGCTGTGCGGGATGGTGACGGCGGCGTGGTAGCGGCCGGGGTCGACACCGTACGAGCCGGCCCTCGAGGCGTTGGGATCGTCGATGTTCTCCGTGCGGAGCACGCGCGCCGACGACTCGTCGGCCAGCTCGACGAGGAGCCGCAGATGCGGGACGGGCTGCATCACCTCGTAGTCGATCGCCACGGTGATCGTCTCGTCGGAGCGGAAGTCGTTGCGTGGATTCCCGAGGTCGTCCTGCGTCGCGATCGACAGGCAGCGGAAGCGGGGCTCGGCCCCGTAGATCTTCTCGGCCGTCTTGCGCTTCTCGAGGTCCGCGCCGATGAGGAACGCGTCGCTGCCGGCCTCGGTCGTCTTGAGGTAGCGGGCGAATGCGACGTCGGTGTCGCCGTCGAAGGCGAGCCGGCCGTTCTCGAGCAGGATCGTGCGCGGGCAGAGGCTGCGAATCGCGGGAACGCTGTGGCTGACGAAGAGGACGGTGCGTCCCTCCTGCGTCACGCTCTGCATCTTGCCGAGGCACTTCTTCTGGAACTCGGCGTCGCCGACGGCGAGCACCTCGTCGACGAGCAGGATCTCCGGCTGCAGGTGCGCGGCGACGGCGAACGCCAGCCGGACCTGCATGCCGCTCGAGTAGCGCTTGACCGGCGTGTCGAGGAATTTCTCGAGGCCGGAGAACTCGACGATCTCGTCGAAGTTGGCGCGGATCTCGTTCTTCCGCATGCCGAGGATCGCGCCGTTGATGAAGACGTTCTCTCGGCCGGTGAGCTCGGGATGGAAGCCCGTACCGACCTCGAGCAGCGAGCCGATGCGCCCGCGCAGCACGGCCTGGCCCGTCGTCGGCTCGGTGATGCGCGCGAGGATCTTGAGCAGCGTGCTCTTACCGGCGCCGTTCGCGCCGATGATGCCCACGACCTCGCCCTGCTCGATCTCGAACGAGACGTCGGCGAGCGCCCAGATCCAGGTCGCCTTGCGCCGCGACTCGCCGCGGGCCCGCGCGCGCAGCCGCCGGTACGGAACGGCGAACCCATCCACGATCACGTCGCGCAGCGCCTTGTACGGCTCGAGCCGTCCGAGCTTGTACTTCTTGCCGATCCCCTCGGCCTGGATGACAACCGCCCTAGACGACATCCGCGAAGCTCCTCTCGACCCTCCGGAAGAACGCGATTCCCGCAAGCAGGAGGACAACCATCATGCCGAGCGAGACGAAGATGATGCTTCCGACCTGCGCCGCCTGGTTGCCGAGCAGCGCCCAGCGGAAGCCGGTGACGACGCCGGCGATCGGGTTGATGCCGAGATACGGCCGAATCCACGGCGGGAAGACGAGCGTCGAGTAGGCGATCGGCGACACGAAGAAGAGGATCTGCACGAGGAACGGCACGGCGTACTGGATATCGCGGTAGCGCACGTTCAGCGCCGAGAGCCAGATGCCGACCGTCGCCGCGACCGCCATCGCGAACAGGAGAAAGACGGGCAGCATCAGCACGGTCCAGCCGACGTGTACGTGGTAGTAGATCATCAGCAGGACGAGCACTCCCAGGCCGGCGAAGAAGTCGACGAGGCCCGAGATCACGGGGCCGATCGGGATCAGAAGGCGCGGGAAGTACACCTTCGTCACGAGCGCCTGGCTCGAGACGATGCTCGTCGTCGACGTCGTCAGACCGGTCGACATGAACTGCCACGGCAGGAGAGCGGTGTACGTGAGGATCGGATATGGGACGCCGCCGGTAGCGAGATGCGCGCCACGACCGAAGATGAGCGTGAACACGATCATCGACACGACCGGCTGGAGCACCGCCCATGCGAAGCCGATGACCGTCTGCTTGTAGCGCACCTTCACGTCGCGCCAGACGAGCAGGTAGAGCAGGTCGCGGTAGTCCCAGATGTCCTTGAAGCCGAAGCTGATCAGCCGCCGCTGCGGCCGAATGACGGTGACGCGAGCGGCGTCGAAGTGGCTCTCGTGCTTCCTGTCGCGCTCGGGCGCGATCAACGCCGTCTCTTCGGGTGTCGTCAACGACATCGACGGCTCAGGATAGCCGGGGCACCTCCCGGCACTTCAACCCAGCCGCGCGACGAGGCCGTCGAAGAATGCGGCCCAGAGCGGCCCCTGCGCGGCGTACGCGTTCGCCTCGGCGGTGGCCCGCGCGCGGGCGATCTGCGTGGGGCCGGCATCCGCGGCAGCGGCGATCCCCAACCCCAGGGCTTCCGCGTCGTCCACGTCGACGAGCGCCCCGCTGGCACCGTCGAGCAGCTCCTGCGCCTGCCCGACCCGCGTCGAGACGACGGGCACGCCGACGGCCATCGCCTCGAGCACCGCCTTCGGCCCGCCCTCCTGGCGTGACGCGACCGCGACCGCGTCGAGCGCGACGTACAGACCGCGCAGGTCGCGGTGGCGGCGAACGAACCGGTGCACGTACGGCACGCCGAGCCGCTCGAGAGCCTGCCGCACGTAGCCGCGCGCGGGACCGCTGAGCACGACGAAGAGCTCCGGGATCTGCGCGCGCACCTGCTCGAGCGCGGCGACGAGCACGTCGGGGCCTTTGATGAGCTTGGGCTCCAGCCCCTCGCCCCAGCCGACGCCGTCCTTCTGGAACGAGCCGACGGCGAACGCCGTCTCCGGGATGCCGAGCGCCGCACGGGCGCCGGCGCGCTCGTCGCTCGTTCGCGGCGCGAATGCGTCGATGTCGACGCCGAGACGGATTGTGTGCACCTTCTCCGGGCCGACTCCCGCCGACAGCACGAGGTCGCGCATCTCGGCGTGCGTCACCTGGATGCGGTCGATGCCCCCATGCAGGCGCCGCAACGCGTCGAAGCACGCATCGAACTCGGGCATGCCGGGCGTGCCGGGGCGGCCGTGGAAGTACGCGGTCGCGATGCGATGCGGTGGCAGCACCGCACCATCCCGCAGCAGGTCGAACTGGCTCCCGAAGAACGCCGCCTGGCCCGAAGCGACGTTGAGGAAGCGGCGGCTCGCGAGGCGGATGCCGAGCGACCGCGCAATGCGCGCGAGCTCGCGCATGTCGTGCGCGATCGACCAGTCGGCGCCATCGGCGACGAGCATGAGCCTGCTGCGGGGCGGCCAACGCGTCGCGACGCCGGCGGCGAGCGCCCTAGTGGCGCGCATCGAGCTCGAGTGCGGCGAGATAGCTGTCGGCGACGTCGGCGAGCGTCGGGATCGAGATCGCGGCGCGGCGCTCGCCGTGCTCGTCGGCGATCCGGTCGAGCAAGCCCGGCAGCTCCTCGGCGTCCTCGAAGAGCAACCCGGCGTCGCCGACGAGCTCCGGGTGTGAGCCGCTGCGCAGCGCGAGCGCCGGCAGACCGCAGGCGAGCGCCTCGAGCAGCGCGTTCGGGCACGACTCGTTCCGGCTCGCGGTGAGGAACACGTCGTGCTCGCGAAGCAGATCCGCCAGCTCTCGTGACGGAACGGGCGCGACCGTACGCGCGTGCGGCAGCGGCTCGGACGACTGGCCGACGAACGTGTAGTCGTAGCGCTCGCGGTCGAGCCGCTCGTCGAAGCGTTGATACACGGGACCGCCCTTGTTCGCGTTCGTCGACCACGACACCGAGATCACGCGGATGCGGTCGCTCGGCCGCCGGTCGCCGGGATGGAAGATCGACGGGTCGACGGCGTTGTGGATCACGCGAGGGTCGGCGAAGTGGTAGCCGAGGTCGCGGTGCTTCTCGAGGCTGTAGCGCGACTGGAAGACGGTCGCATGCGCAAGCCGGTTGACCGCGGCGATGCGGTCGTCGGTGCCGTCGTCGAAGCCGCGGTACACGCCGATCGGCCCGTCGACACGGTGCACCATGCGCACGCCGTCACGCGCGAACCGCTCCAGACGCTCGAAGTCGAAGTTGAACGAGTTGAAGAGGCACGCGCGCGTCGCCGCCGAGATCGCGTTGCGCTCGACGCGGACACCGCGGCGCTCCAGCTCTCCGGAGAGTGCGAAGAGGAACTGGTTGCCGCCGCCGGACGGCGGCGGCGAGAACTCGTGGAAGATCGCGAGGTCGGCAGCGCCCTGCCGCCGTGCTGAGCGCACCTCGAGCTCGAGGCCCACCCGGCGGGCCGCGCGTCGGGCCGGCCGCAGCGCGCGCCGCGCAGCCTGCTCGAGGCTCATCGCCATCGGCCGACGATGCTAGCGACTGCCGGTCAAGCGGCCGACCCGACGCGAAAGACGACGACGGCGGAATTCTCGAAGACCGGCTTCGCGATCCGGCGAATCAGGCTCACCTGTCCGGCCGTCCCGCCGGACGCGAGGTCGACGACGACGTAGCGCACGTGGAAGCGGGCGGCGGCGGCGGCTAGTGCGCTCGCGCTTCCACGGTCGAAGATCGCGTCGTTCAGCCGGACGCGGTCCTCCATCTGGGCGAAGAGACTCGCGGAGACGACGCCGCGCAGGTCGGCGAACGAGCCGACCGACCGTTCAGGCGCGAAGCCGATGGCGCAGTCGATCATCGCGCGGCGCTCGGCGAAGGCCGTCTGGAAGCAGCTCGTCGGCGTCTTCCGGGCGTCGACCGCGAGGACGTCGCCCGCCCCCGTGTGCGCGGCGATCCAACGGAAGCCGGTGTACTCCGCGCTCGGCCGGCCGCCGCCGTGGCCCACGTTCAGCCAGGCCGACTTCGTCGGCTCCCCAGGCACCTCCGTGGTCCAGAGCAGGATTGCGGCGAGGGCGCCCGCGAAGAGCGCCCACGTCGGGACCGACCCGGGACGGAGCGTCCGGTGAAAGAGATCGGAGAAGCCGACCCCGGCGAGGATCGCACCGGCGGCATATCCGTACCACTCGAAATACCGCTGGCTCTCGCCGGCATTCGTGAACGCGAAGAAGTACACGAGCCCCGCGACCACCATCGCGCTGAGGAAGACGACATCGGCGCGATCTCTCCATGCCGCGGCGGCGAAGACTCCGGGGGCGATGACCGCGATCAGCTTCGCGGCGACGACGACTGCCACGAGCAGCCAGAAGACCTCGAGGAGCGGTGAAGGGACGTGATGGGAGACGAGCTCGAACGGCTGGAGACTCTTGATCGTCCCGAACGGCTTCAGCGTCACGCCGCCACCGCCCCCGGCAGCGCGATAGAGCACGACCCACGCGACCGCGAAGATCGCGGCCACCCCGAGCCCCGTCGCGACGACACGCCCCGGCGGGCGGCGTTTCTTCGCGATCGCCCAGATCGCGACGAGGGCCAACCCGGACCCGGCGACGACGGGAATCGGCGCCTTCGCCCCGGATGAGAGCGCGGTCAACGCGGCAGCGATGGCGTACGCGGACCCGCGTCTCCACCCGAGCTCGGCTCCCGTCGCGACGTGACGGAGGGCGAGCAAGGTCGGAACCCAGACGACGAGACCGAAGGCGAACGTCGCACTGATGATGACGACGCCGAGAAGATCGGCACGCGGCTGCGCCCACGGCAGAAACGACCCGGCGACGAAGAACAGGAAGACCGCGAGCGGTCCGGCGGATGCGCGCCGGGCGATCACGCGCGCCGCCGCGTACAGCTCGAAGCTCGCGACCGCGACCGTCCAGAGCGGGTAGAAGCGGAAGTTGACAAGCCACGGCCCGAGCCCCGTCGCGCGACTCGCACCGGCCATGTCGAAGAACGCGAAGACGTGATAGTGCAGATGACGACCGGCGAACCCGGGGATGGTAACGGGCCAGTGGTGCAGCGCGTCGGCCGTCACCGAGGTCGACCAGAGCATGTCGGTCGCGTAGCCGCGGAGCGCGTAGACCTGCGTGGGAAGCGGCGTGTCGAGGATGCGGTTCGCGAGGAATCCCGCGAGCACGGCAATGAGCCAGGCGAGCATCCAGGCGCTCGGCGACGGCTCGCGAAGCGCCGACCAGCGGGGACGGACGGCGCGAAGGAATGGCCCCGAGAGGGCGACGACGGCGAGCGGGAAGACTCTGAACAGGCCGGGCTCCCCGGACGCGCCACAGACCGCGAACGCGAGGACCTCCAGGGCGTAACCGAGCCCGACGCCGAGCGCGATCTCGTTCAGGCCGACTCGTTTCGAGCCCGTCAGTGCGAGGAGCGCTGCGACGCCCGGCACGACGACGTACCCGAGCTGGTAGCCGACGAAGAGGAGCGACTGGGACGGCGGAACGTCGAAGACGTCGAGTAGCACGACGGCGAACACGAGCAGCGCACCGGCGGCACCGAGCGGCCCCGCCAGGTATGAGTTCACCGCGCGCGCCCTGACGACGTTGCCCGGGTGGTTCACGCTCCGACCATAACCGGCCGCCGGGCCGGAACGGCACTCCTCTACTATCGCCGTCGTGGACGTGCTCGCGCTGATCCCCGCACGCGGCGGATCGAAGGGAATCGCGCGGAAGAACCTCCAGGACGTCGGCGGAACGCCGCTCGTCGGCCTCGCGGCCGTAGCGGCAGCCGCGGCCGCGTCCGTCGACCGCGTCGTCGTCTCGACCGACGACGACGAGATCGCCGAGGCAGCCGCCGCGCACGGAGCGGAGGCTCCCTTCCGACGGCCCGCCGAGCTCTCCGGCGACGACGCCGGCGACTTCCCGGTGCTTGCGCACGCGCTCGGCCTGCTCCGGGAGACGGACGGCTACGAGCCCGACGTCGTCGTCTGGCTGCGCCCCACCTCTCCGCTGCGCACGGCTGAGGACGTCGAGGACGCCGTCGCCCTCCTGCGCGAGACAGGTGCCGACTGCGTCCGCTCGGTCTGCCTCGCCGAGCATCATCCGTACTGGATGAAGCGGCTGGAGGGCGGCCGCCTCCTTCCGTACGCCCCCGGCGCGGACGAGCGGAGCCACCCTCGCCGGCAGGAACTTCCGCCCGTGTACCGGCTCAACGGCGCCGTCGACGTCGTGCGCACCGCGTCGGCGCTCGCCGCCGGCGAGATGTTCCCCGGCGACATGCGCGGGTACGTCATGCCGGTCGAGCGCAGCGTCGACGTCGACACGCCGTTCGACCTCGCCGTCGCGCGGGCGCTCGCCGGATGATCGAGATCGGCGGGCGGAGCGTGGGGCCCGGCATGCCGTGCTACGTCATTGCCGAGGCCGGCGTCAACCACGACGGCGACGTCGACCGGGCGCTGGCGCTCGTGCACGCGGCGAAGGACGCCGGCGCAGACGCAGTGAAGTTCCAGCTCTTCCGCGCGGACGACCTCGCAACCGCGACCGCACCGAAGGCTCGCTACCAGACGGAGACGACCGGCGCCGGCGAGCCGCAGGCCGAAATGCTGCGCGCACTCGAGCTGCCGGACGAGGCGTACGTGCGAGTTGCCGAGGAGGCACGCGCAGCCGGCATCGACTTCCTCTGCACGCCGTACTCCGAACGCGATGCGGACGTCCTCGCGCCGCTCGTCCCCGCGTTCAAGGTCGCGTCCGCGTTCATCGTCGAGCCGCTCTTCCTCGCGCACCTCGCCGCGCTCGGCAAGCCCATCCTCCTCTCGACCGGCATGGCGACGATCGCCGAGATCCACGACGCGCTCGCAATCGTGCGAGGCGCCGATGTGATCCTGCTCCAGTGCACGAGCGAGTATCCGGCGCCGGCGGCGGACGCGAACCTCCGCGTCATGGAGGCGCTCGAGCGAGAGTTCGGCGTCGTGGTCGGGTTCTCCGACCACACCGAGGGCGACGCCGCGTCGATCGCTGCGGTCGCGCTCGGCGCCTGCGTGCTCGAGAAGCACTTCACGCTCGATCGCACGCTGCCCGGTCCCGACCATCGTGCGTCGCTCGAGCCGGCCGAGCTCGCCGCGCTCGTGCGGCAGGTGCGCGAGGTCGAGGCGGCGCTCGGATCGGCGGAGAAGAAGCCGACCGCGGCGGAGGTGGAGAACCGCGGCCGCATGCGGCGGAGCCTCGTCGCAGCCGTCGACATCCCGGCGGGCACGAGGCTGACCGCAGCTCACGTGGCGCTGAAGCGCCCGGGCGACGGCATGCCCCCACGCATGTTCGACGACGTCGTCGGCGCGTCGGCGCGCGCCGACATCCCCCGCGACACCCAGCTGTCCTCCGACCTGCTCGAGCCGTGATCTACGCGTCGACGGCCTGCGTCTCCACGAGGGCCGACCTCTGGGAGACGCTCGAGGCGTACCGCGCGGCCGGCATCTCGGCTGTCGAGCTCGGTGCCGCTCGCCTCGACGCCCGCGACCGGCTCGCAGAACGACTGCGCGACACGTCGCTCGACTTCGCCGTGCACAACTACTTCCCGCCGCCGGCGGAGGAGTTCGTCCTCAACCTCGCCTCGCCCGACCGCGGCATCCAAAGCCGTAGCGTCGCGCTCGCGCGTGAGGCGATCGAGCTCTGCGCCCGGATCGGCGCACCGTTCTACTCCGTGCACGCCGGGTTCGTCGTCGACCCCGACGGCTGGGACGGACGGATGTTCACGTTCCCGGCGCCGGCGCCCGGCTCCGTCGAGGCCGCGACGGAGCGGTACGCGGAGGCGTACGGCGGCCTCGTGGAGGCGGGCCAGGCCGCGGGCGTCGCCGTGCTCGTGGAGAACAACGTGTGCACGCCGCCGGTCCGTGGGAAGCTGCTGCTCCAGACGGCCGAGGAATTCGCCGAGCTCTGCGGTCGCGTCCCGGAGACGTCGATCCTCGTCGACACCGGGCACCTGAACGTCTCCGCGCACACGCTCGGCTTCGACCCGGCGGGCTTCGTCACCGCGCTCGCGCCGGCGATCGGCGCGTGGCACCTGCACGCGAACGACGGCTCCGCCGACACGCACGATCCCGCAGCTCCCGGCTGGTGGGCGATCGAAATGCTGGGAACGGCCCCGGTCGTCGTCGAGGCCCGGTTCGAGACGGTCGAGGAGCTCGCCGACTACGTCGCCTGGCTCGCCGTCGTCGCCGGCTGAGTCTCGAGCCACATCTCGTACTGGCGGCGGATCGCATCCCAGTACGCGCCCAAGTCGAGCAGCGGTTCGAGCAGCTCGAGCTGACGCCGCGCGACGCGGTCGGCGAGCTCCCCGTCGGTCAGGACGCGCCGGCAGATCTCCGCGTACTCCTCGACGGTGTCGGCGCTCGCATCGGGAACGAGGAGCGACAGGATCTCCGCCGTCGCCGGCTGCGGGCGGCCCCAGCTCGCGGGGTCGAGTCGCACGCGCATGTGGACGCCCGGCACGCCGAAGGCATACGCCTCCGCGCGCGTGTTCCCACCACCGAGCGGCCACGGGTCGGGCGCGAGCCGCGCGCGCAGGAGATGGTCGCGAAGGTCCCGCCAGCCGGCGTCCGTGCGCGTGACGCCGTCGCTCGAGCGGCGTACGGAGAACTCGCCGCGGTACTCCACCCGGTCGCGCACGCCGTATCGCTCCGCGGTCTCGAGGATGTCGTCCAGCCACGTTCCCTCGACGCGCCCGAACGGGTCGTTCTTGCCGAAGAGCACGAAGCGGAGCGCAGGGTCGTCGCGCAGGAGCCCGTAGACGACGGCGAGGAAGTCGGGCGCCGCCGCCTTGAAGAGCGACCCGTGGAAGAGGACGAGCGGCTCGCGCTCCGACCACGAAGGTACGCGCTCGGGTCGGTCGGCAACCTCGAAGCACCCGTTCTCGTCGTACACGACCTGGTCGGACAGGGGCTGACGGCACATGGTGCAGAAGATCCGGTCGTCGCGGACGAAATAGTCGGGTTGGGGCTGGTCCTGGAGCTGGAAGCTCACGCGCGGGTCGTGCAGCGGCTCCGACCCGGTGCAGTAGTGCACGACACACGGCGCGTCGACGCGGTCGAGCAGTTCGCCTCCACTCACGCTGTGCATTTCGAACAGGTGGAGCAGGTCGAGGTGTGCGGCGTTCGCCGCCGCCGCAGCGGCGTCGATCCAGCCGTCGAGCGAGACGGGCACGTATGCCTGGACGTGGTCGGCGAGGTACCCGGCGAAGCCCTCGACCGGGTGCTCGACGTCGAAGACGACCACGTCGAAGCGGGCGGCCGCCTCGGATACGAAGCGCGGCGAGCTGCACAGGGTCAGCTTCGAGAACTGCCCGAGGAGCCCGACGCGCAGCCTGCGGTCGAGGGCGCGTGCCGGAGGTCGCCGAGGGTTGCCGCGCGCGGGGCGGCCGCGCCGAAGGCGCCACTCCAGGCGTGCGAAGTCGAGGTTCATCCACGTCGGAGGATGGCCCGGCCAGCCGGAGCGGACGCAGAGCTGGCGAAAGCGCGTGAGAATCGCGATCCGCCGTTCCTCGTCGCCGCGCGACGCGAGGCGGAGCGTCAACACGAGCACGCGGACGACGGCCTCCCGGTCGATCACCCAGTGCACGGCGTGCCAGAAGCGGCGAGAGCGGATGCGGCCGGTGCGATCGAGCAGCGCGCCGATGAGCCGGCGGAAGGTTGCGTCAGGCACGCGGCGACCATAACGGCAGCAGATGACCCGTATAGGCTTGGCGCTCGCTGATGCCTGCGCGCAGACGATGATCGCCGTCGAGCCCCATGACGTGGGAAGCGACACCGAATGGGACGGGTTCCTCACCGGGCGCGAGGATGGGCTCTTCTGGTACTCGGCGGCCTATCGGGCAGTGCTGCGGGACCTGATGCCCGTCACCGAGCACTCGCTCGTCGCCCGCGAGGACGGCCGGATCGTCGGCGTGCTCCCGCTGTTCGCGCTCGACGGACCGGTGGGCCGCGTCTACAACTCGCTTCCGTACTACGGCGGCCACGGCGGCATCCTCGCCGCCTCCCGTGACGCGGAGCTGGCGCTTTCCGACGCCTATCGCAAGATCGCGACCGCGACCGACACCGTCTCCGCCGCCGCCGTCTCGAACCCGTTCAGCAGCCAGGATCGGTCCTTGCTCCCTCGCACGCACGGCGACGACCGCTTCTCGCAGTTCACGCCGCTGGACGAGCCCGACCGCGCCGCGTTCACGGCGCGCTGGGAGTCGCGTGCGCGGTGGTCGGTGCGCAAGGCCGAGCGAGCCGGCGTCGTCGTCGAGCGCGATCCGTCCGCGCTCGCGTGGCTCGTCGACGAGCACACGCGCGGGATGATCTCGGTCGGCGCGGTTCCGAAGGAGCCGCGATTCTTCGAGCTCGCGGCGAAGCATTTGCCCATCGGGGACACGTCGGAGATCTGGGTTGCGCGTCACGAAGGCCAGCCGATCGCGGCGGTCCTGATCTTCTACTTCAACGGCATCGCGGAATACTTCACGCCGGCCGTCGACCCGGACATGCGCTCGCTCCAGCCGCTGTCGCTGCTCGTCGCGACTGCGATGTTCGACGCCGTCGCGCGCGGCTGCCGAGTCTGGAACTGGGGTGGTACGGCGCCGTCGCTGCACAGCCTGTTCCTGTTCAAGCGGCAGTGGGGAAGCGATAAGCGCACGTACGGCTACGACGTCTTCGTGAACGACGACAGCGTGCTCGACCGCACCTCGGCCGAGCTCCTCGCGGGCTATCCTCACTTCTTCGTGGCGCCCTTCAGCGCACTCCGCGCGGAATGAGCGCGCCGAGACCGGAAGACGCCTCGGGGCAGCTCGACAACCTGCGCACGATGTTCCGGGACTCCATCCACGAGCACGGTGTGACCTCGGCCGGCGTCGGCTGGCCCGATCCGGCGACGCACAAGCTTCGCTTCGACAAGCTCGCGACCGTGTTCGAGGGGAACTCGGGTGGCTTCTCGGTGAACGACCTCGGCGCGGGCTGGGGCGCGCTCTTCCCGTACCTCGTGGAGGAACGCGGCTTCGACGTCGAGCGGTACGTCGGATACGAAGTGAGCCCGGAGATGCTCGCTGCGGCTCGGGCGACCGTGACGGATTCCCGAGCAACGTTCGTCGAGGCGTCGTCGGCCACGCAGGACGCCGACTACTCCATCGCCTGCGGCACGTTCAACGTCAAATGCGACGCGAACGACGACGACTGGCTCGAGTACGTGCTTCGTAGCCTCCGCGCACTCGCCGAGCGCTCTGCGCGCGGTCTGGCCTTCAACATGATGTCGACGTATGTCGATTGGCGAAACGAGATCCTGTACTACGGCGATCCCGGCTTCTTCTTCGACTTCTGCAAGCGCGAGCTGTCTCGTTCGGTCGCTCTTCTCCACGACTACCCGCTGTGGGAGTGGACGATCGTCGTCCGCCTCTAGCCCGACGATCCGCACGGATCGGGCCGCGCAGCGCACCACGCATACACGCGCAACACCTCGTCCTGGCGCGCAAGCCGGCCGAGCGTCCGCGACGTCACCACCTGCACGGGGAGCGTCGCGAGGAGCTTCGCGTGCGCGGCCACGTCGGGCGGCGGCACGCCCGCGAGCGCAGCGACCCAGCGCACGTCGAACGCGTGCATGCGCGCGACGGTCGTCGCCGCGGGCTCCTCGAACGCGAAGAGCGGCGCGGTGCCGCGCACGTACGGCCGGTCGAGCCAGTACAGGTTGCGGACGCCGAGCATCAGCACGCGTCCTCCCGGCGGCAGCGTCGTATCGAGCCAGTGGAGCGCGTCGTACTGGCCGGTGAGCCGCTGGACGAAGGCGCCCGTCGACTCCGTCCCGGCGACGCCCGGGCCGACCTGCGACGCGAAGAGGCCGGTGATGGCGAGGAACGGCGCCGCAGTCGCGACGGCGAGGATCACGTCCGCCCGCAGCCCCCAGGGCCGGCGCCGCCACAGCTCGACCGCCGCGTACCCGCTCATCGCCGTCGACAGCGCGAGCGCCGGCAGCAGATAGCGCGTGACCTGGTGCAGTCCCTGCCACCAGGTCAGGAGGTAGAGCACCTCTCCCGCTGCGATCCAGAGCACCCACCGGCGCCGGAACGCGAGCGCGACGAGCGGCAGCACGAACAGGGCGGGGCCGAACGCGTAGCCCCGCTCGTAGTGGCTCGTCTGCGCGAGGAACTCGACCGGGAAGATCGGCAGATGCCAGATGCCGTGGATGCCGTAGCCCCGCCACTCGCCTGCGTAGGCGACACGCGACGCGGCGTCCCAGTACTTGCCGCCGAATGCAAGCGGGTAGATCGGGTTGCCGGTGACGATCCACGTGCGGAGGTACCAGGGCAACGCGACCGCGACGCCGCAGGCGGCCGCAGCGCCCACCCATGCACGCCGTCCTTCGCGCGCGAGCAGTCCCGCGAGGAGTGCGGGAGCGAAGAGCAGCGCATGGATCTTCGTCGACGCGGCAGCACCGAGCGCGAATCCCGCAAGCGCGGCGTCGGCGACGGTCGGCCGCCGCAGGAAGACGACGAGGTGCCAGAACGCGAGCACGACGAAGGCGGACAGCACGAGCTCGACGAAGCCCCCCGTCGCCTCCCAGAGGAACATCCCTTGCGCGACCCAGAGCAGGGCCCCGACGGCGCCGGCCGGGCGGCCGGCGAGCTCGCGCGCGAAGCCGTACACGCACACCGCGCTGTAGCCGCCGAGGCCCGCTCCGACGACGATCGCGCTCGCGCCGCTCCACAGCGCTTGCGCATACGCGAAGTGCATCTCCGTCGCGAAGGGCTGGAACGTCGTCCAGTCCCACCAGATCGGGAACATGTGGTGCGCCTCGAGCCACAGCTTCGGCGCGGTCAGGTGATACGCGAGGGCGTCTCCCGACGTCGGCGGCGCCGTCGCGAGGACGGCGTCGACGCCGACGGCCGCGGCGGCAGCGCCGACGAGCCAACGGAGGCGGCCGAGCCGGCGCCACGCGGCGCGCGCAAGCGGCAGCTCGCGCGCGGCCGCGACGAGGCCGACGACGCCGAAGGCGAGCACAACCGGGTCGAGCGCGGCCGGACGGAAGGCGTCGAGGTAGCCGAGGAGGAGCGCGACTAGGGCGAGCGCGACGAATCCGAGCGCGAAGACGCTCGCACGCCGCCGCAGGCCGTCGTCGACCGGCAGCCTGCCGCCCGCGGTGAGGGCGACGCCCGCGCCGTACGACGCCGCGAGCACGACCACTCCGACGAGGAACGGCACCCGGCGATCCTAGATGCGCTCGAAGCGGGCCACGAAATGCAGGTCGCGGCCGAAGACCCACGAGAGGGGCGGCGGGTACAACGGGACGTCCATCGTGAAGGTCGCCTCGCGCAGGCCCGCCTGCCGAGCCGCCGCAGCCCACTGCGCGCGCCGCCAATAGGCGTAGCGGAGAGCGACGCCGTACCGCGCATTGCCGACACGATCCATGAAGCGCAGCGTCGGCACGGCGAGCGGGGCGTCCGCCAGGTGGTCCTTCACCACGACGACGGGCGCGACGCGCGCGCACTCTCGCAGGAGCCGCTCGGGGTCCTCGGCGTGGTGCAAGACGTCGACGAGCATCGCCGCGTCGAACGTCGAATCGCCGAACGGAATGCTGAGTCCGTCGAAGGCATGCACCTGGAAGGGCGTCGATGGTCGCACGAGCACGTCGATGCCCGTCGGCTCGATGCCCCGCCGCAGCTTGCGTACGAGCTCGACGACGGTGCCGTCGCCCGTGCCGACGTCGAGCACACGGGCGGGCTCCGGCAGAAGATCGGCCATGAGCTCCGCCAGGACGCGCGTCCGCCGTCCGAACACCGCACGCTCGTGGATGCGCTCGAGAACGTTCAGCGGTCGGGGAGGGACCGTCGGCGGAGAACGGCGTGCTCGCTGAGCCCGAGGATGCTGAGGAAGAACGAGGCGAAGCCGCCCTGCACGCCGAGCGCGACGAGCGTCAGTCCGAGCATTCCGAGCCGCGGGTCGTGCACGCCGTCGAAGTACGAGTAGAGCGTGACGCCGACACCCGCGAGCAGCACGACGAATGACGCAAGGAGGCCGTGCTCGAGTCGCAGGCTCCCCCACATCCGCTCGAGCGGCGCGTCCGACTCGCCCAGGTACACGATCCCGTACGTGCGGGCAAAGAGCCCGAGCATCACGATCTGCGCGCCGATGATCGTCAGCGCGCCCGAGGCCATCGAGACGCCGGTGGCGCGTTCCCCGAGGCTCGTGTCGGCCGCCAGATAGACGAGAAGACCGAGGCCGACGGCCGCAGCGGCAGCTCCGGGTATCACGAAGAGGAAGGTCGGGCTGTGCACGAGCATGAAGCGCACGTGCCGCCATGCGTCGCTGACGCGGACGAGCTTCGACTCGCCGATGCGCGGGCGATAGTCGATCGGCACCTCGTCGATCCGCATCCGGCGCTTGCCGGCCTTGATGACCATCTCGGACGCGAACTCCATCCCCGTCGCCGAGAGACCGAGCTTCGGAAGCGCATCTCGGCGGAGCGCCCGCAACCCGCAGTGCGCGTCGCGCACCCCGCTGCGGAACAAGAGGTTCAGCATGCCGCTGAGGATCGGGTTTCCGATGTAGCGGTTCGACCACGGCATCGCTCCCGCGTGGATCGTCCCGCCGAAGCGGTTGCCGACGACCATGTCTGCACCGTCGCGCAGGCGAGACACGAACACGCCGAGAGACTCGATCGGATACGTGCCGTCGGCATCCGTCATGACGATGTACGTTCCGCGTGCGGCGGCGAGGCCGGCGAGGTACGCGCTGCCGTAGCCGCGCCGGGACTCGTCGATGACGCGCGCGCCGGCCGCGCGTGCGAGCTCCGCCGACGCGTCGTCGGAGCCGTTGTCCACGACGACGATCTCACCGGTGAGACCGGCGCCGGAGAGGCCTGCTCGCGCCGCCTCGATCACCGAGACGATCGCCTTTTCCTCGTTCAGGCACGGGATGACGACGGAGACCTCGACATCGCCGGCCGCGCCGGGCGCCAGCGTCATCGCCGTACCCCGCGGGCTCTCCGTCACCGACGGAACTCTACCGGCCGGCGTCTGCGCCTCTGTCGCGAAGCGGCGTCGCCACGCAGAGCAGGTAGCGGTGAGCGATGCGGTACGTCTCCGCCGAGACGATCGAGAATCGGCTGCGCAGGACGGCCAGGAGCGCGCCCTCCTCGCGCGGGAAGGTGCCGCGGTCGATCCGCCAGAGGACTCGGCTCGCGAGCCGTTCATCTTGGAGCGGCTCGAGGAAGACGAGCGAACCGGCGACGACGCGCGCGAGCTCGGCGATCATCCGCTCCAGCGCGCCGTCCGGGAGGTGATGCGCGACGGCGATGCAGAGCGCCACGTCGAACGACCGGTCCGGGAGCGGAAGCGCCGTCGCGTCGGCGCGCATCGTGGCGCGTCCCGGATGTTTGCGGCGAAGCCGCTCGAGCTTGGCCTCGTCGACGTCGAGTCCGAGATACTCGGCCGACGCCGGAACCGCCGATGCATATGCGCCGGTGCCGGCGCCGACGTCGAGGACGCTGCCGGGTGAGAGTCGCCTGAGGACCCCCTCGATACGACGGCGGCTCTCGCGGGCGCCGAATGCCTGCTGTACGACGTCGTAGACGATCGGCTCGAGGGCGAAGCGGCCGCACGCCATCACGTGCGCGCGCGGTCGAGCACGGAAGCGACCGAGGAAATGACGTGCTCGACGTGGCGCGATTCCATCCCCGCCCACAAGGGAAGGCGGAGAAGCCGTTCGGAGACGTTGTCGGTGGCCTGCAGGTCGCCTACGACGCGGCCAAACCGCCGACCCGCCGGCGAGGAGTGCAGCGGGACGTAGTGGAAGACCGCCGAGACCCCGCGCTCCGCAAGGCCGCGAATGAGCAGGTCGCGCTCTTCACCGCTTCCGAGCAGGAGGTAATAGATGTGCGCGTTGTGCTCGCATGCATCCGGAACGACCGGACGGCGGAGCAACCCGGCGGCCTCGTACGGCTCGAACGCACGGTGGTAGGAGTCCCACGTGGCTCGGCGCAGCGCTTGGATCCGGTCTGCCGCCTCGAGCTGCGCCCGCAGGAACCCGGCGCCGAGCTCGCCGAGCAGGAACGACGAGCCTGTGTCCTGCCACGTGTACTTGTCGACCTCTCCGCGGAAGAAGCGGCCGCGGTCGGTGCCTTTCTCGTGCACCATCTCCGCGCGCTCGACCATGTGCGGATCGTTGACGAGCAATGCGCCACCCTCGCCGCAGATGATGTTCTTCGTCTCGTGGAAGCTGAGTGCCGCGAATGGGCCGAACGATCCCAGCGGCTTGTCCCGGTACGTGCTGAGTAGCCCCTGCGCCGCGTCCTCGACGAGGACGAGGCCCGCCTCGGAGGCGATCGCCGACAGGACGTCCATCTCTGCGCCTACACCTGCGTAGTGGACGGGGAAGACCGCGCGGGTGCGGCTCGTGATCGCCGCGGGCACTCGTTCCTCGTCGATGTTCAGCGTGTCCGGGCGGATGTCGACGAACACCGGGACGCCTCCGCGCAGGACAACGGCGTTCGCAGTGGACGTGAACGTGAACGAGGGCATGATCACTTCGTCTCCGGGGCCGATCCCTGCGAGCAGCGCTGCCATCTCGAGCGCCGCCGTCCCCGAGTGGGTCAGCAGCACACGGGCCGCGCCGGTGCGCTCCTGGAGCCAGCCGGCGCACCATTCGCAGTACGGCCCGTTCCCCGCGAGCCGGGTGTTCTCGATCGCGTCGCGGATGTAATCGAGCTCGCCGCCCGCCACGTACGCGGCGTTGAACGGTACGTCGAGGTAGTCGCTCACGTGTCCTCGACGAGCGACGCCAGCCCGATGCCGGTCGCGCCGTAGCCGTTGCCGTTGTAGAGCAGGTACCGAGTCCCGTCGCGATCGAGCACGAACGGATACTCCACCATCTCGGAGTCCCAGCCGGATGGCGACGGCTCCAGCCCGAGGACGTCGTCGCGGCGCTCCCAGAGGATCCCGTCCTCCGACTCCGCGTATCCGATTCGGTACCGGTGCCCGCGCACGCTGTACCACATGCGGTAGAGATCCCCGTCACGGACCACGCAGGGGCGAGCGATCGCGTACTCCTCCGGCGCGGCGAAGTCGATGCTCGCGTGCCCGTCACGGCGCCACGAGAGGCCGTTCTCCGATTCCGCGTATCGCACGTGGTACACATGCCGCGGTCCGTCCGCGCGTTGCTCCCAGCGCACGCACGATGCGTACCACATCCTCCATCGCCCCTCCTCGCGTATCACCCACGGTGACGTCGTGAAGAGCGGATCGACGTCGTCCGACGGGATGATCGGCCCGCGCGACACGCGCCGGAAGCTCAGGCCTGCGTCCTCGCTGACGGCGCAGCCGATACGGGTGTAGAAGGGGACGCTGACCCCTCGGCGCCAGCCGATGTAGTACAGCAGGACTCGGTCGCCGTCGCGCACGAGACACGATCCAATCACTCCACTGTCGTCGAAGGCGCCGAGCTCGCCCGGAGCGAGGAGCGGATCGCCTTCGAAGACGACCGGGCCGCCGGGGAAGGCGAGTTCTCCTCGTCCGATGTGCGCGCGGCCGTGCTCGTCTCGAGCCGAGAAGTAGAGCTGCACGCGGTCCGTCGCGCCCGGCACCACGATCGGCACCATCAGGTGCGAGCGGGCCCACTCCGCGGACGGGCCTTCGGCTACGAGACGCCCGTGCTTCGTCCAGTGCATTGCGTACGCCTCAGAAACCGGGGAGGTCCCAGCTCTTGACGTCCCGTTCCTTCGTGCCGTGAACGGCATAGACCCCACCCTCGACCGTGTCCTTCATGATGAGCGCGCCGGCGCCGATCACGGAGCGCGGCGCGACCGTCACGCCGTCGCGGAAGGTGGCGTTCACGCCGACGAAGCTGTGATGCCCGATGGTCACGCTCCCCGAGACGACCGCGTGCGAGGCGACGAAGACGTGATCCTCGATCCGGGCGTGGTGACCGATGTGGTTTCCGCTCCACAGGATCACGTCGTCGCCGAGCGTGACGAACGGTTGTAGGACGTTCCCTTCGAAGACGAAGCAGTTGCGACCCATCGACACGCCGTCGGAGACCATCGCCCGCGAGCTCACGTATGAGATCAGCTCGTACCCCTGGCTGAGGCATTCGTCGAAGACTTCAGCCCGGGCCTGGTTGACGCGGCTGAATCCCACCGCGACGAACATCGCGTTCGCGTCGGGTGGGTGTGTGCGCTCGAGCGACTCGAACGGCACGATCGGGAGGCCGGCGAGCTCCCTCTCCGCCAGGTGCCGCTCGTGCACGACGAACGCGGTGACGCGGTGGGCGCTGTCGTCGCGCAGATACACGTGTGCAACCTGCGCGAACTCGCCGGTACCGAAGATGACGACGTCCTTCACGGCGCCCCATCATGACGCGCGAGAATCGTGAACTCCCACAGTCCGTAGTCGTGGAGCAGCGCGACGTAGCGGGCGTGCTCGCTCTTGCACAGGCGGAAATAGGCGACGGGGTCCCCGTAGTAGAGATCCTTCCGCATCTTGTCGGTGTCGGAGTAGCTCGTCAGCATGTTGAAGGCGAAGCCCGCAGCCCCGAGCCGAGCGAGCTCGGCGACGGTCGAACCGACGAAGGCTGCCCACACGTCGTCGGCGGCGTCGAGCTTGACGTTGAACACGCCGCTCGCGACCGCGTACTCGCGCTCCTCGAGCTCGCTCTCGTCCGCGGTGAACGCCACGCCGGGCACACCGCGATACTCCTCTCGGGCGTGGTCGATCATCGGCCGCGAGACGTCGAAACCGAGATAGCGAAGCTCGCGTCCCGACCGCAGGAGGTACGCAGCGAGCGCGCCGTAGCCGCAACCGTAGTCGAGGATGGAGAGCACGCCTTCGCGCGTTGCGACGCGGAGAAGCTGCTCGAAGCGGAGCTCCTGCGACTCGACCCCGTTCCAGTCGACGCCGGCCGCAGTCGCGCCGTGCTCCGCGAACTTGCCCGTGTAGTACTGCTCGGACCGGGCGAGCAGCATGCCGTGGTCAGCGCGCTTCATCGAAGCTCTTCATATACGTGCGGGCGTCGCGACCGGTGCAGAAGAGGAGATCGAGGATCGATACATGATGATCGAACTCGCCGTGGAGCTGCGGGTAGACGGGGTAGCCCTCGTAGTCCATGTACGCCACGGTAATGCCGCGTTCGTCGAACAATGTCTCGTCGAGGTACGCGCGCGCCGTGGGTCCGCTGAGGTACGCCGTCGCCCCGGCCTGACGGCAGAGGTCGACGAGCCGCTCCGTCTTGCTCCCGGTCGCGGCGTACTCGCGGGACGAGGTGAGCTTCGTCCGGATTCCGAGAACGTCGCAGACGGCCTCGATGAACGACCGGTTGACCTCGCTCAGCAGATGCTCGTTCCGTCGGAGGTAGAGCTCTTCGAAGCGATCGGCGTACTCCTCGAAATGGGCCGCGTGCATGTAGCTGTGGGCGAGCGTGCGCCAGTGCCGCTCACGCCACTCCCGGCCGTCCGTCTCGATCTCGTCGATCGCGCTCTCGTACTTCCCCTTCGAGCGAACCGGGATCGTCATCCAGATCGTGCCCTGCGCCGTCTTGATGCGATTCCGGTTGCGCCAGTCCCTGCGCGTGAACTGCCTATCGTCGTAGAGAACGAGCTCGTCGACGAGGTTGACAAGGTCGAAGAAGCCCTTCCAAGGGATGTACGAGGACTGCACGATCGCCACGGCCTTCGCGGCGCTCGCGCCGGCCCTCTCAACCGCCTGAGTCATCGAGCCGCGCTCGCGCGGGCACACGGTCGGCGGTCGCCGCATCGAGCGTCTCGTCGATGACGTAGAGCGGCCGCGCCTTGACCTGGTTGAAGATCTTTCCGATGTACAGAGCCCCCACGCCGGAGCTCAGGATGATGAAGCCGCCGATGACGAGGATGAGGACGGCGAGGCTCGTCCAGCCCGGAGGCGGGTGCGCAGCGAACGAGAGCGTGACGAGGGCGGCGGCGAGCAGGATGCCGAGCGCGACCACGGCAAACCCGCTGTAGACGATCCAGCGTAGGAGCACGGACGTCTGGAAGAACAGACCGTCGAACGCGCTGGCAAGCAGCGTCCGCAACGTATACGCGCTCCGCCCCTGGTACCTCGGCCCTCGGCGGACATCGACGTACGCGGGATCGAAGCCAAGCCAGTGGAGGATGAGCGCGTGATGCCGGTCGCGATCCTGGACCTGCAGGTACGCACCCGCCACGCGCCGCGAGAACAGCATCAGGCTGCCGTGCTCGGTGTCCATGTCGAGGTCGAGGAGCCGGTTGCGCACGCGGAAGTACGCGCGTGCGGCGACGCGACGGAACCATCCCTCGTCGCGATTCGAGCGTCTGCTGAAAACGATCTCGTGGCCTGCTCGCGCTTCGCGATACAACGCGGCGATGTCGGCGGGATCGTCCTGCAGATCGCAGTCGATGAGCACGATCCACTCTCCGACGGCCTCGGCGATCCCGGCGGTGATCGCAATCGACTGACCGAAATTGCGCGAGAGCCGGACGACCTTCGTGGCGCAATCCTGGCCGGCCGCGAGCTCCCTGAGCACGTCCCAGGCCCCGTCGGGGCTGCGATCGTCGACGTAGACGATCTCGAAGTCGTCGGTGATCTCGCCGAGAGCGGCGCACAGCCGCTCGTGCAGGGCGCTGAGACAGGCGGCGCATCCGTACACGGGAACGACGACGGACAGCTCGCTCACGGCGGCAGCATAACCCGGCCCCTGAACGACCTCAGTGCCCGAAGAGCGCGCGCAGATGCGAGGCCGCGTACACCTCGTACAGGTAGCTCTTCGCCGTCTTGTGCTCGCGCGCGGGAACCGCCGCCGCGTGCCAGACGGCCGCGCGCTCTTCGAACGGCCCGATCCCGACGCCGACGTTGAGACAGAGATACAAGCTCCACGCCGCCCCGAGCACGGCGACGGCCGGCACGAGGCGCGGGCGCCACCGGATGAGCTCGGCCACCCCGATGGCGACGAGCGGGAGCATCGGCGTGAGGTACCGGCTCGAGAACGACCACCCCGCTTCCCAGAGCGTCACGAAGAAGAAGAAGCAAAAGAACCCGAGGTGCATCGCACCGATCTGCGCGAGCATCTGACGTTCGCCGCGGCGGACGACGAGCAGGCGCACGAAGCCGACGGCCCCGAGGATCATCACGGGCGTCCACAGCGCAATCCCGCGGTCGCCGCTGAACAGCAGCCTGAGCGGGGTGAGCGGCGCGAACCCGAGCGTCAGCTTCGTCCCCCCGGCCACGCTCCCCTGGAAGAGCGGTGCGCCGACCGAAAGCGGCGCAATCGCGAGCAGGAAGAAGGTCGCGACCGCGGTCCCGCCGACGACGAGCGCCTGTATCCGCCTGCCGCTCACCACCATCGCCAACAGGAGCCCGGCGACGCCCCCGGCGATCTCGTAGCGGGTCGCGGTGCCGAGCCCGAGGACGGCGCCGAGGGCGACCGACAGTGGAAGCCACCGGTCCGGCCGCCGGCACAGGTGGATCACGAGCAGGACGCCTGCTGCGAAGACGAAGGTCTCTGCGGCGTGCGTCTTCCCCGGCTGGAAGACGCCGTAGTAGAGGAGCGGCGACCCGACGACGGCCACGAGCACGGCGAAGCCCGCTGCGGGAAGGCGTAGGGCGCGGACGACGCGCACCGTCACCGCGGCCGCCGCGACCATGTAGAACGTCCCCGCGGCCGCGACCGCGGCTGCGGTCGTCGTCGCCGTTCCCACGTGTGTCAAGCCGAGCGCGCGAAGCAGCTCTCCGAGTGCGTAGAACGGCATGTTGAGGAACGCAAGCCCGAAGTAGTAGCCGACGACCGCGTGGTTCGGGTCGAAGACGACGACTGCAGCGTGGCCGCCGAAGAGCCGGTCGAGGAAGCCGTAGAACGTCGTCGCGTCATCGCCCACGATCGCGTACGGGTTGAACAGGATTCCGAAGAACACGAGCGAACCGAGCGCGACCCAGGGGCCTGCACGCACGAGCCGGGCGAGGTGCGAACGCGGCACCACGGTAACCCCCACGCGCGACGCGGTCACAGCTGCGGACTATAGCCCTGCGTCCACGCTGGTCCCACGTCACGTCTAGCATCGACGCGTGGGCGCAAGCCACGACATGGCGGAGGCGCTCGACCGCATGGCGTCGGCGCGCAACTACAACGCCTGGCTCGCCGGCCGGGCACGACCGTACGTCGGAGAGCGCGTGCTCGAGCTCGGCGCCGGCATCGGGACGATCGCGGAGCTGCTTGCCAAGGGGTCGGAGGTGGTCGCGCTCGAGCCGGACCAGGAGCTCGTGGCGGAGCTCCGCCGCCGCGCTGCGTCGACCCCGTCTCTGACCGTCGTGGACGAGGACGCGGAGACGTACCTCGGACGAGTGTCCGAGGCGTTCGACTCCGTCGTATGCATGAACGTGCTCGAGCACATCGAGGCCGAGGCGGAAACCCTGCGCGGCTGCCGTTCCGCGCTCGTTCCAGGGGGCCACCTGCTGCTCCTCGTGCCCGCGCACGCGTCGCTCTTCGGCGCCGTCGACGAGATGGGCGGGCACGTTCGCCGGTACGACGCTCCGCACCTGCGACGCGCGCTGACGGAAGCCGGGTTCGATGTCGTCGACCTGCGTCACGTGAACCCGGTGGGCGCGCTCGGCTGGCTCGTCGTCTCGAGGCTGCTGCGGCGCGACCAGGTGCCGCGCGGGCCGCTCGTCTCCTACGACCGGCTCGTGCCCTTGCTGCGTCAGCTCGACCGGCTGCGGCTGCCGTTCGGGCTCTCGCTCTGGGCCGTCGCACGAAGGCCGAGCACTTCGTCGTAGAGCGCGATCGTCGCGTCCGTCACGGACGCCCACGTGAAGCGCTCGCGGATCCGCTCGCGGCCGGCTCTCCCGAGCCGGGTGCGGAGCTCCGGGTCGCCGAGGAGGCGCTCGAGCGCGGCGCGTAGAGCAGCGACGTCGCCGGGCTCGACGAGAAGACCGCTCTCCCCGTCGGCGACGAGGTCGACGAGACCGCCGACGCGGCTCGCGACGACGGCCCGCCCGTGTGCCATTGCCTCCGCGCACACCACGCCGAAGCCTTCACGGTGCGATGGGCACGCGACGACCGACGCCCGCGCGTAGCGCGTCACGAGCTCGTCGTGCGGGAGCATGCCGAGCGCACCCGGCACGCGCGCGCGGAGTGGGCCGTCGCCCACGACGACGAGCGGCAGCCCACGGGCCGCCTCGACGAGCTCGAGGATCCCCTTCTCGCGCGAGAGCCTGCCCGCGTACAGCACGTGCGGAGGCTCGTCGGGGGCCGGCACGTCGTCGACCACGTCCGTTCCGCTCGGAATGACGCGCACGTTCCGCGCGCCGAGCCGGGCGGCGTCCCGCGCGAGCTCGGTCGACGGCGCCACGACCGCGGCCGCGTGGCGGAAGACGGATCGCGCGGCCCACGGCAACCGCTGCGCGAGCGCGACGTCGGTCCCCCACACCTGCGCCACGACCGGCTTTCCGACGGACGCGCCCACCCAAGCCGAAGGCAGCCAGTGCGCATGCACCAGGTCGACATCCTGCGCCGCGCGTGCGGCCGCCCGTCGAAAGTTGCGCAGCATCGACGGCAAGCGAAACGCGAGCGCCGGGTCGGCGCGGAGGTTTCCGACGATTCCCGATCCGTAGGCGACGCCGTGATGCTCGAAGTCGGCGGGGGAAACGACCGCGACGTCGACGCCGCGCGCGCGCAGGCGCTCGACGGCCTCCGCGACGAAGCGCCCGGCGACGTCGGCCGGCGCGCGCGGGTACGACGTCGTCAGCACGAGCACCTTCACGGCGGACGACTATGCCATGCTCATGCCTTAGTTGACTGCCGTCGATGCGTATGCCCAGCTCGTCGAGTACTTCGACGAATTCGCCGCGGTCGAGCCACGCTGGCAGCGCCGCAACCGCACATATCACCGCCTGCTCGCCAGAATCGCGAGCTTCCACGTCCTGCCCGGCTCCTCGGTGCTCGAGATCGGCTGCGGCTCCGGGGACCTTCTCGCGGCCCTCCAGCCGGGACGCGGCATCGGTGTCGACGTCAGCCCGCGCATGGTCGAGCTCGCGCGGATCAGGCATCCGGAGCTCGAGCTCCACGTAGGCGCCGGGGAGGAGCTCGAGCTCGGCGAGACGTTCGACTACGTCGTCCTCAGCGATCTCGTGCCCTATGTCCACGATCTCGTCGAGCTGTTCCGCGCCGTGGCGCGTCACTCGCATGCGCGCACCCGTGTCATCGTCAACTCCTACAGCCTCGCCTGGCGGCCCGCGATCTCGATCGCGGAACGGATACGGCTCAAGCCCGCGAAGCCGATCCGAAACTGGGTGTCGCCGTTCGACGTGCGGAACGTGCTCGAGCTCGCGGGCCTGGAACAGGTGACGCTCGACCGGCGCATCCTGCTGCCGAAGCACGTTCCTCTTCTCTCGCGACTGCTCAACGCCGGCGTGGCGAACCTCTGGCCGTTCAACCAGCTCTGCTTGACGTGGTGGATCGTCGCCCGGCCCGAGCAGCCTCCCGTGGTCGAACGTTCGGTCTCGGTGGTGTGTCCGTGCCGAAACGAGGAGGGGCACGTCGCGGATCTCGTACGGAGGCTGCCACAGGTCGGCACCGCGACCGAGCTCGTGTTCGTCGAGGGCAACTCGACCGACGGCACGCGGGCGGAGATCGAGCGCCAGATCGCGCTCCATCCCGACCGCGAGATGCGGCTCGTCGTCCAGTCCGGCAAGGGCAAGGGAGACGCCGTCCGTGCAGGCTTCGCCGCCGCACGGAACGAGGTGCTCGTCATCCTCGACGGCGACCTCAGCGTCGCGCCGGAAGACCTGCCGAAGTTCTACCGGGCGTTGGCGGAAGGGCGCGGCGAGCTGATCAACGGCTCACGGCTCGTCTACGACGTCGAACCGGGCGCGATGCGCTTCCTCAACATGCTCGGCAACAAGATCTTCTCGCGGCTGTTCAAGGACATCACCGGGCAGCAGGTGAAGGACACGCTCTGCGGCACGAAGGCACTGCTGCGGGGGGACTACGAGCGCATCGCAGCCGGTCGGTCGTACTTCGGCGAGTTCGACCCGTTCGGCGACTTCGACCTTCTCTTCGGCGCGGCGCGACTCGGCTTCAAGATCGTCGACCTGCCGGTCCGGTATCAGCCGCGAACCTACGGTGAGACGAACATCAGCCGCTGGCGCCATGGATTCCTGCTGTTGCAGATGACAGTGTTCGCGCTGTGGAAGTTCCGAGTGGCCGTGTACCGGCCGCGTCGCGCGTGAGCCGCGTCTGGGAGCTCGCCCGTCGGGTCGCGCCGCCGGCGGTCGTGGTCGCAGCCGCCACGATCCTCGTCTCCGCCCAGCCGGTGACGTCGCCGTGGTGGATCTACGCAGACGCCGACGGCACGTACTCCGCCTCTGCGCTGAACATCATCTCGGGAGGCCATAGCCGCTATTTCGATCACCCCGGCCTGCCGGAGCAGGAGGTGCTCGCACTGACGTTCGGCGCCGTCTCGCTCGCCCACGGCGGCCCGACGCGGGCGTGGGCGGACAACGAGATGATCCACCTCGATCGTGCGCGTCCGGTCTTCCGCGGCTGGGCGATCTTCTTCTTCATCGGCGGCGCCGCGCTCGCGTACTTCCTCCTCCGCCGGCTCCTCGGGCATTGGACGTGGGGCGTCGCCGGGGGACTCCTCTGGCTCGCGATGCCCGACCTGACCGACACGCTCCAGATTCGGCCCGACGTGCTCCTCTCCGGACTCATGCTTCTCACCGGCTTCCTGATCGTCCGCGCGTACGAGCGGCGAAGCACGGCGCTCTATGCGGTGGCGGCCGGTGTCGCCGGGGTCGCCCTCATGACGAAGCTTCACTCCGTCGCGATCCTGCCGGCGCTCATCCTCGCCGCGACTCTCGCGCATCCGGCGCCGGGGTGGTGGCGCGAGCTCCGACGCGACGCGCGGCAGTTCGCGGTGCGGCATCGCATCGGGCTGAGCGTGAGCGTGATCACGTGGTTCGCGCTCTTCGTCATCTTCAACCGAGACCACTTCGTCCCATCGGTCCACAACCTCCACCTGTCGCTTCTCGTCCTCCTCGTGCTCGCCGTGCTGGCGTACGCGGCAGCCACCTGGGCCGTGACCGAACATGCGTCGAACCGCGCGCTTCGCCGCGTCTTCGACCCGTTCTTCCTGGTTCTGGCCGGCGCCTTCGCCGTCGGCATCGCCATCCCGCTCTCACTCGTCCTCAACGACAGCCCGCGCGTCCTGATCGACACGTTCGAGACGCTGATCGGCCGGAACGTCAACGCCGGCATCACCCCCTTCAAGCTCTCCTTCACCGACTTCGGTGCGTTCCCGCTCCTGGAGGTGATGATCCTCCTCGGAGTCGCGACGATCGCGGCCGTCGTCGGCCTCGTGCGCCGCACGACGTGGCCCGTCCTCTGGTTCGTCGCGGCCGCGGTCACGACGCTCTTCGCCACCATCCGCCTGGGCGAGCTCCGCTACTTCGCACCGGGTTACGTGCTCGCCATACCGGCGGCGCTTTGGCTGTTCCGCCGACGCTCCTCGCCGGCTGCGTCCCCGCTCGTCTGGGCGCTCGTCGCCGTGGTGGTCGTCCCGACGTTTCTGCACATGCACGACGCCGCGAATGCGGCGTCGGCTCAGGAGCGGCAGGCGAACGCCGCCACGCAGCTCGCGGACCGGCTTCTGGGCAAGAACGACGTGGCCCTCGTCTCCTACTACACGTATCCCCTGCCGGACACGCGCTGGTGGGGGCTCGTCGAGGACTTCGTCGATTCCGCGCCGAAATACCCGTACCGCTTCCTGCCCGACGACCCGCGGGCGCTACAGACTGCAGCGAACCAGGGCCTGCATGTCACGTATTACATCGGCCCGGTCGCCTATCCGGTGATGCAGAAGCAGTCGCTGACGCTCGGGACTGGGACATACGAAGTCGAACCGGTGCCGGGCGGGCGCGCGTTCGCGAACCTCCGCATCGTCGCCGTGAAGCTCCTGTCAGGGCCGGGAACGTAGCTCGAGAATGCCGACGAGCTGCCCTTCCTCCTCTCCGTCGAACCCGTAGCCGAGCGATCGATACAGGCGCAGCGCTGCGACGTTGTCGGGGTGCGTGCGCAGCCGGACGCGCGCCGCCCCACGCGCCGCCGCCTCTTCGTGCAGGCGGTCCATGAGGGCTCGGCCGATGCCGCGTCCACGAGCCGACGCCCGGACTGCGATCCCCAAGCTGGGCACCGCGAACCCGGCGTCCCAACCGCGGAGCATCCCGTACGCGACGACGTCGTCTCCGTCGAGGCCGACGAGGTAGACGTCCGCACCCGCGTAGTCGCAGACCTCGCGAGCCGCTGCGTCGTCGAGCGGGTGCGGATGGAACTGCTCCTCGTCGCCGCCTGCGGCCAACTCGCGGAGGAAGCTGCCGAGCGCGGCTGCCAGCCCCGGCTCCGCCCTCCGGAATTCCAGCGCCACGTTCGAAGCGTAGCCCGGTACCGTCTCCCCGTGGCCGAGCAGGATCTCGTCGAACGCGCCCGGAGCCCGCGCTCCCTCCGCGACCTTCCGCGCTGGGCCCACCTGATGGCGCACGAGTGGGGACCCGTCCTCCGGCCGTCCCGAGCAGCGAGGTCGGGTGCAGCGCTCGCCCGCGCCGCTCTCGGCGCGCGCGCATACCACACGATCGACGAGCGTGGGCTGCGCACCACGAAGACGACCGACACGGTGTTCGTCTTCGGAACGGGCCGCTCCCTTCTCGACATCTCCCGCGAGGAGTGGGCGTCGATCGCCGCCGCCCAGACGGTCGCGTTCAGCCAGTTCCACCTGAACCGCTTCGTGCGGGTCGACTACCACCTCGTCAACGAGGTCCACGACCCCGCGGCATACGGCTCGTCGATCCGTGCGAACCCCGACTATCTGGAGACGATCTTCGTCGTGCAGCGGGGATGGCTCGCACATCGCGCCAACGAGCTGATCGGCGGCAGGCACCTGCCGGAAGGAGCGCGCCTGTTCCGCTACCGGCGGTCGGGACGTGCGCGCGACCGGCTGCCCACTACGTCGTTCCGCGACGGCCTCGCACACGGATGGAATTCGTCGTTCGACGCCGTGAACTTCGCATTGCTCATGGGTTGGCGTCGGATCGTGCTCGTCGGCATCGACATGTACGACCGCCAGCACTCCTACCTCCCCGCCGGCGAGACGCACCATGGCCAGGGCGACACGCCGCCGGAGTCGACCCCGTTCCGCGGGGTCGAGAAGGCCGTTCCTCTTTACGCCCGTTGGCGGGCCGCCGCGGCCGAGCGCGGTGCGGAGCTCAGCGTGTACAACCCCCGCTCGGCGCTCGCCGCCGTCCTCCCGGTGTTCTCACCGGATACCTGATCCGCCGAATCCCACCGCTACGATCGGCGAGTGACGGCGATCCTCGGTCTCAACGCGTACCACGGCGACGCCGCGGCGGCGCTCGTGGTCGACGGCGAGCTCGTCAACGCCGCCGAGGAAGAGCGCTTCAACCGGGTCAAGCACTGCGCGGGCTTCCCGGCCCTAGCCGCCCGCTGGTGCCTCGAGGACGCCGGCTTGAAGCCGGAGGATCTCGACCATGTCGCCGTCTCGCGCGACCCGCGCGCGAACCTCGGGCGAAAGCTCATGCGGACGATCCGGCACGGCGCATCCGCGCGGTACCTCAAGCAGAGGCTCCAGAACGCGGCCCAGGTGCGGGACGTCGACTCCGCGCTCTCCGAGGCGCTCGGTGTCGACCGGCTCTCCGCGCAGGTGCACAACGTCGAGCACCACCAGGCGCACGTCGCCTCAGCCTTTTTCGTCTCTCCCTTTGCCGACGCCGCGATCCTGTCCGTGGACGGCTTCGGCGACTTCGCCTCGACGATGCTGGCCGAGGGGCACAGCAACCGCTTCGAGGTGCTCGAGCGGATCATCTACCCGCACTCGCTCGGCATCTTCTACACCGCCGTCACGCAGTGGCTCGGCTTCCCCGAGTACGGCGACGAGGGCAAGGTGATGGGCCTCGCGCCGTACGGCAAGCCGCGCCACCTCGCGAAGATGCGCAACCTCGTGCAACTCGACGGACCATTGTTCCAGCTCGGCCTCGACTACTTCACGCACGACAAGGAAGGCGTCGACATGAACTGGGATGCCGGGTCGCCCACGATCAGCCGGATCTACTCGGAGCAGATGGTCGAGCTGTTCGGCGCGCCGCGCGAGAAGCACGGGGAGATGACCGAGCTCTACGTGGACGTCGCCGCGTCACTCCAGGCAATGCTCGAGGAGGCGTACCTCCACCTGGCCGAGACGCTCTGGGAGCGCACGCACATCCCGAACCTGTGCCTTGCCGGCGGCGTCGCGCTGAACGCGGTCGCCAACGGCCGCATCCTCCCCGAGACGCCGTTCGAGCAGCTGTACATCCAGCCCGCCGCCGGCGACTCCGGGACGGCGGTCGGCGCTGCGTACTACGTGTGGAACCAGGAGCTGGGGCAGCCGCGCGGGTTCGTCATGGACCACGCGTACACGGGGCCTGCGTTCACGGACGAGGAGATCCGCATCGCCATCGAGGCTGCCGGCATCGCGGCCGAGCGGCTCGACGACGACGCGCTCTTCTCGACCGTGGCCGAACGCATCGCCGCCGGCGACGTCGTCGGCTGGTTCCAGGGCCGTATGGAGTTCGGCCCCCGCGCCCTCGGCCACCGTTCGATCGTCGCCGATCCGCGCAGCGAGTCGATGAAGGACGTGCTCAACGCGCGTATCAAGCACCGGGAGCCCTTCAGGCCGTTCGCGCCGTCGATCCTCGCGGAGCGCGTGGGCGACTGGTACGAGCAGGACTATCCCTCGCCGTTCATGGTGCTCGTCTACAAGACCGCAGCGGACAAGCGCGACCGAGTGCCCGCCGTGAACCACGTGGACGACACGGGCCGGGTGCAGTCCGTGGAGGCCGGCGTGGCACCCCGTTATCACCGGCTGATCGCGGAGTTCGAACGGCAGACAGGCGTACCCATCGTGCTGAACACGTCGTTCAACGAGAACGAGCCGATCGTCATGACGCCGAACGACGCGCTCGAGACGTTTCGGAAGACGCGAATGGACGTCCTCGCGCTCGGCAACTACGTGCTGCGCCGTGGCTGAGAATCCGCGGGAGCTGATCGACCGGATCAGCATTCCCGCCGACAGCGTCCTTCGCGACGTGCTCGACGCACTCGACCGCGGCGCTGTCGGCGCAGCGCTCCTCGTCGACGGCGACGGCCGCTTCGTCTCACTGATGACCGACGGCGACGTCCGCCGGGCCTTGCTCGCCGGCGTCGAGCTCGATGCCCCGGCGTCGTCGGCCGAGCGCCCTGAGCCGGTCGTCGGACGTGCGGGGATGCCGGCCGAGGAAGTGTCCGCCCTCTTCGACGGACGCATTCGCGTCATCCCGCTGCTCGACGAGGAACGCCGCGTCGTCGACCTGGCGCTGCTCGACCGCCGCACGCGCCTGCCGGTGGCCGAGCCACTCCTCGGCGAGCTCGAGCTTCGCTACGTGACCGAGTGCATCGTCAGCGGCTGGATCTCCTCCGCCGGAACGTTCGTGACGCGGTTCGAGGAGCTCTTCGCCGACTTCTGCGGCACGCGGCACGCGATCGCCGTTGGGAACGGAACGGAAGCGCTCCACCTCGCGCTGCTCGCCATGGACGTCGGGCCGGGAGACGAAGTGATCGTCCCGACGCTGACGTTCATCGCGACGGCGAACGCGGTCACGTACACCGGGGCGAGCGCGATCCCCGTCGACAGCGAGCCAGTGACGTGGAACCTCGACCCGGCCCAGGTCGAGGCGGCGATCACGCCGCGGACGAAGGCCATCCTTCCCGTCCATCTCTACGGCCACCCGGCCGACGTCGACGCCCTTCTCGAGATCGCCGACAGACACGGGCTGGCGCTGATCGAGGACGCGGCCGAGGCGCACGGCGCAACGTACAAGGGCCGCCCGGTGGGAGGCATCGGCGACGTCGGCGTCTTCAGCTTCTACGGGAACAAGATCGTGACGACGGGCGAGGGCGGGATGATCGTCACCGACCGCGACGATCTCGCGGAGCGGATGCGCATCCTGCGCGCGCACGGAATGTCGAGCGATCGTCGGTACTGGCACCCGGTGCTGGGATACAACTACCGGCTCACGAACCTCCAGGCTGCTGTCGGAGTCGCGCAGATGGAGCGCGTCGACGAAATCCTGCGCGCGAAGCGCACGGTGTCCGACCGCTATACGCAAGGCCTGGCCGGGATCCCGGGTGTCACGCTGCCGCCCGAGGAGCCGTGGGCGACGAACGTGTTCTGGCTCTATTCGATCCTCGTCGACGAGCGTGAGTTCGGTATGAGCCGTGACGCGCTGCTGGCGGCACTGGACGCGGACGGCATCGAAGGCCGGCCGTTCTTCCCGCCGATCCATCGGCAGCCGCTGTACGACGTCGGACGCTCGTTGCCCGTCGCGGAGCGCCTCGCCGGAGCCGGCCTGAGCCTGCCCTCGGCGGTCAGCCTCTCCGAAGCCGACGTCGCGCGTGTCGTCGACACCATCGCGAGGCTCGCACGGCAAGGTGCCCTCGCGAGGTGAGCGGCGCGCCTCGCCGGCTACGCGCGGGCGCGCGCGAACACGACGGGCAGCGCGAGCGCGAGCGCGACGAACCCGTAGAAGTAATAGAACTGCATCGTCAGGTAGAAGAAGTTCGCGGCCATCGTCCCGGCGAGCGCCGCCGTCATGCCCCACGCCAGCGGCCGCACGCGTGCGCCGAGCGGATTCCCTGCGCGGTCGAGCGCACGACCGAGCGTGCGGGCAGCCCGTAGCCGCACGAACACGTAGCGGAGGAAGACGACGAAGAGCAACGCGCCGACGAGCCCCGTCTCGACGATGAGCGCGACCCAGTACGAGTGCGGCCCCCAGTTCGTCTTGCCGGTGACGAACTCGTAGTACACGGAGAACGTATTCAGGCCGAGCCCGAGCAGCGGGTTCGTGTGCAGCACGTGCGGGATGAAGTCGTAGACGGCGAAGTGCGCCGAGGTCGACTTCCCGCCGGTCTGCAGCCTGGACGCGATCACGACCGAGAAGAAGTGGCTCCGCGCGTGGACGACGTAGGCGAGCACGAGCGCGACCGCGGCGAGCGGGACGAGCAGCGCGCGCGACCACGCGAACCGCCGGTATGGGACGGCGAGCACGAGCAGTCCCACGAGCAGGCCGAGCGCCCCGCTGCGCGACAGCGTCGCGATGAGCACGAGCAGCAGGAACCCGAGCGTCAGGCCGAGCGGCCAGCGGAGCCGGTGCCCGCGCTCGAGTCGCAGATAGACGGGCGTGAGGGCGAGCAGCGGGACGTCGAGCATGATCCCGAGATGGTTCGGGTCGCCGGTGAGCGCGTTCGGCCGGTACACCGATGCGCCGTTCACCGCGCCGTAGATGTTGATCGAGCTCGCTCCGCCCGTCAGTGGCGACAGCACGACGTGGTCGAGGTTGTGCCCGGCGCGTGCGGAGATAAGCTGCAGCACGCCGTAGACGGCGTTCGCGAGCAGACCGGCGGTGAACCAGCCGAGCGTGCGCAGGTAGAAGCGCTCGCCGCGCCGTGCGAGATAGGTCACCGCGCAGGCGAGGAAGAGGAAGTGCAGCGCGAACTTCACCATCCCCTTGACGTACTGGTCGAGCGCCTGCTTCGTCTCCAGGTTGAAGAAGCCGAGCAGGTACACGAGCATGAAGGCGACGAAGAACCCGACGACGATCCCGGTCGTCCGCGGCGACGGGCCGCGGCTCTGCAGCGCGAAGGCGACGAGGAACAGGATCGTCAGGACGTCCGCGATCCCCACCGTGCCGGCGATGTTCCAGTGCACCTTCTCGAACGTGACGCAGAAGAACGTGGCGAAGAAGAAGAAGTCCGTGACCCGCGTGCGGCTCACGACCCGTGGAAGCGCAACCGCTGCGGCGGTCATGCGAGGCTCCGCAGCAGCTCGGCGAGCTGCTCGACGCGACTCGCGCGCGAAAGCTGTTCGCGCCACTCGGCCGACAGCGATGTCCCGTCCAGACCGCGGTCGCGCCAGCGCGCATGGAGGTCGACGAGCGCCTCGCGGATACCGTCCACGTCCTCCGGCGCGACGACGACACCGGCGCCGGTGTCTCGGATGAGTCGCGCGGCGGCACCGTCCGGCGGCACGACTGCGAGGATCGGACGCTCTGCCGCGATGTATTCGAACACCTTGCCGGAGAGCACTCCGCGGCCCCGTCCGCCGGCCTCGGGGATGAGCAGGAGCAGCGCCTCGCTCTCCCGCTGCAGCTCGAGCGAGCGCCGGCGCGGCACGTGGTCGATCAGCGCCACCCGGTCGGCGAGGCCGAGCTCGTTCATGAACTCGCGGTCGCCGGGACGGAAGTCGCCGACGAAACGCACGTTCACGTCGACGAGCTCCGAGTCGGCGAGGGCCTGGAGAAACGGCTTCGGGTCGCGCCGGCCGAAGAACGACCCCGTGTGCGTGAGCCGGAAGACGTCTGTCCGTGCGTACTCCATCCCGGCGAAGTCGTCGAAGTCGCAGCCGTTCTCGATCGTGACGACACGGCCGCGTGGGTTGAGCGAGCGGGCCTCGTCGGCGATCGCGTCCGCAGCGGCGACGATCGCGTCCGCGCGGCGCGCGACGAGCGCAGCCACGCCGTGCGTCGCCTTCTCCTTCACGCGCGCCGGGAGGCTGTCCGAACGTCGATGCGGATGCGCAACGAGCGAGTCCCGGAGATCGGCCACCCACTTCGCGCCCGTCGCCCGCTGCACGGCGGCGCCGACGAGGTGGACGGAGCCGGGCGGCGACGTCGTCAGCACGACGTCGATCCCCTCGCTGCGCGCGATCGAGATCGCCTTGGGAATGGCGGTCGCGTTCCACGTGACGTTTTCGTCCGGCACGAGCAGCCGGCGGCCGACGGTGGCGGCGCGGCGAACGGCCAGGTCGACGCCCGAGCGGCCGTGCAGCTCGTCCGCGAGCCTGCGCCCGCGGGGCCCGACGTAGCGGGCGCGGTGCACCCAGGCCTGGGTCGGCAGCGGCAGGTCGGCATCCTCGTGCAGCCACTTCGGGTCGTCGGGTGCAAGCACGTGCGTCTCGATCCCCAGCGCGGGGAGATGGCTCGCGAACTTCAAGGGGCGCTGCACGCCTCCGCCTCCCGCCGGCGGGAAGTAGAGCGTCACGAGTAGGAGTTTCACCGCCAGGATGCTACGGTCAGCCGCGGGCCGTGGTCAGGGTTATGGCGTTCGTTGCGACAGTCGTCGTGGCGCTGAGTGCGCCCGCGTTCGCGCGCGCCTACGGCTGGCCGGTGAAGCCGTTCAACCAGCAGCACGTCATCCGAGGAGCGTTCGACGACCCGAGGATGGGCGGCTCCTTCCACTTCGGGGTCGATATCTCCGTACCCGATGGGACCGCCGTCTACGCCGTCGCCTCAGGCACGGTCTTCCGGTACTCGGACGCGGTCGCCGTCCGGCAGCCCGACGGGCACGAGTTTTCCTACTGGCACGTGCAGGCCACAGCCGCCCAACATTCGTACGTGGAGGCCGGAGACCAGATCGGCTTCGTCCGCCCCGGTTTCGGTCACGTGCACTTCGCCGAGTTCGACGGCACGACGTACGTGAATCCGCTCCGACCGGGAGGCCTGGCGCCGTTCTCCGACACGACGACGCCCGTCGTCGGGCCCATCGAGGTGCAGGAGACGGACGGCACGATCCAGGCGACGGTCGAGGCGTACGACCCGCCGCCCATGGTGCCGCCCGCGCCGTGGCAGGGCGCGATGTGGACGCCGGCGCTCATCCGCTGGCGCCTCGTGCAGAACGGGCTCTCCGTCATCCCCTGGACCATGGCCGTCGACTCGTCCACGTTCCATCCGAAGAGCGCGTTCGATTCCGTCTACGCCCCGGGCACGCGGCAGAACCTCCCGGGGAAGACAGGCCGCTTCGTCTTCTGGCTCACGCACGGCCTCAGCCTCCTCGACGGCCACTACGCACTCGAGGTGCAGGCGTCCGACACGCGCGGGAACACCGGCTCGTCGTCGCTCGCCTTCGACGTCGAGGACGGTCAGGGCTTGAGCAGGATGAAGCTCGCGTCGCGGTAGACCGGCCGCGCGCCCTGCGCTTCGATCCTGGCGACGCGCTCGCTGCGCCGGAGCACGATCCAGCCGGCGTGGTACCGCCTCGGGATGGCGAGGCTGCCCGTCCGGAGAAATGCGAGCCATGCCGCGCGCCGCTCCCTCGGCCGGTTCGCCTTCGTGTCCGCCACGTGCGAGGGCGGCGCGTTGCAGACGTAGACCGGCACGTACCCCGAGATGCGATAGCTCGTCTCCAGGTCGGCGAAGACGACGGCGCCTCGGGGCACATCGGTGCGGAGGTAGTGCACGAGCCCCGGCGTCAGCGCGTTCGCATCGGTGGTCACGGCCGCACACCAGTGCGCGAAGCCGTGCACGACGACCGGAAGCACGAAGAGCGCGACGGCGGCCGCTGCGACCGGCCCGGGCCGCTCGACCGCGCCGCGCCGCAGCGCTCCGACCGCGAGTGCGGCGAGGCCGCCGAAGAGCGCGATCCAGGCACCCGCCGACGGGCTGCCGTGGAAGGAGTGGCCGAAGTCGCCGGGATATTCGATCTGGAGGACGATGCCCGCCGCGAGAGCGACCGGCAGCACGGCCCAGCGCACGATGCGGGTCGCCACCGCCGCCCCACCGGCGAGCGCGACCGCGAACGGGACGAAGCCCGCCGCGCGGCGAGCCTGCGAGAGCGAGACGAGATCGCTGAAGTGCGGGAAGACGAGCGACCACAGCTCGAGGACGAGCACGAGCACCGTCCCGCCGAGCACGAACGCGCTCCAGCGACGCCGAGCTGCGAGCCCCGCGAGCGGGACGAGCACGAGCGCGGCGAGCGCGATCGAACCGCTCCGCGCGACCATGCCCGGAGCGAGGTGGAAGCTGCTCTGCGAGTGGACGACGAGGTCGTGCGCGTAGTGCAGGAGCTGCGTCGCCTTCACTGCGGCACCGGGGTTGTGCGACCGCGTCTCGGCAACGATCGGTTCGAGCCAGGCGAACACGAGCAGGACGGGGACGCCGTACGCCGTGAGCGCCGCCGCGTTCGCACGCAGGTCCGCGCGCGCCAGCAAGGCACGCGCGAGCGCGAAGCCGACGAGCGGAATTGCGAGGAAGAGCGCGTACGTCGGGTGGACGAATGCGAGGTCCATGCCCGCGGCGGCGAGCGTGAGCGCGAGCGGCCGAGACGGCGCACGGACGAACGCGAAGAACACCGTCAGAGCGGCGGGCACGAGGAGCTGGCGGGCGACCGTGCCCGGCAGCTCCAGCGACGTGTATGCACCGCCCGTTCCCGGAGCGAACGCGATGAGCGCGACCTGCGCGAGCATCGTCGCGACGCCCAGCCACGCCGACCGGAAGAGGGTGCGGCCGAATTCGTAGGCGACGAGGAGCGCGAGCGGTGCGAGGATGCTCGGCTCGTGCAGAACGACGGACGTGGGGTCGACGTGCGCGATCTCCGCCACGAGCGCGAGCCAGCCGTGCCAGAGCGGGAACGCGTAGCCGGGATGGAGACCGCCGTCCTTGAACTCGTCCACCGCGCGCAGCGAGAGCGAGCCGAAGTCGTCCAGCTTGCGGATCCGCCCGAGGTGGAAGATCGCGTCCCCGCGGACGACCCCTTCGATGCCCCACAGGAGCGCGCCGAGCGCGACTCCGGCGAGCACGACCGCACCGCTTCCGGGCAGACCGTCGCCGGCGGGCCGCCGCCGGAACGCGAACGGCAGCGCCAGCGCACCCGCTCCGAGATCGAGCCCGAGCGTGAGCCAGAGCGAGCCGTGCACGGCGAAGGTGAGCGCGAGCGCGCCGGCGACGAGCGCCACCGACCACACGAGCGTCGCAGACGCACCCCGACGCCCGAGTGCGCGCGCGACGAGCATCCCAGGGAGGAGGAGCACGCCGGTGGCGAGCGCGAGACGGAGCCAGAGGATCACAGCGCGCGGATCACGTCGAACCGTCGGCGGAGCAGGAGGCCGAGGAGGAAGATCCAGCGCGCCCGGTGCGCGTAGCGCTTCCCGTGATGCTTCTCCAGGAAGCGCAGCTGGCTCTTGACGTTCTCGGCGAGCATCCGGCCCCGGTGCGACCCGCCGTAGACGTGCGTCGCGAGCGCCGCTGGATCGAGCCATACCTCCCAACCCGCGCGGCGAAAGCGGAACGCCCAGTCGGTCTCCTCGCTGAAGAGGAAGAACGAGTCGTCCGCCGGGCCGACCTCGTCGATCGCCGTGCGCCGGACGAGCCAGACGGCGCCCATGATCCATTCCGCCCGGATCGGCTCGTCGTGCGCGAAGCCGCCGGCGTAGAACGCGTTGAGCGTCCGCGACCGCGGCGCGAGCTTGCGCAGGAACAGATACTCGGTCGCGATCCGCCACAGCGTCGGATCGCCCCGCACCGAGCGCTGCAACGTCCCGTCGACATTCCGGAGCTGCGGCGCGACGACCGCCGCTCGCGGATGCGCGTCCGCGAACCCGACGAGCTCGTCGAGCGCACCTTCGTGCATCCAGGCGTCCGCGTTGAGCAGCAGGACGTACCGGCCCGAGGTTCGTGCGACGCCCGTGTTCCAGCCGAAGGCGAGCCCGCGGTTCTCCTCCTCTACGACTGCGACGTCGGGGAAGCGCTCGCGCACGAACGCGACCGTGCCGTCGGTCGAGCCGTGGTCTACGACCACCGACTCGTTGCCTCGCACGCTGTCGAGCGCGCGCTCGACCCAGGGCATTGCGTTGTACGTCACCACCACGACGGCGACGTCGTTCATCGGGCGCGCAGCGCCTCCACCGCGACGATCCCCGCGCCCGGCAGCGCGAGCGCGATCGTGACGACGAAGAAGAGGAAGCCGGTTGCGAACGCCGGGTCGGCCGCGACACCGAGCGCGCCGAGGAACGAGACGAAGAACGACTCGCGCACGGCGAGGCCGTTCACGGTGAAGGGGACGAGCGCGACGAGAAAGAGCAGCGGCCCCATCACGTAGTACGGGCGCGGCGACAGGTCGACGCCGACCGCCTTGCCCGAGCACCAGATGGCGAGCACACGAACGGCCTGCACGGCGAGCGTCAGCGCGAACATCGACGTCAGCAGACGCACGTCGTTCCGGAACGAGTGCAACGCGAGATAGACCTCCCGCAGCGGGCGATCGACGCGCAGTGTGCGCAGGAGCGGTCGCACGCGCTGCAGGGGACCGTGCATGCGCGTCGAGAAGAGCAGCACGCCGAGGCCGACCGTCGCGACGACGAACGCGAGCTCGACCCACAGGTAGCCGCCGACGCTGTACCGGCCGACCGCGAGCGCGAATCCGGCAACGGCGAGCGTGAGCGTCGCCGCGCCGCCGAGTGCGCGCTCGAGGAGCACCGTCCCGGCGGCGGCGCCACCGGCCCCCTCGTGCCTGCGCGAGGTCTCGTAGATGCGCGACGCGTCGCCGCCGAGCGCGGTCGGGAGCACCTGGCCCGCCGCGTACCCGACGAAGTACGTGCGCACGAGTCGCGGCAGCGAGTCGTGGACGCCGCGCGCCGCGAGCAGGCGCTGCCAGCGCCACGCCATCGGCCACACCGAGCCGACCATGATCGCGAGCGCGGCGAGCCACCAGACGACACGCGCGTGCGCCAGCACGTGACCCGTCTGGCCGAGATCGATCTTCCAGACGATGTACGCGGTGCAGAGTCCGGTGACGACGAGTGTCGCTCCGACCCTGAGCAGCCTCAAGCGACCGCCTCGGCCGGCACGGTGACGAACCGGATCCGGCCGGCGGATTCGGCGGCAGCCGCCGCAGCGTCCTCCCGCGTGCGCCCGGTGGCGAGAATCGCGCCGGCGCGATCGGACGCCCGGCGCAGGTCGCCGAACACGTGACCGGGCTTGCGGTACACGCGAATCGCCCGGACTCCCGCGACCGTGAATGCCGGCTCGATCCCGGCCACCTCCGTGAGAACGCCCCGCGGCGCGACGAGGAAGCGCACGCAGGCGCCTCCCACGACGGCCGTCGGCACGAGCTCGTGTTCGTGCACCGGCTCGCCGAGGGCGGCGGCGACGGCGAGCGCGCTCTCGTCGACGCCGAGAGCTGCACGGCAGAGGTCTGCGTCGTGGCCGCCGCCGAGGCGCGCGGACACCTTCGCCACGAGCGGCCCGGTCGGGCCGAGCAGAAGCTGCGCGGTGACGGGGCCGTGCTCGATCCCGAGTGCGTCCGCGGCGGCGGCCGCGGTCTCGGAGACCGCGTCCGCGTCGGCGCCTGCGAGGTCGGCGGGCCAGAGGTGCGCGAGCGGGACGCCGAACGCGGGCGGCGGCGCCGCAACCGGGTCGGTGACGGTGAGCGGCACGAAGCGGCCGTCGAGGACGAACGCGGTTACCGTCACCGCGCGCAGGGCGGGCAGCTCCTCGACGAGGCAGTAGTCGCCGCGAGCCTCGGCAAGCGCCCCGGCGGTGGCCGCCGCGAGCTCGTCCGCCGTCCGCGCCAGCCGCACGGCGCGCTCGCCGAGACGGTTCGGCGCCTCGATGACGAGCGGATACCCGAGCTCGCCCGCGGCCGCGGCGGCCTCGGCCGGCGTCCGGCACGCGATCGAGCGCGGCTGGGCGAACCCGGCGGCCGCGAGGCGCTCGCGCTGCCGGAGCTTCGAGACGGAGAGCGCCGCCGCCTCCGGCTGGAGGGGATGCGGGACGCCGAGGCGCTGCGCAACGCGCGCGGCGATCCCGACCGCGTGGTCTGTGCCGGCTGCGATGAGCCCGTCCACCTGCTCGGCCCGCGCGAGCCGGTCGATGGCCGGCTCGTCCTCGATCGAGACGATCGCGCGCCGGTCGGCGTAGCGGAAGCCGGGCGCGGACGGGTCGCGGTCGGCCGCGACGACGGTCAGTCCTCGCCGCCGGGCGGCGGCGAGGACTCCGAGCTGCGTCGGGCCGGCGCCGAGGACGAGCAAACGCACTCGCCCATTG
>DASUIG010000029.1:0-136216 GCA_036273155.1 Gaiellaceae bacterium | reverse complement strand
CTGGCGCATGCCGCTGCTCGTGTGGGCGAACTTCACGACGTCACTGCTCGTCGTGATCGCGACGCCGTTCATCGCCGGCTCGCAGTTCTTCTCGATGTTCGACCACGTGATGCACACCGCGTTCTTCGATCCGAACAACGGGGGCTATCCGCTCGGGTACCAGCACATCTTCTGGTTCTACTCGCATCCGGCGGTGTACATCATGATGTTGCCTGGCTTCGGGATCATGAGCGAGGTCATATCCGTGTTCAGCCGGAAGCCGATCTTCGGCTACCGGTTGATGGCGCTCTCGCTGATGGCGATCGTCGTCCTCGGCTTCTCGGTCTGGGCGCACCACATGTTCACGAGCGGCATGTCGTCGTGGCTGCGCGTGCCGATGATGGTGACGACGCTCCTCATCGCGATACCCACGGGGATCAAGATCTTCAGCTGGCTCGCGACCATGTGGGAGGGAAAGCTGCACTTCAACACGCCGATGCTGTTCGCGCTCGGCTTCCTCTCCATGTTCGTGATCGGCGGCCTCTCCGGCGTCATGCTCGGCGCGGTCCCGATCGACATCCACGTCACCGACACGTACTTCATCGTCGCGCACCTGCACTACGTGCTCTTCGGCGGCTCGGTGTTCACGATCTTCGCCGGCATCTATTACTGGTTCCCGAAGATGACCGGCCGGATGTACGACGAGCGGCTCGGCAAGCTGCATTTCTGGCTGACCTTCGTCGGCTTCAACCTCACGTTCTTCCCGATGCACCTGCTCGGGACGGAGGGAATGCCGCGGCGGGTTGCCGACTACGCGCCGAAGTTCGCCGGCCTGAACATGTTCATCTCGCTCGCGTCGTTCGGCCTCGGCGCGTCGATGCTCGTCTTCCTCTACAACATGATCACGAGCTGGAAGAACGGCCCCGTCGCGCCCCCGAACCCATGGCGCGCGCTCACGCTCGAGTGGCAGGTGAGCTCGCCGCCGCCGATCTTCAACTTCGACGAGATCCCCCAGGTCGTCGGCTCGCCGTACGAATACGGCGTCCCGGGCGCACAGCACGCCGTCCTCGCGCCCTCGCCCGCCCACGAGGTGGAGGAGGTGGTGGCGCCGTGAGCGTGGAAGACCGCCACATCCTCGTCGTCGCGAACGAGACGGTCGTCTCCCGGCGGCTCGTCGACCTGATCGAGGAGCGTGCGGGCGGTGGGCCGGTGCAGGTCACCGTCGTCGCGCCGGTGAACCAGCCGCGCCAGGGCTACGTCGTCTACTACGACACCCGCAAGGCTGCGGCACGGCGGCGGCTGGACAAGACGCTCGACCTCCTGCGCAAGGAGGGCGTGCCGGCGAACGGCGTCGTCGTCGAGAGCGACCCGGTATCGGCTCTGCGCGACGCGATCCACCAGCTCGAGCCGGACGAGGTGATCGTCTCCACGCACCCGCAGCAGAAGTCGGGCTGGCTCCGGCGGAACGCGGTGGACCAGATGCGCCGCGTGGCAGGCGACATCCCGTTCGAGCACGTCGTCGTCGACCTCGCCGGCGAGCACGGCCCTGCGAACGTCCTCGTCGTCGCCAACCAGACGGTGCTCGGCGACGAGCTGCTCGAGCGGATCCGCGCCCGCGCGCGGCAGAGCCCGGCCAGTTTCCTCATCATCTCGCCGCAGGGCGAGGGCGGCGGCTCCTACGAGGAAGCCGAGAAGCGCCTGCTGCGCGCCGTTACGCGCCTCCGCTCGGACGGCCTGGATGCGCACGGCCAGATCGCGCACCCGGATCCGTACACGGCGGCGATCCAGGCGACCGAGGACGAGCGCGTGGACGAGCTGATCGTGTCCACCTTCCCGCGCGCACGCTCGGGCTGGCTCCGGCGCGACCTCATCGAGCGGCTGCGCACGGACACGAAGCTGCCGGTCGACCACGTCGAGGTCGACGCGTCCGTCGAGGTGCATGCCTGATGGCCGCCGCTCACGCAGAGCACCTCGAGCATCACGGCCCGCCGGCGCCGCACTACAGCTCGCGGATCACACCCGGGGTGCTCGGGATGTTCCTCTTCATCGCGTCGGAGATCATGCTCTTCGGCTCGTTCTTCACCGCGTACTTCTTCGTGCGCGTCGTCAACGGGACGCCGTGGCCGACGCCCCCGTTCCACCTGCCCGTCTACGTCGCCTTCCTCAACACGTGCATCCTCGTCACCTCGAGCTTCACCGTGCACTGGTCGCTGCAGTCGATCAAGCGCGGCAACGTGTGGGGCCTGCGCGCCGGACTGCTCCTGACCTTCCTCATGGGCCTGACGTTCCTCATCACCCAGGCGATCGAGTACGCGCGCATCGGGTTCAACACGACGGACGGCGCCTTCGCGACCATCTTCTTCTGCCTCACCGGCCTCCACGGCGCCCACGTCTTCGTCGGGCTCAGCATCCTGCTGTTCATGACCATTCGCGCCTTCCGCGGCCACTTCTCCGCCGAGCACCACCACGGGGTCGAGATAGGCGGGATCTACTGGCATTTCGTCGACGTCATGTGGATCGTCGTCTACCTGACGGTCTACATCCTCTGATGCGCGGGTAGGCGGAGGGCGATGAGAAATCCGCTCCGCAGCGAGGCCGAGGCATTCCGGTTCCTGATCGCCGCCATCGCCGGCGCGCTCGTGATCGCCGGCGCGGCGTACGTGAACACGTGGCTGGGCGTCGCGGCCGCCATCCTGGCCGTGGGCGGGATCTTCTGGTGGCTGAAACAGGAGCCGATCCCAGGCGCCGCCGACGCAATGCCGAAGATCACGTCGGAGACGCCGCCCGGCGTACACCGGCTGCTCGTCGTCGCCAACGAGACCGTCGGCGGGGAGGCGCTGCTGGCGACGCTCGACCGGCTGGCGCAGCCGACGACGGAGCTGCTGGTCGTGGTGCCCGCCATGCCGTCGCAGGTACGGCACTGGGCTTCGGACGTCGACGGCGCACGGGCAGACGCAGAGCGCCGTCTCCAGGCGTCGGTGTCCCGGCTCGGAACCACCGGCCTGGATGTCCGCGGCGAGATCGGCGACGACGATCCGCTCGTCGCGATCGAAGATGCGCTTCGAACCTTCGGCGCAGACGAGATCGTCATCTCCACGCATCCGGAGGGCCGGTCGCATTGGCTCGAGCAGGACCTCATCGGCAAGGCGCGCGCGCGCTTCGCGCTGCCGATCACGCACGTCGTCGTCGATCTTGCGGCCGAGAAGAACCAGGTTCCTAAAGCCTGATCCGGTACCGGACCTCGGCGACGCGGACGCCGAGGAAGTCGTCCTCCTTGCGGCCGCCGTCGACCTCCCAGCCCTCGCGCTCGTAGAAGCGGCGCGCCCGCGGGTTGTCCTCGAGCACCCACAACACCGCCTCGCGGTATCCGTCCTCGTCGAGCTGCTCGACGGCGGCGCGCATCAAGCCACGGCCCGCGCCGGTGCCCCACGCCTCGGGGAGCGCGTAGATCGAATACAGCTCACCCACACCCTCGAGGTCGCCGCACGCGCCGACGGACACGAATGCGACGACACGCTCGTCCTCTTCCGCGACGAAGACCGGCTCGCCCTCGTTCAGGACCCGCGTCCACCCCTCCACCCGCCGGCGGACGTCGAGCTGCGCGAGCCGCTCCGATCCGAAGACGTGCGCGTACGCGGCCTGCCACGTGCGCACGTGCACGGACGCGATGTCGGCCGCGTCGGCGACGGTCGCACGCCTGATCTCCACGGCGGCGCCCTACTTGCCGGCGGAGGACGAGACGAACGTCGCGACCGCCTGGATCTGCGCCGGAGTCAGCTTGCCCTTGAAGGCCGGCATGACGGCGCCGCCGTTCGTCACCTGGTGCACGACCGTCGCCTGTTTCGGCTTGAGCTGGTCGAGGTTCGGGCCGACCGTCCCCGTGGCGCCGGCGGCCTTGAGCGTGTGACAGCTCGAGCAGTCGGCCTTGAAGATCGCCTTGCCGTCGTTCCCCAGCTGCGCCGGCGGCGTTGTCGTCGCGCCGGCGGTGCCGGCGACGGAGGCGACGTACGCGGCGACGTCGAGCGCGTCCTGTCCGTGAACGAGGTTCGCCGGCATCGGCGTGCCGTTCGAGACCGCGCCCGATCCGAGCCGGATCTGGTCGAGCACGACGTTCTCGATGGTCGACTCGTTGAAGCCCTGCTGACGGTCGGCGCGGAACGCGTCGTCGAGATTCGGCCCGATCGTCCCGCTCGAGCCGGCGGCGGCGAGCGTGTGGCAGGCGGAGCATTGAGCCGCGCCGGTGAAGAGCTTCTGGCCGTTCGCGACGTCGGGGTGACCCTTCGCGACGCCGCCCGTGCCGCAGCCCGCCGCGAGCAACGCAGCGCCGAGCCCGACCGCGACTCCCAGAGCCCAGCGCCGCACTATGCGGGTGGCACCCCGCCGGCCGCTCCCACCTTCGAGACGGCCTCGTCCCGGGTCGGATAGATGGTGAAGACGCGGTCGAGCCCGGTGATCTCGAAGATCTTCGTGATGTTGCGGTCGCTGCAGACGAGCGAGAGCTGACCGTCGTTCGAGCGCAGGCGCTTCACGCCGCCGACGAGGACGCCGAGGGTGGTCGAGTCGATGAAGGTCGTACCGCTGAAGTCGACGACGACCTCCTTGCCTCCCTGACCGATCACCTCCAGCAGCTGCTGCTTGAACTCGGGTGCGGTGTACAGGTCGACCTCGCCTGCCAGCGAGATGACGTACGTGTCGTCGCTCAGTTGCTCGGTCTTGATGTCGAAGTTCACGCGGACTCCCCCCGGGTCGCTGGGTACCTCGTGTCGCCGCGAGTCTAACCAGGAGCGAGGCGGCGAGGAGGGCGCTACTTCTTCGTCAGCGACTTGATGAGCGAGCGGATCTGGGCCGCCGTCGAGCCGTTCGGGTTCAGCTTGAGGTAGTGCTTGTACGCGCTGACGGCGGTGGTGGTGTCGCCGGACGTCTGGGCCGCCTGGGCGAGCTGGAACCAGGCGTTCAGGCTCTTCGGCTCGATGCTCGTCACCTTCCGGTACGAGGAGATCGCGTTCGAGTACGCGAGCTGCACCCTCTGGGCGAGGTCGGAGACGGTCGTGTTCAGCTGCGTCGCCGACGCCTGCTCGATCGGGTTCGTCCCGAGCGCCTTCCCGACCGGGCTCGTCGAGCTGGGAAGGATCGCCTGGTCCGGAGCGGCCAGCTGCTCGGCGGCGTACGCGTTCTCGTACTGCGTGATGAAGTCCTGCGCGTTCGTCATCTCGAGCCCTGCGAGCTCCGTCCACGCCTTCGCGTCCTTCGGGCGGATGTCGGTGTACTGCTGCAGCGCCCCGATCGCGTTCGCGGTGTCGCCCTTCGCCTCGTACGCGGTGGCGAGGTCGCGGAATCCCTTCGGCGCCGCCGGATGCTTCTGCACCTCCTTCAGCGCGCGCGAGACCGACGTGCCGCTGCTGTGGAAGATGTTGAGGTTGTTGAAGAGCTGCGAGAGGCCGCCGGAGCCGGAGCCGACGCCGAGGAACGCGAACGTGAGCGCGAAGAGGAACGCGAGGATGAAGTACGCCGGCTTGGCGCGCCTCCGCATGCGGACGAAGAAGAGCTGCTGGTTCGGGTTGCCCCCGGAAGCGTGCTTCCTACGGCCCCGGGCCCGCGCCTTGGGAGCAGGCTGCGCCTTCGCCTTCTGTGCCTGCTTCGCTTTGACCGCTGCGCGAGCCATCAGCGCCTCAGAGTACCGCCTCTGAGGGCGCCGGCTGGCGGCGCTCGAAGAGCACGGCGAGCCAGATCGAGCCCTCGAACAGCGCCCACATCGGCAGCAGCTCGAGGAACGTCGTCACCGGATCCGGGCCGGGAAGCGCGAGCGCGATGACGGCGACGATGAAGTAGCCGATCCGGCGGTTCTTGCGCAGCGTCCGCGAGCTGAGGACACCGAGGCTGACGAGCCCGAGGATCACGAGAGGCAGTTGGAAGACGACGACGATCCCGAGCAGCACGGTGGCGACGAACGAGTAGTACGAGCTCGCCTTGATGAGATGGACGAAGTGCGTGTCGTCGTAGTTCGTCAGCCAGTGGATCGCGCGCGGGAGCAGCACCCAGTAGCCGAATGAGAGGCCGGCCGCCCCGAGCGCGGCGGCGAACGCGGCGAGACCGAGCACCTTCCGCTCCGCGCTCGGCTCGAACGCGGGCGCGAAGAACGACCAGAGCTGCCAGAGGATCACCGGCAGCGACAGGACGAACCCCGCGTACAGGCTGACCGTGAGGGACACCGTGAACGGCTCCGCGACGCCGGTGGCGAGGAGCTGGCGGTGCCCCGGCGGTAGCGGCCTGTTCAACCAGTCGAGCAGCCGCGTGTGAAACGCGAACGCGACGATCGTCGTGACCGCGAGCGCGCCGATGATGACGAACAGCCGCCCGCGCAGCTCGTCGAGGTGCTCCGCGAGCGTCGCCTCCTCGCCGTGCCCAAGGCGACGCGGCAGACGGCTCATACCGGTGCTAGACGGTCTCGCGCTCGGTCGGCTGAGGAGCGGGTGCGGGCGTCTCGGCGGGCGGCGTGAGCTGCTGCGGCGGATCCGGCGGCGTGTTGCCGGTGATGGAATCCTTGAACTCCCGCATGCCCGAGCCGAGCGAGCGCCCGATCTCCGGCAGCCGCTTGCCGCCGAAGAGCAGCAACGCGATCAGGAGGATCAGAACGATGTGCCACGGTTGCGTGAGGCCGGTCATGCCAGGGAGGGTAGCGCGTTTCCATGCGGGTGGCGATGGAGATTCCAGCCTTGTGAAGAAACGGCTGTCCGACCAGGTGATCGTCGTCACCGGGGCTTCGAGCGGCCTGGGGCGGGCCGTCGCCCGCCTCGCGGGCGCGCGGGGAGCGAAGGTCGTCGTCACCGCCCGCTCCGGAGAGGCCCTCGACGCGTGCGTGCGCGAGATCGAGTCCGCGGGGTCGGAGGCGCTCGCGGTCGTCGCCGACTGCGCCGTCCAGGACGAGGTGCAGCAGGCGGTCGAGCAGGCGCTCGACCGCTTCGGCCGGATCGACTCGTACGTCGCGAACGCGATCGTCACCGTCTACGCGGAGACGTACCGCTACGAGGCGGACGAGCTGCGCCGGATCATGGAGGTGAACTTCTTCGGGCAGGTGTACGGCTACTGGTCGGCGTTGCCGCACCTGCGCGAGTCCCGCGGCACGTTCGTATCGGTCAACTCCGCGCTCGCGTACCGGGGCATCCCGCTGCAGGGCGGGTACTGCGCGTCGAAGGCCGCTCTGCGCGCGTTCTTCGAGTCGGCGCGCGTGGAGATCCAGAAGGCGGGCTGGGACGTCGCGGTCTCGGTCGTCCTGCCGGGAGCCATCAACACGCCACAGTTCGACCGCGACCGGCAGAAGACCGGCAAGCAGCCGCAACCCGTGCCGCCGATCTATCAGCCGGAGCCGTTCGCCGCCGCGGTGCTCCACTGCTGCGGGCACCCCGTGCGGGAGCTGCCCGTCGGCTGGGGCGCGCAAAAGGCGTTGTGGGGGCAGAAGCTCTCGCCCCGTGCAGGCGACCTAATGCTGCGGCGGATGGGCTGGAAGAGCCAGAACACCGGTGCGCCGAAGCCGCTGGACGCGCCGGACAACCTGTTCGAGGCCCTTCCCGGCGACCCCGGCGCGCACGGCCGGTTCGACGACAAGTCGCGCAAGTCGACCGCATGGACGTCGCTGCGGCTCGCGCTCCGTTCGCCGCAGGCCGCGCTCGCATTGCTGGGAGTTGGTGCAGTCGCCGCAGGATCCGCTGAGCTGCTGGGTTCGCGAGGCCGGGGCCCGACACGCGTCGGCTAGACTGGACGCGATGGTTTGTGCGGGGCGAAAGTCCTGCTTTTCTCGGAAAAGAGGGTTGACTTCGTGGGATTGCTGAAGCTCGAGAATTTGCACGTCTCGCTGGAGGACGGCACCGAGATCGTCAAAGGTGTCGACCTCGAGGTGGACCTCAACGAGGTGCACGCGATCATGGGCCCGAACGGGTCCGGGAAGTCGACGCTCTCCTACGCGATCATGGGCCACCCGGCCTACGAGATCACGGAGGGCCGGATCCTCTTCGACGGCGAGGACATCAGCGAGCTCGGCGCCGACGAGCGCGCACAGCGCGGGCTGTTCCTCGCGTTCCAGTACCCGCATGCGATCCCGGGCGTCACCGTCACCAACTTCCTGCGCACCGCCATCAACGCCGTCCGCAAGGCGCGCGCCGGGGAGAGCGACCCGATGCCGATCCCCGAGTTCCGGACGGAGCTGCTCGCGCAGATGGACCGCCTGAAGGTCAGCCGCGAGCTCGCGTCGCGCTACATCAACGACGGGTTCTCCGGCGGCGAGAAGAAGCGCGTCGAGATCCTGCAGATGGCGATGCTGAAGCCTCGGATCGCCGTGCTCGACGAGACCGACTCGGGCCTCGACATCGACGCGCTACGCGTCGTCGCCGGCGGCGTGAAGGAGCTCGTCGGCCCCGAGATGGGCGCGCTCGTCATCACGCACTACCAGCGCATCCTCGACTACATCACGCCCGACCGCGTGCACGTCTTCGTGGCCGGCCGCATCGTCGAGTCCGGCGGGCCCGAGCTGGCGAAGAAGCTCGAGGTCGAAGGCTACGCACCCTATGAGGAGGTGACCGTCTGATGGCACAGACCGAGACCGAGATCGTCCAGGGGATCGGCTCCGACTACGCGATCAAGTACGGCTTCTCCGTCACGGAGGACTACTTCTTCAAGTCCGGGCGCGGCCTCTCGCACGAGCTCGTCGACGCGATCTCGTCGCACAAGAACGAGCCGGACTGGATGCGCAAGTTCAGGCACAGGAGCCTCGACTACTTCTACGCGCGCCCGATCCCGCAGTGGGGCGGCAACCTGAACGACATCGACTTCGAGAACATCTTCTACTACATCAAGCCGACCGAGAAGCAGGCCAACTCCTGGGAGGACCTGCCGGCCGACATCAAGGACACGTGGGACAAGCTCGGCATCCCCGAGGCGGAGAAGAAGTACCTCGCCGGCGTGGGCGCGCAGTACGAGTCCGAGGTCGTCTACCACAAGCTCCAGGAGAACCTCGAGAAGCAGGGCGTCCTCTTCCTCGACATGGACTCCGGGCTGCGCGAGCACGAGGACGTCGTCAAGCAGTACTTCGGGACGATCATCCCGCAGAACGACAACAAGTTCGCGGCGCTCAACTCGGCCGTATGGTCGGGCGGCTCGTTCATCTACGTGCCGCCGGGCGTGCACATCGAGATGCCGCTGCAGGCGTACTTCCGCATCAACGCGGAGAACATGGGCCAGTTCGAGCGGACGCTGATCATCGTCGACGAGGGCGCGTACGTGCACTACGTCGAGGGCTGCACCGCGCCGATCTACTCGACCGACTCGCTGCACAGCGCGGTCGTCGAGATCATCGTCAAGGACGGCGGCCGTTGCCGCTACACGACGATCCAGAACTGGTCGAACAACGTCTACAACCTCGTCACGAAGCGCGCCGTCGCGCACAAGGACGCGACCATGGAGTGGGTGGACGGCAACCTCGGCTCGAAGCTGACGATGAAGTACCCGGCCATCTGGCTCATGGGCGAGCGCGCGCACGGCGAGGTTCTGTCGATCGCGTTCGCAGGCAAGGGCCAGCATCAGGACGCGGGCGGCAAGGCCGTGCACGTCGCCCCGCACACGACGTCGGTCATCACCTCCAAGTCGATCTCGAAGAACGGCGGCCGCGCCGGTTACCGCGGCCTGCTCGAGGTGGCCAAGGGCGCCACCGGGTCGAAGTCGAAGGTCGTGTGCGACGCGCTGATCCTCGACGAGGAGTCGCGCTCCGACACGTACCCGTACATCAAGATCGAGGAGAACGAGGTCGACATCGGCCACGAGGCAACGGTGTCGAAGATCGGCGACGAGCAGCTCTTCTACCTCATGTCCCGCGGCCTCTCCGAGACGGAGGCGTCGGCGATGATCGTGAGCGGCTTCGTCGAGCCGATCACGAAGGAGCTGCCGCTCGAGTACGCCGTCGAGATGAACCGGCTGATCCAGCTGCAGATGGAAGGCTCGGTCGGTTGATCGACGTCACGCGGGTCGACTACGTCCGCGTCCCGGTCGACGACATCGAGAAGGCGAGGCATTTCTACGGCGAGGTTCTCGGCCTGCCGCGGAACGAGCACCTCGACCACGAGGACTGGGTCGAGTACGAGACCGCCAACGTCACGCTCGCCGTGATGACGCCGGAGACGCACGACTACGCGTTCGCGCCGCTGCCGCCGAGCACGATCGCGCTCGGCGTGCCCGACGTCGCCGAGGCGAAGGCGACGCTCGAGGCCGCCGGAGTCGAGGTCGGCGAGGTGTGGGACTCGGGCGTCTGCAACGGCGCCGGGCTCAACGATCCCGCGGGAAACCGCATCCTCCTCCACCACCGGTACGCCCCCTATGGCCCACGCTGACGCCCTCGCCGCCTACGCCCAGCTGCCTCTCCCGGACACCTCCGAGGAGCACTGGCGCTTCACCGACCTCGCCGGCTTCGACCCCGAGGGATTCGCAGGCGCCGCGTCGGCCGAGATCGAGACGCTGCTCGATCTCGACGTCGCCGGCTATGCCACCGTCACCGCCGACGGCATCGAGATCGCAAAGGTGCCCGACGGCGTCACGTTCGCGCCGCTGCCCGAGGAATACGAGCGGCTGTACTCGCTCGTCGGCTGGGAGGAGAAGTTCGCCGCCCACAACGCAGCCATGTGGACGCACGGCCTGCTCGTCGTCATCCCGAAGGGCGTCGTCCTCGAGAAGCCGCTGTACGTGCGCATCGCCGTCACGGGCCAGACGTTCTGGCGCCTCGTCGTCGTCGCCGAGGAGGGCGCGCGCGGCTCGCTCATCGAGGAGTACGCATCGCCGGCGGCAGACACGAGCGCATACTCGAACGCGGTCACCGAGCTCTTCGTCGAGCCGGCCGCGAAGCTCGAGTACGTCTCGCTGCAGAATCTCTCCACCGAGACGTGGCACTTCGCCTCGCATCACGCGCGCGTCGAGCGCGACGCGGAGCTCGACTGGGTCGCGGGCGGCTTCGGCTCGAAGAAGGGCAAGACGCGGATCCAGAACGACCTCAACGGCCGCGGCGCGACGTCGCGCGTGACGGGCGCCTACTTCGCCGACGGCGAGCAGCACCTCGACTACGACACCTTCCAGGAGCACATCGCGCCCGACTGCACGTCCGACTTCGCCTTCAAGGGCGCGCTGCGCGACCACGCGACCGCCGTGTGGCGCGGAATGATCCGCGTCGAGAAGGACGCCCAGAAGACGAACGCGTACCAGGAGTGCAGGAACCTCATGCTCAGCCCGACGACGCACGCGGTCCCGATCCCCGGGCTCGAGATCCTCGCCAACGACGTCCGCTGCACCCATGGCGCGACCGTCGGCCGGGTCGACCGGGAGCAGCTCTTCTATCTCATGGCCCGCGGCCTGCCGCGCGCCGAGGCGGAGCGCCTCATCGTCCGCGGCTTCTTCCAGGACGTGCTCGACCGCATCGAGCTCGAGCCCGTGCGCGAGGCCGTGACGGCCGCGCTCGAAGCCCGCATTCCGCAGAGCTAGCCACGCCGCCTTACATCCGCCGCACGCGCCGCTGGTAGCGTCCGAGGCGCATCGTTATGCGTCGCCCAGAACGGCTCATGCGCATGCTGTCGCTCACGGCGCTGACCGTGTGCTGCGGCATGCTCGCATCGCAGGCAACAGCCGCACACGTCTCGCCCGGGACGTGGTGCGGCGGGCCGCAGTGGCGCCTGATGAACCTCAGCGACCCGCTACGCGCCCGGGTGCGCTTCGACCGCATCGAGACGACGCTGCCCGACATCGCGCGGCTGCGGTCGCCGCAGGTGATCGGGATCTCGCGGACGACGCACTTCCAGGTCAACTCGTGGCGGCTGCACGTCGTCATCGACCGCTACCGCATCGCCTCGAACGGCGAGATCGTCCTCGTCCTCTACGACATCCCGAGCGGCATGTACATGAACGCGTACCTGCCGAACCCGCACTGCCTCGGGCCGAGGGCGCGCGACCGCACGGGCATGATCGCGGCTCGGCGCGAGCTCACCGACCACTGCCCGCGCCCGACCGCGCAGTGGCAGCTGCTCGGCGCGAGCGTCGACATCTCCGGTGTCGGGTTCTGGAACAGCGTCCGCACGACGCGGGGCGCGCTGCCGAACGGCGCCGAGCTCCGGCCGCTCACGAACCTGTCCATCGTCACCGGTTGCGGGATCGGGAACTGAGAGCGTGCGCTGGCGCATCGGCAGGGAACTCGAGCGCGCGATTGCGGCGAAGCGCCGCGTCCAGATTGCCCTCGTCGTCCTCATCCTGCTCCTCGGCGCGCTGCTCGCAACCGGCGTGTACAGCACGTACGCGCTCTACCGCTCGGCCGAAGATCGCTACATCCACGTGCTCTTCCCACTGAAGACGCACTCGCAGGACCTCGTCCTGCAGATGGTCAACGAGGAGACCGGCGTGCGCGGCTACATGCTCACCTCGAACCGGCGCACGCTGGACCCGTACTTCAACGGACGCACGAACGTCCTCACCGATCTGACGAGGATCTCCGAGCTCACAGCGTCGCAACCCGACCTGCAGGCGCAGCTCAAGCCGATCCGCTACGAGATCCGCGCGCTCGACGGCTACTTCGACCGGCAGATCACCTTCGTGGCGGACGGGCAGCTCGGCACACAGCGGGCGCGTCGCGACGTGCTCGGCGGGCAGCGCCTCTTCAACCGCTTCCGCCACGACTCGCAGGCCTTGACCGCGTCCATCTCCACGTTCGTCGACCAGACGCGCGACGACCAGCGACGCACGTTCACCCGCGCCGTCGGACTGCTCGGCGCGAGCGGCCTGTTCGCGCTCGGAATCGCCGTCTTCCTCATCCGGCGCGTGCCGGAGCGCCTCCGCCTGCTCTACTCCGCCGAGGAGCAGGCGCGCATCCGCGCCGAGCACGGCGCCAACGCAGCCCGTGCGCTCGCGCACGTCTCGGACGCAGTGGTGATGCTCGACGACGGATCCCGCATCCTGTCGTGGAACACGGCGGCCGAGGAGCTGTTCGGGATCTCGGCCGAGGCCGCGCTCGGAAGGCCGGCCGGCAGCATCTTCCCCGAGTTCGGCGTCCTCGTCGAGCGGTCGGGCGGCGAGCTCACCCCGGTCCGGATCGGCGGCGAGGAGCGCTGGCTCGCGATCTCCCTCAGCCGCTTCGAGGGCGGGCGCGTCGTCACGCTGCGCGACGCGACGGCGGAGCACGCGCTCGAGCGCGCGCGCGCCGACTTCGTCACCACCGCGTCGCACGAGCTGCGCACGCCCCTCACCGCCGTCTACGGCAGCATTCGCACGCTGATCGAGCGCGAGGACAGCCTCGACGAGAGCCAGCGCACGCGCCTGCTGCGCATGATCGAGCAGGAGTCGGAGCATCTCGCGCAGATCGTCGACCAGCTCCTCGTCACCGCGCAGATCGATCGCGGCAGCCTGCGCATGGAGGAGCGCGACTGCGACGTCGCCCAGCTGTGCGCATCCGTGATCGAAGCCGCTGAGTCCCGGAAGCCGGATTCGATCCAGCTCGAGCTCGTTGCCCCGCCGCCGGCGCTACCGCTCAAATGCGATCCGCCGAAGCTCAAGCAGGTCCTCGTGAACCTCGTCGAGAACGCCATCAAGTACTCGCCCGAAGGCGGCCGCATCGAGGTCCGTATCGCCGATACGCCCGACCGGCTCCGTATCGACGTCCAGGACGAGGGTCTCGGTATCCCGCCCTCCGAGCAGGCGCGGATCTTCGAGAAGTTCTACCGCCTCGACGCGGAGATGACCCGCGGCGTCGGCGGCTCCGGGCTCGGTCTCTACATCTCGCGCGAGATCGTGGAGCAGATGGGCGGTCTGCTCTCCGTGCGTTCGCGCCGAGGCGCCGGCTCGACGTTCACGGTGACGCTCCCGCGGACGGTCACGCCCGCTCGGTCGCGAGCCGCACGCCAAACGCAACCAGCGTGAGACCGGTAAGCGTGTCGAGCGCCGACCGGATTCGGGGCCGCAGGAACGCGTGCCGGGCGCGCGACACGGCGAGCGCGTAGGCGGACAGCCAGACGAGCGTCATCGTGCAGAACGCGAGGCCGAGCCCGGCGAGATGCAGGAAACCGGAGCCGAACTGCGGCAACAGGCTCGTGAAGAACACGACCATCTTCGGATTGCCGAGGTTGCTGAGCAGCCCCTGGCGGTAGCCGCTGCCGGGCCGCGTCGCTGCGGCGCCGCTCCGGCGGCCGCGCAGCGTGTCGAGCCCGAGCCAGACGAGGTACAGCGCTCCGCCGATGCGGAGTGCGTCGAAGAGCGGCTGCGACGCAGTGACGGCGGCGGCGATCCCCGCGCTCGCGGCCAGCGTCCAGACCGCCTGCCCGGAGACGACGCCGAGCGCCGTCGCGAGGCCGCGGGAACGCCCGCCGAGCACTGTGTTGCGAATGGCGAGCGCCGTGTCGGGGCCCGGCGTGACGATCACGAGCGCCGCGATGCCGGCGAACGCGAGCAGATGGGTCACGAACGGACGAGCGGCTTGTACTTGATGCGGTGCGGCTCGAGCGCCTCGGCGCCTCGGGTCTCGCGCACCCAGTCCGCGTACTCGCCCCACGTGCCCTCGAACCACGTGGTCTCGCTGTCGCCTTCGAACGCGAGGATGTGCGTCGCCACCCGGTCGAGGAACCAACGGTCATGGGTGATCACCACTGCGCAGCCGGCGAAGTCGAGCAGCGCTTCCTCGAGCGCGCGCAGGGTGTCGACGTCGAGATCGTTCGTCGGCTCGTCGAGCAGCAGCACGTTGCCGCCGCTGCGGAGGAGCTTCGCGAGGTGGACGCGGTTGCGCTCGCCCCCCGAGAGGTCGCCGACGCGCTTCTGCTGGTCGCCACCCCTGAAGTTGAACCAGGACACGTACTGGCGCGAGTTCACCTCGCGCTTCCCCAGCTCGATCGTGTCGAGGCCGCCGCTGATCTCCTTCCAGACCGTTGTCGCCGGGTCGAGGTCGGCACGCGCCTGGTCGACGTATGCGAGCTGGACGGTGTCGCCGACGCGCAATGCGCCCGCGTCCGGAGACTCCTCGCCCGCGATCATCCGGAAGAGCGTCGTCTTGCCTGCGCCGTTGGGCCCGATGACGCCGACGATGCCCGCCGGCGGAAGCGAGAACGTGAGGTCCTCGACGAGGAGCCGGTCGCCGTAGCCCTTCTGCACGCCCTCGGCGTCGATGACGACGTCCCCGAGGCGCGGGCCCGGCGGGATGTGGATCTCGACCTTGTCCAGCTTGACGCTCTGCTCCTCCGCGTACAGGCGCTCGTACGCGGCGAGGCGCGCCTTCGACTTGTCGTGTCGTGCGCGGGGGCTCATGCGCACCCACTCGAGCTCGCGGGCGAGCGTCCGGCGCCGCGCCGACTCGGTCTTCTCCTCGATCGCCAGCCGCTCCTGCTTCTGCTCGAGCCAGGACGAGTAGTTGCCCTGGAACGGGATGCCGCGGCCGCGGTCGAGCTCGAGGATCCAGCCGGCGACGTTGTCGAGGAAGTACCGGTCGTGCGTGACCGCCACCACCGTGCCCTTGTACTCGGCGAGGAAGTGCTCGAGCCACGCGACCGACTCGGCGTCGAGATGGTTCGTCGGCTCGTCGAGCAGCAGCAGGTCGGGTGCCGAGAGCAGCAACCGGCAGAGGGCGACGCGGCGGCGCTCGCCGCCCGACAGGGTGGTCACGTCGCGGTCGCCGTCCGGCAGGCGCAGCGCGTCCATCGCGTGGTCGAGGTGCTGCTCGAGCTGCCAGGCGTCCGCTCGGTCGATCTTGTCCTGGACGGTCGCCTGCTCGGCGAGGAGCGCATCGAAGTCGGCGTCCGGCTCGGCGAACTTCGCCGAGACGGCGTTGAACCGGTCGAGCAGGTCGCGCAGCTCGCGGACACCGTCTTCGACGTTCCCGCGCACGTCCCTGGCGGGGTCGAGCTCGGGCTCCTGCTCGAGGAGACCGACCGACGCGCCGGGCGCGAGCTCGGCGACGCCGGAGGACGGCTCTTCCTTCAGCGCCATGATCCGGAGGAGCGTCGACTTGCCGGAGCCGTTCGGCCCGAGGACGCCGATCTTCGCGCCGGGCAGGAACGACAGCGAGATGTTCGCCAGAACCTGACGGTCGGGGCCGTAGAACTTGTCGGCCCGATACATCGTGAAGATGTACTCGCTGCTCATGCGGCAAAGGTAACAGTGCGCTGACGAACCCCTAACGGATGCCTCGTACGCTGGCCGCGTGCGGCGTCTGCTCGTCCTCGGCCTCTTCTTCCTGTTCGCGCTGCCTGCGTCCGCGGGCCGGCTGCCGATCGTCGCCTCCCAGGACTGGTGGCCGGTGTGGTCGCCGAACGGACAGGAAGTCGCGTTCACGCGCGTCGAGCAGCGGGCGATGACCCTGTATGTGGTCGAGTTCCCGGGCTCGCCGTCTGCCCGCACGTATCGCATCGCGGCGAACCAAGCGCAGCTCGCACCGAGCTGGTCGTCCGAGGGCAAGCTCGCCTTCTCACTCGGTGGGCGCATCTACACCGCGAATGCGAACGGGACGAACCGCGCGGCCGTCACGTCGGCTGGGCATGCATACGCTCCCGCGTGGCGGCCGCACTCGAACGACATCGCGTATCTGACGACGGTCGGCGCGCGGAACACCGACCTCTGGGTCGGCGGCGCGCTGTGGGCGCGCGACGCGTACGGCAAGCCCGCCTGGTCGCCGGACGGGACCGCGATCGCGTTCCAGCGGGACGACGGGATCTACGTCGCGTCCGCGCCTGGCTCCGACCGGAAGATCGCCTCGGCGATCAATCCGCAGGCTCCCGTGTGGTCTCCGAACGGCGAGCAGGTCGCCTACTTCGCAGCGAAGCGCATCTGGATCGCCGCCGCCGACGGCTCGTCGGCCCCGCGCGCTCTCGTCTCGCTCGGCACGAGCTCGAGCGACCCCGCCTGGACGCCCGACGGCGTCGCGCTCGTGTACACGAGCGGCGGCGAGCTCTCCGAGACGACGCTCCGCGGATACACCTCGCACCTGCAGGCGGCGCTGACGGCCGGCGCGTCCGTCTCGTCGGAGAACGGCGCGATCGCATTCTCGGGCCCGCGTCCAGGCTGCCGCGGCCACTCCACACTGCTCCTCGACGCCGCCGGCCACGTGACCGCGCCGACGGGTTCGTGCGAGATCGCCGGGACGTCCCGCTCCGATGTCATCCAAGGAACCTTCGCAGGCGGCGACGTCATCCTCGCGGGCAAGGGGAACGACGCGATCCACGCGCGCAACGGGCACCACGACACGGTCGACTGCGGCCCCGGCCGGGACACCGTGTGGGCCGATCGCAGCGACACGCTGCGCGGCTGCGAAATCGTGCACGTGAGGTAGTACAGTCGCGCGCGTGGCATGCAATTGCTGCGCACGCGACTACGAAAGGATGTTCGGCCGCAAGCCGGCGCAGCGCGAAGCGCGCCGGTTCCGCAAGCGCGGGCTGCGCGGCTCGGCGAAGGCATTGGCCAAGCTCGCCGGCGACGTGCGCGGCGAGAGCGTGCTCGAGGTCGGGGGCGGCATCGGAGCGATCGAGATCGAGCTCCTCGACTCCGGCGCGGCGCGCGCCACCAACGTCGAGCTGGCAGCGACGTACGAGGACGCGGCGCGCACGCTGCTCGCGGAACGTGGCCTGAGCGAGCGCGTCGACCGCCGTCTCGGGGACTTCGTCGCCGAAGCGGATGCAATCGAGCCGCATGACGTCGTCGTCATGCACCGCGTCGTCTGCTGCTACCCCGATGTCGACGCGCTGGTCGGGACCGCGGCCGAGCGGGCCTCCCGCCGGCTGGTGCTCACGTATCCGCAGGAGCGCGTCGTCGTGCGCGCCGCGTTCCGCGCCGGCAACGCAGTCCTCCGATTGCGCGGTTCGACGTTCCGCGCCTACGTGCATCCCGTCCGCCGTATAGACGCGGCGGCCGAGGCGCATGGGCTCACACCCGAGACGCGTGTGCGGCATGGCCTGCTCTGGGAGTCGGCCGCGTTCTCGAGGACCTAGCCGAGCGCCGAGAGCGCCTGGTCGAGCTTCGCCTTCGACCCGCCGGTGAAGCCGGACGCGACGACGATGACGTTCCCGAACTGCTTGCGCGTGATGTGCTGCGGGCCCTGCCCCCATCGCTGCAGCGGGACGACCTTCAACGCCTGCTGTGCGTGCGCATCGGTGTCGAACACCCAGACCACCTCACCCGTGTGGTCGGTCGTGCTCGACCCGCTCAGCTGCGCCTGCACGTCATTGCGGATGTCGCTCTTGTTGAGGCCGAGCGGCAGGAACGGCACCTGGCCCGTCACGTATGGGTTCCCGGTGACGAGGCCCGTGAACGGCAGGCCGGCGTCGTAGAACGCCTTCGAGACGTCGAGGACCGAATGGGACTGCTTCGCGTTCCCGCCGCCACCGCCACAGCCGGCGGCGAGGAGGGCGAGCGACGCGAGCAGGACGGCGAGCTTGCGCACGCGGCCAGACTAGCGGGGCGTGAAGGCGTACACGCCGGTCGTGCCGCCGCCGACGATGACGATGCGGCCGCCGAGCGCGACGACAGCGGGATCGGAAAGCGAAACGGGCAGCCGCGCGGCGACCGTGACCGAGCCGTCCTCGATGCGGAGGACCGAGCTGCCGCCGACGAGGTAGAGCGCGCCGCCGAGGGCGGCCATGCCGGCGTGCGCCTCCGGCGCCGGCAGCGTGGCCATCCGGTGGACGCGGTGCGTGCGCGGGTCGACGGCGTAGACGGCCGAGGTCGCACCGGCCGGCGTCAGGCCGCCGGCGACGACGATCCTCCCGCCGAGCGCGGCGACGCCCGCGTAGCGCGTGCCCGCCGGCAGCCGCCCGGCCGTCGTCGTCCGTCCGTCGCCGTCGTAGCGCAGGATCGCGCTCGCGTACTTCGTGCCGGTGTAGCCGCCGACGAGATACGCCCTACCGTCGACGACGGCCGCGCCGAGGTCGGAGAGCGGCTCGTCCAGCGTCCCCGCCGGCCGCGCGCGGCCCGTCGCCGCGTCCACGCGCACGATCGCGTCGGTGGAGCTCGCCTGACCGCCGCCGAAGAGGAAGACGCCGCCGCCGAGCAGCGCGGCCGCCGCGTCGTGCGTCGGCACGGGGAGGCGGCCGGCCGGCCGCAGACGCTGCGGCGCGCCGAGGAGCACCTGGTCGGTCGAGGAGCCGCCGGTCTCGCCGCCGAGCACGAGCAGCTTCCCGCCCGGGAGCGCGACCACCGAGGCCTTCGACAACGCCTGCGGCAGCGAGCCGATCCTCGGCACCTGCACGAGCGTCTTCCGGGCCGCCTTCACGCGACCGGGGACGGCAGGCAGCAGGTCGAGGCCGTCGGGCTTGTTCAGGTAGCCGGGCGACCTGCTCGGACTGTTGAGATGGCCGTACGACCACACGACCTTCTTCGTGCGCGGATTCACGACGACGACGCGGTGGTTCCAGTCGTCGGTGAGCGCGATCATCCCGTTCGGCCAGCGCACGGCGAGCGACGGACGGTCGAGCGACCACTGCCCGGTGGGTTGGTACGTCCAGACGATCTGTCCGCGAGGCGTGATCTCGTCCACGCGCCCCGGAGTGTTGAATCCCGCGACGAGGATGTTTCCGTTCGGGAGCAGCTGTGCGTCGGACGGATACGAGGTCGGCGTGCGCACGGTGTACACGAGCTTGCCCGCCGCGCTGATGCGGTCGACCCAGCCGCCGATCTCGGTCACGAGCACACCGCCGTCGGGCAGCGGCGTGTCGCCGTTCGGCGAGCTGAGCGACCGCGGAGGATCGTGCGTGCAGTCGCCCGCGCGCCCGATGCTGCGCACGATGCGGTGTGCGCGGTTCACCCAGAGGACACGGCAGTTCTCGATGTCGGCCACCTGCATGAGGCCGGACGGCAACAGGTACGCGTCGTCCGGATTCGACATGTAACCGGGCGACGACCCCCGCACGCCGGCGTGCCCGTACGACCACTCGATGCGACGCGAGCGGACGCCGATGAGCGCCATCGTCTGGTTGTACTCCTCGTTCGTCGAGATGGACCTGTACCCGGGCGTGAAGAACGCGTCGTCCGGGTCGTGCAGCCCGTCCATCTCCCACACGATCTTCTTCGACGGCGAGACCATGATGATCCTGTTGTTGTTGCGGTCGGCGATCATCACGTAGCCGGGGACAGGACCCGCCTTCACCGCAGGGAACCCGAGCTTCTGCGCAGGCGTGGGCGCGAGCGCGGCGACGACGGCCAGGAGGATCCCTCTAAGCATGCAGGGAGATCGTGCCGTCTACGCCCGACCCGGCGGGGACCCAACCGGCCTGCACGACGCGGCGGGAGCCGTCGGGCAGGCGGCAGGTGCCGGCGAAGCTCGTCAGGCCGACCTGGGTCACGTGGCCCCGGCACACGTCGCCGCTCGGCAGGTATTCGACTTGGAGCGAGGTGGCGTCGAGCTTCTGGGGCGAGACGAGGAGGTCGGCGCGCACGAGCAGCTTCTGGGGCGACTTGGCCCCGCCGACGAAGGAGACGATCTGCTTGAGGTCGGTTCCGTTTCGGATCACCTGCCCGGTGAGCCGCTCGGAGATGTGCGGCGCGTTCCACGGCAGCGGGTTCTTCTGGAGCGGCCCCAGCAGGAGGACGGGCAGGAGGACGACGCCGAGCGCGCCCGCCGTGGCGATCCGTCCGGGCCGGAGCGAGCCCCCTCCGACGCGCCAGGCGATCAGCGAGACGACGGTGGAGATGGCCAGCCCATACAGGACGGCGAGCCACGTCGCGCTGCGGTCGGTGCCGGCGAAGATGCCGTGCAGAGACGCGAGCGTCCACACGGCGAAGTTCGCATAGTGCGCGGTACGCCAGAGCCGGTGCGGCATGCGCTTGCGGTAGTGGTTCGTGATCGCGAGCGCGAGCAGGAGCTCCGCCGCGAAGATGCCGAGCCCCGTCCAGAGCGCGCGGTACCGCGCGGTGAACGGGACGACGAGCTGGACGATCGAGAACGGCAGGAAGGAGTCGAGCGCGATCGCGCCCACGTGGACGACGATGAGCGAGCCGACGAGGAGCCCGCCGAAGCGGTGGATGTCCTCGACCGCGAACCGTGGCCAGCGGCGACTCTGCGCCTTGCCCCCGAGCGTGATGCCGATCGCGACGACGACGCTGAGGACGACGTAGGCGGCGACGCCGGATGCGCGAGCCGCGTACCAGATGGCGGGGCTCGAGGTCAGATGCACACGAGGCTCCCTTGCCACGAAGCATTGAGCACGACCGTTCGGCCGGCTGCGAGGAAACGCCCCGGCATGCCGCGCTCGTCGAGCCAGTCCGGCCCGCCGTCGCCGAGCAGGTACGCAGCCTTCGCCGCAACGTCCGCGGCGAGACAGGTCGCGCCCGAGACCGTGACCTGTTCCCACGGCGAGTCGCTCGGCCGACCGGTGCGGGGATCGATCAGATGGCGTCCGCGCGTGGCCGTGCCGCTCGTCGCGAGGCCGCCCTCGACCACGCGCACGGCCCCGCCGCCCGGCAGGCCCACGTCGACGGGGCCGCGGACGGCGAGGTCGCCGCCCGCCGAGACGAAGCCCAGGCCGTCCAGCACCGAGGCCGCTTCGTCGACCGCGAGCGACTTGACGACGCCGTTCAGGTCGAGCGTCAGGCCCGCGCGGCTGAGCAGCGTGCCCGAGAGCCGGACGGCTCCAGCTCCGAGCGCGGGGTCGACGAGGCCTCCGGTGTCGGAAGCGGCGTCGAGCGCGACCTGCAGCGTCGCGGCGAAGAACGGAGACACGGCGACCACGGTCGACGGCGAGGCATTCACGCGCGAGAGCTCCGATCCCGGCCGGAAGAGGCTGAACGCGTCTTCCCAGCGCTCGAACACCGCGGCAATCGCGCCCGGGTCGCCGCCAGCGAGCACGACCTCGCAGCCCATCGCGGGGAAGCGGTGCACGGTCACGACGTGCTCGTCACCACCGGCGGCGGCTGAACCGGCGGCGCGATCTGCCCGCCCGCGAGCACGCTCCGCCGGACGGCCCGTTCGAACGAGCTCGGAGCGGCCAGCGGCCGCGCCCGGTGCTTCGTGTGCCCGGCCGCATGCGCCTTGGCGCCGACGAACGCGGCGCCGAGCACCACCGTCGCGACCGCCCCGAGGGCGAGCTTCGCACCCCGGGCGCGTGCCCGCGCCGCCTCGATGCGGCCTCCTGCCACGACCCCAGTCTTCGCGACCAACCTGAGGATCTGCTGAGAGCAGCGTTGCGGAAGCGTTGTCGCCATGGCATCGTCCATCGGTGCGCTGCGTCGCCCTCGCATTCGCATTCCTCGTGTTCGCGCCTGCCGCGGGAGCCTGGACCACGGTCCCGGGCAGCGTCGGGAACACCGTCGCCCCGTCGATGATCGTGACCCAGGCGGGGACGCCGCTAGTCTCCTTCGAATCCCCGAACGGCGACACGATCTCGGTCGCGCGCGACCACGGTTCGCCCACTGTCGTCGTCGCGAACGACCCCATCGCCGGCCGCACCCAGCTGGTCCAGCAGCCGAACGGCGCGATCCAGCTCTACTTCCCGAACGCGCAAGGCATCGGCCGCATGACCTCGGTCGACGACGGCCGAACGTGGGCCGGGCCGATCCAGACGCAATCGCACACGGTCGGCGGAGTCGAGAGCGCCGCGGTGGCGCCGGACGGGACTCCCTACTTCAGCCAGGACGGGACGGGCTTCGTGAACGTCTTCCGCGGTCTGAACGGCGAAGCCGTGGCGAACGTGTTTCCGTTCTGCTGCGGGTATGCGGAGTCGCTCGCGGTCAACACAGCCGGCCTCGTTCAGGTCGCCTTCTATTCGAACCGCGACCCCGACGGGACGTTCCTCTACGAGCCGCTCGGGGGCGACCTCACACCCGGGACGCCGACGCTGCTGAAGCCGACCGCGCCGCACGACGACCGCGTTCCGCTCGTTGCCGACAAGTCCGGCAACACGTTCATGGGCTGGCCTCCCGGCTATCCGGCCGCGATCGGATTCACGGTCGTGACCTTCCGGGGCGGAGCGCCGGTCGGCGACGGCGTCACGTTCAGGGCTGCGTTCTCCGGCGGGGACCCGCACATGGCTCTCTCGGTCGACCCGAGCGGCCGGCTGTGGGCGGTCTGGACCGGCCAGGGCAAGGTGCACGTGGCGCGGTCCCGCAGCCACGGCGCCCACTTCGGCGCCGTCGTGACCTCCGCGCTCCCCGGGACCGCGTATCAGGTGTCCGCTGCGGGGCTCGCCGGATCGGTCGACGTGATCGTCAACACGGGCTCGACGCTGAGCGAGGAACAGCTCGATCCGGGCCTGTCCGTCCGCGTCTTCAAGTCCGGCAGGCAGTGGTGGGCGCAGGCCCTCGACGACGGCTTCGGCGTCCCCACCGCGAGGTTCACGATCGCAGGGCGGACGATTCACGCCAATGCGGCGGGCAAAGCGAAGGTTCCGGCCGGATCCGGGAAAGCCTCCGCTCCCGGCTACGTAGGCGCCTCTTTCAGAGTTCGATAGGCCGTTACCATGGTTCCGTGGCTGTGACCACGGGCCAGAAGAAGCTCGACGCGCGCGCGCTGCGCGCGGACTTCCCCATCTTCGAGCAGCTGATCCACGGCAAGCCGCTCGCGTACCTCGACTCGGCGAACAGCTCGCAGAAGCCGCGACAGGTGCTCGACGCGATGACGACGTTCTACGAGACGTCGTACGCGAACGTCCACCGCGCCGTCCACGTGCTCGGCGAGCGTGCGACCGCCGGCCTCGAGGGGGCACGCGAGAAGGTGCGGGCGTTCGTGAACGCGCCCGACGTGCGCGAGATCGTCTTCGTCCGCAACGCGACCGAAGCGCTGAACCTCGTCGCGTACTCGTGGGGCGGGAACAACCTCGGCCCCGGCGACGCCGTCGTCGTCACCGAGCTGGAGCACCACTCGAACTTCGTCCCGTGGCAGTACATCGCCCGCCGGCAGGGGGCCGAGTTCCTGATGCTGCCGCTGGACGAGAACGGCGACGTCGACCTCTCCAACCTCGAGGAGATCGCGCGCGACCACAACGTCAAGGTCGTCGCGACGAACCTCGTCTCGAACTCGCTCGGAACGATCAACGACGTCGGGCCGCTCACGCGCTGGGCGCACGAGCAGGGCGCGATCTTCGTCTGCGACGCCGCGCAGGCCGCACCGCACATGCGCGTGGACGTGCAGGCGCTGGACTGCGACTTCCTCGCCATCTCGGGCCACAAGATGTGCGGCCCGAGCGGCATCGGCGTGCTGTGGGGGCGCGGTGCGCTGCTGCAGGCGATGGAGCCGTTCCTCCTCGGTGGGCACATGATCAACTCGGTTCGGTACGAGAAGACGACCTGGGGCGAGCTGCCGCACAAGTTCGAGGCCGGCACTGCGCCGATCGCGGAGGCGGTCGGAATGGGCGCGGCTGTCGACTACCTCGAAGCCGCCGGGCCGGAGGCGATCGAGGCGCACGAGCACGAGCTCGTCGCGTATGCGCTCGGACGCCTGGCCGGCGTGCCCGGCATCACGCTCTACGGCCCGCCGGCCGAACGGCGCGCCGGCGTCGTCTCCTTCAACCTCGACGACATTCACCCGCACGACGTCGCGCAGATCCTCGACCGGCAAGGCGTCGCCATCCGCGCGGGACACCATTGCTGCCAGCCGCTCATGCACAAGCTCGGAGTCGCTGCGACGAACCGGGCGAGCTTCTACCTGTACACCTTGCCCGAGGAGATCGACCAGCTCGCCGAAGGCCTCTACACCGTGCGTAAGGTGTTTGCCTAGATGAACGAGTTCGAGCAGATGTATCGCGAGGTCATCCTCGACCACTACAAGAACCCGCGCGGCCACGGCGTCATGGAAGGAGCCGACGCCGAGGCCGAGGGACAGAACCCGCTCTGCGGCGACGAGGTCTCCATCTACGTCGCGTTCGGCGACGACGGCGAGACGATCGACGAGGTGAAGTTCTCCGGCCGCGGCTGTGCGATCTCGCAGGCGGCGACGTCGATGCTCACCGAGATGGTGCAGGGTCGCACGGCATCGGAGGTCGCCGTCCTCGACAAGGAGGAGCTGCTCGAGGAGATCGGCATCCCGCTCACGCCGGTGCGGCTCAAGTGCGCGATGCTCGGGCTGACGACCCTGAAGGTGGCGCTGCACAAGGCGAAGGGCACGCCGCTTCCGCAGGGCCTCGCCGGCTTCGACGAGCTCGAGCTGACTTGACGCCGCAGCAAGTGCTCCGCGGTGCCCTCGCCATGGAATCAACCTTCGACGCGTAGCGTTGCCTGAGATCGACGTCGCGCCCGCGGACGAGTTCCCGCCCGGCTCCACGAAGCTGATCGTCGCCGGGCCCGGCATGTACATCGGCGTCTACAACTGCGCGGGCAACCTCTACGCGATCGAGGACCGCTGCTCGCACGACGACGGGCCGCTGTGCGAAGGGACATGGGAAGAGGACACGTGCCGCGTCATCTGCCCGCGCCATGGCTCCGCCTTCGACCTTGCCACGGGGCGACCGATGTCGCTTCCTGCATTCGAGCCGGTGGCGACGTATCCCGTTCGGATCGTCGACGGCGTCGTGAAGGTCGAGGTTGCCTGAGCTCGTCCGCTGCTGGCCGGCGACAGACCCGCTGTACCTCGCCTACCACGACGAGGAGTGGGGCCGGCCGGTTCGGGACGAGCGCGGCCTCTACGAGCGGCTCTGCCTGGAGGGATTCCAGTCCGGGCTCTCGTGGCTGACGATCCTTCGCAAGCGGGAGAACTTCCGAGCGGCGTTCGCCGGCTTCGACCCCGACGCGGTCGCGCGCTTCGACGAGCGTGACGTCGAGCGCCTGCTCGGCGACGCGGGAATCGTCCGCCACCGGGGGAAGATCGAGGCCGCGATCGCGAACGCGCGCGGCGTGCTCGCACTGCGCGACGCCCGCGCCCCGCTCCAGGACCTCATGTGGGAGTACCGCGACACGACGGAGTCGAAGGAGCTGTCGAAGCGCCTGAAGGCAGCCGGCTTCCGCTTCGTCGGGCCGACGACGGTGTACGCGGCGATGCAGGCGTGCGGGATCGTGAACGACCACGTGCCGGACTGCTGGGTCCGCGAGGATGTGGAACGTGCTCGACGAGCGGGTTAGAGCTGTCCTCGAGCGCCTCGAACGCGAGGACGCCGACGAACGCGAGCGCGGGCTTCCGTCCTCTGAGCGCGCGCGTCAGGTCGCGCGCACGACCGGCCAGTTCCTCTTCGCCCTCGTCGCGCCGCAAGCCGACTGCGAGGTGCTCGAGATCGGCGGCTCGCGCGGCTATTCGGCCGTCTGGCTCGCGGCCGGCGTCCGCACGCTGGGCGGCCGCGTCCTCTCGCTCGAGAACGACCCTGCGAAGACTGGGGCCTGGCGGCGCAACGTCGCCGAGGCCGGCCTCGAGGAGTGGGCGGAGCTCGTCGAGGGCGACGCCTTCGAGACCCTGAGCCGGATCGACGACGTCTTCGACGTCGTCTTCCTCGACGCGGAGAAGGACGACTACGAGCGGCTTTTCGCCCTCGCCCGCGGAAAGCTCGAGCCCGGCGGCCTCGTCGTCGCCGACAACGTCCTCTCGCACTCCGACCCGCTGGCTCGGTACTCCGCGGCCCGTCAGGCCGACCCCTCGCTCTCGAGCGTCACCGTGCCGCTCGACCGCGGCTTGGAGCTCAGCGTCATCCTCCGTTGATATCGTGGGACTACCACGGAAAGGAGGTGGTCCGAGCGTGACATCAAGTATTTCGGCCAGTGGAGGTACCAGCGGGTAGAGGCGCAGTCCCCGGGACCACCGGGAATCGCCTAGCCAGCGTAGGGGCCGAAGCGACTCTGCCGAATCCAGCGTTGGTTACCGACGAGGGCCGCCGAAAGGCGGCCCTCGTCTATTCAGGCGGCCGCTTCGGCGGGCTCCGCGACCAGAGCCAGAGCCTCGAGCGTCTCGCGCAGCCCTTCATAGACGGCCTCGTCGAAGCCGGCGTGCGCCCGCGACACCGGGACCGGCTCGCCGACGACGCGTGCGCCCGCGATCCCGAGGATACGGCGCAGGTCCTGCTGCGCCCAGAGGGCGCCGAATTGCCCCTGGCTGGCGCCGACGACGGCGACCGTCTGGTTCAGCAGCGGAGCCTCGCCCTTCGGCCGCGAGGCCCAGTCGACGGCGTTCTTCAGGCCGCCCGGGACGGAGCCGTTGTACTCCGGCGTCGCGAAGAGGATCGCGTCCGCCGAGCCCCAGTCCTCCCGGAGCCGGCGGACGCTCTCGGGAACGTCGGTCTCGAGATCCTGGTCGTAGATCGGCAGGTCGCCGATCCCCTCCCACAGCTCGACCTCGGCGCCCGCGGGGGCGAGCTTCGCCGCCTCCCGCAGGAGCGCCGTGTTGTACGACTCCGCCCGAAGGCTGCCGGAGACGCCCAGGATCTTCATGCTTACGCCTCCTGCTTCACGAACGCGAGCTCTGCGATGAGCTTCACGTCGTCGCCGAGGTAGTTGCCGCCGCCCTGGTTGGGGGCGTTCCAGCTGACGCCGAACTCGTTGCGGTCGACCGTCGTCTCGAGCCTGACGCCGACACGCTCGCGGCCGAACGGATCGACGTTCGGCTCCGAGATCGAGCCGGTGAGCTCGACGGGGCGCGTGACGCCCTTGATCGTCAGCTCGCCGCGGTCGAGGCCGTCCGCCCGGAAGCTGATCTCCGGGAAGCGCTCGGCATCGAAGAAGTCGGGCGTCTGCAGGTGGCCGTTCAGCTGCTCGTCCTTCACGTCGATGCCGGCGACCTTTGCGGAGCCCTCGAGCTTGCCGTCGGCGAGCGTCGCGGTGAAGTCGCGGAAGCTGCCGCGGAACGTGTTCGTGCCCGCGTAGGCGACCTCGAACGAGACGTTCGAGTGCACGGGGTCGGCGCTCCAGGCGGCGGCGGGTGCAGACTGCTTGGTGGCGATAGTGGACATCGGTTGCATCTCCTTGTATACTTGAGGTCGCAAGCAATATAGCGAGGATTCTTTGTCTAGTCAAGTATTGAGACCGCAAGCTTCTATCGAACCCGACCATGCGGCCTGGCTCCGGTTCCTGCGAGCCCATGCGGCCCTGACGCGGGAGCTCTCGGGCCGCCTCGAGACGGCCCACGGCGTCTCACTGCGGGATTACGACGTGCTCGTCCAGCTCTACCACGCCCCCGACCACCGGCTGCGCCGGATCGATCTCGCCCGCACCGTCATCCTCAGCCCCTCCGGGATCACCCGGCTCCTCGAAGGGCTCGAGCGGGCCGGATGGGTGGCAAAGCATCACTGCGACTCGGACCAGCGCGTGACGTACGCCGTCCTCACCGACGCGGGCCTGGCGAAGGTCGAGGATTGCCGCAGCACCCATCTCGCGGACATCGAGGAGCTCTTCGCCTCCCGGTTCAGCGCCGAGGAGCGGGAGCAGCTCGCCGAGCTCCTCGGCCGCCTGCCGCTGGCCGACGCCGGCGCGTGCAACGGATGAGCCACGCGTTCTCCTCCCTGGACGAGCTCGGCGACGGCGCCGGCTTCCGGAAGGTCCGGGCGGCGCTCGGCGTGACCGCGTTCGGCGTGAACGCCGTCGTCTATCCACCGCATTTCGAGGGCTTCCACCATTACCACGACACGCAGGACGAGCTGTACTTCGTCCACCGCGGGCGCGTGCAGGTCGAGGTGGAGGGCGAGACGCGCGAGCTCGGCGAGGGCGGCCTGTTCCACGCCGAGTCGACGACGCCGCGCAAGGTGTCGAACCCGTTCGACGAGGAGGCGGTGCTCTTCATCGTCGGCGGGTGCGGCGGCTACGTCGAGCGCGACGGCCACATGGTCGATCCCGCCGACGTCGAGCGACGCGCCGCGTTCGGCAAGAACACGTAGCAAGTCGCTCCTTGCTCAGAGGAGGGCCACGGCCCGAATCTCGCCGTTCTGGCCGAGGTGGCCGAGCGCGTCCGGCACCTCCTCGAGCGGCAGCGTGCGCGAGACGAACCGGGCGAGGTCGAGCCTCCCGTCGAGCGCGGCCTGCGCGAGGAACGGGAAGTCCTCCTGCGGGATCGTGTCGCCACCGTGTGTGACCGCGATCGCGACCTTCGGGCCGAAGACGTCGCGGTACAGGTCGGCGCCGAGCACCGCGCCCTCGGACGGGACGCCGACGAGCGTCGCAGTGCCGCCGTACGCGCACATGCGCACCGCCTGGTCGAGGCCGGCAGCGGCGCCGATGGCCGAGAACGCGAAGTCGACGCCGCGCGTCAGCTCGCGCACCTGCTCGACCGGGTCGCCGGCGGAGGCGTCGACGACGTCTGTGGCGCCGAGCGCGCGTGCCGACTCGAGCTTCTCGGCCGCGACGTCGACGGCGACGATGCGCTCCGCGCCCGCAAGCTTCGCGCCTTGCACGACCGCGAGGCCGACGCCGCCGCAGCCGATGACCGCGACGATCGCTCCTTCGCGGACGGGCGTCGACCAGAGCGCGGCGCCGGCGCCGGTGGAGAAGCCGCACGCGAGCAGGGCGGCTTGCTCGACCGGAAGCTCGACCGGAACCTTCACCGCGCAGGCCTCGTGCACGACCGTGCGGTCCGCGAACGTCCCGCAACGCAAGACCGCCGCGAGCACGGCTCCGTCCGCGGCACGATGCGCACGCGGCTTCGCCCGCAGCGCGGACGAGCAGCGCCGCGGATCCCCACGCTTGCAGGCTCGGCACTTCCCGCAGGGCGCGCGCCACGCGACGACGACGCGGTCGCCGGGCTGCACCGATGCGACCTCGGGGCCGACTTCCTCGACGATGCCCGCGCCCTCGTGGCCGAGCAGGATCGGGAACGGCATGCCCCAGCCTCCCGTCTCGACGACGTGCACGTCGGTGTGGCAGAGCCCGCAGGCCTCGATGCGCACCTGCACCTCGTGCGGCCCGGGCGGGTCGAGGACGATCTCCTCGACGACCGGCGCGGCGCCCGGCTCCGCGTAGACGACGCCGCGCGTCACGAGACGGCGCGCCGCAGCTGCTCGTCGAGCGGGACGAGCGGAAGCTGGAACGTGTCCACCGCGCTCGCGTCGGAGACGACGTTGTCGCCGAGCTCGAGCATCGTCAGCTGGTCGCGCGTCACCGGCGCGCCGGGCAGGCGCTCGGTCAACGCGGCCTGCGCGCGGAGCAGGCCGACCGGCACGTGTACAGACGGGCGCCGCGCGCCCGCGACGCGTTTCAACCGGTCCCAGAAATCGTTCCACGTGACCGCTTCCGGGCCGCCGATCTCGAACACGCGTCCCGCCGCGGCCGGCTCGTCGATCGCGCGCGCGTAGTACTCGGCGACGTCTTCGACCCAGATCGGCTGCAAACGCGTCTGCCCGTCGCCGACGATCGGCGTCACCGGCGCGAAGCGCGCGAGCCGCACGAACGTCGGCAGCACGCCCCCGTCGTCGCCAAAGATGAAGCTCGGCCGGAAGATCACGTACCCGAGGCTGGAAGAGCGCACCGCGCGCTCCATCTCCCACTTCGCCGTGAAGTACGGAACCGCGTCCTTCGAGCGTTCGTCGAGCCCCAGCGCGCTCGCGAGGACGAAGCGACCGACGCCTGCACCTTCGGCCGCTGCGACGAGATTGCGCGTGCCGTGCTCCATGACGCGCTCGAAGTCCGCGCGCGACCCCTTGATGATCGCGACGAGATGGATGACGGCCTGCGCGCCGACGCACGCCGCCCGCAGCACGGTCTGGTCGGCGACGTCGCCGACGACGAGCTCCGTCCCCCACGCCGACAGACGGCGCGCGTGCCGCGGATCGCGCACGAGCGCACGCACCGTGACGTTGCGCGCACGCAGCGCGTGCACGACGTGATGGCCGACGAATCCCGTCCCTCCGGTGACGAGGACCGTCGGCCGTCGCTCGCGATGCCGACCGTAAGAGGCGGCGGCGGCTTTGCCGACGTCGCCGCTCATCTTTCGAAGTTCTTGTAGTAGCGGCTCGGCGTGGGGCCCTCCTGGCCCTTGTATTTCGATCCGAGCGACGACGAACCGTATGGCGCGGCGGCGGGCTCGGTCATCTGCATGAAGGAGATCTGCCCGATCTTCATCCCGGGGTAGATCGTGATCGGGAGCGTGGCCACGTTCGAGAGCTCGAGCGTCACGTGCCCGTCCCAGCCCGGATCGATGAAGCCGGCCGTGGAATGGATGAGCAGGCCAAGGCGCCCGAGACTACTTTTCCCCTCCAAGCGCGCGACGAGGTCGTCCGGCAGTCGGATGCGCTCGAGCGTCGACCCGAGCACGAACTCGCCCGGGTGGAGCACGAACGGCGTGTCGCCTTCGACGCGGACGAGCTCGGTCAGCTCCTCCTGCTCCTGCTTGACGTCGATGTACGGATAGCGGTTGTTGTGGAAGACCCGAAAGAGGCGGTCGACCCGCACGTCGACGCTCGACGGCTGCAGGAGGGAGTCGTCGTAGGGATCGATCTCGATCCGCCCCTCCGACAGGGCCCGGGCGATGGTCGCGTCGGAGAGAACCACGTGGCGATCGTAACGGGGGCGACCAGGCGGGGAGGCCCGATATCGTGGGATCGTGGCTGCCGTTCGCTCAATCCAGCTGAAGACCGAGATCCCGGGGCCGCGCTCCCGCGAGATCCTCGACCGCCTCGAGGCCATCGTCTCGTCGGCGCTCTCCGTCTACCTGCCGGTCGTCGTCGCCGAGGGCCGCGGCGCGACGCTGACCGACGTCGACGGCAACACGTTCCTCGACTTCGCGGGCGGCGTCGGCTGCCTCAACGTCGGCCACGCGCACCCGCACGTCGTCGAGGCCGTGCGGGAGCAGGCGGCGCGCTTCCTCCACACCGACTTCACCATCGTCCCGTACGAGATCTACGTCCACGTCGCGGAGAGGCTCGTCGCAGCGGCTCCATTCAGCGGGCCGGCGAAGGCCGCGTTCTTCAACGCGGGAACGGAGGCGGTCGAGAACGCGGTCAAGTTCGCGCGCGCCCACACGGGCCGGCCCGCGGTGATCGCCTTCGAGGGCGCGTTCCACGGACGGACGCTGCTCTCGCTCACGCTCACCTCGAAGACCCACCCGTACAAGGCCGGCCTCGGCCCGTTCGCCCCCGAGGTCTACCGCGTCCCGTTCCCGTACGAGTACCGGGGCGTCGACACGGCGGAGGCGCTCGCCGCGCTGAGGCGCGCGTTCGTCACGCAGGTCGCGCCGGAGAACGTCGCGGCGATCGTGATCGAGCCCGTGCTCGGCGAGGGCGGGTTCGTCGTCGCGCCGCCCGAGTTCCTCCAGGGCGTCCGGGCATTGTGCGACCAGCACGGCATCGTGCTCGTCGTCGACGAGGTGCAGACCGGCTTCGGCCGCACGGGCCGCATGTTCGCGATCGAGCATTCCGGCGTCGAGCCGGACCTCCTCGTCGTCGCGAAGTCGATCGCCGCCGGCCTGCCGCTCTCAGGCGTGCTCGGCAAGGCCGAGATCATGGACGCACCCGGCGAGGGTGGCGTCGGCGGCACCTACGTCGGCAATCCCGTCGCGCTCGCCGCGGCCGCCGCCGTGCTCGATGTGATCGAGGAAGAGGGCCTTGTCGAGCGGGCCGGCCGCATCGGAGAGACCATCCGCGGCAGGATGCTGGAATGGCAGCGCCGGTATTCCCAGATCGGCGACGTCCGGGGGCTCGGCGCGATGCTCGCGATCGAGCTCGTGGAGGATCCGGCGTCGAAGCGCCCCGCCCCGGAGCTGGCCTCCGCGGTGGCGAAAGCGGCCGCCGATCGCGGCCTGTTGCTCCTGAAGGCGGGAACCCACTCGAACTGCATCCGCGTGCTCTGCCCGCTCGTCATCGACGCCGACGAGCTGGAGGAGGCCCTCGGGGCCTGGGGCGACGCGCTGGAAGCGGTGCTCGCGTAGCCTCGAGGGGCCGTCGGGCGTTCTATCGTCGTGCCGCAGCGCTCGCCGTCTTCCCATGTCCGCAAGCGCAGGAAGGGACCCATGGTCGGTGAGGTGATCGCCGATCGCTACGAGCTCGAGGAGGCCGTGGACCACGGCGGCATGTCGAGCGTGTACCGCGGCCACGACCGGCTGCTCGAGCGCACCGTCGCGCTGAAGGTGCTGCACGCGCACTTCGGGGACGACCCGGAGTACGTCGAGCGCTTCCGGCGCGAGGCGCGTGCGGTCGCGCAGCTGTCGCACCCGAACATCGTCACCGTCATCGATCGCGGGTCGAGCGACGGGCACCAGTTCATCGTCTTCGAGTTCGTCGAGGGCGAGAACCTCAAGCAGCTGGTCGAGCGCAGCGGGCCGCTGTCGGTCGACCGCGCGCTCGAGCTGGGCATCCAGATCGCAGACGCGCTCGCATTCGCGCACGCGCACGATCTCGTCCATCGGGACGTCAAGCCGCAGAACGTTCTGATCGACAGCGCCGGCGACGCGAAGGTGACCGACTTCGGAATAGCCCGCTCGCTCGACGTCGAGCGCGGCGTCACGCAGACCGGGACCGTGCTCGGCACGAGCAACTACCTCTCCCCCGAGCAGGCGGCAGGCGAGCAGGTCACGCCGGCGACCGATATCTACTCGCTCGGCGTCGTCCTGTACGAGCTGCTGACCGGCGAGGTGCCGTTCCGCGGCGACAACCTCGTCGTCGTCGCCATGAAGCACGTGACCGAGCATGCGCCGAGCCTCCTCGACCAGCGGGCCGACGTCCCGCCGCGGCTGGCGCAGGCGGTCGAGCGCGCCCTGGAGAAGGACCCGAACTGCCGGTTCGCGTCGATGGACGCGTTCGCGAACGAGCTGCGCCGGTGCCTCGACGAGCTCGGCGGGCCCGAGACGGAGCGCACACTGGTGCGCGGAGCACCGGCCGTCGCCGAGCTGCCGCCCGTCCGTCGAGCGCGCGCCCGGCGCCCGGGCGGGCATCTGCCCGTGCTGCTGGCGCTGGCCGGGGTCGTCCTGCTCGCGATCGTCGTCGCCGCAATCGTGTTCGGGGGCTCCGGCATCGGCCGGCGCCATCATCGCGGCGGCGGAACGCCGGCGGCGGTGACGCTGCACGGCGTCGGCAACTACGACCCACAGGGCAATCCCGACAGCCACGCGGACACGGCGTCAGCGGCGACGGACGGGAGTAGCGGCACCGACTGGTACACGCAGATCTACGCGACGCCGGAGTTCGGGAACCTCAAGTCGGGCCTCGGCCTCGTCGTCGACGCCGGCCGCTCGGTCAAGCTGCGCACGCTGACGGTGCAGACGCCGACGCCCGGCTTCGTCGCGCGGATCCAGGCCGGCAACTCAGCGCGCGGGCCGTTCGCCGACGACTCCTCGGCGCAGACCGTGAGCGCGGCGACGACGTTCACGCTGAGCGGCAGGACGGCGCAGTACTACGTCGTCTGGATCTCGCGCCTGCCGGGCGGCGGCAAGGCCGAGATCTCCGAAGTCACAGCCCGTTAGTACTCGAGGTGCGAGCGGCGCTCGTGCCGCTCGAGCGCAAGCGCAATGAGCCGGTCGAGCAGCTCCGCGTACTCGATCCCGGACGCCTGGAAGAGCTTCGTGTACACGCTCGTCGCCGTGAAGCCGGGGATCGTGTTCAGCTCGTTGACGACGACCTCGCCGTCGTCACGGACGAAGAAGTCGACGCGCGCCATTCCCTCACACTCGCTCGCGACGAACGCGTCGACCGCGCGCTGCTGCACGAGCTCGATCGTCTCCTGCGGCAGCTCGGGCGGAATGACGAGATCCATGCCGCCCTCGTCGTACTTGGACGCGTAGTCGTACCACTCGTGCTCGCGCGTGTCGATGCGCCCGGGCAGGGACGCGATCGGCGGCGGCTGCCGGTTTCCGAGCACGCCGCACTCGACCTCCATCCCGGAGACGAGCTCCTCGACGAGCACCTTCTCGTCGTGCCGGCGCGCGAGCGCGACCGCGGCCACGAGCTCGGGCTCGTCGTGCACCTTCGAGATCCCGACCGAGGAGCCCAGGCGCGCCGGCTTCACGAACGCCGGATAGCCGAACGGGTTGTCGACCGCGTCGCCGAGCCGGATCGTGTGGTGGCGCGCGACCGGGATGCCGCTGTCGCGCATGACCTTCTTGAAGAGGTCCTTGTCCATCGCGAGCGCGGACGCGGCGACCCCGGCACCGATGTACGGAACGTCGGCGAGCTCGAGCAAGCCCTGCACCGTTCCGTCCTCACCGAACGGGCCGTGCAGGATCGGCAGCACGACGTCGACGCCGGCGAGCGCGGCGAGCGTCCCGGCCTCGGCCGGAACGGGCAGTGTCTCCGCCGGTGACACGTCCGTCACGGGGCCGGGCCCCAATACGTGCTGGTCACCGCTCTCCAACGCCCAGCGGCCGTCGCGACCGATGGCGACGCCGACCACCTCGTACCGGTCGGGGTCGAGCGTCTCCAGCACCGAACGCGCCGACGCGAGCGAGACGTCGTGCTCGCTCGACCTACCGCCGGCGAGCAGCGCGACGCGCAGTCGGCGCGCGGTCAAGGCGTGGTGGTCGTCGTGTCCGTCGTCGTCGTCGCCGGGCACCCGCCCGACGGACAGCGGCCGACGTTGAGCGTCACGGTCGAGCCGGGCTTCGCCTGGTTCCCCGCCTCGGGGCTCTGGTCGAGCACGATCTGGTCCTGATTCGGATCGGTGACCGTCGTGTACGTGAACTTCACCTTGAAGCCCTGATCCTGGAGCGTCGAGGTCGCCGATCCGACGTCCAGCGTCCGCACGTCCGGCACCGCCACCGTCTTCGGCCCGCTCGAGACGGTCAGAGCGATGGTCGAGCCCTTCGAGGCCTGGCTCGGCGACTGGTTCACGACCTGGTTCTGCGGCTGGTCCGACTCGACGAACGTCGGGCTGACCTTGAACCCGGCCTGGTTGAGCGTCGCGGTCGCGTCCCTGAGCGACTTGCCGACGACGTTCGGCACGGGGACGGTGGTCGGCCCGCTCGACACGTTGATGCGCACCTTCGTCCCGGAGACGACCTGCGTCCCCTCCTTGGGATCGGACGCGGTTACCTCATCCGCCGGCAGAGACGACGACACGTCGTGCACGTCCGGGACGAGGTGCAACTCCTTCAGCTTCGCGATCGCGTCCTCCGACTTCAGCCCCTTCAGCGTGGGCACGGACACCTTCGGCTTGCCGGTCGACACCACGATCGTGACGTCGTTCCCCTTCGCCTGCCGGTGTCCGGGGGGCGGATCCTGTTGATAGACGAGGCCGGCCGGCGTCGTGAGGCTCGAGTGGTGCTTCACCACGGGGTTGAAGCCGTCGGCGGTGATGTTGGATGTCGCGTTCTGCTCGTTCTCGTCGACGTAGTTGCGGACGGCCACCGGCGTCGAGGACGAGAGCTTGTTCGAGATCTGGTGGTAGAGGAACCAGCCGCCGATGCCGGCTCCGATGACGAACAGGAGCGCGGCGATCCACGGCCAGACCGGCCGCCGGTGGATCGGCTCGTCCAGGTCGTAGTAGACCGAGGGGGGAACGGGCGGCGAGACCGCGCCTCCGCCCCGCCGCGGCGGCGTGATCATCGTCGCCGCGGTCGCCGCGAGCGGCCCCGTCATGGGCGAGCGGATGATCTGCGTGGCCGTCTCCTCGGTCTCGGGCGCGACACCGACGCCCCGGGCGACACGGTCGAGGTCGGCCTCCATCTCGTCGGCGCTCTGGTAGCGGTCGTCGGGATCCTTCGCGAGCGAGCGCATCACGACCATGTCGAGCTCGTGGGGCACGTCGCGGCGCTTCGTCGAGGGCACCTCCGGCGTGCGCGACAGGTGCTTCATCGCGATCTCGACCGGCGTGTCGCCGTTGAAGGGGACCTCGCCCGTGAGCAGCTCGTACATGAGCACGCCGAGCGAGTACAGGTCGGAGCGCTGGTCCACGTCCCCACCGCGCGCCTGCTCGGGCGAGAGATATTGCGCCGTGCCGACGATCGAGCCGGCCTCCGTCATCTGGCTCGCGCCCGCGCGCGCGATGCCGAAGTCCGTGACCTTGACGCGCCCCTCGCCGTCGACGAGCACGTTGTGCGGCTTGATGTCTCGGTGGACGATCCCGTGCCGGTGCGCAAAGCGCAGCGCCGAGAGGATCTGGCGCGCGTACTCGACGACGACCGCGATCGGCGCGTCGCCGCGCGAGAGGATGAGCTCCTTGAGCGACCGCCCGTCGAGGTACTCCATCGCGATGTAGTACGTCCCCTCCGCCTCGCCGCGGTCGTAGATCGAGACGATGTTCGGGTGGGAGAGGGCAGCGGCGTTCTTCGCCTCCCGGCGGAAGCGCTCGACGAACTGCTCGTCGTTCGCGTGCCGGTCGTTGAGGATCTTGATCGCCACCCGGCGCCCGAGCTCCTGGTCCTCGGCCAGGTAGACGTTCGCCATTCCGCCCGCGCCGAGCTTGCGCAGGATCTGATAGCGCCCGTCGAAGAGCGTGCCGATGAGCGTGTCGGAGACGGCCACGGGGCTGTTACAGGGTAGATGCCACTTCAGCGGTGCAGGATCTTTTGCATGACGGCCTTCGCGATCGGGGCGGAGACGGCGCCGCCGAACCCGTTCAGCTGCTTCTCGAGGACGACGGCGACGGCCACCTGCGGATTGTCGGCGGGCGCGAACGACACGAACCACGCCGTGTAGACGTGGTTCACCCCCGTCTCCGCGGTGCCGGTCTTGCCGGCCACCTGGATGCCGGGGATCTGCGCCGCCGTGCCCGTCCCGGCTTGGACGACGGAGACCATCATCTGGGTCAGCTCGGAGGCGGTCTCCGGCTTGATCGCGCGCCCGAGGGTCGTGGGCCGCGTCCGGCTGACGATCGACCCGTCATGGCCGACGACGCGCTCGACGATGTACGGCCGGGGCACCGTGCCGCCGTTCGCGATCGTGGCGCCGACCATGAGCATCTGGAGCGGCGTCGCCACCATGCTGAACTGGCCGAACGCGAGACGGCCCGGGTCGACCGCCGTCGCGGGATCCTTCGGGAACCAGAGCTTGTTGTTCCGGTAGAGGCCGCTCGGAAGGCGCTGGTTGGCGGGCGTCTCGAGCGGCGGGGTGGCGTAGAAGCCGAACTTCCGCGCGTAGTCGAGGATGACCTTGGCGCCGATCTGCTTGCCGACGTTGCAGAACACGGAGTTGATCGAGTGCTGGAAGCCCTGCGCAAGCGTCACGCTGCCGTACGACTCAGGCCCGTTCTGATCCGGGTTGCCGGCGTTGTAGACCTTCTTCCCGTACTCCTCGCAGTAGCCGGGGTCGTCGAAGTGCGACGTCGGCGTGAACGCGCCGCTGTCGAGCGCAGCGGCGGCGGTCACCATCTTGAAGGTCGACCCCGGAGTGAACAGCCCGTCGGTGGCGCGGTTCAGCAACGCGGACGAGCCGCCGCACGTGCCCGTCGTCTTCAGCACCTTCGCGTAACCACCCGGCTTCTCGATGAGGTTCGGGTCGTACGTCGGCGACGACGCCATGACGTAGATCGCGCCGGTGTGGGGATTCATCGCCACGACGGCGCCGCAACGGTTGCCGAGGAGCTGCTGCGCGAGAGCCTGCGCGCCGGCGTTGATCGTGAGCGTGACGTTGTCGCCGTAGACCGTGCCGCCACCCAGCCGGTCGAGCGTGCGCCGGATGGCGTTGCTCAGATTCGTCGTCGATCCCGTGAGGAAGTCGTCGAGCGACAGCTCGAGGCCGGTCTGCGAGAGCGCCGACGTCGAGTAGCCGATCGTCTGCGCTGCGAGCCCGTGCGACGGGTAGCGGCGGAAGTAGAACGTCTGCCCGTTTCGCTTCACCTTGCGGTTGGCGGCGAGCACGGTCTTGCCGTTCGATGCGAACAGGAGGCCGCGCGCGACCTCGAACTGCGACACGAGCTCCACTGCGTTGTCCTGCTTCGCGGCGAGCGATCCCGCCGCCCAGGACTGCCAGTACGTCGTCGCGACGATGAGCGCGGTGAGCATGAGCACGGCGACGAGCGCAAGACGGTTCAGCTGCCCGTTCATCTGCGCACGCTCTCCGTGTTCGCCCGGTTGGAGACGAGCATCAGCCCGGCGACGACGAGGAAGTTCGCGATCACGCTCGACCCGCCGTAGGAGACGAACGGCAGCGTGATGCCGGTCAGCGGGATGACGCGGAGAATGCCGCCGACGATGACGAACGTCTGCAAGGCGAACCCGAACGTGAGCCCGCAGGCAAGCAGCTTCGAGAAGCCGTCGTTGGCCGCGAGCGAGATGCGGAAGCCGCGCAGCACGAAGACCATGTAGATGAGGAGGAGCGCGGAGGCGCCGATGAGGCCCAGCTCCTGCGCGAGCGCCGAGTAGATGAAGTCCGTGCTCAGGTAGGGAATCAGCGGATGCCCCTGCGCGGTGACGAACGTGCCCGAGCCGAGGCCGGTGCCGCCGTAGCCTCCGTGCGCGATCGAGTACAGCGACTGCACCTCCTGGTAGCTCGAGCAGTCCTGGCGGAGCGTCATCTGCCCGTTGAGGCCGCAGTACACCTTGTGCGTCGTCCACGGCTGGAGCCAGTTGACGACGCGTTCCCGCACGTGCGGCGTGCCCTGGTAGACAGCCGCGGAGCCGGCGAGGAAGAGGACGATGAACACGGCGACGAACCGCAGCCGCGCGGTCGCCGCGTACAGGATGGCGAGGAAGATCCCGTAGTAGAGGAGCGCGCCGCCGAGGTCGTCGGTGGCGAAGAGGACGAGCATCGCGCCGCCCCAGATGACGAGCAGCGGGCCCCAGTCCTTCACGCGGCCCTGCGCCAGGACCTCGCGCTTCTCCCGCAGGTACGCGGCGAGGAAGACGATGAGCGCGATCTTGCCGAGCTCGCCGGGCTGGAACTGCAGGCCGGCGAAGTGGATCCACAGGCGTGAGCCGTTCACCGTCTGGCCGATGCCGGGCAGCAGCGGCATGAACAGCAGGCCGATCGCGCCCAGGCCGAAGAGGTACTTGTAGTTCTCCAGCAGCCGGTAGTCCTGGCGCAGGAAGAGAAGCGCGGCAGAGAACACGGCGACGCCGATGACGACCCAGAGCCCCTGCTTGAACGCATTCGCAGGCCCGAGCCGGTAGATCTCGGTCAGCCCGATCGCGGTCAGGAGCCCGGCCAGGGGGAGCAGATACGAGTCCGCGTTCGGGACGGTGAACCGCGCTACGACATGCGCAACGAGATACAGCGCGAAGAAGAAGACCGCGTACGTGAGCGACGCCGCCGAGACGTGCGACTTGCGCGCGATGTACACGCTCGCGAAGCCGACGGCGGTGAGCACGCCGACGAGGACGAGGTAGGCGAGCTCGCGATTCCGGAAGCTCAGAGTCAGCGCATCAGCCCCCACAGCAGCAGCGAGACGACGATCGCAAGCAGGATGAGCGTCGCCAGGACGACCCGGACGCGCACCGCCGACGGGCCTGCAAGCAGCACGTCGTCACTCGCATGCACGACGACGTCCTCGGTCGTGTCCTCGTCCACGGGAAGCGCGACCGCTTCCATCGTCGCGGTGTCGCCGAGGTCGGCTCCGTCGAGCTTGCCGATCGAGAACGCGACCACGGTGATGTTGTCCTCGCCGCCCCCGCGGTTGGCCGCAGTGACGAGCTGCTTCGTCAGGCGGTCGAGGTTGTCACGATGGCGCTCGACGGTGCCGAGGATGGCGTCGTCGTCGACCATGTCGGTGAGCCCGTCCGAGCAGATGAGGAACACGTCGCCATCCTGCGTATCGACGACGAACGAATCGACGTCGACGTCGGGATCGGTGCCGACCGCGCGGGTGATGACCGACCGCTGGGGATGCGTCTCCGCCTCCTCGGCCGAGAGCTTGCCCGATTTCAGCAGCTCGTTCACGAGCGAGTGGTCCTCGGTGATTTGCTCGATCTCGTGACCGCGCACGAGATATGCGCGGGAGTCGCCGACGTGCCCGATCACCACACCGTCGTCCTCCACGAGCGCCACCGTCATCGTCGTCCCCATTCCCGACGTCGCCGGATCGACGCTCGACCGCTCGTGCACGCGGCGATTCGCCTCCTGGATGAGCGAGGCGACGCGCTCCGGCCCCGTCACTCGGCCGGGATCCGTGTCCTCGAGCGCCGCCGCCGCGAGCTTCGACGCGATCTCGCCCGCCTGCGCGCCGCCCATCCCGTCGGCGACGGCGAAGAGCGGCGGCGCGAGGACGAAGGCGTCCTCGTTGCGCCGGCGCTTCCGGCCGGTGTCCGTCTTCGCCGCGTAGGCGCCGACGACGGTCACGGCTCGAACCTCAGGTCGGTCTCACCGACGCGGACGACGTCGCCCGGCGCGAGCCGGCGTTCGCCGTCGATGCGAACGCCGTTCACGTACGTCCCGTTCGTCGAGCCGAGGTCGTGCACCCAGACGCCGTCGCGGCGCGGCTCGAAGCGCACGTGGCGCGCCGACGCGAACTCGTCGCCGTCGATGGCGACGTCGTTCTGGTTGCCACGGCCGATGGTGAGCGGCGCGGAGTCGACCGAGTATTCGTCTCCCTTGTCGAGCACGGGGCTCTCCTGGACGACGAGCCGTCCACCGACAGGAGCCGGAGCCGGCGCGCCTGCGACCGGCGGCATGATGAAGCTCTCCTGCGAAGGCTGTGCGCGCATGTCGCGCGAGACGGTGCGGATGATGCGCCAGATGAGCGCGTAGAGCAGGACGAGGAACGCGATCTTGAGCGCGAGGAGAACCTCCTCGAGCCGCGTGCTCGCAAGGGTCATTCGCGCTCCGTCGAGAACGTCACCTCGGTCGAGCCGACCGTGAATCTGTCGCCCGGATCGAGCTTCGCGCGCTTCACGCGCCGGCCGTTCACCTCGACCCCGTTCGTCGAGTCGAGGTCGACGATCCAGAAGGCCGTCCCCTCCTGTCGCAGCTCGGCGTGGCGCCGGGAGACGTTTGCGTCCTCGATCTGGATGTCGCACTCGCGCGAGCGGCCGAGGACGACGCGGCGCTTGTCCACGCGCAGGCGCTGCCCGTCCCACGACAGCACCGCGGCCTCCCGCTCCAGCCCGAGCTCCTCCGGCGAGGCGGCCTCCGTCGCGTCCGGGACCGGGTGCTTGTAGATCATCGTCGCGCCCGACTCGACCTGCTCCTCCGGCTCCTCCTCGGCGCGATGGCCGTGGCGCGGCTGCACCATGCGCGTGGCGATGCCGAACTCGCCCAGTGCCAGGTCCTCATCCGTCTCGAGCTGGACCCGCGGCGGCGTCAGCAGCGCATAGCTCTCGCGGCGCGCGTGCTCGCTCAGGTACTCCTCGAGCTCCGAGAGCAGCGAGTTCTCGTAGCCCTCGAACTGCTCGTGGTCGGCCGGCGACAGGTAGATCGTGTACTCGTTCGGGACGTATACGCGCGAGACCGAGACGACGCGATGGTCGTCCATTTCCTTCGCGACCTTGCGGGCGAGCTCGACGGGCTGGACGTTCGTCCGGAAAGCCCGGCCGAAGACTCCCTCGAAGAGGGCCTCGATCTTCTGTTCGATCGACCGGAGCACCATGGTTGCGCGGCTGAGGTTACCCCTACGCTGGCCGGATTACGCGCGCCGAGCGCGCAGCGCGACCGCGGCGGCGGTCAGCCAGGCGGCGGCGGCCAGCGAAGCCGCCGGTGCGGAGGGGACGGCGACGACGGTCGCGACGAGCATCGCTCCCCCGAGTGCCGCGGCGCCCCACCGGCCGCGGGCATGCGCGAACGGAAGGGCGAGCGCCACGGCGGCGAAGACGCAGGCCTCGACGACCAGCCCCGGGTGGGCGGCCGCGGCGCGCGCGAGCGATCCGGCCACGTCGAGCGGATCGCGGGCACCCGCGATGCCCAGGCCGAGGGGCGGGCGCGAGCCGACGAGCGGAAGCGTCGCATGGCGGATTCCGGCGACGACGGCGGCCACGAGGACGGCAAGCCCCGCCTGGGCCGCACGGCGCGACCCCGCGCGAAGCGTGCCGGCCGCGAGCGGCACGAGCCCGAGCGCGCTCAGCGGGACGAGCAGCGGCCCGAGTGCGAACAGGAGGCCACCGCGCGGCTCGCGCCAAGACAGGACGAGCCAGGCGAGCGCGAGCGCGCCGTACAGAATCGCGAGCCCGAGGGAGACGTTGCCGAGCGGGAGCACGGGCACGGCGAGTGCGAGTGCGAGCCCCGCGCGCGGCCGGAACGCGGTCACGGCCGCGGCGAGGACCGCGAGGCCGGCCGCCCAGCCGTGCGGGTAGAAGGGGATGGAAGCAGCGGTCCAAGCGACGAACGTGGCCGCGAGCGCGGCGGCACCGGCGCGGCCCGCTTCCGCCGGAACGGAGAGGCCGAGGGCCCGCGCCCGCTTGCGGCGGCGGTGGACGGCGGCTCCCCGCAGCGCGTCGGCCAGAGCGGCCGCGGACGGACGGCGTGTCGGGCTTCGAGACAGCGCGCGGTCGACGAGGTGGATCAACTGCTTCGGCAGGTCGGGCCGCAGCGTGCCGAGCGACGGCGCCCCCGCCTCGATCGCACGCGCGGTGTCGAGCATCGACGTCTGCCAGAACGGATGGCGGCCCGCGAGGGACTCCCAGAGCATCACGCCCACCGCCCAGACGTCGGCGGCCTCGGTGGCGTCGTCGCCGGCCAGCCGCTCCGGCGAGATGTACGCGAGCGTGCCGGGCACGTCTCCCTGCGCAGTCAGGGTCTCCGCCTCCGCCATCCGCGCGAGCCCGAAGTCGAGCACCCGGGCCGACACGCCCTCACCGTCGGCGAGGAGGACGTTCGACGGCTTCACGTCGCGATGCAGGATTCCCGCGCGATGGGCGTGTGCGAGCCCCTCCGAGACTTGCGCGCAGGCCTCGACCGCATCTGCGTCGTCGAGCTCGCCCGCGCGCAGCGCCTCGCGGAAGGTGCGCCCCGGCACGAACTCGTACGCGATGTAGACGTGCCGCGCATCGCGGGCGAATGCGTACGCGCGCAGGCAGCTCGGGTGGCGCAGCCGTGCCGCCGCGGCCGCCTCGCGCTCGGCCCGCGCCGCCGCCTTGCCCTCCCGGGCGACGATCTTCAGGGCGACGTCGAGGCCCGTCCGCTCGTCGCGGGCGAGCCAGACCGAGCCCGACCCGCCGCTCCCGAGCGGCCGAATCGGCCGGTAGCGACCGAGGACGGGCTCGCTTTGCTGGAGAGCGAGCGCACCGTTGGACATCGGTCTGTTCAGGTTGGCGACAACCGGCGGATTTCCTCTCCAACAGAGGGCCGCGTTACAGTCTGGCCCGACCGGCTGACGGCATGAACACTTTCGACGACGAGAACATCGAGTTCGACTTCTTCGACGAGCCGGAAACGGCGGAGGCGTCGCGTCCGCGCCGCCGCGCCCGGCGGGAGCGCTCCGGCCCTCCGCGGCCGCCTGCGGGGCCCACCGGCCTCGTGCCTCTCGCGCGGCTCGTCGGCCTGATCGCGATCGCGATCGCGATCGTCGTCGCCTTCGTCTTCTGGGTCGGCGCCTGCCAGGGCAAGAGCACGCACAACCAGTACGCGTCGTACGCGATGCGCGTCCGCACGGTCGCAGCGAGCTCGAACGCGCTGGGCCGGGAATTCGCCGCGAAGCTCGGCTCGTCGGTGCTCAAGCAATCCGACCTCGAATCGAGCCTGCAGCAGTACGCGCAGCAGGAGCAGCAGGAGTACGACCAGGCGCAGCAGATCCGCCCGCCGGGCCCGCTGCGCCAGATCCACGAGCGGTTCGTGGACGCGATCGAGCTGCGCGCAAAGGGCCTCGCCGCGCTCGGCGACGTCGTCGCAGCGTGGAATCCGAAGAGCACGAGCTCGACCAACGCATCCATCGACGGGCTCGCGGCGCAGGCGGAGCTGCTGACAGCAAGCGACGTCGTGTGGGAGCAGCTCTACCGCGTGCCGGCGACGCAGGAGCTGAAGACGGAGGGGATAACCGACGTCATCATTCCGAAGTCGGCCTTCGTCCCCAATACGGAGCTCGTGAGCGCGCGCTCGTTCGGCGTGCTGCTCGACCATCTCAAGGGCGCGTCGACCGGCGGGACGCCGAGCGGCCTGCACGGGTCGGCGCTCGTCTCCGTCGTCGCCAACCCGGGCGCGACGGCCTTGTCCACCTCGACCGCCACGACGGTGAAGGTCTCGGCCGAGCTCGCGTTCGCGGCCACCGTCGAGGACTCCGGCAACTTCCAGGAGAACGGGGTGGTCGTGCACCTGACGATCACCGCCGGCACCACGACGATCAAGCGGACACAGACGATCCAGACGATCGCGTCGAAGACGCAGCAGACCGTGTCGTTCGGAAACCTCCAGCTCCCGGCCGGCGCGTTCGGGAACAGGGCGACCGTGAAGGTCGACGTCGCGCCGGTGCCGGGAGAGACGAACGTCTCGAACAACACCGCCACCTACACGGTCTTCTTCACGCTCGGCTGATGCACGTCAACTCCTCCGTCGCAGCGTGGATCGCGGTCGGCGCAGCCGCGGCTGCGATCCTCGCCGTGCTGCTCGCAGTCGGCTACTTCGCGTCGCTCCGGCGCGTGCGTCGGGCCCAGCGCGTCCTGCTCGGCGGCGGGAAGGCCGACCTCGTCGACTTCGCGGTCTCGCTCCAGAGCCGCATCGACGACCTACACCGGGCGATCGACGAGATCGCGGCCGGGCTCGCCCGCGTCGACCGGCGCGTCGACGACAGCGTCTCCCGGACTGCGATCGTCCGCTACGACGCGTACGAGGGCAGCGGCGGGCACCAGTCGTCGTCGTTCGCGCTCCTCGACTCGGCGCGAAGCGGCATCGTCGTCAGCGCCATCCAGGGCCGCGATTACGCCCGCATCTACGTGAAGGAGATCGAGCACGGCCGCTCCTCCGTCGCCCTCTCGCCCGAGGAGCTGGAGGCGGTCGAACGGGCCATGGCCTCGTAGTCGGGCCTCGCTGGTACCTTTCTGCCCAGGAAATGGGGCATGTCCTCGTTCTGAACGCCAGCTACGAGCCGTTGAACGTCTGCACGGTTCGGCGGGCGCACGTGCTCGTCTACAAGGGCAAGGCCGAGGTGATCGAGCATCTCGACCAGCCGCTCCGGTCGGCGACCGGCAGCTTCATCCGCCCGCACGTGATCCGGCTCGTCACCTACGTCCGAGTTCCCCGCGCCATCCAGCGCAAGATCTCCCGCCGGGCGCTCTTTGCCCGCGACGGGTGGCGCTGCGTCTACTGCGGCACCTCGGGCGGCCGGCTGACCCTCGACCACGTCGTCCCGCGCTCGAAGGGCGGCGAGTCGATCTGGGAGAACGTCGTCACCGCCTGCGCGCCGTGCAACTTGCGCAAGGGCGACCGGACGCTGGAACAGGCCGGCATGGAGCTCCGGACGCCGCCTAGGCCGCCACAGCCCGTGCTCTTCATCAAGCTCGCGGCTCCGCGCATCCCGCACGGCTGGACGCAGTACCTGGGCGAGCTCGGCACGTCCACCGCCGCCGCGTAGCCATGTGACATCCGGGGTGCCCGGCAGCGTATGCAGGGCATGAGACTTCTCGTCACCCTCGCGATCGCGGTCGCGCTGCTCGCCGGCGGCGCCGACGCGGCCACGACGTCGACTGCCGCGGGCACGGACACCGTCACGGTCACCGGGACGGGAACCGCCACCGCCGTCCCCGACCAGGCAGAGTTCGACTTCACCGTCCAGACGAAGGCCGCGACCGCAGCGGCGGCGCTCAGCCGCAACGGGGCCGACACGAAGGACGTCATCTCCGCGGTCGAGGGCACAGGCGTTCCCGCCGCGAACATCCAGACGACGCAGGTGTCGCTCGACCCGGTCATGTCGAACGACGGCACGTCGATCGTCGGGTACACCGCTTCCGACTCGATCGCGGTGACGAAGCTCGCGATTGCCAAGGCGGGCAGCGTCGTGGATGCAGCCGTCGGCGCAGGCGCGAACAGCGTGTCCGGTCCGTCGTTGACCTTGTCGTCGCAGGACGCGCTCTACAACGGCGCGCTGAAGGCCGCGGTGGCGCAGGCACAGACGAAAGCGCAGGCGCTCGCCGGCGCGGCGGGCCGCACACTCGGCGGCGTCGTCTCGATCGTCGAGGGCGGCGGGCAGGCGCCGCTCCCGTTCGCGGTCGGCGCGGCGGCGAAGGACAGCACGCCGATCCAGCCCGGCACCGAGGACGTGCAGGCGACCGTCACGGTCACGTACGCGTTGGGCTAACTCCGTTCGGCCGGCAGCGGCCGCTGGGACCAGTCGCTCCAGGAGCCGGGATAGAGCACGCCCTCGCGGCCGGCGAGGAACGCCCGGTGGAGGACGACGCACGCCGTGACGCCCGAGCCGCAGTAGGCGACGAGGTCGCCGGCCGGGAGCTCGGGCTGCGGCTCCCTCCAGGGCGCGTTCAGCGCTCCCGGGATCCGCCCCGGCTTGGCGTCGACCGGATTGGGCTCGCCGCGCCAGCGCACGACCGAGCGGGCGTCGACGAGCACGAGCGCCGGATCGGCGAGCCGCCGGGCGAGCTCCTCCGCGGCGATCGTGTCGCCCTCGCGCTCGCGAGGGACGAACGCCGCCGGCTCGATCTTCTCCTCGCCGGCCGCGAGGGGGCCGCCCCAGGCGTCGATGCCGCCGAGCAGGACTGCGCAGTCGTCATGCCCGAAGTGCCGGAGCAGCCACCAGAGGCGCTCGGCGCCGCCCGTCGACCCGTACGCGACGACGAGCACGCCCGGGCCGATGCCCGCCCGCGACGCTGCCGCCCCGAACCGCTCGGCGGACGGGAGCGGATGCCGCCCGGCTCCGGCGACCGACAGGTCGGACAGGTTGGCGTCCACGTCGAGGAACGAGGCGCCGGGAACGTGCCCGGCGAGGTAGAGCTCGCGCCCACGCTCGGGCGCCGCCAGCTCCCAGCGGCAGTCGACGAACTGGTAGCGCATGCGGAAATTGTCGTTGTTTCCGCTCGTGACAGCGGGTACAACCCGCATGCGATGCGCAGACGGCTTCTCGTTGCCACCGGGATCCTGCTTGCGGTCGCAGCGGTGGCGCTCACGGCCGGGGGCGCATACGCCTACTTCTGGGAGAACGGGCGGGCCGACGTGCTCGCCGCCGGCGTCACCGTGGCCGGCGTCGACGTCGGCGGCCTGCATGCCGACCGCGCCCGCGTACTCCTCCGGCAACGCGTCGTCAGCGTCGTCGAACGCCCGCTCCGGCTCACGGCGGCAGGCCATTCGTTCGTCGTCGACCCGGCCGGCGTCGGGCTGCACGTCGACGTCGAGGGCATGCTCGCGCGCGCGCTGCAGGAGAGCAGCCACGGCGGGCTCGCGCACCGCTTCCTGCGCGACCTCGCGGGTCGGCGCGTACATGCCTCGATTCCGTTGCAGGCGACGCTGTCGCGGGCCGTGCTTGCGCGCACCGTCGCGAACGTCGCTCTCGTCGTCGACCGTCCGGCGCGATCGGCGAGCGTCGTCGCCTCGGCGACCTCGCTGCACGTCGTCCCGGAGAAGACCGGTCTCGCGGTCGACCAGCCTGCCCTGCGCGCCGAGCTCGCCGCCGCGCTCGTGCGGCCGTCTGGGCCGCGCACGCTCGCAGTGCCGACGCACACCGTCGAGCCACACTGGACAGCGGCCACGCTCCCGAAGCGCTACCCCGCATTCATCCTCGTCGACCGCGAGACGTTCACCCTGCGCCTGTACCGCGGCCTCGAGCTCGCGAAGACGTATCCGATCGCCGTCGGGCAGGCCGGACTGGAGACGCCCGCCGGCCTGTACCGGATCAACGACAAGCAGGTCGACCCGTCCTGGCACGTTCCGAACAGCGCGTGGGCCGGCTCGCTCGCGGGACGGATCATCCCGCCGGGGCCCTCCGATCCGATCAAGGCGCGCTGGATGGGCTTCTGGAACGGCGCGGGCATCCACGGCACCGACGAGACGTGGTCGATCGGGCACGCCGTCTCGCACGGCTGCGTCCGCATGACGATCGCCGACGTCGAGCAGCTGTACCCGCTCGTGCCGCTCGGAACTCCGATATACGTCGGCTGATGGGATACACGCTTCGGAACCTGAAGGAGGTGGATGACGCGGCGACCGCGTTCGGGCTCTCGCCCGATCTCGAGGCGCGGTTCGCGCGCAAGCCGCTCGAATCGAAGAAGGTCGGCGTCAGCTACCAACGCCTGCAGCCGAACTTCCGCATCCCGTTCGGCCACCGGCACGCGACGCAGGAAGAGATCTACGTCGTCCTCTCCGGCAGCGCGCAGGCGAAGGTCGGCGACGAGAACGTCGAGCTGCGGCAGTGGGACGCCCTGCGCGTCGACCCGGAGACGATGCGCGGAATCGAGGCGGGCCCGGACGGCGTCGAGTTCCTCGCCGTCGGTGGACCGATCGGCGAGCAGAACGACGCCGAGCTGGTCAACGACTGGTGGTAGACACGCGCTCCAGCAGGAGCACGTCGCGCCAGACGCCGTCGCGCTCGCCGAGCCGCTCGTGCCGACCGACGACGTGGAAGCCGCAGGCCGCGTGCAGCGCGAGGCTCGCCTCGTTCTCGGGGAACACGCCGGCGAGCAGCGTCCAGTAGCCGTCCGCCTCCGCGCGCGCGACGAGCGCATCGAGGAGCGCGCGGCCGACGCCCCTGCCTCTCGCAGCCTCGCCGACGTACACGCTCTCCTCGCCGACACCGCGGTAGCAGCGCCGGTGCGAGTACGGCGAGAGCGCCGCGAAGCCGAGCACGGCGCCGTCCTCCTCGGGGACGAGGCGCAGCGACGGGTGCGCCTCGTCCCAGGTCTCCCACGACGGCACCTCCGTCTCGAACGTCGCGTCGCCGGCGGCGATCCCCTCGGCGTAGATCGCCGCCACCGCGGGCCAGTCCGACTCGCCGAGCGCCCGGATCCGCACGACGGTTACGCCGCCACCGCCTCCTCCGCGTCCTCCGCGAACGTCGGCACTGTCACGATCGTCTGGAGGATCCGGCCGGCGATGCGGTACGGGTCGCCCAGCGAGTTCGGCCGCCGATCCTCGAGGTAGCCCCGGTAGCCGTCTCCCACGAAGCTGTGCGGCACCCGGACCGACGCGCCGCGATCGGCGACGCCGTAGTTGAACTTGTCGATCGACTGCGTCTCGTGCAGACCGGTGAGACGCAGATGGTTGTCGGGGCCGTACACGGCGATGTGGTCATGCTTGTAGGCGTCGAAGGCGGCCATCAGCGCCTCGAAGTACTCCTCGCCTCCGACCTCGCGCATGTGCGTCGTCGAGAAGTTCGTGTGCAGCCCGGAGCCGTTCCAGTCGAGCTCGGCACCGAGCGGCTTGCAGTGCCAGTTGACGTCGACGCCGTAGCGCTCGCAAAGCCGCATGAGCAGGTACCGCGCGACCCACAGCTCGTCGGCGGCTCGCTTCGAGCCCTTGCCGAAGATCTGGAACTCCCACTGCCCCTTCGCGACCTCGGCGTTGATCCCCTCGAGTTCGATGCCCGCCTCGAGGCAGAGGTCGATGTGCTCGTCGACGATCCGGCGCGCGACGTCGCCCACGTTCTTGTAACCGACGCCGGTGTAGTACTCGCCCTGTGGCGGCGGGAAGCCCTCCTTCGGGAATCCGAGCGGAGCGCCGTCGCGGTAGAGGAAGTACTCCTGCTCGAAGCCGAACCACGCGCCGGGGTCGTCCTCGATCGTCGCGCGGCTGTTCGACGGGTGCGGCGTCCCGTCCGGGAGCAGCACCTCGCACATGACGAGCAGCGCGGTCTCGCGGTCCGGGTCGGGGAAGACGGCGACCGGCTGCAGGAAGCAGTCCGAGCTCGAGCCCTCCGCCTGTCGCGTCGAGCTGCCGTCGAAGTTCCAGAGCGGCAGCTCGTCGAGCGTCGGCGTCCCCGCGAACGCGACGATCTTCGTCTTGCTGCGCAGGTTGGGCGTCGGCTCGTAGCCGTCGAGCCAGATGTACTCGAGCTTGAACTTGGTCATCGTCGCTCCTCTCTCGGACCAACAAAAAAGCCCCACGACTCCGCGAGTCGTGAGGCTCCATTGCCTCGGCGGCCGCCGACCTCGGCGAACGCCTGCGAAAACAGTATCAGCGGGAGCGGCTGGGCGTCCAGGCTGCAGCGGCGATGCCGAGCCCGATGAGGACCGAGCCGCCGAACCACCGTTCGAAGCGCGCGATCCGGCGGGATCCGCGCAGCCGGTCCGCCACCGCGCCGGCGGCGAGCGCATAGGCGCTGTCGCTGAGGAAGCCGAGGCAGGCGAAGCTGAGCCCGAGGACGAGCACCTGCAGCCAGACGTGCCGCGCGTTCGAGTCGACGAACTGCGGGATGAACGCGAAGATGAAGACGATCGTCTTCGGATTGGTGAGGTTGACGACGATTCCCTGCGTGTAGGCACGGCGCTGTGTCCGCGGCAGGCCGTTCGCCTCCACCCGGTCCTCGGCCTTCGTGAGCCACCGGCGGACGCCGAGGAAGATGAGATAGGCGCCGCCGACGTACTTGACCGCGTCGAATGCGGCGTGCGAGGCGATGATGAGCGACGAGAGGCCCGCAGTGGCGAGCCCGACGTGGACGAACGTCCCGGTGGTGATGCCGGCGGCGGAGGCGAGCCCACCCTGTCGGCCCATCTCGATGCTGCGCGTGACGACGTAGAGGACGGCCGGCCCGGGGATGACGAGGAGCGCCATGCCGGTGGCGAGGAACACCGCGTACGTCGACAGCGACGGCACGTCAGGGAACGTACAACGCGGCGACCTCGCGGGCCGTCTCGGCGATCCGAGCCCGCAGCTCGTCCGGCGCGAGCACCTCGACGCCTGCGCCGAAGCGCAACAGCTCGCGCTGCGCGTGCCCGAGGCTCTCGAAGGTCATGGTGCGGACGCCCTTCGCCCCGCGAACGGTCACCTCGACGCGCGGCAGGCTGTCCTCGAACGCGCGCGACCGCTCGTGCCAGTACGCCGAGAGCTCGAACGCGGCAGGCCGCTCGCACGCCTCCTCGAGCGGGCGCACCGAAGCGACGCGCGAGACGCGGTACACGCGCATGCCGGCCACCCGGTGCGCGACGAGGTACCAGGCTCCCGCCTTGAGCACGAGCCCGAGCGGGTCGATCGTGCGCTGCACGACCCGGTTGCCCTCGCGGTACCGGATCTTGACGCGGCAGCCGCGCCAGACGGCCGAGGCGAGCACGGGCAGGTGCGGAACGCTGTCCTCGGCGCGGAACCAGCCGCGGGCGTCCAGGTGGAAGAGGCGCTGCGCGCGGGTCGCGCGCTCCTGCAGCCCGGACGGGAGCGCTGCGAGCAGCTTCAGCCGGGCGGCGGCGAGCTCCCCGCCGAGGCCGAGCTCGGCCGCCGGCCCGGGCATGCCGGCCGCGAAGAGCGCCTCCGCCTCGTCGCCGGTCAGGCCCGTCAGCCGCGTGCGGTAGCCGCCGGCGAGCCGGTATCCGCCCGCCGGCCCGCGCAGCGCCTCCACCGGCACGCCGGCGGCCGCCAGGGACTCGACGTCGCGATGCACCGTGCGGACTGACACCTCGAGCCGCTCGGCGATGTCGGCCGCGGTCAGCTGCCCGCGGGTCTGCAGCAGGAGCAGCAGCGAGACGAGCCGGGTCGCGCGCATATTCGGACCGTACGACAAAAACATGACAGAAGGTGTCCTCTTTATCTGCCAGGCTCTCGCCATGAACATCTGGGACGACGACTGGGGCCCGCAGGCCGAGGACTGGTCGGGCGGCGGCGGGCTGGCGAAGCGCCTCGTGCCGAGCGGTCCGCAGCTCGGCGCGACGGTGTACGAGCTCGCGCGCGGCAACTTCATGATCTTCCACTTCCACCACGGCTCCGAGGAGCTGCTGATCGTGCTCCGCGGCCGGCCCACGCTGCGGACGCTCGACGGCGACCGCCGACTCGACGAGGGCGAGGTCGTCCACTTCCCGACAGGGCCCGCCGGCGCGCACGAGATTCGCAACGAGACCGACGACGCGGTTCGGTACGTCGTCGCGGGCATCCGCATCTCGCCCGAGGTCGTCGAGTACCCCGACCTGCGCCAGTTGACGGCGCAATCCCGGCACGACCTGTTCGTCATCCACACCCTCGAGGAGGACGCATGAGCAATGAACGCGATGAGGGAACCGTCGTCGAGCTGCTGCTGCGCGAGCCGGAGATCGTCGCGTGGCTCGACGACCGCCGGCCGCCGCCGGACGAAGCGCACGACGATCGCGACGACGACGAACCGCTGCACGCAGCGTGAACTTGACGTTGTGCGGTTAAGCGCCTATCGTTCGCAGGCCATGTTGTTCCTGAACGTGATGAACACGGTCCCGGCGGGTTGCCTCGGCAGCCCGGCGGCCACGCGCGGCCACCGTTAGGTCCGCGCACCGCCGTCCCGGCGGTCTCCCGTTCTCCGTTCCCTTTTCGTTTCACAAAGGAGCACCATGTCTGCCCTTGCAGCACCGAAGTCATTGAGCATGTCCGTCCGCCGGGACGTCCCTGCCGTCGAGGTCGACCACCTCACGAAGGTCTTCCGGCGACGCGCGAAGGACGCGGGGATGTTCTCGCGCCGCAGGCGACGCATGCCTGCGTTGAAGGACGTCACCTTCACGATCGCGCGCGGCGAATGTGTCGCCATCCTCGGCCAGAACGGATCGGGCAAGTCGACCCTCGTCCGTCTGCTGTCGACCCTGCTCATCGACGACGGCGGCTCGGCCCGCGTGTTCGGGAACGACGTCGTCCGCGACTCCCGCACGATCCGGCGGCTCGTCAACCGCGTCTCGGTCGAGGCGAGCTTCTTCAAGAAGATGTCGGCCGAGGAGAACCTGTCGTACGCGGCGCGCTTCTACGGCATGCCGCCGTCGGTGACCCGTACGGCAGTTCCGGAGATCCTCGCCAAGGTCGGCTTCCCGCCGGACCGGCGCGGCGAGTCGATGCAGAGCCTGTCCCGCGGCATGCAGCAGAAGGTCGCGCTCGCGCGGGCCCTGCTGACGTCGCCGGTCCTGCTGCTGCTCGACGAGCCGACGACGGGCCTCGACCCGCGCTCGAAGCTCGAGGTGCAGGAGTTCGTCCGCGAGGTCCGGCAAACCCACGACGCGACGATCCTCCTCTGCACGCACGACATGGTGGAGGCGGAGGCGCTCGCCGACCGCGTCGGCCTGCTCGACCGCGGCGAGCTCCTCTTCCTGGAGCCCGTCGCGGACGTGAAGCGGCGGTACGGCGTGGAGACGCTCGAGGAGGCGTTCTTCGCCGCAACCGGCCGGACGTTCGAGGAAGAGCACGACGAGGACGACGAGTACAGGGAGGTGTTCGGATGAGTGCCATCGGAGCCACGATGCGCAGCGAGCTGATCGGGCTCGGCGGCATCGTCGAGCGCAACGTCTATCTCACGAAGCGCTACTTCCTGTGGGACGTCGCGTTCATGTTCTGGACGATCGCGAACACCCTCACGATCGTGTTCATCTCGCGGTCCGTCCACCTGACCCGTGCGGCCGAGAACACGCTCGCGACGCGGCTCCTCGTCGGCGCCGTGATCTGGGCGTTCCTCGGGATCATCTTCGAGTTCATGACCGAAACGGTCGCGTGGGAGCGCTGGGAAGGGACGATCGAGTACACGTTCATGGCGCCGATCTCGCGCGTCATGCACCTGGGCGGGCAGGGAGCGTTCGCGGTGCTGTACGGACTGATCCGCGCGACGATCCTCTTCTTCGCCGTCGCACTCTTCCTCGGCCTCCACATGCCGCACGCGAACTACGGGGCCGCGTTCGCCCTGCTCGCGATCGCGTCGCTCTCGTTCATCGGGATCGGGATGATGACGTCGGTGCTGCCGCTCGTCTCGCCCGAGAAGGGGGCGCAGCTCGGCTTCGTCGCGCAGGGTTTGATGCTCGTCGTCTCGGGCGTCTACTACCCCGTGTCGGTGATGCCGCACTGGATGCAGCTGATCTCGAAGCTGTCGCCGGCGACGTACGCGCTCCGCGGCGACCGCGCATCGATCGTCGACGGCACCGGGCTCGTGTGGGCGGACGTGTGGCCCCTGCTGATCATCGCGGTCGCGGCGACACCGATCGGGCTGGCGATCTTCCACCGCGGCGAGGTGCACGCGAAGAAGCACGGAAAGCTGAAGCGCTCGGGATGAAGGACTGGTTCGCAGGCGCCGTCGCCGAGCACTACGACGAGGGAACGGCCCACATGCCGGTCGAGCCGGTGGTGGACTTCCTCGCGCCGCTCGGCGGCGGCGGCGCGCTCGAGCTCGCGATCGGCACGGGGCGCATCGCCGTCCCGCTGGCGGCGCGCGGCGTGCGCGTCGCCGGCGTCGACCTCTCCCCGGATATGGTCGCGAAGCTGCGGGCGAAGACGGGCGAGATCCCGGTGGAGATCGGCGACATGACGACGACGCGCGTCGACGGGACGTTCTCGCTCGTCTACATCGTCTTCAACTCGATCAACAACCTGACGACGCAGGAGGCGCAGGTCGCCTGCTTCGAGAACGCCGCCCGGCACCTCGTGACCGGCGGCTGCTTCGTCGTCGAGGTCGGCGGCGTCGCAGGCCATCGGCCGCTGGAGGTCTTCGACCTCAGCGAGACGCACGTCGGTGTGGACGAGTACGCCGCCGACACGCAGCGGCTCGTCTCTCATCACTTCATCCTCCGCGACGGTGGCTGGACGCGCCGATCGGTCCCCTTCCGGGCGGTCTCACCCGCGGAGCTCGACCTGATGGCGCGCATCGCCGGCTTGCGGCGGCGCGAACGCTGGAGCGGCTGGCTGCGCGAGCCGTTCACCGCCGAGAGCACGAAGCACGTCTCAGTCTGGGAGAAGACGGGCTAGGCACTCGCGCAGCCCCTCGCGCCAGTGCGGCAACTGCGGCGCACCCGGCCGCTCGCTGCGCAGCACCGAGTACGCCGGCCGCGGCGCCGGGCGTCCGAGCTCGGCGGTCGAGATCCGGCGCACGCGGCAGTCGATCCCCGCCTCGGCGAAGATCGCCTCCGCGAACTCGGCCCAGGTGCAGTCGCCGTCGGCGGCGAGATGCCAGACGCCGTAGGGCTTGTCGAGCAGCTCACGCGTCGCGGCGGCGAGATGGCCGACGTACGTCGGCGAGCCGCGCTGGTCGTCGACGACGGCGACCTCGTCCCGCTCGCGGCCGTGGGCAAGCATCGTGCGGACGAAGTTGCGGCCGGTCCAGCCGAAGAGCCAGGACGAACGCGCGATCCACGCGTCCTCACCCGCCGCAGCCTCGCCGAGCAGCTTCGTCCGGCCGTAGACGGACAGTGGGTTGGGGCCGTCGGACTCGACATACGGCTCGCGCTTACGGCCGTCGAAGACGTAGTCGGTCGAGAAGTAGACGAAGGGGATGCCGAGCTCGGCGACGTGCTGCGTTCCGCCCACGTTGACGGCCGCCGCCTCCTGGGGCTCCGATTCCGCTCCATCGACGTCGGTCCACGCTGCAGCGTGGAGCACGAGTTCGGCTTCGAAGGACGGCGGGAGCGTCACGTCCCATTGCCCGCGCGTCAACCCGCGCGCTTCCGGGAGCTCCTCGAGGAGCGCCGCGCCGAGCTGGCCGCCGGCGCCGGTTACGACGACGCGTCGCGTGCCGAGAGGACCGGCGATGACGTGCTCCACAGATGGCGGACGCGCTCGTCGTCCCAGGGAATGCCGTGCTCATCCGGCGAGGCGGGGTCGTACTCCTCGGTGACGAGGTAGGTGAAGAGCGAATCGGTGAGCGCCTCGTAGCCGTGCGCGTGGATGCCCGGCACGTAGATGGCCACGGGGTTGTCGTCGCCGATGTCCTCCGTGAACGTCTCCCCGGAGCGGCGGTCGAGGACGACGACACGCACGGTCCCGGAGAGGCAGACGAACACGTCGTCCTGACCGCGCTCGTGGAAGTGCAGGCCGCGGATCACGCCTTTGCGCGAGTAGGACAGGTTGGCCTGCCGGAACGGCTTCGGCAGCGCGCTCGCGCGTGCGAGCTCGGAGAACCAGCCGCGCTCGTCCTCGTGCCGGACGAGCTCGATGCGGCGCAGGCCCTCGATCACCGGTTGACGCCGCCGCGGCGCACGAAGTCGTTCACCTCGTAGTACGCGTCGATCGACTCGCCCGCGTCGCCCCAGAAGCCGTCGGCGACGTCGGCTTCCATCAGCCCCCGTGTCACGTACCAGTTGTTCACGTCCGTGATATCGAGCTCGCCGCGACCGGACGGCTTCAGCGTCGGGAGAATCTCCCAGACCTGCGCGTCGTAGAAGTACGCGCCGGTGACTGCGTACCGGCTCGGCGGCGTCTTGGGCTTCTCGACGATCTCCTCCACACGCTCGCCGTTCATGCGCGCGACACCGAGGTGCCGCAGGTGCTCGTCCTCGTCAACGTGCGAGAGCACGATGCGCGCGCCGGCGCTCTGCCGCGAGAAGTTCTCCACGATCGGCCGGAGCGAGTGCTCGAACACGTTGTCGGCGAGGAGGACGCAGACCTTGTCGCGCGCGACGAAGCGCTCGGCCAGGGCGAACGCCTCCGCGATGCCGCCGGCCTGCTCCTGGTAGGCGTAGAAGAGGCGGTCGATTCCGTGCTCGTGCCCGTTGCCGAGCAGCCGGAAGAACTCGCCCGCGTGCGTCCCGCCCGTGACGAGCATCACCTCGTCGATGCCGGCGCCGACGAGCGCCTCGACCGCATACGTCACCATCGGCCGGTCGTACAGGGGCAGCAGGTGCTTGTTCGTGATCCGCGTCAGCGGATGCAAGCGCGTGCCCGAGCCCCCGGCGAGGATGACGCCCTTCATGCTCCGGCGATGCTAGTGCACCGGCCGTTCGCTGCCGCCGAGAGGTACGGGAGGAAGGGAGGGCCCCCTCGGCGGCGCAATGCGAACGGAATTACGGGTGGGCCGGAAGCACGAGGAAGAGCACGGTCAGAGCCGCCGTCAGGGTGACGATCAGGCGCATCGCGAAAACCTCGTCTCCATGGCATCGACGATAGGGATGCACCGTCAAGGGTCCGTTTCGGGTGTGCAAGGAAACGGTTAGGTTTGCGGCCATGGCAACACGGCCGCGGCGCTCCTGCCTGACGGTGCCGGCCTCGAGCGCGAAGATGCTCGCCAAGGCCGCCGGGCTGCCGGCGGACGAGGTGGTCGTCGACCTCGAGGACGGAGTCGCACCGGACGACAAGCACGCTGCGCGCGGCAGGCTCGGCGAGGCCGCGGCGCTCGGAACCCTCGCGGTGCGGATCAACGCCGTCGGGACGCAGTGGTGGCGCGAGGACCTCGAGGCTGTCGCCGCACGGCGGCCCGACGTCGTCGTGCTGCCGAAAGCGGGCTCAGCCGAGGATGTGCGACAGGTGCTCGAGCTGCTCCCGGACGGCGTCGGCCTCGAGGTGCAGATCGAGTCCGCGCGCGGTCTCGTCGAGGCCGAGCGGATCGCGGCGCTCGGCGCGCCGCTCGAAGCGCTCGTGTTCGGGCCCGGCGACTTCGCCGCCTCGATGGGCATCCCCGTGCTCACCATCGGGTCGGGGACCTTCGACTACGCCCTCGCACGGATCTCCGTCGCCGCGCACGCATATGGGTTGCAAGCGATAGACGGCCCGTACGCGGATCTCCGCGACCTCGACGGCCTCCGGCGCGCCGCCGCCGTCGCGCTCGGGCACGGCTTCGACGGCAAGTGGGTCGTCCATCCCGACCAGATCGCGCCCGCGAACGAGGCTTTCATGCCGACGGCCGATGAGCTCGAACGGGCGCGTCGCATCCTCGCGGCGGGCGAGGGCGCGTCGCTCGTCGACGGAGAGATGGTGGACGACGCCACCAAGCGGATGGCGGCCTCGGTGCTTGCTCGCGCGGGCGAACGGGTACCCGGCGGAGGATGACCGGACGAGCACGCGACGTCGACGATCGTCGGAGCGAAGTCCAGGAGCTGTTCGCGGAGCTGTGGCAGGTGCCGCGCTTCTCCGGGCTGCGCCATCGCTTCCGCCCGCAGTGCGACTGCTTCCGCACCGACGACCCACCCGCGCTCCACGTGACCGTCGAGCTCCCGGGCGCCGACGCGGAGTCGGTGCACGTGACCGCCGCCGGACGGTCGCTCGTGATCGCGGGCCGGCGCGAGCGCCCGAAGGTCGAAGGCGCGCACTACCGGCAGATGGAGATCGAGTACGGCGCGTTCCACCGCCGGCTCGAGCTGGGCGAGGACGTCGACGTCTCCAACGCGAGCGCGACGTACGAGCGCGGAATGCTGCGCATCGTCCTGCCGCTCGAGGAAGCGGAATGAGCGAGATCGTCACCATCAGCGCGGAGGAGCAGAAGCTGGCGGAGGAGCTCGCCGACGAGCTGCCGTCGTCGCTGCCGGTCCTACCGCTGAAGGAGACAGTCGTATTCCCGGCGTCGATGACGCCGCTCGCGATCGGGCAGGAACGTTCCGTTGCGCTCATCGACGACGTCATCGCCGGCGACCGCCTGCTCGCACTCGTCACCGTCTCGAACGACGAAGCGGAGGCGCCGGGATGGAACGACATCTACGGCGTGGGCACCGCCGCGGTCGTGCACAAGATGCTCCGCGTGCCCGACGGGACGCTGCGTGTGCTCGTGCAGGGCCTGCGCCGCGTCCGCATCGAGCAGCAGGTGAGCGACGACCCCTACCTCGTGGCCGGGCTGTCGGAGCTGCCGGACCGGCTGGACGAGTCGAAGGAGCTCGAGGCGCTGACGCGCAACGTGCAGAACCAGTTCGGCCGGATCATCGGCCTCGTTCCGTACCTACCCGAGGAGCTGGAGGTCGCGACCGCCAACGTCGACGACCCGAGCGCACTGTGCAGCCTCGTCGCGTCCACGATCCGCCTCAAGACGGTGGAGAAGCAGAAGCTGCTCGAGCTCGTCGACGTCGGAGAGCGTCTCCGCGAGGTGTCGGTCATCCTCAACCGCGAGCTCGAGATGGTCGAGCTCGGCAGCAAGATCCAGTCGCAGGTCCAGTCGGAGCTCGAGAAGGGACAGCGCGAGTTCTTCCTGCGCCAGCAGCTGAAGGCCATCCAGGACGAGCTCGGCGAGGGGGATCCCGAACAGGCAGAGACGAACGAGCTGCGTGAGCGCATCGCCGCGCTCGACCTGCCTGAGGAGGTGGAGAAGGCGGCGACGCGCGAGCTCGGACGCCTCGAGCGGCTGCCCTCCGCCGCGGCGGAGTACGGAGTCATCCGCACGTATCTCGACTGGATCGCCACCCTCCCATGGGGCGTGACGACCACCGACAACCTCGATCTCTCTCGCGCGCGCGAGGTGCTGGACGAGGACCACTACGACCTCGAAAAGGTGAAGGACCGGATCATCGAGCACCTCGCCGTCTCGAAGCTCAAGCAGGATCCGTCCGGGCAGATCCTCTGCTTCGTCGGCCCGCCCGGCGTCGGCAAGACCTCGCTCGGCCAGTCGATCGCTCGCACGCTCGAGCGGAAGTTCGTCCGCCTCTCCGTCGGCGGCGTGCGCGACGAAGCCGAGATCCGCGGCCATCGCCGCACGTACATCGGCGCGATGCCGGGGACGATCATCCGCGCGCTCCGCGACGCGGAGTCGACGAACCCGGTGCTGCTCATCGACGAGATCGACAAGATGGGCGCCGACTTCCGCGGCGATCCGGCGAGCGCGATGCTCGAGGTGCTCGACTCGGAGCAGAACCGCACGTTCCGCGACCACTACCTCGACCTGCCGTTCGACCTGTCCAAGGTGCTGTTCATCTGCACCGCGAACACCGTCGACACGATTCCTCCGCCGCTGCTCGACCGGATGGACACGATCTCCCTCTCCGGGTACACCGAGGAGGAGAAGCTCGGCATCGCCAAGCGATACCTCGTACCCAAGCAGGTCGAGGCGCACGGCCTCGTCCGCGAGCGCATCTCGCTCCCGGACAGGACGCTGCGGCTCGTCGTCCGCGAGTACACGCGCGAGGCGGGCGTGCGCAACCTCGAGCGGCGCATCGCAGACCTGTGCCGGAAGGCCGCGCGACTCGTCGCCGAGGGCCAGGAGGGGAAGATCTCCGTGTCCGAGCGGCGCGTGCGCTCGTGGCTCGGGCCGCGGCAGTTCAGCAGGGAAGCGCGGCGGCGAACGGCCGACGCGGGCGTGGCCACCGGGCTCGCGTACACGGCAGCCGGCGGCGACATCCTCTTCGTCGAGGCGCAGGCCTATCCGGGCAAGGGCCGGCTGACCATCACCGGCCAGCTCGGCGAAGTGATGCAGGAATCGGCGCAGGCCGCGCTCTCCTGGGTGCGCTCGCACTCGGGCCGGCTCGGGCTGTCGGAGGACTGGTTCGCCGGCCACGACGTCCATCTCCACGTCCCAGCCGGCGCGGTGCCGAAGGACGGGCCGTCGGCCGGGATCACGATGGCCACGGCGATCGCGTCGCTCGTACGCGACACGCCGGTTGCCGACGATCTCGGCATGACGGGGGAGCTCACGCTCACCGGCCAGGTGCTTCCCATCGGCGGCGTGCGGGAGAAGGCGCTCGCGGCGCAACGTGCCGGCCTCCGGCGGGTCGTCGTCCCCCGCGAGAACGAGGCCGACCTCGAGGAGCTGCCGGCCGAGACGCGGCGTGACGTCGAATTCGTCCTCGTCGACTCGATCGAGGAGGTCCTCGACGTCGCCTTCAACGGGTCGCGAACCGCCAATGCGCCCAGGGCGTTGAAAACAGCGGGAGGGGTAGGATCGATGTCGACCACACACGAAAGGAACGCTTGACCATGCCCAAGACAGCGGACAAGGTCTCGGACGCGGCCGCGACGGTGAAACCGTACTTCGAGCGCGCCCTGCAGGACGCGGAGCTGCGCGACAACGTGCGGAGCGCGTACGAGTCCGCGCGCGCGATCTACGACGAGCTCATCGGCAACCGCGGCGTCACCGGCGTCGCGAAGCGCGTCGCAACCGACAGGGACCTCCAGGACGAGCTGCGCTCGGCCGTCGCCGACCTGCGCACGGCGGCAGACCGCGTGCGCGGGAAGCAGGAGCACAAGAGCCGCAACTCCGGGCTGCTGTTCATCGGCCTCGTGCTCGCGCTCGTGTTCAACCCGTTCACCGGCCCGCAGATCCGCAAGTGGATCTCCGAGCGGATCTTCGGCGAGACGGACGGATTCACCTACCAGGGCGGGAACGGCTCGACGAGCTGAAGACGCGGGCCAGCGAGGCCGGGGCGAGGCCGCTCGCCGTCGAGATGTCGGAGCTCTGCAGCAGGACCGCGCCGGCCTTCGGCGCGCCTGCTGCGAGGACCGTCGGCGTCCAGTCGGCGCCGGCCTCGAAGCGCAGGAACTTGATCCGTCGCCACGAGCGCAAGTACGTCGTCGGGTCGACGGCACCGTCATAGCCGCGGTCGAGCAACCCCACCGGGTGGACCTCGAAGTGCAGGTGGTACGGCGTCCCCTCCGCGTCGCCGCTGTCGCCGACGAAGCCGAGGACGTCGCCGGCGTTCACGATCGCTCCGTTCACGGCGAGCGGCGAGTACGCGGACAGGTGCGCGTAATAGAAATCGTTGCCGCGGTCGTCGCGCAGCCACAGCCGCCAGCCGCCGACGCGCTCCCACCCGACGGAGAACACGACTCCGTGCGCCACGGCCAGGACAGGCGCACCGAGCGGGGCGAAGATGTCGTCCCCGTGGTGCCAGCCGCTCGCGACGTCCGGACGGGCGGCGCCGAACGTGTCGGCGAACGCCGACGCGCCGTACACGGGGAACGCGTAGCCGGTCTCGCCGAGCTGCGGCTTCATCGTCGGCGGCAGGCTCGGGAAGAGCCCGCCGGGCGCCACGACGATGGTCGGGATCGCCGGCGGCGTGCGGGCGGCGGCCGTGAGCGCCAGGGCTCCGGCGGCGAGGAGGACGATCGCCGTCAGTCGAAACACTACGAGCCGAGATGCTCGCGCGCGAACGCGCGGAAACGCGCCCGCGTCTCCTCGTCGGGCCCGAGCGGGCCCTCGTCGTCGTATTTCGGGTCGGCCGCGACCTCTTCGGCGACCGCCCGCACCTCGGCGGTGAGCGCGGCGCGGTGCTCGGGGTCGCGCATCAGCGTCTCGATCCAGCTCTCCGATCCGTCGTACTCGGGGAGGTCGTTGTCGAACAGGAGCCGGCCGAGGAGGATCCCGCAGCGGATGTAGGCGAACGTCCGGAAGGCGAGAAGCCGGTGCGGCGACTCGATGAGCGCCGCGATGTCCCCGTTCTCGCGCTCGATCCGCTCCACGATGCCGCCGATTGGCTCGTCGACGAGCGGGATCCACAGGTCCTCGACGTCGGCCATGAGCCGGATTATGGCCGTTTCCGCCGAGTACGCCACGCAATCTGGGCTGCCGTGGCGATGAGGACGACGGCGAACAGGCGGCGGAGCGTCGCCTCCGGGACGCTCTCGGCCAGCCGAGCCCCGCCGAAGGCGGCTCCGACCGAGGCGAGCCCGATCGTGAGCGCGCCTCGCCAGTCGACGTTGCCGTAGCGCTGCTGGCGCCACACCCCCACCATGACGGTGGGGATGATCGCGAGCAGCGACGTCGCCTCCGCGTGCAGCTGCGTGAGCCCGAGCCACGTCAGCGTCGGGACGAACAGGATCCCGCCGCCGACGCCGAAGAGGCCGGAAAGCACGCCGGCGGCGAGCCCGAGCACGACCGCGAGGACGTACGTCACTTCACGAGCAGGTCGATGGCGATGCCGACGAGCAGGAGCGCGAAGGCGTACGAGAGCGTGCGCACCGGGAGGCGCTGCTGCAGCGACGCGCCGCCGAGTGCGCCGACGGCGGCGGGAACGCCGAGCAGCGCCGCGTAGTCCGCCTGCACGTCGCCGTGGAAGACGTATGCGATGACACCGGCCGTGGCGGTGAGCCCGATGGCCGCGAGCGAGGTCGCCGATGCCGACCGGAGTTCGAACCGGGCGACGAGCAGGAGCAGCGGGACGATGATGACGCCGCCGCCGACCCCGAAGAGCGCGCTGAAGAACCCGGCCGCCAGACCGATCAGGATCAGGCGCACCGGCCTATGCTAGAGCGATGGCTGCATTGCTGGAGCGGCTCGCGGCCGAGCCGCAGCTGGCCGGTCTCTTCCTCGACTTCGACGGTGTCCTCGCACCGATCGTGGAGCGGCCCGACGACGCCCGCCTACCCGCAGAGGCACGCCGCGAGCTCGAGCGGCTCGCCACGCGGTACGCGCTCGTCGCGGTGGTCTCCGGCCGGGCGGGCGACGACGTGCGGCGCCGTGTCGGCGTCGAAGGGGTGGTGGCCGTCGGGTCGCACGGGCTCGAGCTCGACCCGGAGGCGGAAGACTGGCGCGAGAGGATCGAGGCATTCGCTCAGACCGTGGAATGGCCGGACGTGGAGAGAAAGACCCTGACGGTCGCCTTTCACTTCCGGGTAGCAAGCGACGCGGGTGCGGCAAGAGCAGCGCTCGAGGATGTCGCTAGACGCGCGCGGGCCGTCGGCCTGCGGGCGTCCTTTGGCCGCAAGGTGCTCGAGGTCCTCCCGCCGCTCGACGCGAACAAGGGCACGGCCGTGCGCCGGCTGCTCGCGGACGCCGGCCTCCGGCGAGCGCTCGTCGCCGGCGACGACACCACCGATCTCGACGCGTTCCGCGCGCTCGACGGTCTCGACGTCGCCGTCCGAGTCGCCGTCGCGGCGGACGAATCGCCACCCGAGCTGCGCGCCGAGGCCGACGTCGTCGTGGCAAGCACCGAAGAGCTCCTCGAGCTGCTGCGGACGCTGTGACGCACGTCGACGACGCCGTGCTCGCGCCCGTGCGGGCGACGTTCGGCACACCGGTCGAGCTGCCCTGGGAAGGCGAGATCAGCGACATCGAGTGGGCCGTCGCAACGCACAACCCGGTGCGCACGCATGACGTGACGCTCTTCATCCTCGATCCCGCACGACGCCTCGCGCTCATCCGCAAGCCGCAGTTCGCCGAGGACGTGTGGCGGCCGCCCGGCGGCGGCATCCATCCCGGCGAAGAGTTCGTCACCGGCGCCGTGCGCGAGGCGCTGGAGGAGACCGGGCTGCACGTCGAGTTGCGCCGCTATCTCGTCGCCACGCGGGCGCTGTTCACGAACGCCGGCCGCGAGCTGCACTGGCGCACGCACGTGTTCCTCGCCGAGACGGCCGACACTGAGATCGCCGTCGGCGACCCGCTGGAGATCGCAGAGGCGCGCTGGGGCACGCTGGACGAGCTCGCCGGACCGTTACGCGAGCGCCTGCTCGCGACCGGCCGTGCCTTCTGGCGCTACCGCGTCGCACTGCACGACGCGGCGCTCGCCGCGCTCCGCTAGGCCTTGTGGACCCTCACTGCAGTGCCGTACGCGCAGATCTCGGTCCAGTTCGCCCCCATCTCCGAGGTGTCGAAGCGCATGGCGATGATCGCGTTCGCGCCCTTGGCCTCCGCTTCCTGAGACATGCGGTCCATCACCTCGTGACGGCTGTCGACGAGCGCCTTCGTCATCCCCTTCAGCTCGCCGCCGAGGATCGACTTCAGCTGCGCACCGATCTGCGAGCCGACGTTGCGCGAGCGCACGGTCAGCCCCATCACCTCGCCGTACACCTCGTCCACCGTGTAGCCCGGAATGTCGTTCATCGTCGTGACGATCATCGGTTCAACACCTCCCATGCGCGGCGCACGTCCTCCTCGGTCGTGCGCGCATTGCCGATTGCGAGCCTGAGCACGTAGCGGCCGTTCAGCCGCGTGTGCGAGAGGAAGATCTCACCGCTGCGGTTCGCGCGCTCCAGGATGGCCTCGTTCTCCTCGTCCGTACCGTTGCGGCGGAAGACGACGAGCGAGAAGCGCAGCGGCGCCGCGAGCTCCCAATCGGGATCGGCCTCGACCCAGTCCGCGAACAACCGTGCCAGTCGGATGTGCTCGCGCTGGATCGCGCGCAGCCCCTCGGCGCCGTAGCAGCGCAGCACGGCCCAGAGCTTGAGCGAGCGGAAGCGGCGGCCGAGCGCCGGGCCGTACTCGGAGAGCGCGAACGCGTCCTCGGGCGTGCGCAGGTATTCCGGCACCAGGGAGAACGCCTCGCGGAACTCGTCCGGACGCGACGTCCAGAGCAGCGAGCAATCGACCGGGACGAGCAGCCATTTGTGCGGGTTGACCACGAGCGAGTCGGCGAGCTCGACGCCGTCCTGCGACCACCGCTCCTCGTCGAGGATCCAGGACGACCCGGCGTACGCCGCGTCCACGTGCACCCACGCACCCGCCGCGTGCGCGCGCTCGGCGAGCTCGCGCACCGGGTCGACGGAGGCGAACGAGGTGGTGCCGACCGTGGGGACGACGGCGGCGACATCGGAGAAGTCCAGCCCGCCGGCGCGCATGCGCAGCTCGTCGTCCGCCGGCACCTTGCGCAGCTCCATGCCGAGCAAGCGCGCGGCCTTCTCGACGGAGGAGTGCGCGTGCTCGGAGCAGACGACGGCGTTCCGCTTCGTCACGTGCCGCGCGGCGATGAGCGCAGCCAGCGTCCCCGTCGAGGCCGTGTCCTCGATGTGGCCGTGCCAGCCCTCCGGCAGGCCCAGCAGCTGCCGCACCCAGTCGACCGTGCGCAGCTCGAGCTCGGTCGACGCGGGGGACGACCGCCAGTTGAGCGCGACCTGCTGCATCGCCGCAGCGAGCAGCTCGGCGAGGATGCCCGGCTCGGATGCGGTAACGGCGAAGTACGCGAAGAAGCGCGGGTGCTGCCAGTTGGTGAGCGCGGGGACGATGAGCTCGTCGAGGTCGCGCAGGACGCTCGCGAACGGCTCGGCCTGCTCGGGCGCCGCGGAGGGCAGCTTCGCCGACAGCTCGCCGGGCTGCACCTGCGCCAGCACAGGCAGGTCGCCGACCCGGTCGAGGTAGTCCGCCGCCCAGTCGACGGCGGCGTGCCCGTCCTCGCGGAACGTCACGGGCGCTTCCGGCGCAGCTTGCGGAACTGCGCCCAGGTGCGCGTGTTGAGGAGGTCGTCCTTCGTCAGCCAGCCGCGTCGCGCCTGCCCGACGGCAAGCTCGACGTAGCTCTGGGCGCTGATGCGGTGCGCATCGGAGCTGACGACGAGCTTCAGGCCCGCCTCCTTCGCCGCCCGCGCATGGACGTCGCGCAGGTCGAGGCGGTCGGGTTGCCCGTTCAGCTCGAGCACGCAGCCGGTCTCGAGCGCCTTCTCGATCACACGCTCGACGTCGACGTCACGCGGGCCTCGCTTGCCGATGCGCCGGCCGGTGAGATGGCCGATGCAGTCGACGTAGGGATTCTCCATCGCCTCCAGCACGCGCTCCGTGGGACGCGTGTGCGGAGCCTGGTGCACCGACGCCACGACCCAGTCGAGCCGCGCGAGATCTTCCGCCGAGACGTCCACTTCGCCGTTCCCGCGGATGTTCGCCTCCACCCCGGCGAGGACGTGCAGCTTCGGAAACGTCTCCCGCACGCGCTCGATCTCCTCGAGCTGTGCGGCGAGGCGGCCTTCGCGGAGGTAGTGCGAGTGATCCGTGATCGCGTAGTACTCGTAGCCGCGCGCGGCGGCAGCCGCGACCATCTCCTCGAGCGTGTTCTTCCCGTCGGCAGACCAGGTCGTGTGCGTGTGCAGGTCGCCGCGCACGTCGGACAGCTCGACGAGCTCGGGCAGCTCCCCGCGGCGCGCAGCGTCGAGCTCGCCGTCGTTCTCGCGCAGCTCGGGCGGGATGAACTGATAGCCGAGGAACGCATACAGCGCCTCTTCGTCCTCGGTCGCGAACACGTCGCTCGTCTCGACCGTGGTGACGCCGTACTCGGAGATCGAGAGCCCGCGCCGAACGGCGTCCTCGCGCATCGCGACGTTGTGGTGCTTCGACCCGGTGAAGTGCTGCAGGAGGTTCCCGAACGATTCGGGGGGAACGACGCGCAGGTCGAAGCGCAGGCCGTTGCGTGAGACGACGGTCGCCTTCGTGTCGCCGTGCGCCGCGACTTCGACCACCCAGTCGAGCTGCGTGAAGTACGAGGTCAGCTCCGCCGGCTCGGTGGCCGTCGCGATGATGTCGAGGTCGCGGAACGTCTCCTTTCGCCGCCGCACGGAGCCTGCCTCCGAGACGGCCACCGCGGCCGGATGCGCGCGCAGATCGGCGACCGCCGCCAGCACCGCGGGCAGCCCGTCCCCGAGCAGCTTGCGGCCTTCGTCGGGGTTCTCCGCCTGGAACGCGAGCGCCTTGAGGATCTTCTCCTCGCTCTTCGGCCCGAGACCGGTCAGCGTTCGCAGCCGCTCGGTCTCCGCCGCCTCCTTCAGGCCGGCGAGCGTCGTCACGTCGAGCTCCCGCCAGATGCGCGCCGCGGTCTTCGGGCCGAGGCCGGGGAGGTGCATGAATGCGATCACGTCGGGAGGGACGAGCGCGCGCCGCTTCGCGAGCGCCTCGATGTCGCCCGTCTCGACGATCTGGACGATCTTCTCCTCGATCGTCTTGCCGATGCCCTGCAGCTCCTTCGCGCGGCCGGCGAGGGCGAGCTGCGCGACCGACGCCGACGTCTCGCGCATGCGCGTGGCCGCGCGCCGGTAGGCGAGGACGCGGAACGACTCGGCGCCCTCGAGCTCCAGCAGGTCGGCGAGCAGGTCGAAGCGGTCGGCGACCTCGGCGTTACCAGGCAGGGCAGCTATGGGGTCGATCATATGTAGCCTCCGACGGGGTGCCGAGCGCGACGATCTGCCTGCCGACCTACAACGAGGCGGCGAACATCGAGCCCATGCTGCGCGCGCTCGAGCCGCTCGGCCTGCACGTGCTCGTCGTCGACGACAACTCACCCGACGGCACCGGCGAGATCGCAGACCGGCTCGCCGGCGAGCTCGGCTTCGTCTCCGTCCTCCACCGGGAACGGAAGGAGGGGCTCGGCCCCGCGTACATCGCCGGCTTCCGCCGCGCGCTCGCCGACGGCGCGGAGCTCATCCTCGAGATGGACTGCGACTTCTCGCACGATCCGGCGGACGTGCCACGCCTAATCGCCGCGTGCGAGGCGGGCGCCGACCTCGCGCTCGGCTCGCGCTACGTCCCGGGCGGCGGCACCGAGAACTGGAACCTGGGACGCCGTCTCGTGTCGACGGGCGGGTCCTGGTACGCACGCAAGCTCCTCGGCGTCGGCATCCGCGACCTGACGGGCGGATTCAAGTGCTACCGGCGGCGCGTGCTCGAGCGCATCGACCTCGACGCGATCCGCGCTCGCGGATACGCGTTCCAGATCGAGACGACCTACCGGACGATCCGCGCCGGGTTCGCGGTCGTCGAGGTGCCCATCGTGTTCGCCGACCGGACGGCCGGCAGTTCGAAGATGAGCCGATCCATCGTCCTCGAAGCGGTCACGCAGGTGCCGGCGCTACGGTTCGCGGCGTTGAGAGGCGAGTTCTGATGCGCGAGCTCGACGCAGGCGGCTTCGACGATGCGGTCGCCGGCGACCCGCTGCTCGTCGACTTCTGGGCCCCGTGGTGCCGGCCGTGCAAGGCGCTGGAGCCGATCCTCGCCGAGCTCGAAGCGACAGTTCCCGTCGCGCGCGTGAACGTCGACGAGCACCCGTCCGTCGGCGCGCGGTACGACGTGCTCTCCATCCCGACCGTGATCCTGTTCGCAGGCGGCGCGCCCGTCGGCTCGATGGTCGGAATCCGCCCGAAAGCGCACTTCGAGCAGTGGCTAGCCGAAGTGCTCCCAACCGCCCAGCGCCACATTGACGCCTGACCCTTCCTCGCAGCGGCCGATGACCGTGAAGTCGAGCGGATCCGGCGTCGCGGCAAGCAGCTCGTAGTCCTCGCCGAACTCGAGGTCGGCGCGCGTCGCGCCCTCGGCGAGCGGCACGCGGTCGAGGTCGAGGACGAGCCGGCAGCCCGAGCGTTCGGCGATGTGGCGCGCATCCGGACCGAGCCCGTCGGAGAGATCGAGCATCGCGTGCGCGACGGCTGCAAGGCGACGGCCCTCGGCGAGCCGCAGCGGCGGCGGCGCAAGCCGCCCTTCGCGGAACGCCACACCCGCTGCGCCGAGCGGCCCCGTGACGACGAGGAGATCGCCGGGAACCGCGCCGGCGCGACCGGGCACTCGTTCGGCGCGGCCGAGCGCGGTCACGCTGAGAACGACCGAGTCGGCCCGCGTCGTGTCGCCGCCGCGGATGGGGACTCCCGGCTCGTTCAGCCCCTCGTACAGCTCGATCGCCTGCTCGAGGCTCGGGGCTGCGAGGCTGACGATGAGCGCGACCGGCTCGGCGCCCGAGGCGGCCAGATCGCTGAGGTTGACGGCGGCGGCGCGAAAGCCGAGCTCGCGCCACCCGATGAGATCGAAGCGGAAGTGAACACCCTCCACGAGCGTGTCCTGCGTCACCACGAGCCCTTCGATCTGCGCGGCGTCGTGCTCCACACCGACGACGAGCCCCCGCCGTTCGAGCTCGGCGAGGAGCTCGAACTCCCTCACAGCTCCTCGATGCGCGTGCGCCCGTCGAGCGTCTCGGGGTCGAGCGCATACAGCGCGTCGTACAGCCGCATGTGGAAGGTGCCCGGCCCGGCTGAACCCTCCGCCGCGTCCTCGGCGGCGACGCCGAACGCCGCGAGCGCTTCGGCCGCCGCTTCGAGCGGCTCGTCGGGCTTCGCCGCGAGGAAGCAGCCCGTCAGCGCGGACGACATGCAGCCGGTGCCCGTGACCGTCGCGAGCAGCGCGTCGCCGTTCGAGACCGCGAGCACGCGCTCGCCGTCGGACACGTGGTCGACGGGCCCCGTGACAGACGCGATCACGCCGAGCCGGCGAGCGGCATCGCGTGCGAGGTCGGCCGGCTCCATCCCGGTGCTCATCGACTCGACGCCACGCACCTCGGCGGCCGCGCCGACGAGCGTCGCCACCTCGCCGGGGTTCCCGCGCAGGACGGTGACGCCGACGGCGTCGAGGATGACGCGCGCGGTCTCGGTCCGGAACGCCGTAGCGCCGGCGCCGACCGGATCGAGCACGACCGGGATCGGCCGCGCACTCGCGGCCTTGCCGGCGAGCAGCATCGACTCGATCCACTGCTCCGACAGCGTGCCGATGTTGATGACGAGTGCGGACGCGATCTGCGTCATCTCCTCCACTTCCTCGCGCGCGTGCGCCATCACGGGCAGCGCGCCGATCGCGAGCGTCGCGTTCGCCGTCTCGTTCATGACGACGTAGTTCGTGATCTGGTGGACGAGCAGCTTCCGCTCGCGCATCGTGCGCAGCGTCGTGCCGGCAGAGATCATCGCTTCACCCCCAAGATATCGACGGGACCTTCGCCTGATCCGATCTCGACGAGCCCTTGCGCGACGGCGAGGGAGGCAGCTGCCGATGCCCCTCGGGCCGCGCCGACAAGGCTCTCGCCGCGCGCGAGCAAGGCCGCGAGCGTCGCAGAATGCGTGCAGCCTGCTCCATGCGTCGCTGCGACCTCGTGGCGCGGAACGGGAATGTCGAGGTGCTCGCGGCCGTCGAAGAGATGGTCCGCTTCAACCGCGCCGTGCCCGCCGGTGACGATCACCGCCGGCGCGCCGAGCTCGTGCAGGCGCTCGGCCAGCTCGGCCGGCGAGCCGTCGAAGCCGGCGAGTGCGCGCGCCTCCATCAGATTCGGGGTGATCACGGTCGCCAGCGGAAAGAGCCGGCCGACGAGCGCGTCGACGGCGTCGTCTTCGAGCAGCTGCGCTCCCGAGCTCGCGACCATGACGGGGTCGACGACGAGCGGCACCGGGCGGTCGCGCAGATACGCGGCGACCGTCTCGATGAGCGCGCGCGAGAACAGCATCCCCGTCTTCGCAGCGTCGACGCCGATGTCGTCGAAGACGGCGTCGAGCTGTGCGACGACGAACGCGGGCGGCAGCTCATGGATCGCTGTCACCGCGCGCGTGTTCTGCGCGGTCAGCGCGACGAGCACGGAGGAGCCGTGTACGCCGGCGGCGGCGAACGCCTTCAGGTCGGCCTGGATGCCCGCGCCGCCGCCGGAGTCGGACGTCGCGATCGTCAGTGCTCGAGCAACCAAGGCAATGCGCTCCCTTCGCCGGCATGACCCGGATCAGGTTCGACGGGTGTGATCTCAGCCGCTCCCAGCGGCACCCCGGTGGTCGAACGTTAGCGTCTCGGCATGGATCGGCTGCCGCCTGCACAGGCCACGAGCGCGACACCCCGGCTGCTCGAGCTGCTCGGGCCGCCGCCCGGACGCGTGCTCGAGCTGGGCTTCGCCGGGATCCACGCCGAGCCGCTCCGTCTGGCCGGCTTCGACGTCACCGTGGTCGAGCCCGACCCGGCCTACAGAGCGGCCGCACGGGAGCGCGCGGGCGACGTCCTCGAGGCGCCGCCCGGTGGTTCGTTCGATGCCGTCGTCGCTCCGGCCGGGGCCGACCTCAGGGGCGTCGATGCGCGCCGGGCTCTTCTCGTCCAGCGGGACGGCTCGATTGTGGGATGACCTCCTCCAGGGCGAGGAGCTCGCCTACCTGGCCACGGAGCCGGCGCGCGCGGCGCGCTCGGTCCCGCTGCCGGCGGATCTCCATCCAGCCGTGCGCGCCGCGCTCGCGCGCCAGGGAATCGACGAGCTGTACGCGCACCAGGCGGAGGCGTGGGCGTCCTCGCGCGCCGGCAAGCACGTGATCGTCACCACGGGGACCGCCTCCGGCAAGACGCTCGCCTTCAACCTGCCGGTGCTGGACGCGCTCGCGACCGACCCGAAGAACCGGGCCGTCTACCTCTACCCCACGAAAGCGCTCGCACAGGATCAGGCCCGCACGCTCGCGGGTCTGGCCGTGCCGAAGGTGCGGGCCGCAATCTACGACGGCGACACACCGCGCGAGCAGCGCCGGCAGGTGCGCAAGTGGGCGAACCTTGTGCTCACCAACCCGGACATGCTCCATGTCGGCGTGCTGCCGCGCCACGACCTCTGGGCGGACGTGCTCCACAACCTGCGCTACGTCGTCGTGGACGAGGCGCACGTCTACCGCGGCGTCTTCGGATCGCACGTCGGCAACGTCCTGCGGCGGCTGCGCCGCATGGCGCAGGTCTACGGCGCCGATCCGCAGTTCGTCCTCGCGTCGGCGACGATCGCAAATCCCGGCGAGCTGGCGGAACGGCTCCTCGGCCTCGAGACGACGGTGATCGCGGGCGACGCCGCGCCCCGCGCGGAACGGACGGTGGCCCTCTGGAACCCGGAGCTCATCGACGTCGAACTCGGCCTGCGCGCGTCTCCGCTCGGCGAGGCGTCGCGCCTCGCGGCCGCGCTCGTGCAGCGCGGCCTGCGCACGATCTGCTTCGCAAAGAGCCGCAAGGCGGCGGAGCTCGTCCACCGCATGACCGTCGACCGCGTCGACGCCGAGACGGCGGCGCGCCTCGCGCCCTACCGCGCCGGCTATACGCCGCAGCAGCGGCGCGAGATCGAGCGGCGGCTCGTCGAGGGCGAGCTGCTCGGCGTCGCGGCGACCGACGCGCTCGAGCTGGGGATCGACATCGGCCTGCTCGACTGCGCCATCTCGGTGGGCTTTCCCGGAACGGTGGCGAGCCTGCGCCAGCAATGGGGCCGCGCCGGCCGGCGAGGTCACGGGCTCGCCGTGCTCGTCGCCTCCGAGGACGCGCTCGACCAGTACTTCATGCGCGAGCCGGAGACGCTCCTCGGCCGGCGCGTCGAGGCGGCCATGCTGGACCACGCGAATCCGCGCGTGCTCGACGGGCACGTCGCCGCCGCCGCGTTCGAAGGACCGCTGGACGACGACGACCGCGCCACGCTCGGCGACGCCGCGCTCGAGCGCGCGCCGCACGTGCCCGACCTGCGCAAGACGCCGCGTGGCTGGGTGTACGCGGGCACCGACTATCCGGCGGGACGCACGCCGCTGCGATCGGCGAGCGCGGACGCGTTCTCCGTCGTGGACGCGAGCACGGGCACCGTGCTCGGGATCGTCGAGCACGAGCGTGCGTACTCGACCGTGCACGAAGGCGCGGTGTACCTCCACATGGGCGAGCAATGGCTCGTCCAGGCGCTGGACATTCCCGCCCGGCAGGCGCTCGTCGAGCCCTTCGGCGGCGACTGGTACACGCAGGTGAAGAAGGAGACCTCCACCGGCGTGGAGGAGCCGCTGCGCGTGCAGCAACGGCTGGGTCTCGAGCTGACCTTCGGACGCGTGTCGGTGACCGAGCGGGTGGTCGCCTTCCAGCGCAAGGGGATCCGCGACCAGGCGACGATCTCGACGGTGCAGCTCGACCTGCCCCCGACGACGTTCGACACGGAGGCGGTCTGGTATGTCCCGACGGAGTCGCAGCTCGAAGGGCTCGAGCAGATGCCGACCCTCCTCTCGTCCCTGCACGCGGCCGAGCACGCGATGATCGCCGTCCTCCCGCTGTGGGCGATGTGCGACCGCTGGGACATCGGCGGCCTGTCCACGAACTACCACGACGACACCGGCGCCGCGACGGTGTTCGTCTACGACGGGCACTCCGGCGGCGTCGGCATCGCGGAGCGCGGGTTCGACCAGTTCGAGGGCTGGGTGGCCGACACCGTGCGCCTGCTCGAGGGCTGCCCGTGCGAGCACGGCTGCCCCTCCTGCGTGCAGAGCCCGAAATGCGGCAACCTGAACGAGTACCTGGACAAGAAAGGGGCTCTGACCTTGCTCCGCCGGATGTCGATTTCCACCCAGCCCGTTCGTCGTACCTCGTAAACCATCTTCAAGGAGGTCGAGCCATGCAGTACCTGCTCCTGATCCACGACGACGAGTCCCAGGACAACGGCGACCTCATGCCGGAGTACATGGCGTACACCGAGGCGCTGCGTGAATCGGGCTCGCTCGTGGGCGCGAACCAGCTCCAGCCGAGCGACACGGCGACGACCGTGCGTGTGCGCGGCGGCGAGACGCTCGTCACCGACGGGCCGTTCATCGAGACGAAGGAGTCGCTCGGCGGCTACTACCTCGTCGAGGCCGAGTCGCTCGACGAGGCGATCGAGTGGGCGGCCAAGATCCCGTCCGCGCGGTTCGGTCACATCGAGGTGCGGCCCGTGGTCATGCGGCAGGCCGAGGTCGGCGCCTGACGACGCTCGAGCAGCTCTTCCGCGAGGAGCACGGCCGCGTCCTCGCCACCCTGATCGGCGTCCTCGGCGACTTCGACCTCGCCGAGGACGCCCTCCAGGACGCGGTCGCGACCGCGGTCGAGCTCTGGCCGCGCGACGGCGTTCCCGCCAACCCCGCGGGCTGGCTCGTGACGGTGGCGAAGAACCGCGCCGTGGACCGGATCCGGCGCGACCGGACGCTCCGGCGCAAGGCCGAGCTGCTCGTCCCGCCCGAGACCGAGCCGATGGACGACACCGCCATCCCCGATGAACGCCTGAGCCTCGTGTTCGCCTGCTGCCATCCGGCCCTTGCGATCGAGGCGCAGATCGCAATCACGCTGCGCTCGCTCGGCGGGCTCGAGACCGGCGAGATCGCGCGCGCGTTCCTCGTCCCCGAAGCGACGATGGCGCAGCGGCTCGTGCGCGCGAAGCGAAAGATCCGCGACGCGGGCATCCCCTTCCGCGTCCCGCCGGACGACGTTCTCCCCAGCCGGCTGGCCGCGGTGCTGCGCGTCGTCTACCTCATCTTCAATGCCGGCTACGGCCCGCCGGTGCGGCGAGAGCTCTGCAACGAGGCCGTCCGCCTGGCCGCCATGCTCGCGCTGCTCATGCCGGACGAGTCGGAGGCGCACGGACTGCACGCGCTGCTGCTCTTCCAGGACGCCCGCCGCGACGCGCGCGTCCGCGACGGATCGCTCGTGCTGCTCGAGGATCAGGACCGCGCGCTGTGGGATGCAGACGAGATCGCCGCCGGCCGGCGGGCGCTCGAGCGGGCGCTGTCGCTGCCGGCGCGCGGGCCGTACGCCATCCAGGCCGGCATCGCGGCGGCGCACACCGACGGCGGGTCCGACTGGTCGATCGTCGCGGAGCTGTACGCACGCCTCGCGGAAGTCGATCCGTCGCCGGTGGTCGAGCTCAACCGGGCCGTCGCCGTCGCAATGGCGGAAGGCGCCGAGGCCGGCCTCGACGTGCTCGAGCACATCGAAGGGCTGGACGGGTACTACCTCTTCCATTCGGCGCGCGCGGACCTGCTCCGCCGCCTCGGGCGCCCCGCCGAGAACGCGTACGCCCGCGCGCTCGAGCTCGCGCCGACCGACGTCGAGCGCGACTTCCTACGAGCCCGCCTGAGCGAGCTGCAGGGCTAGCTCGACCGCGAGGACGACGTGCTCCGCGCCGGCCCCGATGGCCGGCACCTGGACGGTCACGGCGTCTTCAGGCGCTGCTTCGTCGTGAGCACACCCTCGAACAGGTCGCCGAGCTCGCGCACGCGCTCGAGCACGACGTCCATCGTGAACGACGCCGGGGCGAGCTTCTCGTCCACCTCGTCCCACCGCAGCGGCGTCGACACGGGCGCGCCGGTGCGCGGGCGCACCGAGTACGCGGATGCGATCGTCTTTCCCTCTCCGTTCTGGTTCGAGTCGATGAGCACGCCGCGCCGCTTCGACTTCGCCCACTCGGTCGTCGCGAGCCCGCGATGCGTTCGCGCGATCGCGCCGGCGACGATCTCCGAGAACTCGCGGGTGTCGTCGTACGTGTAGCGGCGCTCGACCGGGACGAGGACGTGCATTCCCTCCGCACTCGACGTCTTCGGGAACGAGACGAGCCCGAGCGCGTCGAGCATCTCCTTCACGAGCAACGCGACCTGCACGGTCTCCGCGAAGCCGACGTCGGGCGACGGGTCGAGGTCGAAGAGCACGAAATCGGGCCGGTCGGGACGGTCGGCACGCGAGTACCACGTGTTCATGTCGATGCAGCCCATGTTCACCATCCAGACGAGGGCGTCCTCCTCGTTCACGATCGGCGCCGAGATCCACTTCTTCTTGCGCGGCGCGTCGCGGGTCGAGACCTCGACGCGGTACGTCGGGATCCAGTCGGGCATGTGCGACGGCGCGTCCTTCTGGAAGAACGCCTTGCCGAAGGCGCCGTCGGGGTAGCGGCGCATCGTGAACGGCCGGCCGCGCAGGTGCGGGACGATGACCGGAGCGACCGCCCGGTAGTACTCGATCAGGTCCCCCTTCGTGATCCCCTCGTCGGGGAAGAAGACCTTGTCCAGGTTGGAGAGCTGCACGCGAGACGGTCTCTCGGCGCGCACCTCGGGCGCCGACTTGTCGTCGCGGAGGCCGAGGTACACGGGCGCCCGCAGGTGGCCATCGTGGGTCCACTCGGCGAACTTCACCTCCGCGACGAGCCGCGGCTGCACCCACGCGACGTCGGACTTGCGGACCTTCGGCATCTTGGGGACGACCGCGAGCGGCGACTCGTCGACGCGTAGCGGCTCGAGCGCGTCGAGCAGCTCCGCGATCGTCTTCTCGGTGAAGCCCGTGCCGGCGTTCCCGACCCAGCGCAGCGCGCCGCCCTCGTTGACGGCGAGGACGAGCGAGCCGAAGCTGCGCGCGCGGCGGCCTTCACCCCTCGTGTAGCCGACGATCACGAACTCCTGCTCGCCGTGCGTCTTGATCTTCAGCCAGTCGCGGGTGCGCCGGCCCTCCGCGTAGCGCGAGGCCGCCTTCTTCGCCACCACGCCCTCCAGGTGCTGCTCCTTCGCCGCGGTCAGGAGCCCCTCGCCGTCGTCGAACGCGCCGGAGATCTGCACGTTCGTCACGCGCTTGTCGAGCAGCCCCGCGAGAAGCTCACGGCGCTCGACGAGCGGCCGGTCGAGCACCGGCTCGCCGTCGATCTCGAGCACGTCGAAGACCTCGTACACGATCGGAGTCCCCGGCTTGCCCTGCTGCATCGCCGAGAAGCTCGGGCGTCCGTTCTCGTCGAGCGCGCACACCTCGCCGTCGACGACGCCGTCAGGCGATTTCATCGCCTGACCAAGCGCCTTTGCCACGCCGGGAAACCGCGCGGTCAGATCGTTGCCGTTCCTGCTGACGAGCTTCGCGGTTCCGTTCCTCACGTAGCCCAGCGCCCGGTAGCCGTCCCACTTGATCTCGTACAACCACTCGTCACCGGTCGGCAGCTTGTCCACCAGCGTCGCCAGCATCGCTTTGTAGTCATTGCGCGGCACGCGAACGGATTCATCCTTCTTGCGGACGATCAGCCAGTTCTGCTCCTTGCCGTCGAGATGCGCGGGAATGAGCGTCCACGTACCGTCGAGCCGCTCGCCGTGCAGACGCACGGTGAGCCCACCGTCCTTCTTCTCCTCCAGCAACTCGTACGTGCCGCGGTCCCAGATCTCGACCGTGCCGGCGCCGTACTGGCCTTTTGGAATCTCTCCCTCGAAGCCGCCGTAGTCGAGCGGGTGGTCCTCGACGTGGACGGCGAGCGCGCGCACGCCCGGCTCCAGCGGGACTCCCTTGGGCACCGCCCACGAGGCGAGCACTCCGTCGCGCTCGAGACGGAAGTCGTAGTGGAGCCGGCGTGCGTCGTGTCGCTGGATCACGAACGTCGGCAATCGCTTTCGCGATTGCCGACTGGAGAACGGCTCTGGGGTCTTCCTGGGATCGCGTTTCCGTCGGTACGCCGCGAGGTCGTCGCTCACGACGCAGTTCTAGCGCGCGGCCGCCTGGCCGCGCGCGTGCGTTCGACGGACTCGCGCAGAGCCTGCATGAGGTCGACGACCCCCGCCTCCGGCTGCGCGGGCTCCGGCAGCTCCTGTCCCTCCGCCTTCGCGCGGATGAGCTCGAGCAGCTCGCGCCGGTAGCGGTCGTCGTACTTGGCCGGGTCGAACGCGGCGCTGAGGTTCTCGACGAGCGAGCGCGCCATGTCGACCTCCGCCTTGCGGAGCTCGGCCTTCGATTCGGGGGGAGCCAGCTCGGCGGGGTCGCGGACCTCGTCCGCGTAGTACATCGTCTCGAGGACGAGAACGCCCTCGAAGGGTCGGAGGCAGGAGAGATGCTGCTTGTTGCGGATGACGACCTTGGCGATCCCGACGCGGCCCGTCTCGTCCAATGCGCGGCCGAGCAGGCGGAACGGCTTCTCGGCGCCCTCCTGCGGCACGAGGTAATAGGCCTGCCGGAAGTAGATGGGGTCGATCTCCTCGAGTGCGACGAAGTCGCAGATGTCGACCGCGTGGGCGAGCTCGACGTCGAGCCGGTCGAGGTCGTCCGGCTCGATCGGCACGTACCGGCCCTTCTCGACCTCGAAGGCGCGAACGACGTCCTCGGGGTCGACGCGCTCCCCGGTGTCCGTTCGCACCTTGTCGTAGCCGACCGGCATGAGGTCCCGCCGGTCGACGAAGTGGAAGCGGAGCTCCTGCGAGTGCGTGGCGGCGAACATCTGGACGGGCACGCTGACGAGCCCGAACGAGATGCTCCCGCTCCAGATCGGGCGGGGCGGCATGGCCGCTTCGTCCCCGCTCGGGGAGGCATGGAAACGGTGGGGTTTCGGACCCGCCAGGGCGTAAAGAGGACCTCCAGGCTTCTCCACCCAGCGGGGGGTCAAGGCGCTCGAGGCCGGTCTTTACCGGCCTCGAGCCGTGTTCGGGCCCGTTGCAAGCGATGCCATTCGCAGGGGATAAGCCTGTGGACGCTGTGGATAGGAGCCGCTCGAACCTACCGAAACCTGCTAGGCGAAGACGCCGAGCGACCGAAACTTGGCTCTGCGGCGCCGGCGGAGCTCGTCGCCGGGCACGTCGCTCAGATCCTCCAGCGTCTCCCGCAGGGACTCCCCCAGCAGGCGGGCGGATTCGCGGTGATCCGTATGAGCGCCGCCCGCCGGCTCGGGGACGATGGCGTCGATCACGCCGAGCTCGAGGCAGTGCGCTGCGTCGGGCTTGAACGCCGCCGCGGCCTTCTTCGCCTCGCCGGCGTCGCGCCAGAGAATGGCGGCGCAGCCCTCGGGGGAGATGACCGAGTAGATGGCGTTCTCCTGCATGAGGACCCGGTCGGCGAGCGCGATCGCGATCGCTCCCCCGGAGCCGCCCTCGCCGATCACGCACGCGACCGTGGGGACCGTCAGCCGCGCCATGGCGGTCTGCGACATCGCGATCATGCCGCCCTGGCCGTGCTGCTCAGCGGCGACGCCGGGGTAGGCGCCCGGGGTGTCGACGAGCGAGACGACGGGGAAGCCGAGGCGGTCCGCGAGCTCGAACACGCGAATCGCCTTGCGGTAGCCCTCCGGGTACGGCATGCCGAACTGGCGCCGCGTCCGCTCCTGGATGTCGCGTCCCTTCTGCTGTCCCACGAGCGCGATCGTCCTCCCGTCGAGCTTGCCGAGCCCGGTGACCATCGCGCCGTCGTCGCCGCGCCCGCGATCTCCGTGCAGCTCGAACCAGTCGTCGAGGAGCGCCTCGACGTAGTCGAGCGTGTACGGGCGCTCGGGATGGCGTGCGAGCTCGACGGAACGCCAGATGTCGTCGCCGGTCGGCTCCTGCCCGATGCGGTCGAGCTGCCGCTGCAGCCGCTCGAGCTCACCCGAGAGCTTCGCTCCGCCGAGCAGAGAGACGCTGCGCAGCCGGTTGAGGCGGTCGCGCAGCCGGAGCTCGTGCTCGCTCGGCGGCATCAGCCGAACAACCTCAGGAGGCGGCCGAGCGTGGGCCGGATCTGGCGCCGCTCGAGGATGGCGTCGAGGTGGCCGAAGCGGAGGTTCTGCTCGGCGAGGCCGAAGTCGTCGGGGAGCTTCTCGCGCGTCGTCTGCTCGACGACGCGCGGCCCGGTGAACGCAATGAGGGCGCCCGGCTCGGCGAGCAGCACGTCGCCGAGGCTCGCGAAGCTCGCGAGCACGCCCGCGGTGGTCGGGTGCGCCATGACCACGACCATCGCCTGGCCCGCGTCGTGCAGGTCCTCGACCGCGCACACGGTCTTCGGCAGCTGCATGAGCGAGAGGATCCCCTCCTGCATGCGCGCGCCTCCCGAGCTCGTGACGCTGACGAGCGGCACGCCGCGCTCAGCCGCGGAGTCGCATGCACGCGAGAACTTCTCTCCCACGACGCTGCCCATCGAACCGCCCATGAAGGCGAAGTCCATGACCGCGAGCTCGCAACCGCGCCCTTCGATCAGGCCCTGCCCGATCACGATCGCGTCGGCGAGCCCGGTGGACATCTCGGCCTCCGCGAGGCGCTCGGTGTACGGGCGCAGGTCGAAGAAGCCGAGCGGATCCTCCGAGTGCAGGCCCGCTGCTTCCTCGTAGAACGACCCGTCGTCGACAAGGGACACGATGCGCGCCCGAGCGCGCATCGGGAAGTGGTGCCCGCACTGCGCACAGACCCACTGGGCCCGCTCGAGCTCGTCGTCCCGGTAGTGGGAATGACAGCCCGGGCAGGTGTTCGGGTGCTTGGGCGGCGGCGCCGGCTTGTCCTCGGTCTCGATCGAGACGTCGATCTTGGCCACGTCGCTAGCTTAGACCGGCCTCGGAGCCGGGGAGTTGCGCCTCAGAAGCCGAGGGCGGCGCAGAGCCGTTCGAGCGGCTGGACGTTGGCGGGATCGGGCGCGAGGCCGGTCAGGCCGGCGCCGGCGACCGTGACGCCGCTCTCGCGGATCCGGCCGAGGATGCGCTCGACGCCGGCGATCGTGAGGCCGGCGGGCTCCGGCATGAAGACGGTCATCTCGTTCGGGTCGAGAACGTCGCAGTCGAGCGCCACGTAGACGGCCGACACCTGCGCGAGCACGCGGTCGATGTCATCGTCGATGCCGGCTGCCGTCGTGAACTCGACCTCGGGCGGGTCGAGATTCCGCGCGCCGACGAGGGCGACGTCCCCGGCGCTCACCGCGCCGCCCTCGAGGAGCATGCGCAGCGGCATCCCCCACTGATTGCCCGAAGGCGAGCTCTGCGGCGTGTTCAGGTCGCCGTGCGCGTCGAGCCAGACGACGCCGAGCCGGTCGTACCGCGCCGCGAGGCCCTCCACTGCGCCGACGTGCGAGCAACAACACCCGCCGAGGACGAGCGGCCGCTCCGGCAGGTCGGAGGCGACCGCCAGCGTCTGCGCGACGAGCGAGTCCTCCTCCACCACCGACGTCTCCGGATAGTCGAGCGGCAGGCCCGCTGCCTCCACCATTTCCTCGCCGCCGTCCCCCCAGGCGCGCGGGACGCGAACGAGCCCGGCGGCGAACGTCCGGCCGCACGAATGGCACTCGTAGCCGGGGCCGACAGCGACCGCGGTGTACGCACGACACGTCGGGCATTTCGCGCGCAGGCGGCTCATGTGACCGCTTCCGCATCTCCGCGGACGATCGGACGCACGTTCACGCGACGAGCGAGTCGAGGGCGCCGGCGAGCCCCGAGAGCGAATGCAGCTCGACGTCGGGCTGCGGCCGCGCTTCTTCGCCGAGCCGGTTCACCCAGACGGTGCGCAGGCCGAGCTCGCACGCGGGCGCGACGTCGTGGAAGAGGCTCGCGCCGACGTGCACGTGGCCGGCACGATCCGCCCCCGTTCGTTCGTAGAACTCCTCCCAGTGACGATGGGCCGGCTTGTACGACCCGATCTCGGACGCGACGATGGCGAGCTCGAACGGGACGCCGATGCCCTCCAGCGATGCATCGATGAAGTCGCGGTCGGTGTTCGAGAGGATGGCGAGCTTCCAGCCGCCCGCGCGTGCCTCCTCGAGCGACTCGCGGACTTCGGGGAACGGCTGCCAGCTCGGAAGCGACCGGCCGAGCGCGTCCTCTTCGTCGGCCGGCACGTCGGCAAGGCGCGACAGCGTGATCGCCATCACGTCGCGGTAAGCGCGCGTCGGTTGCTCCCGTTGCACCTGCGGCTCGACCTCGTGGTAGCGGTGCAGCAGGCCGGCCGCGCGGTCGGCGCCGAAGAGGCGCTCGAGCTCGCGGCCGATGCCGCCGTTCCAGTCGATCAGCGTGCCGTAGCAGTCGAAGGTCGCCCACCGGTCCATACTTCGCATCATGGCTGATCAGGCAACGCACTACCGCTGGGACGACCTGCCCCGCGAGGAGCTGAACCCGCTTCTCGGCCGCCGGCTGATCACCGGCGGCGACATGATGATCGCGCACGTCTACCTGAAGAAGGGCTGCATCGTCCCGAAGCACGAGCACTCGAACGAGCAGCTCACGTACGTGCTCGAGGGGTGCCTGCGCTTCCGGCTCGGCGACGACGGAGAGCAGGTCGTCGACGTGAGCGGCGGCGAGGTGCTCTGCATCCCGCGCAACCTCCCGCACGAGGCCGAGGCGCTGGAGGACACGCTGGACGTCGACGTCTTCAACCCGCCGCGCGAGGACTGGCTCGACGGAAGCGACTCCTACCTCAGGCGGCCGGCCTGAACGCGAGCAGCTCCGGCCCGTGCTCGTCGAGCCAGGCCTTCTGATCGCGCCAGTCCGGGCGGCGGCTCTCGACGAGCCGCCAGAAGCGGCGCGAGTGGTTCGCCTCGCGCAGATGGCAGACCTCGTGCACGACGACGTAGTCGAGCACCTCGAACGGCGCGAGCACGAGCCGCCAGTTGAACGACAGGTTGCCGTCGGCCGAGCACGACCCCCAGCGCGTGCGCTGGTCACGAATCTGGATCTTGCCGGCCTCGACCTCGAGCGCAGCCGCCTCGTCCTCGACGAGCATCGCGACGAGCTCGCGCGCCGCGCGCCGGCCCTCGAGCTCGGAGACGCCGCGCGGATCGAGCCGGAGGCGCGGGCGCTGGCGTGCACGCTCGGTCGCGAGCCAGTCCCGGTGCTCGTGCAGCACGCGGTCGATCTCCGCGTCCGACATCCATGTGGGCACGGTAAGACGCGCGGGGGATCCCCACGGCACGTCGATCGTCCACCTCCGCGCGCGCCGCGAACGGCGCACCACTACGAGCTCCTGTTGCACCTGAGGGAAGCCTAGGAGTGGTGTCAGACACCGTTTCCGGTGTCTGACACCGAAGCACGGTTATTCGTTGTGTTTGCGGATGACCACGCAAGCATTGTGGCCGCCGAACCCGAATGAGTTGTTGATCGCGATGTCGACGTCGGCCTTGCGCGCGACGTTCGGCACGTAGTCGAGGTCGCACTCCGGGTCTTCGAACTCGTAGTTGATCGTCGGCGGCAGCACGCTCTCGTGCACGGCAAGCGTCGTGAACAGCGCCTCGACCGCACCCGCGCCGCCGAGGCAGTGGCCGGTCGCGCCCTTCGTCCCGGAGATCGCGATCTGGCGGGCATGCTCCTCGCCCATCGCGAGCTTGATGACGCGCGTCTCGCTCGAGTCGCCGATCGGCGTCGACGTCGCATGCGCGTTCACGTAGTCGACCTGGTCGGGCGTGATGCCCGCGTCGCCCATCGCCATCTTCAGCGCGCGCGCCGGATTCACGCCGGTCGGGTCGGGCTCCGTGATGTGACTCGCGTCCGCCGACACGCCGTAGCCGGCGACCTCGGCGTAGATCTTCGCGCCGCGAGCACGCGCATGGTCGAGCTCTTCGAGCACGAGCACCGCCGATGCTTCACCCATCACGAACCCGTCGCGCTTCGCGTCGAACGGCCGCGAGGCGTGCACAGGATCGTCGTTGCGCCGCGAGAGCGCGCGCATGGCGCCGAAGCCGGCGATGCCGACCTTGTTGATCGCCGCCTCGGTGCCGCCGCAGAACATCACGTCGGCGCGACCCAGCCGGATCGCGTCGGTGCCGTCGCCGATCGCCATGTTGGACGCGGCGCAGGCCGTGCACTGGGACGCCAGCGGGCCCTTGGTGCCGAGCTCCATCGACACCCAGCCGGCGCCCATGTTGGGGATGATCGCCGGGATCGCGAACGGATTGACGCGATCCGGCCCGCGGTCGCGCAGGACGTCGTGGCAGTCCTGGAACGACGTCAGCCCGCCGATGCCGGTGGCGATCGCAGCGCCGACGCGGTCGGCCTCCGCGGCGATGTCGAGGCCGGCATCGGCCTCGGCCTGGCGCGCGGCAGCGACCACGAGCTGGGCGAAGCGATCCATGCGCCGGGCCTGCTTGTGGTCGATCCAGTCGGAAGGGTTGAAGTCCTTCACCTCGCACGCGAACGTGACCGGATACGCGGAAGCGTCGAAATGGGTGATCGGGCCGGCGCCGCTCTCGCCGCGAATCAATGCGTCCCAGCTGGTCCGTACGTCGTTCCCGAGCGGTGTGACCGCCCCGAGACCGGTGATGACGACGCGCCTGCGCCCGTTGAGTGAACCGTTGTCGCTCAATCACATTCCCATTCCGCCGTCGACGAGAAGCACTTCGCCCGTGATGAACGAGGCCTCGTCGGAGCAGAGGAAGCGTACCGCCCCCGCCACGTCGGTCGGCTGCCCGGCGCGGCCGAGCGGGGTGTTCTGGATCATCGCGGCCATGACTTCCTCGGGCAGAACGTCGGTGAGCTGGGTCGTGACGTAGCCCGGGGCGACGACGTTGGCGCGGATGTTGCGGCTGCCGAGCTCGCGCGCGAGCGACTTCGTGAAGCCGATGATGCCCGCCTTGGAGGCGGCGTAGTTCGTCTGGCCCCAGTTGCCGTGCACGCCGACGATGGAGGAGACGTTGACGATCGCGCCCGCGCGCTTCTTCATCATCGGCCTCGTGACGGCGCGGCACGTGTAGAAGACCGAGGAGAGGTTCGTCTCGATCACAGTGCGCCAGTCGTCGTCCGACATGCGCGCGAGCAGTCCGTCGCGCGTGAGCCCGGCGTTGTTGACGAGCACGTCGATGTCACCCGCCTCCTCGACGAGCCGGCGCGCGTCGTCGGCGTCGGAGACGTCGGCCTGCACCGCGCGGGCGCCGATCTCGGCGGCGAGCGCCTCGGCCTCGTCCTTGCCGGTGCGGTAGCCGATCACGACCGACGCACCCGCCTGCGCGAGCTCGACGGCGACCGCGCGGCCGATGCCCCTCGACGCGCCCGTGACGAGGGCGTTCTTCCCTTCCAGTGAAGCGAACGTCACGACTCGGCTGCGAGAACGTCGTGCAGCTCGTCGAGCGCGGCGAGGCTGTTCACCGACACGGCCTTCACGCTGCGGTCGATGCGCTTGACGAGGCCGGAGAGGACGTTCCCCGGGCCGACCTCGACGAACGTGCGCACGCCCTCGCGCATCAGTTCGCTCGCGGCCTGCGTGAAGCGGACCGGAGCGGTGAGCTGGTCGACGAGCAGGGGGCCCATCCGCTGCGCCGACTCGAGGCGCGCCGTGACCGTGGACATGAACGGCGCCGCCGGCTCCTGGAACTTGACCTTGTCGATCGCGGGGCGCAGCCGGTCGGCGGCGCGCGCGACGAGCGGCGAATGGAACGCACCGGAGACCTTCAGCTTGACCGCGCGGCGCGCGCCGGCCTCCTGCGCGAGCTCGCAGCACTCGTCCACCGCTGCGTTCTCGCCGGAGACGACGATCTGCCCCGGGCAGTTGTAGTTCGCCGGCCACACGCCGAGGATCTTCCGGCACAGCGTCTCGACGACCTCGTCCTCGAGCCCGAGGATGGCCGCCATCGAGCCGGGGTGGCGCGCGGCCGCCTCGGCCATCGCGATGCCACGCTCGCGCACGAGCGCGATTGCCTCCTCGTCGGTCATCGAGCCGCACGCCGCGATGGCCGCGAACTCGCCGACCGAGTGGCCGATGACGTAGTCCGGCTCGATGCCGCGCGCGCGGATGGCGGCGAGCATGGCGAGCGACGTGGCGACGAGCGCCGGCTGCTGCACCGCGGTGTCGAGCAGCTCGGATGCGTCGCCGTGGAAGCAGAGACGCTCGAGGTCGAGGTTGGCCGCGGCGCTGCCGCGCGCGTACACCGCGCGGGCCTCCGAGACGGCGGCCGCGATCTCGCGGCCCATCCCCGGCTCGACCGAGCCCTGACCCGGGAAGCAGAAAGCGACCTTCATGCCGCAGCCTCCATCGTCCAGCGCATGAGCGCGCTCCCCCAGGTGAGACCGGCTCCCATGCCGGTCATGAGCACCAGCTGCCCCGGCCGCAGGCGTCCGTCGGCCAGCGCATCGGCCAGCGCGAGCGGGATCGAGCCCGAGGACGTGTTGCCATACCTGTCCACATTGATCACAACCCGTTCAGACGGCACACCGAGCTTCCGGGTTGCGTGCTCGATGATCCGGACGTTGGCCTGATGGGGGATGTAGAGATCCACGTCGTCGATGGTGACCTCGCACTGGGCGAGCAGGTCCTCGGCCGACTGGACGAGGATCCTCGTGGCGAATTTGAACACTTCCCGGCCGTTCATCTTCACGAACCGCTCCGGATGGTCGAAAACGCGGGATCCGCTGCCCGGCAGCCAGAGGCTCGATCCGCCTCCGCCGTCCGCCCCGAGCTCGAAGCCGAGAAATCCCTGCTCAGGAGCCGCTTCGAGAACGACCGCCCCCGCCCCGTCGCCGAAGAGCACGAGCGTCGAGCGGTCGCTCCAGTCGAGGATCTTCGAGAGAACGTCTCCGCCGATGACGAGCGCCCGCTTGGCGAGGCCGGCGGCGAGCATCCCGTAGCCCTGGGCGAGCGCGTACATGAAGCCGGTGCAGCCGGCCGAGAGGTCGTAGGCGGCGGCGTCGCCTGCGCCCAGTTGGTCGGCGACGATCGCGGCCGTGGAGGGGAAGGCCATATCCGGAGTGACGGTCGCGACGATGATCAGATCGATGTCCTTGCCCTGGAGGCCCGCCTGCTCCAGCGCTGCAAGCGCAGCGGGCAGCGCGAGGTCGGAGAGCGCCTCCTCCGGCGCGGCGATCCGCCGCTCGCGGATGCCCGTGCGCTCCATGATCCACTCGTCCGAGGTGTCGACGTGCTGCGACAGCTCGTCGTTCGTCACCACGCGGTCCGGCACCTTGCAGCCGAGACCGCTGATGGAGACGTCGAACCCCGCCTTGGCGTTGCCGATCATTCGCCGACGAAGACGGTCAGGAGCGCCTCGACCGCGAGCTCGCCGTCGACGGTCGCCCTGCCCTCGCCCTTCGCGATCGGCCCGCGGACACGGACGAACTCGCACTCGAGCGTGAGCACGTCGCCCGGCTCCACGACGCGCTTGAAACGGCAGCTGTCGATGCCCGCGAAGAACGGGATCTTGCCCCGGTTCGCCTCGTCCGCGAGCACCGCCACCGCGCCGGCCTGCGCGATCGCCTCGACGGTGAGCACGCCCGGCATGACCGGTCGCTCGGGGAAGTGTCCGGCGAACCACCAGTCGTCCGCTCGGATCTCACGGCGCCCGACGACGCGCTTGCCCGGCTCGAGCTCGACGATCTCGTCCACGAGCAGGAACGGCGGCCGGTGCGGGATGAGCTCCATGATCACGTCGCGACCGAACGGCGCGGTCGGCGCCGTCACGCGACGTCTTCCAGTTTTTCCCTGAGCCGCGCCCGCCCGCGATGCGCGTGACACTTTGCGGTCCCTACCGGCATGCCGGCCGCGTCCGCGATCTCCTCGAACGAGTAGCCCATGGCGTCCTTGAGCACGATCACCTGCGCCTCACGCGCAGAGATCTCCGCGAGCGAGTCGCACAGCTCGCGCCGCAGCTCGGACATGCCGGCTGCACGCGCCGGATCGTCGGCCGGCCCTGCGGCGAGATCGTCGTCGAGCGGCTCGTGTACGCGACTGCTGCGACGCTCGGCGGCGTCGCGGCACGTGTTCACGACGAGCCGGTGCAGCCACGTCGAGAACTGGGCGTCACCGCGGAACTGGGGGAGGCGAACGCACACCTTGGCGAGCGCCTCCTGCGCCGCGTCGCGTGCATCCTCGGGATCGCGCAGCACGTGGCGCGCGAGCCGCTCGACGCGCGGAGCATGTCGCGCGCAGAGGGCCTCGAGCGCGAGCCGGTCGCCGGCCTTCGCACGCGCGACGAGGATCGGGTCGCTCAACTTCTCGTAGACGGGGGCTGCCTGCGGGCGCAGCGGCTGCGTGATGGCCTTCACAGCGGAAGTAGTCTAGTTGTGCGTGTCGGACCTTTCGCCCGAGCTCGTCGTCCCCTTGTTACGTGGACGGCTCGGGCGTCCGTACCGCTTCGTCGCGGAATGCCCGTCGACGCAGCGTGAGATCGGCGACGACGAGACCGAGGGCGCCGCGGTCGCCACCGACCATCAGACCGCAGGGAGGGGTCGGCTCGGCCGCGTCTGGGAAGACATGCCCGGGCGGGCGCTGCTCTTCTCCGTCCTGCTGCGGCCGGCGGTGGAGATGGCCCGGTGGCCGGAGCTGTCCGTCGTCGCGGGCGAGGCGGTCGCTTCGGCGGTCGGCGCGGGCTCGGTCGTCTCGCATCCGAACGACGTCGTGATCGAGGGTCGCAAGGTCGCCGGCGTGCTCCCCGAGGCGACCGCCGGCCGCATCGTGCTCGGCATCGGCGTGAACGTGAACCAGCGCGCGCACGAGCTCCCCCGGGAGACGGTGAAGCCGCCCACCTCGCTGTTCGTCGAGCTCGGCCGTGAGGTCGAGCGCGCGCCGCTCCTGGCTGCGATCCTCGCCGAGCTCGAGCGTGGGTACGACGCCTGGTCCGGCGTATCCTGAGAGCCATGCGCGCACTGCTCGTCGCGCTCGCTGCCTTGATACTTGCCGGCGCGGCAGGCGCGGCCACGCAACCACGGGTGCTCGCAATCACGTTCGGCCCCGACCTGGAGATCAACCCGGTCACGCAGGGCTACCTGACGCACCAGCTCTCACGCGCTGCGTCCGACCACTACGACGCCGCGGTCATCCTCCTCGACACGCCGGGCGGGTTGTCGACGTCGATGAAGACGATCTACAACGCGGAGCTGAACGCGAAGCTGCCGGTGATCGTGTACGTCTCGCCCAACGGCGCGCGCGCGGCGAGCGCCGGCGTGTGGGTGTCGCAGGCGGCGGACGTGCTCGCGATGGCGCCGACGACGAACATCGGGTCGTCGACGCCGATCGAAGGCAACGGACAGAACCTCGGCTCGGACCTGCGCCGCAAGGTGATCAACGACGCGGTCGCGTCGCTGACGGCGCTCGCCGCAGCGCACCACCGCAACGTCACGTGGCCGGCGAAAGCGGTGCGGGTCGCGTCCAACCTGACGGCGGACCAGGCGCTGCGCATGAACGTGATCGACACGATCGCGCCGACGCTGCCCGCGCTGCTCCGGCAGCTGGACGGGTACCGCACGAAGGACGCTCAACGGCCGTACACGCTCCATCTCGCGGGCGCGCACATCGACACGGTGAAGCCGGGCTTCGTCACGCGCCTCCTCAACACGTTCATCGATCCGAACCTCATCTCGATCCTCTTCCTCGCCGGCATCGTCGGTCTGATCTTCGAAGTGCTGCATCCGGGCGTCGTCCTTCCGGGCGCGCTCGGCGCCGTGTCGCTCGTCATCGCGCTGTACGGCTTCTCCGTGCTCAACCCGAGCTGGGGAGGGGTCGCGCTCATCCTGCTCGGCGTCGCGTTGCTCGTCATCGACCTGCACGCGATGACCCACGGTGCGCTGACGGTCGGCGGCCTCATTGCGCTCGGATTCGGGATGGCCCTGCTCTTCCAGAACGAGCCGGCGGGCTACCACGTGAACACGTGGCTCATCGTCGGCCTCGGCAGCGCGATCGGCGCCTTCTGGACGTTCGCGCTCGGCAAGGGATTCGCCGCGAGACGCCTACCGGTGACCGTCGGCCCGCAGGCCATCGTGGGCAAGACGGGCGAGGTGCGTGCCCCCGGGCTCGTGTTCGTCAACGGCGAGCTGTGGCAGGCGCACGCCGAGGACGATTCCGAGCTCGTGCCCGGCGAGCAGGTCGAAGTGGAGGCAATCCACGGTCTCCGGCTCACGGTAAGAAGGTAGGCTCAACCGAATGCTGGGATTCGTCCGGATCATGCGGGAGTACGAGCGGGGCGTGATGTTCCGCCTCGGCCGCCTGGTCGCCACCCGCGGCCCGGGCGTCGTCTGGAAGATCCCGATCGTCGACCAGATCGTGAAGGTCGACCTGCGGACGATCACGCTCAACATCCCGCCGCAGGAAGTCATCACGAAGGACAACGTCCCCGTGCGCGTGAACGCGGTCGCGTACTTCCGCATCGTCGAGCCGAGAGACGCAATCGTCCAGGTCGAGAACTTCATGGTCGCGACGTCGCAGATCGCGCAGACGACGCTGCGTTCGGTGCTGGGCCAGCACGTGCTCGACGAGCTGCTGTCGGAGCGCGAGAAGATCAACGCGATCCTGCAGGCGATCATCGACGAGGCGACCGGGCCGTGGGGCATCAAGGTCTCGATCGTCGAGGTGAAGGACGTCGAGATTCCCGGCGGCATGCAGCGCGCGATGGCGCGGCAGGCAGAGGCCGAGCGCGAACGGCGCGCGAAGATCATCAACGCCGAGGGCGAGTTCCAGGCGGCCGAGCGGCTGAAGGACGCGGCAATCGTGATCGAGGAGCACCCGATCGCGCTGCAGCTGCGCTACCTGCAGACGCTGCTCGAGATCGGCGGCTCGAACTCGTCCACCATCATCTTCCCGGCGCCGATCGACCTCATCAAGCCGTTCTTGGAGAAGCGCTCGAGCGACTGAGGGCTACGAGCCCTTGGGGCGTGTCACCGCGTCGGAGCCATGGTCGCTCTTCCTAGACGACGTGCGTGACGCGCAAGTCCTCGGCGCGCGCAGCCACGAGATCCACAGTTCGCCCGGCCGCGTCGACGAGCTCGATCGTGTAGACGTCTTCATCCGGATGCGCCGACACGACAACGCCGACCGCCCCGCTCGGATGGCCTCCAACCTCATGCGTGAACTCGACAATCGCGAGCTCTGGGATGCTGACCGCTACCGCCATTTGTGCCTCTTTACAGGAACGATAGCCCTCCTATAGCGGGTACGCGGTTAGAAACTTTGTCGACTGGTCCGGATGGACCTGCCAATACGTGCCAACCCGCACCATCTCACCATTCTCCCTCGGGAGCTCGATTACTGCCTCGTAGTCGGCCGCTCCGTTGAAATCATTCACCCGGCTGAACCGTCCCTCGACCAGGGGGAGCTGAGCAAGGAAGTGATCCCGAAGCTCCTGCCAGCGATCCGGGCTCCAGCCGATCGATAAGAAAAATCGCGCCTTCGCTCCGCCGATCGGATGTTCGAGATTCAACAGGTAGTCGGTGAACTTGTGGTCGGGCGCCACGGCCTCCTCCGCTCCCGGCACCCGCGTCGGATGAAAGGCCTCCTCTGACATCGCCGGCGAAGTTACACGCCGGACCGCACGACCCGGGTCCCCGGCGCCAAAGGAGGGAACGACGCTATCGCCGGGAGCTAGGCAACGCGCTGCTGCTCGCGAAAGCGGCGCGCGGCGTCGATGGCCGCGCCGAGGTTCAGGCCCTTGTCCTTGGCCTGCTTGATGAGCATGACCGTCTCGAGCGCGTCGATGTCGTAGATGCGCTGCTTCTTCCCCTTCGTGGGGATCTGGGCCTTGTTCGTCCAGTAGTCGAGCTGCATCTTCGAGATGCCGGCGATCTGGCAGACCTGTCCGAGGTAGAGCTCGACCTTGTCGAGGTGCTCTGCCAGGTTTATGGGCTCCAGAAAGTCGACTTGCCTGATCGCCATGAACGTCCCGCCCCTCGCACCGTGAATCGACCCCGCGGTTGAGAGTTATAGAAGGGATTGTTGCGTTTTGGAAGGGCAAGCTTCCGAAACCTCCCCCTTTCGGGGGAGCTACTCGGCGTCGAGCGGTGTCTCGGCGGGCTCGTCGCCCGCGTCCGTGCTCTGCTCGTCCGACTCGACGACCGGAGCGAGCGACGAGACGCGCTCGTCGCCGCGGAGCCGCATCACGATGACGCCCTGCGTCGCCCGGCCGAGCCGCTTGACGTCCTCCACCGGCATGCGGATGACCGTTCCGCCCGTCGAGATGAGCATCACCTGGTAGCCGTCCCGCACGACGCGTGCACCGGCGAGCGTGCCCTTCGCCTCGGTGAGCTGGATGGTCTTCACGCCCATGCCGCCGCGGCCCTTGATCGGGTAGTCCCCGACGCGCGTGCGCTTGCCGTAGCCGTTCTCGGTGACGACGAGCAGGTCGGAGTCGTCCTGTGCGATGTTCACCGAGATGACCTCGTCGTTTCCGCGCATCTTCATGCCGGCGACGCCGGAGGTGTCGCGGCCCATGGCGCGCACTTCCTTCTCGTGGAAGCGGATCGCCTGGCCGAGCTTCGAGATCATGAGGATGTCGTCGCCGCCCGAGGAGTGGCGGACGCCGACGAGCTCGTCGCCCTCGCGCATCTTGATCGCGATGATCCCGTCCGCCTTGAGCGGCGTGTTGTACGAGGCGAGCTCCGTCTTCTTCACGACCCCGTTCTTCGTGCCGAAGACGAGGTACTTGGCCTCGCTGAAGTCGCGCGTCTGCACGACCGCGCGGACGGTCTCGTCCTGGCGGAACGGCAGCAGGTTGACGATCGCGCGGCCTTTCGACTGACGCGACCCGAGCGGCAGCTCGTGCACCTTGAGCCGGTACACCTTGCCGACGTTCGTGAAGAAGAGGATGTAGTCGTGCGTCGAGGCGACGAACAGGTGCTCGATGTAGTCCTCGTCCTTCAGCTCCATGCCCATGACGCCGATGCCGCCGCGCTTCTGCTCGCGGTAGGCGGTCACAGGTAGGCGCTTGATGTAGCCGGACTGCGTGATCGCGATGACCATGTCCTCTTCCGCGATCATGTCCTCGAGCTCGAGCTCTTCCTCGGCGTGCACGATCTCCGTGCGGCGGTCGTCGTTGCGGCTGCCGTAGATCTGCTTGATCTCGAGCAGCTCGTCCTTGATCAGCGCGTCGATCTTCGCCGGGTCGCCGAGCAGCTCGCGGAGCTCCGCGATCCGCTCCATCTTGTCGCGGTACTCCTCCTCGACCTCGGTGCGCGCGAGCCCGGTGAGCCGCGCGAGCCGCATGTCGAGGATCGCCTGCGCCTGGATCTCGCTGAGCGTGAAGCGCTCCTGCAGCTGCGTGCGCGCGTCGTCCGCGTCGGCGGCGGCACGGATGAGCGCGACGACGGCGTCGATGTTGTCGAGGGCGATGAGGTAGCCCTCGAGCACGTGCGCGCGCGCCTCGTTCTTCTGCAGCTCGTCCTTCGAGCGGCGGATGACGATCTCGCGCTGGAAGTCGAGGTAGTGCCGGACGAGCTCGAGCAACGACAGCGTCTTGGGGACGCCGTCGACGAGCGCGACGGCGTTGTAGCCGAAGGTCGACTGGAGCGACGTGTGCTTGAACAGCTTGTTCAGAGCGACCTGGGGGATGGCGTCGCGCTTCAGCTCGACCTGGATGCGCATGCCGGTACGGTCGGAGTGGTCGGCGAGATCGGAGATCTCGGTGAGCACCTTCTCCTGGACGAGGTCGGCGATCTTGCGGATGACGCCGGTGTCGCCGCCCTTCTTGACGCCGTACGGAAGCTCGCTGATCACGATCGCCGACTTGCCGCCGCGCAGCTCCTCGATGTGGGCGCGCGCGCGCATGACGATGCGGCCGCGGCCCGTGCGGTACGCGTCGCGGATGCCGGAGCGGCCGACGATGTACGCACCGGTCGGGAAGTCGGGCCCGGTGACGTGCTTCATCAGGCCTTCGACGTCGACGTCCGGGTTGTCGATCATCGCGACCACGGCGTCGACGATCTCGCCGAGCCGGTGGGGCGGCATGTTGGTCGCCATCCCGACGGCGATGCCTGTGGATCCGTTGACGAGCAGGTTCGGGAAGCGCGACGGGAGCACCGTCGGCTGCCGGCGCGACTCGTCGTAGTTCGGCTCGAAGTCGACGGTGTTCGCGTCGATGTCGCGCAGCATCTCGGTGGCCATGCGCGAGAGCCGCGCTTCGGTGTTGTGGCTGACGAAGCCGTTCGTCAGGAATGAGTGATCCTTCGTGTCGACCCGGAGCGAGTACACGGGCTGCACGCCGGCGTCCTCGACGGTCGCGACCTCGGCGTAGTAGTACTCGCCGCTCACGAGCGGCTCGACGACGGCGCGCACCTCCTCGGAGGCGATGCGCTCCATGATCGCGGCGCCTCCCTGCTCCCAGCGCTCGACGCGATCGACGTTGTGCCGGCGGAGCCAGTCCTTGTCGACCCAGCGCGAGCCGCAATCGGTGCGGATGTAGTCGGCGACGTACGGAACGTGGTCGTGGCTCAACGCCGAGCTCTCGCGCGGAATCTCGGCGAGCAGGCGCTCGAGCTTCTTCTGCTTCGCGCCGAAGAAGCCGACGTCGAGGGAGAAGCGCCGCGCGTCCCGGCGGTTCGTGATGACGACCTTGATCTCGCCCTTCGCGTAGCGGCAGAGCCGCGAGACGACCCCGAACTCGAGCAGGAGCAGCTGGACGTCCTTCGCGAGCTGCGCGCTGTAGGTCGAGTACGAGACCTGGATGGTCTTCCGCGGCAGGAGCGAGCACGAGCCGTCGCCCTCGAAGAGCGACTGAAGGAACACGCGCTTGTAGGGGCGCGATCCACGCCAGACGCTCTCAGGGACAACCTTTGCGTTGCTCCGGAGACCGCACAGCTCAAGCAGGCAGCTCTTCGCGAACGGTGTGACGACATAGCCGCTCCCGGACCGAGCCTCGAACCGGTGGAACTCACCCTCCGCCCAAACGGAGCGTGAGCCGCCGACCACAGCGTCGTACGCCGCGAGAACCTCGTTGAAAAACCACGGATCGGCATTCCCGAAACCGGCCCGGTCGCGGCTGACCCAGCCCTCGGACACGAATGCGCCAAGCAACATCGCCTCTTGCCGGTCTCGCGCTGTGGTCTCTTCGGCGCCATCGCGGTTCATCCGCGCCAGCAGCACGCGGTCGCCGGACTTCATCTCGTCGAGGCGCTTCCAAAGCAGGAGCGGCACGCCGACCATGTCGACGAGGCAGAGCACAGGATGGTTGCGGCTGCCGGTGAGCTCGTAGCCCTCGCGCGTGCGGATGCGCAGCGTCGGGTGCTCGCCGGAGTGGAAGAGCATCGACGCATGCACGGGCCGGCCGAGGCGGTCGAGCACCTCGAGGTCGACCGCGTTATCCGACTCCGGCCTTGTGTCGGCTACGAGGTCGCCGACCCGGTACGAGCCCCGCGGCGTCTCAACGCGCGTGTCGCCCGTAATGCAGTATCGCATCGCCGCCGGCGGGTCGTCGTCGATCGAGCCGAAGTTGCCCTGCCCGTCGACGAGCGGGTAGCGCAGCGAGAACGGCTGCGCCATGCGCACGAGCGTGTCGTAGATCGCCTGGTCGCCGTGCGGGTGGTACTTGCCCATCACGTCGCCGACGGTGGCGGCGGACTTCTTGTACGGCCGGTTCGGCTGCAGTCCCGCCTCGTGCATGCCGTACAGCACGCGACGGTGCACCGGCTTCAGGCCGTCGCGCACGTCCGGGAGCGCACGCGAGACGATGACCGACATCGCGTAGTCGAGGAAGCTCGAGCGCATCTCCTGCTCGAGCTCGCGCGGCTCCACGCGGCCGCGGTCGATCGCGCCGGTGTCCAGCTCAGACATCGAGGAACTTCACGTCCTTGGCGTTCTCCTCGATGAAGACGCGGCGGGGCTCCACCTGGTCTCCCATGAGCATCGAGAAGAGCTGGTCGGCGGCGTGCGCGTCCTCGACGTCGACCCGGATCATCAGCCGCCGCTGCGGATCCATCGTCGTCTCCCACAGCTGCGACTCGTTCATCTCCCCGAGGCCCTTGAAGCGGGAGAGCTGGATGCCGACCTCCTTCGCGAGGTCGAGCGCGAGGGTGCGCAGCTCGGAGAACGTCTGCGCCAGGCCGGTCTTCTTGCCGAGCTGGAGCTTGAAGGGCGGCGAGCCGGCGACCTCGGTGAGCCGCGCGTGCGCCTTGCGCAGGTTCGTGTAGATCGGCGACGAGAGGAGCTCGGCCGACAGCCGCACCAGCTCCGCCGACGAGGTCGACTCCTCGACCACCTTCACGCGCAGGCCCGTCTCGTCGCGCTCGAGCACCGACAGCGTGAAGCCGTTCGCCGGCAACGTCGCGAGCGCCGTCTCGACGTCGGCCGGCGTCAGCGCCTCCAGCTCGACGAGCCGGTGCGAGATGACGAGATCCGCAGCGTGGTGGCCGAAGTCCGCGCGCAGGCGCGCAGACCAGCCCTCGAACTCCGCGAGCGCTGAGGTGAAGCGCTTCCAGCGCGCCTCGGTCAGCTTGACCTCGTTGCCGTCGCGGTCGGTCACCTGGAGATCGCCGAACCGCTCGCGCACGAGCAGGTCCTCGAGCTGCGCGTCCTTCTCGAAGTAGTACTCCTGGTTCCCGAGCTTGACCTTGTACAGCGGCGGCACCGCGATGTAGATGTGGCCGCGCTCGAACAGCTCCTTCATGTGCCGGTACAGGAACGTGAGCACGAGCGTGCGGATGTGCGACCCGTCGACGTCGGCGTCCGTCATCAGGACGATGCGGTGATACCGGAGGCCCTCGATCTTGAACTCGTCGCCGATCCCCGTGCCGATCGCGGTGATCATCGCCTGGATCTCGTTGTTGGAGAGAACCTTGTTGATGCGGTTCTTCTCGCTGTTGATGATCTTCCCGCGCAGCGGCAGGATCGCCTGATAGGTGCGGTCGCGGCCCATCTTCGCGCTGCCGCCGGCCGAGTCGCCCTCGACGATGTAGAGCTCGGCCGCCTCGGGGTCGCGGATGGAGCAATCGGCGAGCTTGCCCGGCAGCGACGAGCTGTCGAGCGCGGACTTGCGCCGCGTCAGCTCGCGCGCCTTGCGCGCCGCCATGCGCGCGCGCATCGCCGCGATGGTCTTGTTGATGATCGCGCGCGCGTCCTGCGGGTTCTCCTCGAGGAACTGCGCGAGCTGCGCGTTCACCGTCGTCTGCACGAGGCCCTCGACGCCGGGGTTGCCGAGCTTCGTCTTCGTCTGCCCCTCGAACTGCGGGTTGCGCAGCTTCACGGACACGACGGCTGCGAGCCCCTCGCGCACGTCCTCGCCCTCGAGCTTCTCGTCCTTCTTCAGGAGCTTCAGGTCTTGCGCCTTGCGGTTGAGCGTGCTCGTCAGCGCGCTGCGGAAGCCGGAGAGATGCGAGCCGCCCTCGACGGTGTTGATGTTGTTGGCGAAGGTGAACACGGACTCCTGGTACGAGTTATTCCACTGCATCGCCACCTCGACCGCGCCCTGCTCGGTCTCGCCCTCGAAGTAGACGATGTGCTTGTGGATCGCGTCCTTCTGCTCGTTGATGTACGCGACGAAGTCGCGGATGCCGCCCTCGTAGTGGAACTCGACCGTCTTGCCGTCGGCCCGTTCGTCGGTGAGCTTGATGCGCAGCGCCCTCGTGAGGAACGCCGTCTCGCGCAGCCGCTGCGTCACGGTGCCGGCGTCGATGTCGATCTCCTCGAAGATCTCCGCGTCGGGCATGAACGAGACGGTCGTGCCCGTGTCCTCCGGCGCTGCGTCGCCGACGACCTCCATGTCGCCCTGCGGGACGCCGCGCGCGAACTCCTGGCGATACGTCTTGCCGTCACGGCGCACCTCGGCGACGAGCCACTCGGACAGGGCGTTCACGACGGAGACGCCGACGCCGTGCAGGCCGCCGGAGACCTTGTACCCGTCGCCGCCGAACTTGCCGCCGGCGTGGAGCTTCGTCAGGACGACCGTCAGCGCGGGCAGGTTCTGCTCGGGCATGACGTCGACGGGGATGCCGTGCCCCCAGTCGCGGACGGTCACCGAATGGTCGGGGTGGAGGGTTACCTCGATGCGGTCGTTGCGGCCCGCGAGGGCCTCGTCGACCGAGTTGTCGACCACTTCGTAGACGAGATGGTGGAGGCCTCGCTGGCCCGTCGAGCCGATGTACATGCCCGGACGAAGCCTGACCGGCTCGAGCCCCTCGAGAACGGTGATGTCCTTTGCGGTATAGACGTCTTCAGCCATGAAAAAAGCCCTGCAAATCCCACATTTGCGGGCTGCTGCAAGTGTATCAGAACGAGCGGTCGTTCGGCGGCTGTGCGAGGCTCATTTCGACGGCCTTTGTAACGATTTTGCGCAGGTCTTCGTCCTCGATCTCGGATGCCCACTCGGAGGCCTGTTCCGACTGCTCCGGAGTAGGTGTCGGAGGCGACCCTCGAGGGGTCGCCTGTGTGGCCTCCGCCGCCGCCTCGGGTAGCGGCCCCGGCACGAACTTCAACGCCGCCACTCCTTCCAGGCGCTCTTGAATCTCGCCTGCACGCTGCGTCAATTCGAAGGCCCAGACCGAGTCTCGCGTGTGGACGATCAGCGTTCCGTCGCGCGTGAAGCGCGCGGGCCACGCGCTGCGCGCGATCTCCGCGCCGACGGCCCCGGGCCACGCCGCGACCGTCTCGCCGATGGCGCCCTGCGGCCCGAAGCGGCCGAGCTCGCGCTTGACCTCGTCACCGAGCGGTTCCAGCGCGCACCTCCACGAGTTGGTCGGCGTCCACCGGCAGCATCGCCGGGTCGGTGGCCGTGATCAGCGTCTGCCCGCGTCCGGCGACGCGCTCGGCGAGAATCCGGCGCCGCTCGGGGTCGAGCTCGGAGAGGACATCGTCGAGCAGCAGGAGGGGCGGGAAGCCGCGGCGATCGACGATGAGGTCTGCCTCCGCGAGCAGGAGCGCAAGCACCGCCAGACGCTGTTCCCCTTGCGAGCCGAAGCTGCGCAGGTCGCGGCCTGTGGCCGCGACCAGGACGTCGTCGAGATGTGGGCCAACACCCGTGATTCCTCGCTCCAGGTCGCGGTCCAAACGCTGTTCGAGCAGCTCGACCGTCGGCGGCTCGCCGTCGTAGCGCAGCTCCGCATCCGGCAGCCCGAACGCCCCGGTGTGCTCGGCGAACGCCGGCCCGAGCAGCTCGAGCACCTCGCGGCGGGCGGCGACGAGCTGCGCGCCGAGATCGGCGGCCTGCTGCGTCCAGGGCGCGATCGCGTCGCGCGTGGACGCCCCGGCGAGCAGCCGCCGCAACGATGCGTTGCGCTGCGCGACCGCGGCGCCGTAGTCGGCCGGCAGCTGTGCGCGGCCGGGGCTCAGGCGACCGAGAGCGCGGTCGAAATACGCGCGGCGCGCGGCGGGGGCGCCCTTGACGACGCCCAGCCGGTCGGGTGTGAACACGAGCGTCGTCAGCTCCGCGCGCAGCTGCTCGACGCTGCGGAGCGGTGCGCCGTTGAGCGTCGCGTGCTTCGCGGCGCCGGGCTCGAGCTTCACCTCGACGCCGATGGGCGCGTCCGCGCGACGGCCCTGCACCGCGACGCGCGCGCCCTCGTCGCCGAACCGGATCAGCTGGCGATCGTTGCGTGTGCGCGGCGAGAACCCCTGCGTGGCGACGTGCAGCGCCTCGAGCAGGTTCGTCTTGCCTGCCCCGTTCGGCCCGGTCGCGAGGACGAGGCCCGGCCCGAGCGTGAGCTCGAGCCGCTCGTACGACCGGAAGCTGCGGAGCGAGACCGCCTCGACGATCAGCTTAGGCGTCGCTTGCGATGCCGACCTTCAGAGCGCGCGGGTTCCCCGCGCGCTCGTCTGCTCTGCCGGACTCCCACGCTCGAGGCGAGCACGCGCCCTAACCGGGCAGCCGGATCGGCATGACGAGGTACGTGAAGTCGTCGCCCTCGCCCTGGATCACCGCCGGCCGCAGCGGACTGATGAGCTTCACCCGTACGTCGTCGCTGTCGAGCAGCTCGAGGCCGTCGCGCAGGAAGTCCGCGTTGAACCCGATCTCGAGCACCTCGCCCGTGTAGGCGACCGGCAGGGACTCCTGCGACTCGCCCACCTCGTGCGTCCGCGCGATCACGGTCAGCTCGCCCTCCGCGAAGCGCAGCTGCAACGGCGTGGCGCGCTGGATCATCACCGACGCGCGCTTGATCACGTCGAGCAGCTCCACCCGCGGCAGCGTCAGCTCGTGCTCGAACGACTCCGGAAGCAGCTGCCGGTAGTTCGGGAACTGGCCGTCGATGCGCCGCGTCGTCAGCCAGACGCCGTCGGTGGAGAAGAGCACCTGGTTCTCCTGGACGCCGATCTCGACCTCGTCGCCGGTTCCGGCGACGCGCGCCAGCTCCTGCAGCGCGCGGCCGGGGACGATCGCCTCGAGATCCGGAACGGTGCCGCTGAACGAGGTCTCCTTCACCGCGAGCCGGTACGAGTCCGTCGCCGCCATGGTGAGCTTGCCGCCGCCGAACTGGACGAGGACGCCGGTCAGGACCGGGCGCGACTCGTCACGGGACGCAGCGCGCGCGACGCGCTGGATCGTCTCCAGCAGCGACTCGCGCTCCACGGTGAACGTCGAGACCGCGTCCAGCTCGGGCAGCCGCGGAAAGTCCTCCGGGTTGTACGTGTTGAGCGTGTAGCTCGCAGTGCCGGCGGTGACGTGCACGACCGACTCGGCCGGCTTGTGCTCGATCGTCACCTCGTCGCCCGGCAGCAGGCGCGCGATGTCGACGAACGTCTTGCCGGGGAGGACGATCGCCCCGTCGCCCTCGATCTGCGCGGCGATGCTCGCGCGCAGCGACAGCTCCATGTCGGTCGCCGCCAGGCGCAGCTCGCCGGCGCGAGCTTCCAACAGGATCCCGGACAGGATCTGCACCGACGTGCGAGTGGACAACGCACGCGAAACGACGCCGAGCGCCTGTGCAAGCTCGTCCTTGACGCACGTAATCCTCAGTCCCGCGCTCACCACGATGTCAGTTTCAATCATCTAGATATTCCTCGTAGGAGTAGTAGGGAGTGTGGATGTCGGGGATAGTGCCCTGATTCCGCATGGTTGAGAGCAGTTCGCCATGTGTGGAGCCTGGGGAGAAGTCTCGCGGTTCCACAGGACGTTTCGCTACCGGACCTGTTTCACGCGTGCCGTCAACTCCTGCACGAGGTTGTACACAGACCTGTCCTCACGGATCAAGCGCGCGATCTTGGAGGTCGCATGGATGACCGTCGTGTGATCGCGGCCGCCGAATTCCTTGCCGATCTTCGGTAGCGAAGAGTCCGTCAGCTCGCGCGAGAGGTACATGGCGACCTGCCGCGGGTAGACGATGTTCTGCGAGCGCTTGTCGCCGCAGAGCTCCTCGAGCGACATGTTGAAGCGCTCGGCGACGAGATCCTGGATGCGCTTGATCGAGACCTCCGCCGCCTCACCCTGCGGGAAGACGTCCTTGAGCACGTCCTGGGAGAGCTCGACCGACATCGAGCGGCCGGTGAGCGACGAGAACGCGACGACCCGCGTGAGCGCACCCTCGAGCTCGCGGATGTTCGTCGAGACGCGGCCGGCGATGAAGGTGAGAACCTCAGGCTCGGGCACGTGGATGCCGTCCGTCTTGACCTTCTTGCGCAGGATGGCGATGCGCGTCTCCAGGTCGGGCGGCTGGATGTCGGTGATGAGGCCCCATTCGAAGCGGCTCCGCAGGCGCTCTTCCAGCGTCGCGATGTCGCGCGGCGGGCGGTCGCTCGACATGACGATCTGCGAGCCCGCCTCGTACAGGGAGTTGAACGTGTGGAAGAACTCCTCCTGGATCCGCTCCTTGTGCTCGAAGAACTGCACGTCGTCGATGAGGAGCAAGTCGTACGTCCGGTAGCGCTGCTTGAAGCCCTCGATGCGCTTGTCGCGGAGCGAGTTGATGAAGTCGTTCATGAAGGTCTCGCTCGTGACGTAGCGGACGCTCATGTCGCGCGAGTGCTCGCTGACGTACTGCGCGATCGCCTGCAGGAGGTGCGTCTTGCCGAGACCAGTGCTTCCGTAGATGAAGAGCGGGTTGTACGCCTGCGCCGGCGCCTCGGCGACGGCGAGCGCCGCAGCGTGCGCGAATCGGTTCGACGACCCGATGACGAACGAGTCGAAGGTGTACTTGGCGTTGAAGCCGCCGCTCTCGGGCCGGTGCGGGACGAGCCGTTCCACGGGCGTCACGCGCGGAGCCGAGCCGGAGTCGGCGTGCTCCGCCGGGGCAGCGGGAGCGGCCGAGATGTCCATCACCCGGAGCTCGATCGTGCGCGCCACCCCCGTGATGTCGCGGATGGCCGCCCCGATCAGTTCGAGGAAGTGCCCCTCGATCCAGTCGCGGGTGAAATCGTTGGGGACGCCGAGGACGAAGCGGCGGTCATCCAGCCCGACGCCGACGGTGTGGGCGAACCAGGTTCCGTACGTCGTGTCGTTGAGGGCGCTCCTGAGCCGACCGGAAACATCGCTCCACAGGCTCTCTGCAGTCAGCTCGATTTGGTCCTCCACCCCGACGCCAGCTCCTCCCTCGTGAACCGGAGGCGAGCCTAGCAGGGTGCAAAAACGCGGCAAAAACGCGCCTCTGTGCAGGCATTTTCACAACCGTCAAAATCCCTCCACACCTGTGGACAGTCGTGGGGGAAACTCACCGGCTCCGCATCGTTGAGCGCCCCGCGCCTGTGGACAAGTCGGTGGACGACCGTCGTCTATACTGGCCGCTCGCGGCGGGCGACCCGTCGGTCGAACCTGCCTCTTTCGATCTTTTTCTCACCTTGAAGCGGACCTACCAGCCAAACGTTCGACGCCGCAAGCGCAGGCACGGCTTCCGTACGCGGATGTCGACGCGCGCCGGACGGTTGATCCTGAAGCGGCGCCGGCTGAAGGGCCGCGCGAAGCTCTCGGCGTAACCTTCGGCCCTGTGAAGCGTGCGAACCGTCTGTCCCGCTCGCGGGACTTCGACGCCGTCTACCGTCAGGGCCGGTCGGTGTCCTCGCGCTTCCTCGTTCTCTATTGGTTCGGCCACGAGGAGCCGGCCGAGCCGCGCTTCGGCATGTCGGTGCCCCGGTCGGTCGGGAACGCGGTCGCGCGCAACAAGCTCAAGCGGCAGCTGCGCGAGCTCTGGCGCGAGCGGCTCGAGCGGGTCCCCGCCGGCCGCGACTACGTGCTCATCGTCCGGCCCGGCGTGGCCGAGGCGGCCGCGGCCAACGGGTTCGAATGGCTGGGCGAGCGGATCGACGAGGTGCTCGCGATGACGAAGGCGGCCGCCTGATGTACCGCGTCGGGGTCGCCGCCGTCTGGCTCTACCGGGCGACGTGGGGCGCGCTCTTCCCGACGACGTGCAAGTACCACCCGTCGTGCTCGCAGTACGCGATCGACGCGGTCCGCCGGAAAGGGCTCCTGCGCGGGAGTGCGCTCGCCGGCTGGCGCCTCCTGCGCTGCAACCCGTGGAGCCGGGGAGGCTTCGACCCGGTCCGATGACGCACGCGCTGATCGTCTTCTCGCCGCTGACGCCGCTCGAGCACACCGCTCGGCACGTCCTCGACTGGCTGCACGGCTCGGTCGGCCTGCCCTGGGCCTGGTCGATCGTCGCGCTCACGGTGATCGTGCGGATGCTGCTCGTCCCGCTGACCGTGAAGCAGATCCACTCGATGCAGAACCTGCAGCGCTTCGCGCCGCAGATGAAGGAGATTCAGAAGAAGTACAAGAGCGACAAGGCGAAGCAGAACGAGGAGTTGATGAAGTTCTACCGCGAGAACAACATCAACCCGGCGGCGTCGTGCCTGCCGATGCTGTTCCAGCTGCCGGTCTTCATCGCGCTGTACTACTCGCTGCGCGCGTTCGCGCGCGAGCCGGCGTCGCATCATCCGGGCAGCCTCTCGTTCCTGCACTTCATTCCCTCGATCGCGGATCACACGACGTCGCACTGGGGCGGATACGTGCTGCTCGTCGTGTACGTCGCGAGCCAGATGGCGTCCACGCTGTACATGTCCGCAACCGCGGACAAGACGCAGCGGATCCTCTTCATGTTCATGCCGCTCGTCTTCGTGTTCGTCATCGCGCGCTTCCCCGCCGGCCTCGTCCTGTACTGGGTGACGACGAACCTGTGGACGGTCGGCCAGGGGTTGATCACGCGGCGGCTGATGCCGAAGACACCGCCGCCGGATCTGTTCAAGCGCACATCCCGCACGCCGCCCAAGGACGGCGAGGGCGGCAACGGCGCCAAGCCGGCGGCCGCGGACGAGCCGAAGGCGGGCGGCGCGCCGCGTCCGGCCGGCCAGCCGCGCAAGGTGCGGAGGAAGAAAGGGACGGCCAGAAGGCGATGACCAACGTGACCGTCGAGGCGACAGGTGAGACGGTTGGTGAGGCGAAGTGGGCGGCGCTGCGCGAGCTCGAGCTGCGCCATCCCGGGTTGGACAAGTCTGCGGTGCAGTTCGAGGTCGTGTCCGAGGGCGAGCGCGGCCTGCTCGGAGTCGGGTACGCGCCTGCGCGGGTGGTCGCCTTGCTTCCCGCGGACGCGGTCGCCGCGTCGGCGATCGACGAGAGCGACGCCGCGTCCGACGTGCGCGCGCTGCTGATGCGCATCACGGGCGCGATCGGTATCGACGCCCGCGTGGACGTGCGCGAGGACGACGAGTCTCTCGTCGCGACCTGCACCGCCGCCGACGCGGGGCTCCTGATCGGCCGGCACGGGCAGACGATCGACGCCATCCAGTACCTCCTCAACGCGATCTCGTACCGTCTCGGCGACGAGCGCAAGGAGGTCGTCGTCGACGCGGCCGGCTACCGCGAGCGCCGGCGCGCGACGCTCGAGTCGCTCGCGGCGCGCACCGCGGAGCAGGTTCGCGCAAGCGGCGAGCCCGCCGAGCTCGAGCCGATGACGGCGGTCGAGCGCAAGGTCGTGCATCTCGCGCTGAAGGAGCGCGAGGGCGTCGAGACTCGCTCCGAGGGCACGGAGCCCAACCGCTACGTCGTCGTCGTCCCATCTGACTGACTGGCTTTCCGCCGTCCTCGAGACGCCGGGGCTGACGGCGCTGCGCGACGAGGCGGAGGCGCAGTCGATGCTCGTGGACGACGCGCTGCGCGCGGCCGACCTCGTGCGCGGCTTCGGAGGCGCCATCGTCGACGTCGGCTCCGGCGGCGGCTCTCCGGGGATCCCGCTCGCGCTTGCGCTGCCCGACCGGGAGGTGACGCTGCTGGAAGCCTCGCGGCGCAAGTGCGACTTCCTCGAGCGGTGGGCGCCGCCGAATGCGCGAGTCGTCTGGGGCCGCGCAGAAGAGCAGGAGCCGGATACGTACGGCGTCGCGCTCGCGAAGGCGCTGGCGCCGCCGCCGGTGGCCGCGGAGCTCTGCCTGTCGCTCGTCCGGCCGGGCGGCGCCGCCATCCTGTGGGTCGGCCCCTCCGCCGACCTGTCGGTGGTCGCGCGCGTCTCCTCCTTGCTCTCCGGCGACGTTCCGGAGGAGCGCGACGGTCTCGTCGTCATCCGCAAGCTCGCTCCTACCCCGGCCGGCTTCCCCCGCCGCGCCGGCATGCCCAAGAAAAGGCCGCTCGGCTAGCGCCGCACGTTCTTCAGGTGCGCCATCGCGGCGTGCAGCAGGATGATCGCCGTCGGCACCCGCACCTTCGAGGACGCGACCACGCCCTGCACGAGCACGTTGCCGACGACTGCCGCTGCGTCGGTGACCTTCTTGCCGTTCAGCGATCCGGTGAGGACGAGGCTCTCCTTGATCCCCGGGACGGTGTTCACCACCCGGACGCCGTTCCCGACCACCGGGTGGTCGAGGTCGGCGATCGCGTCCGCGTGGTTCGGGAAGACGATCCAGGCGAAGGCGTCCTCGGCGTCCGGCCCCTTCAGGGCCACGTCGACGAGCCCGACCGCGTGGTACTTGCGGGCGTTCGCGGTCAGGGCCTGCTTCTCGGTCCGCGCGTGCGAGAAGCCGCTCGGGAGCTCGGCGTTGGGAATCGGCGTCTTCAGGAGCGTCGTCAGGAGCGCCTGCGGCGTCATCCCGGCAAGCGTCGTCGCGCTCAGCAGGAGGGCCAGCCTGAGCATGTCGGTCGCATCTTCCCCTGTCCGGCCGTGAAGCAACAATGCATGAGTGCTCCCTCCGGCAATAGTCAGTGCGTCCCTGGCGGCTGCAAAGCGGCGCGCTGCTGCGTCCTCGGTCGCGGCCGTAGCCACCGCTACGACCGCTCCCTGCGTCCTTGCATCGCTTGCTTTTCGCGCGCCAGGAACGCGAGACCATCACCGGAGGAAGCACTAGTGGCCAGGGTCTACGCGCTCGCGAACCAGAAGGGCGGCGTCGGCAAGACGACGACCGCGATCAACCTCGCCGCCTGCCTCGCCGAGGCCGGCGAGCGCGCACTCGTGGTCGACCTCGACCCGCAGGCGAACGCCACCTCGGGGCTCGGCATGCGCGCGAACGGGACGTCGAGCTACGACCTGCTCGACGGTGCCCCGCTCGCCGAGCTGGCGAAGCACACGGCCTTCGCGAACCTCGATCTCGTCCCGTCGAAGCCCGACCTCGCCGGCGCGGTCGTCGAGCTGGCCGCGCGCGACGACGGGGAGCGCTACCTCGCGCAGGCGCTCGCCTCGGGCACGTCGCAGTACGACTTCGTCTTCATCGACTGCCCGCCGGCGCTCGGCCCGCTGACGGTGAACGCGCTCGCGGCCGCCGACCGCGTGCTCGTCCCCGTGCAGGCGGAGTACTACGCGCTCGAGGGCCTCACGCAGCTGATGCAGTCGATCGACCTCATTCGCCGCCGGCTCAATCCGCGCCTCGGAATCGGCGGCGTGCTGATGACCATGGTGGACTCGCGCACGCGTCTCGCGCAGGACGTCGAGGCGGAGGTGCGCCGGCACTTCGGCGAGCTCGTGTTCAGGACGTCGGTCCCGCGCTCGGTGCGCCTCGCGGAGGCGCCGAGCCACGGGCTGCCGGCGATCGCCTACGACCGTCGCTCCGCCGGAGCGGACGCCTACTGGAAGGTGGCGATGGAGCTTGTCGAGCGCAGCTAACCGCAGGGGCCTCGGCCGTGGCCTCGAAGTTCTCGTCGGCGGCCTCGAGCCGGGCTCGCCCGAGCTGATCGAGCTGTCGGTCGACGCGATCCACCCGAACCCGCGGCAGCCGCGCAAGCGCTTCGACGGCGAGGCGGGATCGGGCCTCGCCGAGTCGATCCGCGCGCAGGGCGTCATTCAGCCGCTGCTCGTGCGGCCGCGCACGGCCGGCGGCTACGAGATCGTCGCCGGCGAGCGCCGCTGGCGCGCGGCGCGCGAGGCCGGACACCAGACCGTGCCCGCAGTCGTGCGCGAGACCGACGACCGCGACACACTCCTGCTCGGTCTCGTCGAGAACGTCGCACGCGAGCAGCTGACGCCGGTGGAGGAGGCGCGCGCGTACGCCGTGCTCATCGACGAGTTCTCGCTCTCGCTCGGCGAGGTGGCCGAGCGCGTGGGCCGGTCGAAGCCGTCGGTGTCGAACCGGATCCGCCTGCTCGACCTCCCCGACGACGTGCTCGGCATGGTGGAGCGCGGCCAGCTGACGGAGGGGCACGCGCGCGCCGTGCTCGCCGTTCCCGATCACGAGGGCCGGCGCCGGCTCGCGCGCGAGATCGTGCAGAAGGGCCTCTCGGTGCGCGTCGCCGAGCAGCGTGCGAAGTGGGCGGGCGCGAAGCAGAAGCCGCGCGTGCGCGCGACGCCGGTCGATCCCGCGCTCGCCGCACGTGTGCGCGATGCGTTGCAGCGCTTGACCGGCTTCCACGCGAAGGTGTCGAGCGGCCGCGTCGAGCTCGTGTTCGCCGACGAGCACGAGCTGGAAGAGATCGCCGAGGCGCTCGAGCGCGCATCGGCGCGTATCTAAAGAAGCAGCTCGTCGCTAGGCTCGCGGCATGAGCGCAGCTGAAGCGTTGATCCACGCGCGCGGTCTGACGAAGCGCTTCGGCGCTCTCACCGCGGTGGACGCGATCGACTTCGACGTCCGCAAGGGCGAAGCGTTCGGCTTCCTCGGCCCGAACGGCGCCGGGAAGAGCTCGACCATGCGGATGATCGGCTGCGTCTCACCCATCACCGCCGGCACGCTGCGCGTGCTCGGGCTCGATCCTGCGAGCGACGGCCCTGCGATCCGCGGCCGGCTCGGCGTCGTCCCGCAGCTCGACACCCTCGATCTCGAGCTCACCGTGCGCGAGAACCTCGTCATCTACGGCCGCTACTTCGGGCTCTCCCGCAAAGAGCTGCGCGTGCGCACGGACGAGCTCCTGGAGTTCGTGCAGCTGTCCGAGCGCGCGAACGATCCGGTCGAGCCGCTCTCGGGAGGGATGAAGCGGCGGCTGACGATCGCGCGCTCGCTCGTGAACGACCCGGACGTGCTGCTGCTCGACGAGCCGACCACCGGCCTCGACCCGCAGGCGCGGCACGTCGTGTGGGACCGGCTCTTCCGGCTCAAGCAGCGCGGCGTGACGCTCGTGCTCACGACGCACTACATGGACGAGGCCGAGCAGCTGTGCGACCGGCTCGTGATCATGCACCAGGGGACGATCGCCGAGGAGGGATCGCCGGTGGAGCTCATCCAGCGACTGTCGACGCGCGAGGTGGTCGAGCTTCGATTCGCAGGCGAGTCGCCGCCGCTGGACGGCGTGTTCGACGGCCAGGTCGCACGCGTCGAAGAGCTGCCGGACCGTGTGCTGCTCTACACGGATGACGGCGACGCGCTCGTGCCCGTTGCACACGAGCGGCTGAACCCGCAGAGCGTGCTCGTCCGGCGCTCGACGCTCGAGGACGTCTTCCTGCGGCTCACCGGCCGCACGCTGGTGGACTGATGGCGGGGGCCTTGCTCGCGTACGAGCATTGGGTCGCCTCGTACAAGCGCCTGTGGCGCGCCAGCATCGTCTCGAGCATCCTCAACCCCGTGCTCTACCTCGCCGCGCTCGGTATCGGGCTCGGCAAGCTCGTCAATCACGGCGCGCATCCGCTCGGCGTGTCGTACGTCGCGTACGTGGCCCCGGGGATGCTCGTCGCGGCCGGGATGAACATCGCCGCGTTCGAGAGCACGTGGCCGGTGATGGCCGCGATCAAGTGGACGCGCGTCTACCACGCCATGCTTGCGGCGCCGCTGCGCGTGCGCGACGTCATGGTCGGTCACCAGCTCTACTTCGCGTCCCGCATCGCGACGTCGACCGGTCTCTACCTCATCGCGCTCGCCGCTTTCGGCACCCTGCACTCGGCGTACGCGCCGCTCGCGTGGCCGGTCGCCGTCCTCGTCGGGGTTGCGTTCAGCGCGCCGCTGTCCGCGTATGCGGCGTGGGCGCCGAAGGACAGTTACCTCGCGGCGGTCTTCCGCTTCGGCGTGGTTCCGCTGTTTCTCTTCTCGGGAACGTTCTTCCCGGTCACGCGCCTGCCGCAAGGCTTGCGCGAGCTCGCGTATGCGACGCCCTTGTGGCACGGCGTCGATCTCGCGCGCCATCTCACGCTCGGCACCGTGACGTGGGGAATGGCGCTCGTGCACGTCGCCTATCTCGTCGCGTTCGCGGCGGTGGGTCTGTGGCTCGCGGAACGCAGCTACACGAAGAGGCTCGTGCTGTGACGACCTTCGCCGGCACGCGCGCGCACCTGCTCTTCGAGCGGAACCTCATGGTCTACCGCCGCTCGTGGTTGATCATCTTCAGCGGGCTGTTCGAGCCGCTCTTCTACCTCGCGTCGATCGGCTTCGGGCTGGGGCACTACGTCGGCCGTGTCAACGGCGTCTCGTATGCGAGCTACATCGCGCCGGCGCTGCTCGCGTCGTCGGCGATGAACGGCGCCATCTACGACGCGACGACGAACGTCTTCTGGAAGCTCCGCTACGCGAAGGTGTACGACGCCATCCTGGCGACGCCGCTCGGCCCGACGGACGTCGCGCTCGGCGAGACGTCGTGGGCGCAGTTCCGCGGCTTGCTGTACGCGGCCGGCTTCGTCGTCACGGCTGCGTCGCTCGGGCTCATCCATTCCTGGTGGGGAGCGCTCGCGCTGCCGGCCGCGGTCGTCGTCGGCTTCGGCTTCGCCGGCATGGGCATCGGCGCGTCGACCTTCATCCGCAGCTGGCAGGACTTCGACATGGTGCAGCTCGTGCAGCTGCCGATGTTCCTCTTCAGCGCGACGTTCTACCCGCTGAGCGTGTACCCGGTCGCGATCCAGTGGGTCGTCCGCTTCTCGCCGCTCTACAACGCGATCGTGCTCGTGCGCTCGTTGACGCTCGGCACGGTCGGCCCGACGAATCTCCTCAACGCGGCGTACCTCGTCGCACTCGGCGCGTTCGGCATCTGGCTCGCGCGCCGGCGCATGGCCGGCCTGCTCCTGACCTAGCCGCTAGTGGATGTGGAGGTTGATCCCGAGGAAGAGCAGCGGCCAGAGCAGGATCGCGAGCGCCGCGGAGCCGTACTGTCGCGCGACGTGCAGGTGCATGAAGTACTGATGGGTCGCCGCGACGAACGCTCCGATGATGAGGTAGGCCGCGAGCACCATGGGGCCGCCGACGGTCGGGGCACCGGTTCTGTATCCGATTGCACGCATCTCCAGAAAACAACGGAGAAGCAGCAATTCGAGATGCGGGATGGGCGATCGTGGATTCGAACCACGGACCTCCGCCTTATCAGAGCGGCGCTCTAACCAACTGAGCTAATCGCCCGCGAGCGGCCCGCAGTGTAGCGCGGTCAGTGAACGCGCTGGGTGCGGCGCATGTACTCCTCCACCGCCAGGAGGAACGTCCGGTCGGACGCGATCTCGAGCAGCTGCCCTTTCGTCTCGTCGTCGAGGCCGCGGTCGTGGGCGACCTCCTCGAGGAAGCTCGGGATCGACCCGCCCTTCGAGAGGGCGGACATGCGCAGGAAGATCCGCCGCGTCTCCGCGTCCTGCGAGATGGCCTCGAACGCCTCGATGTCCTCGAGCCAGTGAGCGGTCACCGCGGGCTGAACGGCGTCGAGTGCTGCACGGATACGGGTTTCGGCTGCGGGCCCTGAGCTATATTCGGACCAAGGTCGGGGATGCAGGAGATGCTCATCTACGGCGTCAGCTTCGACTTGGTCGGCAAGCAGCCGATCGTTCTGTTGAAGACCGCCGACGGGAACAAGTTCCTCCCGATCTGGATCGGGCATCCCGAGGCGGCGGCGATCCTCATGAAGCTGCAGAGCCAGGCGCCGCCGCGGCCGATGACGCACGACCTCCTGAGCGACATGCTCGAGCAGCTCGGGGCGCAGATCATCCGCATCACCGTCACCGAGCTGCGCGAGAACACCTTCTACGCGCAAATCACGCTGCAGCAGGACGGCGGCGAGATCGAGATCGACTCGCGGCCCTCGGATGCGATCGCGCTCGCCATCCGCGCCGAGGCGCCGATCTTCGCCGCCGATCGCGTCATCGAGGAGTCGGCGATCGAGTTCGAGGGCGAGGAGATCGACCAGGACCGGCTGGACGAGGAGGTGGCGAAGTTCCGCAACTTCCTCGACGAGGTGACTCCCGATCAGTTCGCGGAAGAGGTCGAGGAGACCGAGGAGCCGGAGGAAGAAGAGGACTAGGTGAGCACGGCGACGGCGAGCGCGACGCCGTTGAAGATCCCGTGCACGACCATCCCCGGGTAGACGCTCTTCGTGCGGTCGCGCAGCCAGGCGAGCGCGATGCCGAACGGGACGAGGACGAGCAGCGCCTCGAGGAGCCCGTGCGCGAGCCCGAAGCTGACGCCGACGAGAACGATCGCCGGCCAGCGCCCGAGGAACCCGAGCAGCGACTGCCCCACTCCGCGGAAGGTCAGCTCCTCGACGACAGGAGCGACGAGCGCGTACAGGACGACGTTCGCCGCGAACGCGCCGGCGTGCGCCGGCTCCCAGTGCGTCGGCGTCAACCCCTGCTCCTTGCCCGGGCTCTGCGGCAACGGGATGGTCGAGACGATCGCCTCGAGGATGTAGATCGCAGCGACGGCGGCGACCGCAAAGCCCGCGGCGCGCGGCAGCGAGGGGCGCGGGAGCCGAAGCGCGAGCAGGTCCGGCCGCCCGGCCGCGATCCAGAGCACCGCACCCATCCAGACCGCGTAGACGACGAGGCCGCCCGCGAACGTCGAGTAGCTGTAGACGTCGTTGTGCGCGTTGCTCGACGTGCTGCTCGAGCTGGAGAAGCGCGCGGCGTAGTTGAGCGCCGCCAGGAGGCCGACGAGGCCCGTCCACGCGGCGAGACGTGCGCGATCCACGCGCGGATCCTAGGCTGTATCCGGTGAAGCACTTCAGTCCAGAGGAGGCGAACGCGGAGCTCGAGCACGTCCGTCCGCTCGTCGAGCGCATGGTCGAGCATCGCCGCGCGCACATCGCGGCGCTCGCGCAGCAGGAGGAGCTCGAAGGACGCATCCGCGGAAACGGCGGCGGTATTCCACCGGCCGTGCTCGCCGACGCGAGCGCAGCCGTCGAGCGCGAAGCGCGCTCGCTCGCCCATGCGGTCGACGCCATCGCCGAGCACGGCGCGGAGGTGAAGGACGTGGACGAGGGCCTCATCGACTTCCCGGCGCTCCACCACGGGGAGACCGTCCTCCTGTGCTGGAGGCTCGGCGAGGACGAGATCCGTTACTGGCACCGCGTCGAGGACGGGTTCGCCGGCCGCCGGCCGGTGGAAGAGTTGGACGAGCCGGCGTCGAAGTAGAAAGGCCGTATGCCGTTCTGGCACCGCATCGCCATCGCCGCCGGAGTCTTCGTCGCCGTCTGGCTGCTCGAGCGGGTCGTCGACTGGTGGCTCAGCCGGCGCACGCTGCCGCCGGAGGCGATGACGCGCTACCGCGTGCTGCGGCGCAGCGTCAGCACGGCGATCCTCGTCATCGGCTTCTTCTCCGCGCTGCTCGTCATCCCGCAGGTGCGCGCCGTCGCCGGCGGGCTGCTCGCGTCCTCCGCGGTGCTCGCCCTCATCGTCGGGTTCGCATCGCAGCGCACGCTCGCGAACTTCGTCGCCGGCATCCTCATCGCGATCACGCAGCCTATCCGCCTGGGCGACCGCGTGAGCTACGGCGGAGTGGACGGGGTTGTCGAGGACATCGGCGTCACGTACACGTTCATCCGCACGACCGACGGCTCGCGCCTCGTCGTGCCGAACGACAAGCTCGCATCCGACACGATCCTGAACTCCTCCATCCGCAACCGGGAGACGCTTGCGGAGATCACGGTCCAGTTGCCGCTCACGTGCGACCTCGAGGCGGCGGTCGGCGCCTTGCGCGACGAGATGTCCGATGAGCGCGACGCGGCCGTCGCGGTCACCGGCCTCGACGGCAACGCCACCGTGACCATTCGCGCCGCAGCGGTCGACGCGGCCGCCGCGCTGCGACTCGAGAGCGAGCTCCGCCTGCGCGCGCACTCGCGCCTGCGCGCGCTCGGCGTTTTCGCATGAGCGCCTACAGCCACCGCAAACGCCGCAGTCAGCTGCGCAAGCACAGGACCCGCAAGCGCATGATCGCCGTCGCCCTCATCCTCACGCCGTTCGCGCTCGTCGCGGCCACCCTCGGCGGCGAGGCCGCCTTCAGCTCGAGCTGCAACCTCAGTGCGCTCCGGCCGGTGGCCGTCGGGCAGAACTCCGTCGTCTACGCGGCGAACGGCTCGGAGCTCGGCGTCATCCCCGCCGAGCGCAACCGGACGCCGGTGTCGCGAGGCCAGATCAGCTCGTGGATGCCGAAGGCGACCGTCGCGATCGAGGACCGGCGCTTCTACGAGCACGGCGGTGTCGATCCGATCGGGATCGCGCGCGCCGTCGTCGCCGACGTTCGCGCTGGGAAGATCGTTCAGGGCGGCTCGACGATCACGCAGGAGCTCGTGCGCAACCTCTACCTGTCGCGAGCACAGACGCTGCAGCGGAAGCTCACGGAGGCCTGCCTCGCCATCAAGCTCGGCAGGCACTGGTCGAAGCAGCGGATCCTCACCGCGTACCTCAACCAGGTCTACTACGGCAACCACGCATACGGCATCGAGGCGGCGGCGGAGACGTACTTCTCGGAGCCCGCCCGCGCGTTGACGCTCGACCAGGCGGCGCTGCTCGCCGGGTTGCCGCAGGCGCCGTCCATCTACGACCCGTTCGTCCGGCCCGATGACGCGCTCGCGCGCCGCGACGACGTCTTGCACGCGATGCTCGTCAACGACGACATCACCACCGAGCAGTATCTGGCGGCGCGCGCCGACCGGGATCTCCATCTTCATCCCGGCACGCGCTACTCGTCGATCCGCGAGCCGTACTTCTTCGGCTACGTGGAAGACCTGTTGCAGCAGGCATACGGGACGAACACCGTCCGCGAAGGCGGGCTGAAAGTGTACACGACCATCCGGCCCGGCCTGCAGCGCGCGGCGACGGCTGCGGTGACGCACGTGCTCGACCGGCCGACCGATCCGGCGGCTGCGATCGTCTCGATCGACCCGAGCAACGGCGCGATTCGCGCGATGGCGGCGGTGACGCCCGGCAAGCGCGGCAACCAGTTCAACTTCGTCACGAGCGGCGCGCGGCAGCCCGGCTCGACGTTCAAGACGATCGCGCTGACGACGGCGGTGTCGGAGGGGCTGAACCCGTTCACGACGACGTACCTGTCCGCGCCCTTCTACTACGCGCCGCTGAAGTGGAACGTCCAGACGTATGAGCACACCTACGCCGGCGACGAGCTGCTCGTGAACGCGACGATCCAGTCGGACAACACCGTCTACGCACGGCTCGCGCTCGACGTCGGGGCGCAGAACATCGTCGACATGGCGCGCAAGCTCGGGATCCGCACCTCGGTGCTGACGCCGAACCCGTCCATCGCGCTCGGCGCGGAGAGCGTGACGCCGCTCGAGGAGGCGAGCGCGTACGCGACCCTCGCAGCGGGCGGCATCTACTCGAAGCCCATGGCGATCACGAAGGTCGTGCTCGCGGACGGGAAGGCGGACACGAGCGCAGGCTGGGGCAAGCCGCAGCGCGAGCGCGTCGTTGCCGACTGGGTCGCGAGCACCGTCACGCAGGTGCTGATGGAGAACATGCTGTACGGCACGGGCCGCGGCGCGCACGTCACGGGACGCTCCGACGCCGGCAAGACCGGCACGACGGACAACTACGCCGACGCGTGGTTCTCCGGCTACACGCCGAGGCTCGAGGCGACCGTCTGGATCGGCTATCCGCAGGGAGAGGTGCCGATGCTCGACGTGCACGGGATCGCCGTCTCCGGCCCGACGTTGCCGGCGGACATCTGGCACCTGTTCATGGAGACGGCCGGCGGGAGCCGAGCTGACGTTCCCTTCCCCGAGCCGACCACGAAGCCGGTCTGGCTGCCGTGGAAGGGCCTGTACGAGTACGGCTTGTCGTACGGGACGACACCGGCCCCGACGACCACGACGACGGCCAAGCCGAAACCGAAGACGCAGTCGGTCGCGACTGCGACGACGCTGACCTTCACCTCGACGCCGGCGACCACTGTGGCGCCGGCAACGACGGACACGACGACCGCGCTGCCGGACACGACCGACACCACGCAGACGCCGCCGCCTTAGTTCGCCGCGGCAGTAGTCGTGTTGGCGGTCGTGTCTGTGGTCGTCGCCGCCGCCGTCGTCGTGGTAAAGGTCGTCGTGGTGACAGCCGCAGTCGTCGTCGTCGGCGGTTGCGTCGTCGTCGCTGGACGCGTCGTCGTGACGTGATGGGTCGTGGTCGGGCGGGTCGTCGACGGGACGCTGGTGGTCGTGGGAGCGGTGGTCGTCGGACGTGTCGTCGTTTGTCTCGTCGTGGTGGGCGCCGGCTTCGTGCGCGGATGGGTTGAGGACAGGGTTGTAGCGGGTGCGCGCGGGTCGCTGGCGGGACGCGTCAGCTCGTACGCGAGCACGCCGCCCGCGAGGGCGACCAGAGCGAGGAGCGCGACGGCGAGCGCCCGGCCGAAGGGCGAGCGGCGGCGCGGCGGCGGCACGCCCGGCAGCACGCGCGTGACGTCCGTGTCGGCCGCGAGCGCGCCGCTGCCGCCGAGTGCGTCGAGAAGAGCAGCGCCGTCTGCCGGCCGGCCGGCCGGATCCTTGGCCAGCGCTGCGTCTGCGGCGGCGGCGAGCGCAGGCGGTGCGTCCGGCCGGATGTCGGTCACGAGCGGCGGCGGCTCGTCGCGGTGCGCGACGACGAGCGTGAGCGGATCGTCCGACACGAACGGCAGCGCCCCCGTCAGCATCCGGAAGAGCAGGACGCCGAAGGAGTAGACGTCGCTCGCCGTCGTCGCCGGGAGGCCGGCAGCCTGCTCCGGGGAGATGTACGCAGCCGTGCCGAGCACGGTCCCGGCCTCGGTCAACGTCCCGTCGCCGGCGACCATGCGCGCGATTCCGAAGTCGGCGAGCTTCGCGCGCCCCTCGTCGTCGAAGAGCACGTTCGACGGCTTCAGGTCGCGGTGGACGACGCCGCGCGCGTGCGCATGCGCGAGGCCGGCGGCGATGTCGGACGCGATGCGGTGCGTGTCCTCGTCGGCGAGCGCGCCGTTGGCGCGCAGGAGCTCTTCGAGCGATCCGCCGGCGAGGTACTCGAGCACTATGAACGGGCGGCCGTCCGACTCGCCGTAGTCGTACACCTGGTTCACGTTCGGGTGTCCGAGCGCGGCGACGGCGCGCGCCTCGCGCTCGAAACGTGCGTTGTCCTCGTTCGGCGCGAGGAGCTTGACCGCGACCCGGCGTTCGAGCTCGAGGTCGGCCGCGGCCCAGACTTCGGACATCCCGCCCCGCCCGAGCAGCTCGTCGAGCCGGTAGCGGCCGGCGATCAGCGTTTTCGCCATCGCTACGTTATGGGCCGATCGTGGCGGCTTTACTCACCGTGGAGGACGCGCAAGCGCAGATCCTTGGCCGTTGTGCAGCGCTGGAGGCCGAGCCCGTCGGGCTGGACGCAGCCGCCGGCCGGGTGACCGCACAGGCGGCGGTCGCGGCGGTCGACCTGCCCCCGTTCCCGAGCTCGGCCATGGACGGCTTCGCACTGCGCTCCGCCGACGTGCCAGGAACGCTTGCGATCACCGGTCGCATCGCCGCCGGAAGCCCGGCGGCCCGCGAGCTCCGCGCCGGCGAGGCGATGGCCATCTCTACGGGCGGCGTCGTTCCCGACGGGGCGGACGCCGTCGCGCCGATCGAAGTCGTCCTCGAGCGAGACGGCGACCTCGAGGTGCCGGATGCGATCGCGGTCGGCGCCCACGTGCGTCCGCGCGGGGGCGACGTTCGCACCGGCGACGTGGTCGTCCCGGCCGGCGTACGCCTGGCTGCGACGCAGCTCGGTGCGCTTGCCGCCGCCGGCGTGGCCCAGATCGTCTGCGCGCGGAGGCCGCGCGTGGTAGTGCTCGCGACGGGCAGCGAGCTCGTCGCGCCGGGCACGCCGCTCGAGCCGGGCCAGGTGTACGAGGCGAATGCGCTCATGCTCGCGGCGGCGCTCGCCGCCGCCGGCGCCGAGGTCGAGCGCCTGCCCGCGGTCGCCGACGACGAGGCCGCACACCGCGCGGCTCTCGAGCGCGGGCTCGCCGCCGACGTGCTCGTCACCTCCGGCGGCGTCTCCGTCGGTCCGCACGACCTCGTTCGTCGCATCGAGGCGGAGCTCGGTGTGGAAGAGGTCTTCTGGCAGGTCGCGGTCAAGCCGGGCAAGCCTGTCGCCTTCGGCGTGCGCGGCCGCACCCTCGTGTTCGGGCTGCCGGGCAACCCGGTGTCGTCGCTCGTCGGCTGCGAGCTGTTCGTGAGGCCGGCGATCCGCGCGCTGCAAGGCGTTGCCGATCCTCTGCCCAGATTCGAGCGCGGACGGCTGGCCTCGCCGCTGCGGCGGAACGCGGGCCGCGACGAGCTCGTGCGCGCGCGCACGCGCTTCGACGATGGTGCTGTCGTTCTCGAGCCGCTCGCCGGTCAGGAATCGCACATGATCGTGCGCGCCGCGGCGGCCGACGCGCTCGTGCACGTCGCGCGCGGCGAGGGCACGCTCGACGCGGGCACGAGCGTGCCCTATCTGCGCCTCTAGGAGGGTCCGGCGGGCTTCATCGCCACGAGCTTCGCGTAGACGATGTAGCGGTGCGTCGCGAAGAAGCGCGGGTGGCACGCCTGTAGCTCGAGCAGCTCGTGCTGTGGCGAGCGCAGCACCGCCATGTCGTCGGCCGGAACGATGCGATGTGTCGTCATGCGGTACGTGAAGGTCGCGTACGGCATCTCCAGCCGGATGTAGTCGCCGACGCGGATGTCGTTGATGTGCGAGAACGGCGCAAGGTACGTCGTGCGATGGCCGGCGATGTACACGAGGCGGTTCTGCCCCGGCATGTACGAGCGGAGGTCGCGGCCGGGGCCCTTCTGCAGCGACGACTCGTTCGTGCCGTCGACGAGCACCATCTTCAGCCCGATGCGGCCGATGACGATGCGGCCGATGGCCTCGCCCGCGTGCGTGTCGCGCCGGAAGCGCGCCGCTTCGCCGGCGACTGCATCTCGTCGCGCCGCCAGCGCGAGCCCGCGCGCAGCCACCGGGGGTCGGTACGCGGCGAACTCGCGATCGAGGGAATGACTCAGCTTCTCCTGCTGCCAGTGTGTATACAAGGCAGTAAACGGATCCTGCCAGCGCCAGACGACGATCGCCCACACGAGCAGGAGAACGCCGGCCCCGATCAGGAGCCGCGACACGATCCGTACGGCTCGACTCACGTCAGCCGTGTAACGCGCGGCGGGCGGCGTCGGATGCGTGCCGCCGCCGGGCGAGCACGAGCTGTCTGATCGTCTCGCGGATCGGGCCGCGCGGCGGGCGCTCCGCCGCGCTCGGATACGGCGCGTAGCGGCCGGCGGAGAGCGCGACGAGCTGCGCCGCCGCGGCAGCCCAGGCAAGGCCGATGACGAATACCGGCGCCGGCGCATACCGAAGCGAGTACAGCCACGCGATGTACCAGGGAGCGTCGAGCCCGAGCCCGTAGCGCGCTGCGAACGACCACACGAGGAGCGCCGGTCCGGCGAAGCCGAGCAGGAGCACGGCGGCGCGGAGCGCGACGGCGCGGCCACGCACCTGCGGCAGCCACAGCCACGCGTGGAGAGACGGAAGGAGGAAGACGAGCGCGAACGGATTCGTCGCGACGACGAGCAGCGCCACGACGGCGAGGGCCAGGAGCGCGCCGGTGTGCCCGGCGAGCGCCTCCTCGGGGAGGAGCGGCCGGCGCGGGAAGAGACGGTGCCGCGCGACGAGCCAGCCGACCGCCACGAGGATGGCGATGCCGGCGAGTGCGGTGGCCGGCCAGTGGACTTCTGTCAGCAGCGGTGGCCGGGGCGCTCCGCCGGACCAGGCGCCCGCGGCGCCGAACAGGGCGAAGAGGCCGCCGCACCAGGCCCAGAAGCCGGCGCGGCTCCGGTAGCTGCGCAGCGCCGGGGCGATCCGGATCCGCCGGCGGCGGCAGCGGGCGAAGAGGTCGACGGCAGCGACGAGGAACGGCAAGAGAGCGGCGACGAGGACGATCTCGATCGCCCAGCCCCGCACGACACGGCTGCCGAGGTAGACGTAGCTGGACGGGCCGGACGGCAGCGCGATCCCCTGCTCGAGCGCGTCGACGACGTTCTGGGTTGCACGCCCGACCTGGCCGAGCCTGGCGCCGTCCAGCCCGGTCGGGCCGTCGCCGATGCCGCTCGGCGGCCGGTCCGGCGCAGTCGTGATCGTCACCGCCGGGATGCCGCGGGCGACGAACGGCGCCTGCTCGTACATGCTGAATGGGAAGCCGAGATCGACGAGCTGCCGGAGGGCGCTCGCCCGCAGCGGGTCGGAGCCCGTCTGGGCGGCGATCTGGGCGCGGACGGTCTCGACGAGCCCGGACGCAGGCGACCGGGCGGTGTCGCCGGCCAGCTCCAGGCGGGGTTGCCCGCGGCCGGCGACGGCGTCGAGGTCGACGACGGCGATGACGTCCTGGCGCTGGGGCGAGCGCGCGGCGAACTCCGCCGCTCCGAGGCCGCCGTACGAGCCTCCGTCGGTGGACAGGAAGAGCAGCGAGTACGGCAGCCGCAGCTGGGCCGCGCCGCCTGTGGGGGCGTAGGCGCGGGCGAGCTCGATGAGGGCGGCGGTGCCGGAGGCGTTGTCGTTCGCGCCTGGGCCGACGCCGGAGTCGTCGCGGTGGGCGAGCACGACGATCGTCTTGTGCGAGAGGCCGCGCTTCTCGACCACGAGGTTGACGAGCCGCACGCGGCCCCGGCCCGGGATGGTGGCCGAGAACGGCTCCGACTGGATGGCGTATCCGTACGGCGTGAGCTGGCCCGCGAACCAGCGTGCGGCTGCATCGGCCCCGGGCGTCCCCGGGACGCGGCCCGGATACGTGAGCGCGAGCTCGGCGGCGAGCGCTCGGGCATCGCCGCGGTCGAAGGCCGGCGGAAGGTTCGGCGGCTGCAACGCCGGGGGTCGCGCGACGCTGAAGGCGAGGACGAGCAGCGGCAGGCCGACGAGGAGCCACGTGCCGCGGTACAGGCGTCCGTTGACGGGCCGGTCGAGCGAGCCGGGTCGCGGCCGGCGCAATGACTGCGGCGCAGGCGGGACGGCTGCCACGGCGCTCTATAGTAGGACGCCCGTAGGAAGCGGACCCGGCAGGCTCCGAGTTTCACGTGAAAACGCCGACGCCAGACGCCGCGACCATCCTCCTCGTCGATGACGAGGACGCGGTGCAGAAGCTCCTCACCTATCCGCTCGAGCGGGAGGGCTTCCGGGTCATGCAGGCCCGGGACGGCGAGGAGGCGCTCCAGCGCTTCGGCACCGAGCGCGTCGACCTCGTGGTGCTCGACCTCATGCTCCCGAAGCTCGACGGCCTCGAGGTCTGCCGCCGCCTGCGCGCCCAGAGCACGGTGCCGATCATCATGCTCACGGCTCGCGACGACGAGCTGGACAAGGTCGTCGGCCTGGAGCTGGGCGCGGACGACTACATCACGAAGCCCTTCTCCATCCGCGAGTTCCGGAGCCGCGTCCGGGCGCTTCTGCGCCGCGCGGCGCTCGCGGGCCAGGCGGACGGCCGCGACGTCATCCAGGCCGGCGGCGTCGTGCTCGACCTCGCCCGCCGCACGGTCGACGTGCGCGGGACGCCGGTCGAGCTGACGTACGTCGAGTTCGAGCTGCTGCGCACCCTCGCGGCCCGGCCCGGCCGCGTCTTCAGCCGCCAGGCGCTGCTCGAGGCGCTCTGGGGCGACTACGCCTACCGGGAGCCGCGGACGATCGACGTCCATGTCCGGCACCTGCGCGAGAAGCTCGAGGTCGACTCGCACGAACCGGAGCTCATCCAGACCGTGCGTGGCGTCGGCTACCGGCTGCAGGGCTGATCGTGCACCCGTTCCGCCGTGTCGGAGCCCGGCTGAGCCTCGCGCTCGCAGTCGTCGTCGCAGGGGCCCTGGCGGTGGTCTGGATCGCGCTCGTTCCGACGTTGCAGCACCGGCTCGTGAACGGCCGACTCGTCCTTCTCGCCCAGTCCGCACGGCAGATCGAGCGCTCGGAGACGGGCGCCCCGAACCGGGTGTTCATCGAGGACGCGGCGCGTACGGCGGACGCGAACCGCGCCGTCCTGTTCAAGGGCGCCACCACACTGCACGTCGCCGCCGATTCCCGCCGGACGGGCTCGGCTCGGGACGTCGCACAGGATCCGGTGGCGCTCCGTGCCGCGGCGACGTCCGCCCTCCAGCGCGGGGTGGTGACGCGGAACGACGAGCCCTTCGCCGAGGTGGCGATCCCGGATCGGCACGGCGGCGTCATCCTCTATGCGGCCTCGCTCCGGGCGACCCTGGAGAACGTCGACCTCGTCCGCTCGCGGCTGATCTGGGCGGGCCTCGTCGCGCTCGGCCTGGCGGTGCTCGTCGGCTGGGGCGCCGCGTCTGCCTTCGCCCGCCGCATCCGGAGGCTCGAGCGCGCGGCCGATCGCATCGCGGCCGGGAACTTCGACGAGCCCGTCGTCGATCTCGGGCGGGACGAGGTCGGCGAGCTCGCCCACGCCTTCGACCGCATGCGCAGCCAGCTCGCACAGCTCGACGACGCCCGCCGTGCCTTCATCGCGAACGCTTCGCACGAGCTGCGAACGCCGATCTTCTCCGTCGGCGGCTTTCTCGAGCTGCTGCAGGAGGACGAGCTCGACGCCCAGACGCGCGCGGAGTTCGTGGACGCGATGGCGGAGCAGATGGCGCGCCTGTCCAAGCTCGCAACCGACCTGCTCGACCTCTCCCGGCTCGACGCCGGCGGCATGCGGATCGAGCTCGAGCCGGTCTCCCTCGCCGCCGTCGCCGCCGACCTCGGAGAGGAGCTCGGCGCGCTGGCCGCACAGCGCGAGCACGAGCTCGCCGTCGTCGCGGACGCTTCCGGGTGGGTGCTGGGCGACCGGGAGCGCGTCCTCCAGGTCGGGCGGGCGCTCGTGGACAACGCGCTCTTGCACACGCCGGCGGGGACGCACGTGCGCGTCGTCGCGGGGGGCTCCACGCTGCGGGTCGAGGACGACGGCCCGGGCATACCCGCCGAGCACCGCGACCAGGTGTTCGCGCGCTTCACCCGTCTCGACGGGTCGCGTGCCTCGGGCAGCGGTCTCGGCCTGGCGATCGCGCGCGAGCTGGCCGAGCGGATGGGCGGTGAGCTCCGGCTCGAGCCGGACGGCGGCCGGACGGTCTTCGTGCTCGATCTGCCGGCTGTTTCCACGGGAAATCGCACCGAACTTCGTGGCAATCGCCACGAAGGCGCCGTGGGTTAGGAGGGGCTTTATTGCGGGAAGGAAGCCTGGGACAAGCCCGCGCGCGCTCGATGGTGTAGAAATCGGCGGGTTTAGCCGTTCGAATCTGGGGAAAACGGACGCAGGCAGCCGGATGGAGCTCGTCCAAGACATGGCCGGAGTCGAGAGCGCCGAGGGCGTCAGGGCGGTGCGTCTACGCATTCCGGCGAAGCCGGAGTACATCGCGCTCGGCCGGCTTGCGCTCACGGGCCTTGCGCAGGCGCGCGCGCTCGACTCGGACACGATCGCCGACCTCAAGCTCGCGCTCACCGAAGCGGTGTCGAATTCGGTGCGCCACGCCTACGGGAAGCCCGGCGAGGGTCAGGTCGACATCCGCTACGAGCTGCGGCCCGACAGCATCTGCGTGGACGTCGTCGACGACGGCGCCGGCTTCGATCCCGACGAAGCACCGTCGTTCGACGGCGACGAGCTCTCCGAGGGTGGGCTCGGCATCGCCATCATCCGCACCATCGCCGACGAGATCGAGATCGAGTCGCGGCCCGGCGTGCGCGGATCGCGGCTGCGCTTCGTCAAGAAGCTCACCTGAGTCGCCGCAAGCTCATCGTCGTCTCGAATCGCGGCCCCGTGTCATACGGGCGGGACGAGCGCGGAGAGCGAACCGTCAGTCGCGGCGGCGGAGGGCTGGCCACCTCCCTGCGCGGGCTCGTCGAGCAGCACGACGTGGCGTGGATCGCGAACGCGATGACGGACGAGGACCGCGTGGTGGCGGGCGAGGAGCAGCGCGGCACGATCCTGCTCGCACAGGACGCCGACGAGTACGCGCGCTTCTACAACGTCATCGCGAACCCGACGCTGTGGTTCGTGCAGCACAGGCTCTGGAACCTCGCGTTCACTCCGGACTTCGACCACGACGCGTGGACGAGCTACGCCTCCATCAACGCGAAGATGGCGCGCGCCGCCATCGACGAGCTCGACCGCGGTCCTCATGCGTCCGTCTTCTTCCAGGACTACCACCTGTATCTCGCGCCGGCGATCGTGCGGCGCGAGCGCCCCGACGCGGTCATGTCGCACTTCATGCACGTCCCGTGGCCGGAGTCGGACGCGTGGACGGTGCTTCCGCCGTCGATCCGGCGCGACGTGTTCGCAGGCCTGCTCGCGAACGACGTCGTCGGATTCCACACGGATCGCTGGCGGCGCAACTTCCTGCGCAGCTGCGTCGACGTGCTCGGCGCAACTGTCGACGGGGACGTCGTCGAGCACGCCGGACGGCGGACGCTCGTCACCGCGCATCCGATCGGGATCGATCCCGCCGAGTTCGACGCGCTCGCGACCGACGCGGGCGTCCTCGAGCGCGAACGGGAGATCGAGGCTTCGCGGCCGGAGCTGCTCGTGCTGCGCGTCGACCGCACCGATCCGTCGAAGAACATCGTGCGTGGATTCCGCGCCTTCGGCCTCATGCTCGAGCGGCATCCGGAGCTGCGCGGCCGCGCCCGGATGCTCGCGCTTCTCGATCCATCGCGTCAGGACATTCCCGAGTACGCCGACTACGGCGCTGCCATCGAGCGCGAGGCGCGCATGCTCGGAGACGCGGTCGAGCTGCGCATCGCCGACGACTTCGCACGGTCGGTCGCCGCGTACAAGCAGTTCGACGTCCTGCTCGTGAACGCCGTCTTCGACGGCCTCAACCTCGTGGCGAAGGAGGGGCCGTACGTCAACGAGCGCGACGGCGTCCTGGTCCTCTCCGAGAACGCAGGCGCGCACGAAGAGCTCGGCGACTGGGCGGTGAGCGTGAATCCGTTCGACGTCTCCGCGCAGGCCGACGCGATCCACGAGGCGCTGACGATGAGCGTTGCGGAGCGCCGCCGGCGGGTCGACGCGATTCGCGCGCACGTGCGCGAGCACGACGTCGCCGAGTGGGGCGCCGCGCAGCTCGCCGACCTCGACCGCGTACGATCTTTGCGATGAACGAGCTTTCGCACGTGGACGAGAGCGGCGACGTCCGGATGGTGGACGTGGGCGGCAAGCCCGTCTCGCGCCGCCGGGCGGTGGCGCGCGCCGAGGTGCGCATGGCGCCGGCGACCGCGCAGCGCCTGCGCGAGCTGCCGAAGGGCGACGCGCTGACCACGGCTCAGCTGGCCGGGATCATGGCCGCGAAGCGGACGAGCGACCTCATCCCGCTCTGCCACCCGCTTCCGCTCTCACACATCGAGGTGACGCTCGAGGTCAGTTCAGCCCGGGTCGAGATCGTCGCGTCGGCGGAGACGACCGCCCAGACCGGCGTCGAGATGGAGGCGCTCACCGCGGCGACGGTCGCCGCGCTCACCGTCTACGACATGGCGAAGGCGATCGACAAGCAGATGGTCGTCACCGACGTGCGCCTCGTCGAGAAGACGAAGGAGGAGGTCTGAACGCCGCCGTGCTCACCGTCTCCGATCGCGTGTCGCGCGGGGAGGCGGAGGATGCGAGCGGCGCAGTGCTCGAGGAGCTGCTGCGCGGCGAGGGGTACGACGTCGAGCGTCGCGTCGTCGCGGACGAGCGCGCGGAGATCGGCGTGGCGCTGCGCACGCTCGCCCGATCGGCCGCCCTCGTGCTGACGACGGGCGGCACCGGCCTCGCTCCGCGCGACGTCACGCCGGAAGCGACGCGCGACGTGATCGAACGGGAGGCGCCCGGGATCGCGGAGGCGCTGCGCGCCGACTCGCGGGCGAAAACGCCGCACGGGCTGCTCTCGCGAGGCATCGCCGGCGTCGTCGGGCGGTCGCTCGTCGTCAACCTTCCGGGCTCGCCGGGCGGTTGCCGCGACGGCTTCGCCGTGCTGCAGCCCGCGCTCGACCACGCGCTCCGCCTGCTCGGCGACCAGGCTACGGCACACCGCCAGACGTGACCGCCGTGGCGCCGCTGCCCGCGCGCTTCGCGCGCCTGGTGAAGATCGAGCACACGATCTTCGCGCTTCCGTTCGCGTACGTCGGCGCGTTTCTCGCAGTCGGCGGAACGCCGCCCGCATACGATCTGCTGTGGATCACGCTCGCGATGGTCGGTGCGCGATCGCTCGCGATGGCGCTCAACCGGTTGATCGACGCGGGCATCGATGCGCGCAATCCGCGCACCGCGGGCCGCGAGATTCCGAGCGGCGCCCTCTCGGTGGCGCAGGTCGTGCTCTTCTGCGCGGCATCGCTCGCGCTGTTCCTCGTCGCGGTGTGGCAGCTCGCGCCGAAGACCCACTACCTGTGGCCGATCCCGGTCGCCGGCTTCGCCGTCTACCCGTACCTCAAGCGGGTCACGTGGCTGTGCCATTTCTGGCTCGGCGCGGTGGACGGCCTCGCGCCCGTGGGAGCCTGGGTCGCGATCACGAACCATCTCCCCTGGCAGGCGTGGATGCTCGGTGCCGCGGTCGCGCTCTGGGTCGCGGGGTTCGACTGCTTCTACGCGCTCTTCGACGTGGACGTCGACCGCGCGCAGCGCCTGCATTCGATCGCGACGCGGTTCGGAGTGCGCGGCGCATTCGCCGGCGCGCGGCTCTCGCACGTGGCGACGATCGCGTGTCTCGTCGCGGCGGGCCTAGGTCTCTCCGTCGGCGCGCTCTACTGGATCGGCGTCGCGGCGGTCGCCGCGCTGCTCGCGTACGAGCACGCGCTCGTCCGTCCCGGCGACCTGCGCCGGCTCGACGCCGCCTTCTTCACGATGAACGGCGTCATCAGCGTCGCGTTCGCCGCGTTCGTGATCGCCGACAGCGTCAGCTGACGACGTCGATCTGCGGCGGATGCTGCAGCGTCTGCAGCACGACGCAGTAGCGCAGCGTCTTCTCGATCAGCTCGTCGCGCCGGTCGCCCGCGCCCTCGATGTCGAAGCGAAGTGCGACACGGTCGAAGCCGACCGGCACCTCGCGGTCGATCCCGAGCGTGCCGCGCAAGTCGAGCTCGCCGGTCGCGGTGACCTCGATCTTCGTCGTGGCGATGCCGGAGGAGGCAGCGACCATCTGGCACGTCACCTGCGCGCACGCGGCGAGCGCGCCGAGCAGGAGGTCGCCGGAGCACGGTGCCGTTCCTTCGCCGCCGACGCCTGCGTGCGCCTGCGCCGCATAGGCCGCGCGGCCGATGTCGACCGAGCAGGCGGCCGCGCCGGCCGTCTCGCTGCCGCGCGCACTGAGCGTGATGCGTGCCTCGTCAGGCTGCGCGCGGTAGCGCTCCTTCAGTGGCCGCTGTGCTTCGCGGAGATCCACGCGCCTACACTAACGGCGGTGATCAGGGCACGAAAGGTCGGCAAGCGCTTCGGCGAGAAGCGCGCCTTGCGCGGCGTCGACCTCGACGTCGCCGGCGGCGCATTCGCCGTCGTCACAGGGCCGAACGGCTCCGGCAAGACGACGCTGCTCCGCCTCTGTGCCGGGCTGGCTCTTCCGACCGAGGGGGAGCTCGAGGTAGACGCCCCGCGCGCCTCCGTGGGCTACCTCGCGCACGAGCCGCTCGTGTACCGGGAGCTGTCCGCGCTGGAGAACCTCGATCTGTACGGCCGCCTCTACCACGTGCCGGAGCGGCGGGAGCGGATCGGCATGCTCCTCGAGCGGTTCGGCTTGTGGGAGGTGCGCCACGATCGCGTCGTCTCGTACTCGCGCGGGATGACGCAACGGCTCGCGCTCTGCCGCGTCCTGCTGCACGGGCCGGAGCTGCTCGTGCTCGACGAGCCGTACACCGCGCTCGACGCGGCCGGCGCCGAGCTCCTCGACGCGCAGCTGGCCGAGCTCCGCGGCGCACAGACGGTGCTCGTCTCCACCCACGATCCGGACCGTGTTGCGCCGCTCGCGACGCAGCATCTCGCACTCGCATGACGTACGCGGCCGACGTCGGCGCGCTCGCGCGCAAGGATCTCCTGCTCGAGCTGCGCGCGCGCGACACGCTGCCGGCGATGCTGCTGTTCGTCGTCGCCACTTTCGTCGTCTTCCACTTCGCCCTCCCGGCGCACTCGTCGCAGCTGGCTGCGAGCGGGCTCCTCTGGGTCGCGATCCTCTTCACGGCGCTCCTCGGGCTCGGCCGCGCGTTCGTGCCCGAGCGCGAGCAGCGTGTTCTCGACGGGCTCGTGCTCGCGCCGTGCGACCGCAGCGCCATCTGGCTCGCGAAGAGCATCGCCACGCTCGCGTTCCTCGGCGCCGCGGAGCTCGTCGCCCTCCCGGTGTTCGCGCTCTTCTTCCACGGCATCGGCGGCGCGACGGTGGCCGGCGTCGTGCTGGCCGATCTCGGCATCTGCGCCGTGGGGACGTTCCTCGGGGCGATGGCCGTGGTCACCCGGGCGCGCGACCTCCTCCTGCCGCTCCTGTTCCTGCCGCTCGCCATCCCGATCGTCGTCGGCGGCGTCGGTGCGACCGTCGCCGGATCGCCGGGCCGCTACCTTGCGTTTCTCGCCCTCTACGACGCGCTCTTCGGCGTCCTCTGCTGGGCGTCCTTCGAATACGTGGTGACGGAATAATGGAAACGGTGTCCAGGCACTACCGCATCCCGCTGCCCGCGCTGGCGGCGGCGACGCTGGCGCTCGTGATGGTCGCGCTCGCGTTCGTCTTCTTCGTCGCGCCGAACGACGCCGTGCTCGGGTTCTCGCAGCGCATCTTCTACTTCCACGTCTCGATCGCCTTCACCGCGTACGCCTGCTTCGGCGCCGGCGCCTGGAAGGCGCTGCGCCACCTCTGGAAGCGCGACCCGCGCGCAGACCTCGAGAGCTATGTCGCCGTCCACCAGGGCGTGATCTTCGGCGTGCTCGTGCTGATCACCGGATCGATCTGGGCCAAGTACACGTGGGGCCACTGGTGGGTCTGGAGCGAGGACGAGCTCGTGCTCTTCCTCGTGCTGTTCCTCTTCTACGCCGCGTATTTCATGTTGCGCTTCTCGGTCGATCCCGGTCCGCAGCGCGCGAACTTCTCCGCGGTGTACGCCTTGTTCGGCGTCGTCCTGGTTCCGGTCAGCTTCCTCGCGATTCGCTTGGCGAAGACGTTCCTCCACCCGGTGATCTTCACGCGGCACGGCGCGAACATCGGTGGTTGGATGCTCGTGACGTACTGCCTCACGCAGCCGGCGGTGCTCTTGCTCGCCTACACGCTCTACCGCGTGGAGCTCGCCGGGAAGTCGATCGACGCGCGCCTGCGCGAGCTGAGGCTCGCATGACGACCGCCGAGAAGTACGTCACCGCCGCGTACTGCGTCATCTTCGCCGTCGTGCTCGTCTACGTCGTGCTCATTGCGCTGAAGCTCAACCGGCTCGAGCGCGAGGTGCAGGCGCTCGAGCGTCGCGAGCCGAAGCCGGCCGAGGACGAGCGCGAGACGATCTCCGTTGGCTGAGCTGCTCTTCTGGCCCGCGCTGCTCCTGTACGGCGAGGCGGCGGTCGGCTACTTCGGCGACGTCCGCCGCCCGGGGGCGGCGGGGCGCGCGGCGACCTGGGGCGTGCGCCTCGGGTGGCTCGTGCAGACCGCCCTGCTCGGTGTCCAGGCGTCCCGCGACGACGGCTTTCCATGGGGGACGTGGGCCGCGTCGCTCAACCTCTTCGTCTGGTTCGTCGTGGGCGCCTACCTGATCTGGGGCTGCCGGCGCCCCTACCGGCTGCTCGGCCTCGTGGTCATGCCGCTCGCCGCCGCGCTGCTCGTCGTCGCGCGCGCGGGCGGCGGAACCGGCGTCGGGAGCCGCAGCCACTACTCGAACCTCTTCCTCGTCCTCCACGTCGGCCTCGTGCTGGCCGCGTTCGCGGGGTTCACGCTCGCCGCAGCGCTCTCCGGCCTCTACCTCTGGCAGGAGCGGAGGTTGAAGCGGCGCGAGGCCACCATCCTGCGCCGCCCGGCCCCGTCGCTCGCCGTGCTCGACCGGCTCGCCGGCCGGACGGTGGCCGTCTCCCTCCCCGCGCTGACGCTCGGCATCGGGGTCGGCATCGGCCGCCTCGTGAGCCGCGGCGACCGGATCGACGCGCTCGTCGTCGCCACGCTCGTCACGTGGGTCGTCTGGGCCGCGTACGTGGGCGTGCGCGCGGCGGGCTGGTCGGGACGGCGCGCGGCCTATCTCGCGCTCGCCGGCTTCGTGCTCGTGATCGTCGTCCGTCTAGCCCTCCCATCCACCCACTTCGGCTGATGCACCTCGTTCTCGTCGGCACCTCGCACCACCACGCTCCCGTCGAGCTGCGCGAGCGCGTCGCGTTCGATCGCGAGCAGGCGCACGCGCTCGCCGAGCGGCTCGGCCGTGCGGTGTGCCTGTCGACGTGCAACCGCACCGAGCTGTACGTCGAGGTCGAGGATGCCGAGGATGCCGAACGCAGGGCGGTCGAGATCCTCTCCGAGCTCGAGCCCGCGCTCTACCGCCTGCGCGACCACGCTGCCGCGCTCCATCTGTTCCGCGTCGCGGCCGGGCTCGACTCGCTCGTCCCGGGCGAGGGCGAGATCCTGGGACAGGTGCGCACGGCGCACGACGCCGGCACTGCGGGCCCGTTGCTCGACCGGGTGTTCCGGCATGCGCTGCACGCCGGCCGCAAGGTGCGCGCGCAGACCGCCATCGGGGAGAGCCCGGCGTCCGTCTCTTCGGCCGCGGCGGCGCTCGCGGAGCAGGTGTTCGGGAAGCTCGACGGCTGCGACGTGCTGCTCGTCGGCGCGGGCAAGGTTAGCGAGCAGGCGGCGCGCAACCTGCGCACGCGCGGCGCGCGCATCGCGTTCGTCGCGAACAGCAAGACCGAGCGCGTGCAGCTCGAGGAGGAGCTCGGGCGCGCCGACGTCGTCGTCTCGTCCACGAATGCGTCCGGGTACGTCCTGGACGCGGAGACGGTCGAGCGCGTGCGCCGCGGGCGGCAGCTGCTGCTCATCGACCTCGCCGTCCCGCGCGACCTTGACCCGGCGATCCACGAGCTGGACGGGTGCTACCTGTACGACATCGACGACCTCCAGGCGATCGTCGCCGAGACGCTCGCCGGCCGGCGCAGTGAGGCGGAGCGGGCGGAGGCCATCGTCGCCGCAGAGGCGGACAAGTTCCACGAGTGGCAGGCGTCGCTCGAGATCGTCCCGGCGATCGCGTCGCTCCGCGCGCGCGCCGAGGAGATCCGCGAGCAGGAGCTCGCGAAGGCGGAGGGCGTCCTCGGCCGGCTGGACGAGAGCCAGCGGCGGGCGGTCGAGTCGGTCACGGCGCAGATCGTGAACAAGCTCCTGCACCTCCCGACGGTGCGCCTGAAACAGGCAGCCGCGGCAGCCGATGGGGTGATCTATGCTGACGCCGTGCGGCATCTATTCGGTCTCGGCGAGGACGAGCGCTGAAGCCCCTTCCGCTGCAGCTGACCGGGCGGCCGCTGCCCCTACAGGTGCCGACCGCGTTCGTGCGGGTGCGGCCGCGAGGCGCGTCACTCTGCGGACAGGCCGTTCGGCCGCGAGTTCGCTGTGCTGATCCGCGTCGGCAGCCGCGGCAGTAGGCTCGCGCTGACCCAGGCCGAGCTCGCCTCCGCGCGGCTCCGTGCGCCCGGGATCGAGATCGCGCTCGTTCCGATCACCACCGCCGGCGATCTCGACCGCACGAAGCCGTTCGGGGAGATCGGCTCGCGCGGGGTGTTCGTGAAGGAGCTCGAGGAGGCGCTCCTCGACCACCGCATCGACATCGCCGTGCACTCGGCCAAGGACATGACGTCGACCGACACAGAAGGCCTCTGCGTCGGCGCGTACCTTGCGCGCGAGGACCCGCGCGACGCACTGTGCGGCGCCGATGCAATCCGGCCCGGCATGCGCGTCGGCACGGCCTCTGCCCGTCGCACGGCGCAGCTGCTCGCGTTGGAGCCGTCCCTGTCGATCGAGCCACTGCGCGGGAACATCGACACGCGCCTGCGCAAGCGCGGCGAGCGCGGGCTCGACGCGGTCGTTCTCGCCGCCTGCGGTCTCGACCGGCTCGGGCTCACGCGTGAGATCGGCCACCGGTTCGATCCGGAGGAGCTTCTGCCGGAGGCGGGCCAAGGCGCGCTCGCGCTCCAGGTGCGCGAGGGGGAGTCGCATCTCGTCGCCGCCGCGGATCACGAGGTGACGCGCATGCGGGTCGAGGCCGAGCGCGCGGTCATCGCCGCGGTCGGCGGCGGCTGCCTGTCGCCGGTGGCGGCGTACCACGACGGGACGACCCTGACCGGGCTCGTCGCCGCCGAGGACGGCTCGTGGATCGAGCGGCTGACGGGCGAGGATCCGGCGGCGCTCGGCGCCGAGCTGGCGGATGCGAATCGTCGTCACACGTAGCGATCTCGTCTCCCGGCTCGAGGCGCTCGGGCACGAGGTCGTCGTCTGCGAGCTCATACGAACCGAGCCGCTCGGCGACGGGCGGGTGGATGCGTCCGCCTACGACTGGCTCATCGTCACGAGCCCGAACGGCGCCCGCGAGCTCGGACGCCGCGGCGTGTCGGCGAACCGGATCGCCGCCATCGGTCCCGCCACGGCCGACGCGCTGCGGGAGCAGGGGCTGCACGCCGACCTCGTCGCATCGACGCACACGCAGGAGGGCCTCCGCGACGAGCTGCCGCCCGGGCGTCGGCTGCTCGCCGCCGCCGAGGGTGCGCGGCGCGACGTGCTCGACGCCGACTTCCTCGCGCTCTATCGCACCGTCGAGCTCAGTCCGGCGGCTCCCGAAGGCGAGCTTGCCCTGCTCACTTCGAGCTCTGCGGCGCGCTCGCTCGCCGCGACCGGGGCGCGTATGCCTGTGGTCGCGATCGGCCCCCAGACCGCGGCGGAGGCGCAGGCCTGCGGCTTCGAGGTCGTCGCCGTCGCCGAAGACCACGACCTCGACGGTCTCGTCGAAGCATTACGTTCCATCTGATGTTCATAACCTTCCTGACCGACTTCGGGCTCCAGGACGACTTCGTCGGCACGTGCCACGGCGTCATGAAGCGGATCGCGCCCGACGCCCAGATCATCGACATCACGCACGGCATCCGTCCGGGGCGCATCCTGCAGGGGGCGCTCGTGCTCGCGAACACGCTCGCCTACATGCCGGCCGGCGTGCACCTCGCCGTCGTCGACCCGGGCGTGGGCGGCTCGCGGCGGCCGCTCGTGCTCCAGGACGGGGAGGGCCGTCTGTACGTCGGCCCCGACAACGGGCTGCTGCTGCCCGCGGTCGACCGCTACGGCGGGGTCGCGCTCGCGCACGAGCTGGCGAACCAGGCCTATGCGCTCGAGCGCGTCTCGCGGACGTTCCACGGCCGCGACCTCTTCTCGCCCGCGGCGGCGCATCTCGCCGCCGGCGTTGCGATCTCCGAGCTCGGGCCGCCGATCGACCCCGACGAGCTCGTCCGCCTCGACGTGCCTGCGCCCCAGATCGACGGCTCCGCGATCCGCGCCACCGTCCTCGCCGTCGACCGCTTCGGAAACGTCTCGCTCAACCTCACGCGCGAGCAGCTCGAGGACGCGACGGTTGTTCCCGGCACGCGCGTCGAGCTCGGCCGGGACGGCAACCGCTGGTTCGCCGTCGCAGCACGCACCTTCGGCGACGCCCGTGTCGGCGAGCTGATCCTGTACGAGGACAGCTATCGCAACGTCGCGGTCGCCGTCGCGCGCGGGAGCGCAGCCGACCTGCTCGGGGTCGACGAGGGCAGCGACCTGACTATCACGGCGCAGTGATCGACGAGAAGAAGATCGCCCGCTGGATCACGGACGCCGTCGTCCGCCGCCCCGTGCTCTGGCGGCTCCTGCGCGGGCGGATGCGCGGCATCTTCGAGCGCATCGCGCCGGCGTGGGAGACGCGCATCGGCCCGCATCACCTCGGCGCGCTCCGCCTGGCAGTTGCGAACATCGAGCCGCCGGCGCGCGTGCTCGACGTCGGCACCGGCACGGGAGTCGCGGCCCTCGCGCTCGCCGACTGGTTCCCGTCCGCGCAGGTCGTCGGCGTCGACCTCTCGCCGGCGATGCTCGCCGAGGCGGAGCGCAAGGGTGGGCGCGTCCGCTTCGAGGTCGCGGACGCCTCCCGGCTCCCGTTCGCCGACGAATCCTTCGACCTCGTCGTGCTCATGAACGCCGTGCCGTTCTTCGACGAGCTCGCCCGCGTGACCGCGCCGGGTGGGACGATCGCCTTCTCGTTCTCCCGCGGGGCGGAGACGCCGATCTACGTCGGCGCCGAGCGTCTCCGGCATCAGCTCGCCCGCCGGAACTTCTCGGATTTCGAGGATTTCGCCGCCGATCCGGCCACCGCATTTCGCGCCCGGAAGCGCTAGTCTCCCGGCCAACGGACGTTCGCGACACGGTTGCACCGGTCCGGACGCCTGATGCCCCCGAGGATGCTCGCGCGCTCTCGGGGGCCCTTTTCGTGTAGAGAACGTTCGTGCGCCTGCTCGAACGGATCGAGACCGTCTACGCGATCGGCGATCGCATCGGCTACTCGTCGGAGGAAGACCGTGCGCACGAGCTCGCGGCCGGCTGGATGCGCGAGGCCGGGCTCGCCGTGGAGGTGGACGCCGCAGGAAATCTCATCGGCACGCGCGGCGACGCGCGCGTCTGGACCGGCTCGCACCTCGACTCGGTGCCGAACGGCGGCCGCTACGACGGCGTGCTCGGCGTGCTCGCGGGCATCGAGGCGGCCGAGCGAATCGACGCGCCGGTCGGCGTCGTCGCGTTCCGGGACGAGGAGCGCGGCTTCGGCGGGAGCCTGGGCCTCGCGCGCAAGCCGGAGATCTATCTCGAGGTCCACATCGAGCAGGGGCCGGTGCTGCTGCGCCGCGAGGAACCGCTCGGGGTCGTCTCCGCGATCGTCGGCCTCGCCCGCGGCGAGGTCGTCATCGAAGGCGCAGCCGGGCACGCGGGCACGACGCCGATGGACGGACGCAGCGACGCGCTCGTCGACGCCGCCGAGCTCGTGCTCCGCGCGCGCGACGCGGCGCTCTCCATCCCCGGCACGGTGGCGACCGTCGGCGCGCTCGCCGTGCTCCCGGGGGCGGCGAACGTCATTCCCGACCGCGCCGTCGTCAGCGTCGACGCGCGCGCACCGGACCGCGAGCGGCTCGACGCGCTCGTCGCGGCGATCGGCTTCGACCCACAGCTGGTGACCGAGCCGGTCGCGATGGACGAAGAAGTGCGTGCGGTGCTACGCGACGAGCTCGAGCGGCGCGGGCTTCCGGCGCCGGAGCTCGTATCGGGTGCGGGTCACGACGCGGGCGTGCTGGCGGCCGCGGGCGTCCGTTGCGGGATGCTCTTCGTGCGCAGCGGAGCCGGCGGCGTCAGCCATTCGCCGGACGAGCACAGCGATCCAGAGGACATCGAGCTTGCGGTCGAGGTGCTCGCCGCGACGCTCTCACGTCTCGCGGAATGAGATCTCCTGTGCGCCTTCCCAGAGGCACTTGACGCCGAGCGGACGGAGGTTCTCGTTGCCCTCGACGATGGTGGCGAAATGGTTTCCCGCCAGCGCGCCCGCCTTGCTGGCGAACGCGACGTAGCCGTACGCGATGAGAAGCTCCGTCTCGCTGATGCCGCCGGGGAAGAAGATGATCTCGCCCGGGCTCGGATAGCGCGTGGCGTTCTCGGGCCCGACGCCGAGGTCGAGATCGCCCATCGGGATCCAGCAGCCCTCGCCGCTCCAGCGCACGTGGATGATCTTCGACTCGTAGGGGAGGGTCTTGCGGAACGCCGCGACCGTGTCCGGCGCGTCCTCCTCGAGCCGCGCGACGAACTCGAACCCGCCTGCGGAGATGTGCAGCATCACTTGATCTTCGCACCCTGCGCGATCCACGTGCCGAGCAACCGTCGCTCTGCGTCCGTCATGTTCGTCTTGTTGTTCAGCGGCATGAGCTTCGACTGCACCGCGACCGTCTCGATCAGCGCGGCCTGAGAGGCGATCTCCTGCGGCGTGTCGAAGCGGATTCCCTGCGGCGCCGCCGTGTACTGCGTGCTCTGCGGGTGGAGCGAATGACAGTAGGCGCACCGCTGCTGGACGATCGACTGGATCTGGGAGAACGCAACCGTCGCGGTCGAGGCGGGCACGGACGCGGGCCGGAGCCAGACCGCGATCCCGGCGATGCCGGCGGCTGCCGCGAGCGGGATCCACCAGAGCGTGCGGCCCGCGTGCCGGTTGTTGAAGTAGACGCGGACGAGCGCGCCGATCGCCATCAGGCAGACGAGGATCGCCCAGCTGTGCGCGTGCCCGTACGTGAACGGGAAGTGGCCGGCGAGCATCGTGAAGAGGACGGGCAGCGTGAAGTAGTTGTTGTGCACCGAGCGCTGCTTGCCACGCCGGTTCGCCGCCGGATCGGGGTCGCGCCCCGCCCTCTTCGCGCGGATCAGCTCCCGGTGCGCGGGGATGATGACGAAGAAGACGTTCGCCGCCATGATCGTCCCGAGCATCGCCCCGACCTGGAGATACGCCGCGCGCGCGGCGAAGAGATGCGTCACGCCGTACGCGGTGCCGACGACGAGCCCGGCGATGCACGCAGCGAGCCCCGCTTCGCTGCGGCGGCCGACGGTTCGGCAGAGCGCGTCGTACACGAGCCAGGCGGCGATCAGCAGCCCGACGCTCGCGCCGACGGCCTGCAGCGTCGAGAGGTTCGCGACCGTCGGGTCGATCAGCGTCGCATGCGCCTGGAAGTAGTAGAGGACGACGAAGAGCGTGAACCCTGAGATCCACGTCCAGTACGCCTCCCATTTGAACCAGTGCAAAGGCTCCGGCAATCGCGGAGGCGCGACGCGGTACTTCTCGACGCGATAGAAGCCGCCGCCGTGGATCTCCCACGTGTCGCCGGCGAGGTCATCCCGCCCTTCCACCGGCTCGAGATGGTTGTCAAGCGCGACGAAGTAGAACGACGTCC
>DASUIG010000028.1:0-45130 GCA_036273155.1 Gaiellaceae bacterium | reverse complement strand
CGTCTTCGCCCGCAGCAGCGGCAGGCGCAGGTAGATGAGGGCGACGGAAAAGACGGTGACGATCGAGATGAAGCCGAGGAACCAGCCGCCGAGCGGGCTCTGCGAGAACGAGTGGATGGAGTTGACGACCCCGGAGCGCGTCAGGAACGTGCCGAAGATCGAAAGGCAGAACGCGAGCGCGACGAGCGTCACGTTCCAGATCTTCAGCATGCCGCGCTTCTCCTGGATCATCACCGAGTGCAGGAACGCCGTGGCCGCGAGCCACGGCATGAGCGCCGCGTTCTCGACCGGGTCCCACGCGTAGTAGCCGCCCCAGCCGATCTCGACGTAGGCCCAGTGCGCGCCGAGCAGCTGGCCGACACCGAGGAACGTCCACGCCGCGAGCGTCCACCGGCGCGTCGCGACGATCCAGCGCTCGTCCGTGCGCCGCGCGAGCAGCGCGCCCATCGCGAATGCGAACGGAATCGTCAGCCCGACGTAGCCGAGGTAGAGCATCGGCGGGTGCGCGAGCATGTACGGGTTCTGCAGGGCCGGATCCATGCCGGCGCCCTCCGCCGGCGCCGCCGCGGTCGCGAACGGGCTCGAGACGAAGCAGAGCATCATGGCGAAGAAGACTGCGACGCCGCCGAGCACGGGAACCGTCCACGCGATGAGCTCGCGCGAGCGGCGGTTCAGCAGGACGGCGAGCGACGCGTACCCGGTGAGCACGAGCAGCCAGAGGAGCAGCGAGCCCTCCTGTCCGCCCCAGAACGCCGAGAGCGCGTAGCCGAGCGGCAGCGAACGGCTCGTGTGCTGCGCGACGTACACGAACGAGAGATCGCGGCGCGCGAGCGCGACCCACAGAACGATGGCGGCGACGAGCGTCGTCGCGAACGACGCGACGAGCGCGTTCTGCGCGGACAGCGCGAGCCTACGGCGCCGCTTCCACGCCGCCAGCGAGCCGCCGGCGAGCGCGTACACGACAAGCGCGAAGCTGAGGAGAAGTGCGGCGCGACCTAGCGCCGCCACTACGTGTTGGACTTCGCCGGTGTGTACTTCGACGGGCACTTCGTCACGAGCGAGCCCGGCTTCGCGACGAACGTGCCGTTCCGGAGCGTCCCTTCGACGACGATCTGCCGGCCGGTCCGGAAGAGGTCGGGAACGCTGCCCGTGTAGACGACGCTGGTGCGCTTCGCGCTCACGCCGTGGTCGTCCTTGAGCAGGAAGCGCATGCCGCCCGCTTGCGCGTCGCCGGCGACGTGGCCGACGACGGTCCCGACGAGGAGCACGTCCTCGCCGGCGTGCTGCCCGACCGTGCTCGGCCCGATCTCGGGCGTGCCCGCGCCGGCGATCGACGTGTACAGGATGAAGATCGCGAGCACCGCGGCGACGGACAGCGCGATCACCAGGCGAGCGGGGCTGCGCTTCACACCGAGATCGTAGCGACCGCGAAATACCACGGTCGCACGGTGCGTTGGACCACGTATGCGGGGGAGGTCGACGCTCGTAGGTGCGGCATTTGCCACGATCACGGCTGTCACGTGGGGCGGCCAGTTCGTCGTCGGCAAGTCGGCCCTCGACCGCGTGAATGCCTTCCCGCTCTCGACCGTCCGGTACGCCGGCGCCGCCGGTCTCTGGCTGATCGTCCTCGTCGTCCTGGAAGGCCGAGGCGCGCTCAGGCTCGACGGACGCGGTTGGCGCCTGTTCTGGCTGGGATCGCTGGGCTTCGCCGGCTTCAACCTGCTCGCGTACACCGGGCTCGCGCACTCCCGCCCGCAGAGCGCCTCGCTCATCGTCGCTCTCGCACCCCTGCTGACCGCGCTCGTGCTGTGGCGCCGCACCGGCAGGCGTCCGACGAAGATCACGTTCGGCTTCCTCGGCCTCGCGCTCGCCGGCGTCGTGCTCGTGATCAGCGGCGGCCACCCGTCGACGATCGTCTCCGGGTCGATCGGCTGGGGCGACGGGCTCGTCCTCGCGGGCGTCTTCAGCTTCGTGCTGTACGGCCTCGGGGCCGCGCAGTTCAGCGACTTCTCCCCACTCCGCTACACCGCGCTCACTGCCGGGCTCGGGTGGATCACCATCGCCGCCGCGACCGCGATCGCCGTTGGCGCGGGCCTGGTGCCGATGCCGTCCGGCTCCGCGCTCTGGTCGACCACGCCGCAGATCGCGTACCTCGCACTCCCCGGCGCGTTCATCGCCGTGTTGACGTGGAATGCCGCCATCGGGCTCATCGGCCCGCAGAACGCCGTCCTCTTCGGAAACCTCATCCCGGTGACGACGTTCGCGATCGAGATCGTGCGCGGCTACCGGCCGAACGGGATCGAGCTGGCGGGCGCCGCCCTGACGATCGCCGCGCTCGTCGCGAACAACCTCGCCACGCGCAAGCACGCCGGCACCGTGGAACGGATCGAGTACGACTACGCGGAGGCGGCGTGATCGCCCGCGTGTGGCGCGGCTGGACGTCGTCCGCCGACGCGGACGACTATCTCGAGTACGTGCAGCGGACGGGCATCGCGGCGTACCTCGGCACACCGGGCAATCTCGGCGCGTCCGTCCTCCGCAGACCGGACGGTGAGCGCACCGAGATCGTCACGCTCTCGTTCTGGGAGTCGATGGACGCCGTCCGCGCGTTCGCGGGCGACGACCCGGAGCGCGCCGTCTTCTATCCAGAGGACGACCGCTTCCTCGTCGAGCGCGAGACGTCAGTTACGCACTTTGAGGCGCACGGCGGGCCGGCACCCGATAGCCGTGATCGTGGCAGAGGGAGCCCGGAGCGTCCTCGGTGAGCGCGTCGCAATATCCCTTGCCGTAGGCGGCCCGCAGGAACGCGGCGACGACGTCGAGGTTCCACTCGGAGATGTCGGACGCCTCCCGCCACAGATCGGCGAGACGGAGATCGATGTCGAGCTCGAGAAGGTCGATCCGCGACGGGTGCTTGGCCATGCAGAAAAGGTAGAAACTGCGTCGGACGGAATGGGCGCGATCAAGTTCGGACCGGCACGAATGCCCTCCCGCGAGAGCCCCGAGGCGGCGATCGACGCGCTCGTGACTCGTGGGTTGAGCGCCTGCGAGATCGACTTCGAGGGGAAGTTCTGGATGGACTACGCGTTCGCCGAGCGCCTTGGTGCGGTCGCGCGCAAAGCGGGCGTCGCGCTGTCCGTCCACGCCCCGCTCGCGGGCTTCATGGGCCACGCAGAGCGTGGCAAGAAGCTGAACATGGCGATCGGCATGCTCGACCATTCGGCGGGCATCGCCGCCGCCTGCGGCGCGGAGCTCGTCGTGTTCCATCCGGGCTTCCTGCTCGGCCGCACGCGCGAGGAGGCGCTCGCGTCGGTCGTCGAGCAGCTGGGCGAGCTTCGTGTCCGCCTCGAGGAGAAAGGGCGGGCGGTGCCGTTCGGCGTGGAGGTGATGGGACGGGTGCGCGAGATCGGCTCGCTCGAGGACGTCGTCTTCATCTCGTCGCAGCTCGGCTGGGTCCGCCCCGTGCTCGACTTCGCGCACATGCACGCGACGAGCGACGGGGCCTTCGTCGGCGTCGATCCCTTCGCCGCCGCGCTCGAAGCCGTCGACGGCGTGCTCGAGAGAGGCGCTCCGTTCCATATCCACTTCAGCGACATCGCGTACGCGAATCGCAACGAGACGAAGCACCTGCCGTACGGCGAGGGAACGTTGCGCGCCGAGCCGCTGCGCGACGCGCTCGCGCGCTTCGAGCGGTCGGCGACCGTGATCAGCGAGTCGCCCGACGTCGAGTCGACTCAGGCGATCGGCGCGGTGCTGCTCGGCGAGAGCTCGGCGAGCCGCACTTCGTAGCCGGCGGCGTCCTCGTCGCGCTCACGCTCGTGGTAGAACGCGACGAGACGTCGCAGCGCCCAGCGCTCGATCGCACGCATCTGGTGGCGCTCGAGCTCGTCGACGGCTTCGCGCAGGAGATGCTCCGCCTCGTCGTCGCGTCCTTGCGCAGCGCGAACCGCGGCGAGCGACGCCTTGGTCGTCGAGACGGAGACGCGGTCCTCGGGGCCGACGGACTCTCGCGCCTCGAGCGCGAGCCGCTCCGCCTCTTCGAGGCGGCCGAGCTGCACGTACAGCTCGCCGAGCGAGCGCTGCGCCTCGCACAGCCTCGCGCGGTCGTTCAGGCCCTTCATCGTCCGCACGGCGTCGGCGAGCAGCTTCTCGGCGCGCGGGAGATCGCCCTGCAGCATGGCGAGACGGCCGATGTTCATCGTCGCGGCCGCTTCTGCGGCGGTGTTGCCGACTTCGTGGAAGAGCTCGCGCGCAGCAACGTAGGCGGCCTCCGCGTCTGTCTCGTTGCCGCGGAAGTTCTCCAGCGACGCGCGCGCGAGCAGTGCCTCCGCGCGACCGACCACGCTGCCGCTCTCCTCGGCGAGCTCTGCGACGCGTTCGACGAGGGGCTCCGCCTCGTCCAGCTCGAGGCGCAGGATGTATGCCTGCGCGAGGCCGATCGTGATCGCGACCTCCTGGTCCTTGCGCTCGGCAGCGCGCGCGGCCTCGAGCGCGAGCTTCGCCCACCGTTCGAACGACGCGCCGTCGCCGAGCCACGCGGCCACGACGGTTGCGGCTCGGAACGCCTCGAAGCGGACGTCCGGCGGCTCGTCGGCCAGCACGTCGATCGCCTGCTCGGCGAGCTCGCGCGCTGCGATGGCGTCGGCGCGCTGGTTGAGCACGGCTTCGGCGAGCGCCGTCAGCGCGCGCCCCTGGAGGCGGCGCTCGCCGTGCGAGGCCGCGACCGCTGCGACGTCCTCCATCTCCACGATCACTGCGGTCATGTCGCCCAGCCGCCACGCGGCCCGGCCGGCGAAGTAGCGGCGCTCGAGGGTCGGCGCCAGCTCCGATGCGCGCAGGAGCAGCTTGCGGGCGCTGCGGAAGGCCTCGCGCGAGAGCGCGCGGCGGCCGGCGTGCGTGAGCGCCGAGGCAGCCTCCTCGTTCAGGTCCGGCGGCGCGGAGCCGTCGAGCTCCGCGAGCAGCCGCGCGGCCTGGTCGAGGTGGAACGCGCGGATCTCCACGAGCTCGTCGCCCGCGCGCTCCTTCAGCCAGCCTGCGAACGCGCGGTGCAGCTCGGCGCGCGACATCTTGGAAAGGCCGGAGTACGCCACCTCGCGGATGAGGACGTGACGGAACTTGTACGCCTGCTCGCCGCTGATGGTCGCGCGCGGCTCGCGCACGATCAGGTCGCGCAGGAGCAGGCCGTCGAGCGGGTCGCTCACGTCGTCGAGCTCCGGCGAGAGCTGTGCGAGCGCGCCTGCCATGAAGATGCGCCCCATCGCGGCCGCCCGCTGCAGCAGCACGCGCTCTGCGCCGGGAAGCCGGTCGATGCGGGCGGCGATCAGCGCCTGCAGGGTGTCCGGGATCCGCTCCGCGCCGTCGCGCGGACGTTCGGCGAGCATCCGGATCGTCTCCTCGACGAAGAGCGGGTTGCCCTCCGTCTTCGCGAGCACCGCAGCGATGTCGACCGGCAGCTCCAGCTCGGCGGTGAGGGCGGCGACGAGCTCGGCGCTCTCCTCGGGCTGGAGCGGCTCGAGCTCGAGCGTCGTCGAGCGCACGCGTCCGCCGCCCCAGGCCGGGCGGACGTCGAGCAGCTCCGGCCGCGCGATGCAGAGCAGGAGGAGCGGCTGCTCGCGCACCCATGCGGCGAGATGCTCGATCAGCTCGAGCAGCGGCTCCTCGCCCCAGTGCACGTCCTCGAACACGAGCACGAGCGGCTGCCCGGCCGCGAGCTGCTCCGCCCACGCACGCGCAGCCCACGTGATCTCCTGCTGGCTGCGCTCGCCCTCGACCGCCTCGAGCACGCCGACGGCGAGCCCGAGCAGGTCGGCGACCGCCTCGTCCTCGCAGCACTCGCGGATCTTCCGCTGCGCCTCGTCGAGCGGGTCGTCGTCGGTGATGCCGGCCGACGACTTCACCATCTCCGCGAGCGGCCAGTAGGTGACGCCCTCGCCGTAGGGCAGACAGCGGCCGGAGAGCACGTTGGCCCGGTCGAGCCCGGCGACGAACTCGCGCGCGAGGCGGCTCTTCCCCACCCCCGGGTCGCCGTAGATCGTGAGGAGCGTCGCGCGCTTGTCGCGAATCGTGCGCGCGAAGGTGTTCTCGAGGAGCTCGAGCTCGGTTTCGCGCCCGACGAGCGGCGCGGCCAGGGAGCGCAGCGGGCGGCCCTGCTCGGTCGCGCACACGACGCGGTGCGCGACGACGGCCTGCGCGAACCCGCGGATCTCGAGGGGAGCCAGCGGTTCCAGCTCCACGCGCTCGCGGACGAGGCTGGCGGTCCCCGGCCCGATGAGGATCTCGCCCGGCTTCGCCTCCTGCTGCAGGCGCGCAGCGAGATTGACCGCTTCCCCGGTGGCGAACGTGGAGTCGCGCTGGTCCTCGACGACGACCTCGCCGGACTCGATGCCGATGCGGGCCTGGAGGTCGAGCTCGCGCACCTTGCCGAGCGTGGCGAGGCCGGCGCGAACGGCGCGCTCGGCGTCGTCCTCGTGCGCGAGCGGGATGCCGAAGGCGGCCATGACGGCGTCGCCGGCGAACTTCTCCACCGTGCCGCCGTGGGTGACGATGCAGTGCTCGACCTCGTCGAAGAAGCGCGTGACCTGGCGCCGCACGACCTCCGGGTCGCGGCTGGAGAGGCGTTCGGTCGAGTCGACGAGGTCGACGAAGAGGACGGTCGCGAGCTTGCGCTCCATGCCTCCATGGTAGTCGGGCGCTACGTGGCTAGGATCGCCGCGGATGCTCGATCCGAAGGTCTTCAAGGCGTACGACGTGCGCGGGCTCTACCCCACCGAGCTGGACGAGGAGGGCGCGTACGCGATCGGCCGCGCGGTGATGCAGCAGTTCGAGCCGAAGCGCTTCGCGGTCGGCCGCGACATGCGCCTGTCGAGCCCGGCGATGGCGGCTGCCGCGATCCGCGGTGTCGCGGACGGCGGCGCCGAGGTGCTCGACCTGGGGATGATCGGGACGGAGATGCTCTATTTCGCCGTCGGCGAGCTCGGGCTCGACGGCGGCCTCACCGTCACCGCCTCGCACAATCCCAAGGACTACACGGGGATGAAGATCGTCCGCCGCGGCGCGCTGCCCGTCGGCGGCGAATCGGGCCTTCTGGACGTGCGCGACCGGGCCATGGCCGGAGCCTGGCCCCCCTCCGGTCCTGCGGGGACGGTGTCGGCGTACGACATCTGGCCCGCGTACGTCGATCGGGTGATGTCCTTCATCGACGTGTCCCGGCTGCGCCCGCTGAAGGTGGTGGTCGACGCGGCGAACGGCATGGCGGGGGCGATGCTGCCGCCCGTGCTCGACCGGCTGCCGGAGATCGAGGCCGTGCGGTGCTTCTTCGAGCCGGACGGCACCTTCCCGAACCACGAGCCGAACCCGCTGCTCCCCGAGAACCGCGAGTTCATCGTCCGCAAGACGCTCGAGCAGGGAGCCGACCTCGGCGTCGCGTTCGACGGCGACGCCGATCGCTGCTTCTTCGTCGACGACACGGGCGAGTTCGTCCCCGGCGACTTCGTCACCACGCTCTTCGCCGAGACGGTGCTCGCCAAAGAGCCGGGCGCGAAGATCATCTACGACGTACGCGCGAGCCGCGCCGTGCCGGAGACGATCGCGCGCGACGGCGGCGAGGCGCTGATCAACCGCGTCGGCCACGCGTTCATCAAGGCGCGCATGCGCAAGGATCACGCGGCGTTCGGCGGCGAGGTGTCGGGCCACTACTACTTCCGCGACTTCTCGCAGGCGGATACCGGGGTCGTGCCGTTCCTTCTCATGCTGGAGCTCATCTCCCGCAAGGGGCAGAAGCTGTCGGAGATCCTCGCGCCGCTGCGTGCGAAGTACTTCATCACGGGCGAGCTGAACACGACGGTGAAGGACGTCGCGCTCAAGCTCCAGGAGATCAAGGAGCACTACGCGGGCGAGGGGAAGATCTCGCACCTCGACGGCATCTCCGTCGACGCCGACGACTGGCACTTCAATGTGCGTCCGTCGAACACCGAGCCGTTGCTGCGCCTCAACCTGGAGGCGACGTCGCAGGACTTGATGGAGCGGAAGCGCGACGAGGTGCTCTCGTTGATCCGCGCGTGAGCGAGCAGTACGCCTTCACGGCGCGCACGCGTGTTGGCTTCTCCGACACGGACGCGCAGGGGATCGTCTACTACGGGCGCTACAACCCGTACTTCGACCTCGCGCGCGTCGAGTACCTCCGTTCGCTTGGCCTACTGCGACATGAGGGCGCAGGCGAGTTCGTGATGCGCGCGAACGACGTGGAGTACTTCGCTCCCGCACGCTTCGACGACGAGCTCGAGATCCACGTGCGCATCGCGCGCGTCGGGCGGACGAGCATCACGTACGAGTTCGCCGCGCACAAGCTGCCCGAAGGGGAGCTCATGGTGACGGCGCACCAGACGCTCGTGTACGTCGACCTCGCCGCGCGCGCGGCGCTCCCGATCCCCGACGACTACAAGGAGCGGCTCGGTGTCGGCTGACGCGGACGACGTCTTGCGCGAGACCGTTGCGACGCTCTCCGCCGCCGACGGCTGCACGTGGGCTGGGATCTTCTTCGTCGAGGAGGGCGAGCTCGTGCTCGGCCCGGAGGCCGGAACGCCCGACGAGGCTCGCCGCACCGCCGTCCCGGTGCAGTGGAAGGGCGACAGGGTCGCGGAGCTCGCGGTGGACGGCGACGCCGACCGAGCAAGGCTCGAGCAGGTGGCGGCGGAGATCGCCGACCTCTGCCTCGTCGGCTGGGACACCGGCGGCGAGGCCTGGGAGCCGTAGCGGCGAGCCGAGCTCTGTCGAACGAGAGGACGCTCGCGCAGGCGAGCGGGACGAGCCTGTCTGCACCAGGTCGTGCTGGGTGCAGACACACTGTTTGGATGGATCGCTACCTCGTCTCTTCCGCACACCTCGGGCGACACAACGATCCCTGGATCATCGAGGCGCCGTCAGCCGAAGTGATCGCGGAGCGGTATCCGGTGTTCGCTGACCAACCGATGTACCAGATACCGGACGAGCGGCCTGACTGGCTTGACGACCACCGGCTTGCGTTTGCACAAGAGCATCACTTCCACCGTCTCGGGGAACCCGAGTCACGGTCGCTCGCAGCTCTCGCGGAGCATCATGCGAACGGAGATGTCTACAGGTGGTACACGCTTGAGCGTTCAGAGAACGGTGAACGCGTGCCCAGCGGCGACTTTGGGAGTTGGCGGCCGCTCAGCGAAGGCGATCCCGTCGCGAAACTGCCGAACCATCCGGGTGGATGGTGGCAGGTCGTGGCGGTCGAGCCGGCACGCGACGCGACCGTCAGCGCGACGCTAGTGATCGAACAGATCGAGAGCTAAGCCGGCCACACCCCACCCCCGCGTGGGTGGTCACCGTTGACCCCTCCGCCTCAGGGACATTCCCGAACGCTGGCGCATCCAGGCGCCTTCTCGCCCGGCGCCGCACGGCGCTGCCACCCTCGGGCGAACCGCCAGGACATAGGATGAAACGGTGGGGCGACAGGCCGCCGTTGCGCTTTACGTGCTTGCTCTGGTAGCCGTCGTGGTGGGCGTGGACGTCCTGTTCTTCAGGCACCACTTCTGGGACCGGCTGATAGCAAACGTCGGCATCGTCCTCGTGTTTGCGGCGTTCGGTCTGAGGTTCCGGCACGCGCGGCCGCGCAGCCGCTAGTGCGCGATCTCCCAGATGTGGCCACCGGGATCGCGAAAGCTTGCCGTACGGATTCCCCAAGGCCGATCCATCGGGCCGTTCAGGAGTTCGACACCGCGCCGCCTCAGCTCCTCGCACATCGCGTCGACATCCTGAACGCCGAGGGTGAACTGGAACCGAGCCCCGGCCTCGGAAGACGCCACGATCGCCGGCTCGATCAGTCCCGGCGCCTCGGTCACCTTCAGCAGGTTGACGAGCGTTTCGCCGAACCTGAACACCGTTGAGTTCTCGTCCTCGAACACCACCGGCAATCCGAAGACGTCGCCGTAAAAGCGCCTCGCCTCCTCCAGGTCCTCCACGAAGAGCGTGATCGCAGCGATGGCTCCGGGCCACGCGCCCTCTCCGGTCGTTGCCCCTTCGGCCGATTCCTCCACTTCGCCACCTCCGTCGATTGTCTATGCCGCATGTCGGCCCGAACGCAGTCACTCAACCAGACTCGACGGAACGGACGAAATCATCGGCTCGGGCGTCATTCCGTCATCCTGGCGCGGTGATCGTCCGGACGATCGGGCATGGAACGCGCCCTGCCGAGGAGCTCGTTTCGGTTCTCCGCGAGGCAGGGGTTTGCACGCTCGTCGACGTGCGTCGCTTTCCGGGATCGCGGCACAATCCGCAGTTCAACCAGCCGGCCCTCCGTGCGGTGCTCGAGGAGGGAGGGATCGCCTACCGGCATGCGGTCGAGCTCGGCGGCCGCCGCTCCGGCGAGTCGGGCGAGGAGCGCTTCGGCTGTCTTCGGGTCGCCGCCTTCCGCAGCTACGCCGCCCGCATGGGCTCTGACGCGTGGCAGGCGGCGCTGACTGCGGCGCTGGCCGAGCCCGCTCCGTGTTTCATGTGCTCGGAGACGCTGTGGTGGCGCTGCCACCGGCGCCTGATCGCCGAGCTCCTGCATGCGCGCGGAGACGAGGTCGTCCATCTCCTCGGCCCCGGCAAACAGGAGGAGCACAAGCCCCTGCTCGAAGCCGAGACGCGCGACGGCCGGCTCTATCTCTGCGGCGCCCTGGTGGCGTAGCCCGTGCGCTCTAGCTCGGCGTGACGCGGTAGGCGTCGAAGACGCCCTCGACGTTCCGCAGCGACGTCAGGAGCGCGCGCAGCGCCTTCACCTCGCCCACCTCGGCGACGTACCAGTTCCGCGCCATCTGATCCTCGACCGTGCCGCCGTAGGCGACGATGTTCGCGCCGTGCTCGGCGAACGTCCGCGCCACGTCTTCGAGCAGGCGCGGCCGGTCCCACGAGTCGAGCGCGATCTGCACGCGGAAGCTCTGCGTCGGGCCGCCCTCCCACTCCACCGCTGTGAACCGCTCAGGGTTGCGCATGAGCGCCTTCGCGTTGGGGCAGTCCTCGCGATGGATGGTGATGCCGCGGCCGAGCGAGATGTAGCCGACGATCGGATCGCCCGGCACCGGCGTGCAGCACTTCGCCAGGCGCACGAGCACGTCCTCGACGCCGACGACGTTGATGCCGTAGTTCGCGCTCGCGAGCGCGTCGCGCGCCTTCGGCCGCTTGCGCGGGGTGACCGCCTCCTCCTCGGCGACCTCTTCGGTCTTCAGGCGCTGGAGAACCTTGTTGACGATGCTGCCGGCGGTGAGCTTCCCCGAGCCGAGCGCGACGTAGAACTCCTCCGCCTTCTTGAAGCCGGTCTCGCGGATCACGCCCGCAAGCACGGCCGAGCCCGCGAGCTTGCGGTACGGGAGGTTCTGCGCCTTCAGCGCGTGCTCGAGCGTCTCGCGGCCCTTCGCCTCGAGGTCCTCCTTCTGCTCGCGCGAGAAGAACTGGCGGATCTTGTTGCGCGCGCGCGAGGACTCGACGAGCGACAGCCAGTCGCGTGACGGCCCGCGGCCGCTCTTCGACGTCAGCACCTCGACCCGGTCGCCACTCACGAGCTTGTAGTGCAGCGGGACGATGCGGCCGTTCACCTTCGCGCCGACCGTGCGGTGGCCGACGTCGGTGTGAACTGCATACGCGAAGTCGATCGGCGTCGCGCCGGCCGGGAGCGTCTTCACCTCGCCCTTCGGCGTGAAGACGAACACTTCCTCGTCGAAGAGGTCGGTGCGGAACGACTTCACGAACTCGCGGGAGTCGGTCTCGTCGGCGTGGATGTCCATGAGCTGCTCCACCCACTTGAGCCACTCGGCGTCGGCGGTCGTCTTCTTGCCGCGCTTGTACGCCCAGTGCGCTGCGATCCCGTACTCCGCCGTCTCGTGCATGTCGCGCGTACGCACCTGGATCTCGAGCGGCCGTCCCTCGGGACCGATCACCGTCGTGTGCAGCGAGCGGTAGCCGTTGAACTTCGGCATCGCGACGTAGTCCTTGAAGCGGCCCGGCATCGGCTTCCACAACGAGTGGATGAGGCCGAGTGCGCCGTAGCAGTCGCGCGTCCCCTCCTCCCCGCTGCGCTCGACGGTGACGCGCATCGCGGTCAGGTCGTAGATCTCGTTGAACTCGCGGCCGCGCTTGGCCATCTTGTCGTAGATCGAATAGAAGTGCTTCGCGCGCCCGGAGATCTCCGCGGGGATGTCGACCTTCACGAGCTCGCGCTGCAGCACGTCCGCCGCTTCGGCGACGTGCCCTTCGCGATCGGCGCGCCGCTCGGCCACCATCTGCTTGATCTCCTCGAACTTGCGCGGGTGCAGCGTCTGGAACGAGAGGTCCTCGAGCTCCCACTTCAGAGCGTGGATGCCGAGGCGATGCGCGAGCGGCGCGTACACCTCGAGCGCCTCCTTCGCCTTCTGCACCTGCTTCTGCCGCCCGAGATACTCGATCGTGCGCAGGTTGTGCAGCCGGTCGGCGAGCTTGACGAGGATGACGCGCACGTCGGCCGCCATCGCGACGACCATCTTGCGGTAGTTCTCCGCCTCCGCCTGCTCGCGGCTCTGGAACTGCACGCGCGTCAGCTTCGTGACGCCGTCGACGAGCGCGGCGATCTCTTCGCCGAACTCCTCGCGCACGGTCGCGAGCTCCGTGCTCGTATCCTCGACGACGTCGTGCAGGAGCGCGGCGGCGATCGTCTGCTCGTCGAGGCGCAGGCCGGCGCAGATCGTCGCCACCCCGACGGGGTGCATGATGAACGGCTCGCCGGAGCGGCGCTGCTGCCCCTCGTGCGCCGCCGCAGCGAACGTGAACGCCCGGACGATCAGCTCGCGATCGAGCTCGCCGCTGTATCCGTCGAGCTCGGCGAGCAGCCCCTCCAGGAGCTCGAAATGCCGCTCTCCTGACTGCACCGTCGCCACCATTTCAGTGTACTCCCGGCCTGTTCACGCGCATCCTCAGGGAAGGAACGTCCGTTGAGGAGTCGAAGTGACGCGACTCATGCTCCGTCTCCGGCGACGTGACGCCCGCAAGGTCGAGAAGCTCGCGGCCATCCTCGCCGCACTCGCGCGCTAACCGTAGGCTTCGGCCATGCCGTGGTACTTCGCCGTCGCCGAGCGCGACCACGAGATCCAGGACCCGACGAGGACGGAGAAGATCCGCGACCTCGGGCGGCTCCTCCGCCTCGGTCCCGACTCGCGCGTCCTCGACGTCGCGTGCGGGAAGGCGGGCCCGGCGCTCGTGCTGGCCGCCGAGTTCGGCTGCAGCATCCTCGGCGTCGAGCGCGCGCCCGAGTTCGTCGCCGCCGGCCGCGAGCGCATCGCCGCCGCGCACCTCGCGGAGCGCATCGAGATCGTCGAAGGCGACGCGCGCGCATTCCCGCTCGAGCCCGAGTCGTGGGACGCCGCTCTCTGCCTCGGCGCCTCGTTCGTCTACGACGACCTGGACGGGACGCTCGCCGCGCTCACGCCCGCGGTGCGCTCGGGCGGCTTCGTCGCGGTCGGCGAGCCCTTCTGGCGCGAGTGGCCGCTGCCGACCGAAGTCGAGGACGAGGGCTGGGTGACGCTCCCGGAGACGGTCGCGCGCTTCGAGGCTGCCGGCCTCGCCCTCATCGGGCTCATCGCAGCCTCGGAGGACGACTGGGACCGGTACGAGTCGTACCACTGGCGCGCGCTCGAGGAATGGCTGGCGGCGAACCCGGACGATCCCGACGCGCCCGGGATCCGCGAGCGGCACGAGCAGAGCCGCGAGCACTACCTCCGCTTCCAGCGCCGCCTGCTCGGCTGGGCGATCTTCGTCGCCCGAAAGAACTAGCTACGCCGCGCGCGCGAGCGCGGGCTCGCCGGCGAGCAGCGCGCGGAAGCGCTCCGACTCGAGCAGGTGCCGCTTCATCGGGCCGAGCTCGGCGAAGATCGCGGCGGCCTCGGCGTCCTGCGCCTCGGGCGCCTTGCGGTATTCGGCGACGAGCCAGTCGCGCAGCTCGTCGAACCGCGCAGCGGCGGCGAAGATGCGGCGCACGACGAGCTGCGGCGCGACGGTCCCGTTCCAGCGGTTCTCGGAGAGCCGGAACGCGACGTCCCAGCGGATGTCCTGCCGATAGACGTCGAGCCGCGAGCCGATCCCGAACGCGATCGCGCTCCCTGCGTCGGAGCCGTCGCGGCGCACGCGGAAGCGCAGGTGCTTGCCCTCGCCGACGGTGGCGAGGTCGCCGAGCTCGCAGCCGGGCGCAAGCAGCGTCACCTCGGGGTTGCCGAGCCCGAACGGAGCCAGCTGCGCGAGCTCCGCGCACAGGTCGAGCGTGAGCCGCGTCCCGCGCGGGACGATCCCGTCGACGCGCGTCGTCGGCTGCAGGTCCTCCTCCTCGAGCAGGCCGGCTGCGTGCGCCGCGAAGCGCTCCGCGAACGCGGAGATGTTCTCGGGCTTGATCGAGAGGCCGGCGGCGGCACGGTGACCGCCCCACCGCTCGAGCAGGTCGGAGCACGCGCCGAGCCCGCCGTGCAGGTCGAACGACGCGATCGACCGGCCCGATCCCTTCCAGTCGCCCTCGCCGCCGGCGATGAGCACAACCGGGCGGTTGAAGCGCTCGACGAGCCGCGACGCGACGATGCCGATCACACCCTCGTGCCAGTCCTCGCCCGCGACGACGTACGCGCGGCGACGCCTGTCGGCCTCGGACCACTGCTCCACCTGCGCGATCGCCTCGCGCAGGATGCGCCCCTCGACGGCCTGCCGCTCGTGGTTCAGCTCCTCGAGCGTGTCCGCGAGCAGCCGCGCCTCCTCCGCGTCGTCGGTCAAGAGCAGATGGAGCGCCGCACGCGGATGGCCGAGCCGGCCGGCGGCGTTGATGCGCGGGCCGAGCCGGAAGCCGACGGCGCCCGCGTCGGCTGCGGCAGGATCGACTCCGGCGACCTTCATCAGCGCCTGCAGCCCCGGCTTCTGCGTGCGCGCCAGGGCACGCAGACCGGCGATCGCGAGGCTGCGGTTCTCGTCCAGCAGCGGGACGACGTCGGCGATGGTCGCGAGCGCGACGAGATCGAGATGGCGTTTCGGAATGTCGGAGTCGACGCCGAAGAGCGCCTGGCCGAGCTTGTACACGACGCCGGTCCCGCACAGCTCCGGGAAGGGATAGTCGGACGGCCGCGTCGCGACGATCGGACAGTCGGGCAGCGTCTCACCGGGCCGGTGGTGGTCGGTGACGATCACCTCGAGCCCGCGGGCGCGCGCCTCGGCGACCTCCTCGACGGCGGTGATGCCGCAGTCGACGGTGAGGACGAGGCCGCAGCCTTCGTCGGCGAGCCGGGCGAGCGTCTCCGTACGGACGCCGTAGCCCTCGTCGAAGCGGCTCGGCAGATGCCAGTCGACGTCGGCGCCGAGCTCACGCAGGAGATGCATGGCGAGAGCGGTGGCGGAGATGCCGTCGACGTCGTAGTCACCGTGCACGCAGATGCGGCGCCCGTCGGCGATCGCGGCGCGGATCCGCTCGCAGGCGACAGCCATGTCGCCGAGAAGGAATGGATCGTGCGGCGGCAGCTCCCCGTCCAGGAACGCCCGCGCAGCGGCGGGTTCGTCGTAGCCGCGCCGGACGAGAACGCCTGCCGTCAGCTCGCTCACCCCGAGTGCGGAGGCGAGCTCGGCCTGCACCTCGTGCGGGCACGGACGCAGTGTCCAGGTGCCCTCGTGCATCGAGTACTGACCGTACGGGGAGTGTCGGACGGCATACGGTTGGCCCTGTGAGAGACCTGTTCCTCCTGGACCCCGAGGTGACCTTCCTCAACCACGGCTCCTTCGGGGCGGCCCCGAGGGCCGTCTTCGAGCGTTACCAGGCCTGGCAGCGGGAGCTGGAGCGCGAGCCGGTCGACTTCATCGCCCGCCGCCTCGGCCCGCTCCTCGCGGAGGCGAGAGCCGAGCTCGGCGCCTTCGTCGGCGCCCGGGCGGACGACCTCACGTTCGTCCAGAACGCCACCACGGGCGTGAACATGGCCGCGCGGGCGCTCGGCCTCGAGCCCGGCGACGAAGTGCTGACGACGAACCTCGAGTACGGCGCCTGCATCCTCACCTGGCAGCGGCTGTGCACCCTCGTCCAGGCGGACGTCGACGAGCTCTTCGAGCACGTCACCGCGCGGACGAAGGCGGTGTTCGTCTCGCACATCACCTCGGAGACGGCGCTCCTCTTGCCGGTCGAGGAGATCGTCGCGCGTGCGCGCGCACTCGGCCTCGCGACGGTCGTCGACGGCGCGCACGCGGTCGCGCAGGTCGATCTCGACCTCGACGCGCTCGGCGCGGACTTCTACTCCGGCAATTGTCACAAATGGTTGTGCGGTCCGAAGGGCGCCGGCTTCCTGCACGTGCGGCCCGAGTGGCAGGAGCGGGTGGACGGCGTCATCACGAGCTGGGGCTACGAGGAGCCCGCGACGTTCCTGTCCCGCACGGAGCGGCAGGGCACGCGCGACTCGTCCGCGTACCTCACGGTCCCCGCCGCGATCGAGTTCGTCCGCGGGCACGACGTGCGCGAGCGATGCGTCGCGCTCGCACGCGGGGCGCGACGCGATCTGTGCGAGCTGTTCGGCACCGAGCCGATCGCGCCGGAGTCGATGGTGCTGCAGATGGCGAGCGTCAAGCTCCCGGCACCCGACGTCGAGCTGTCGCAGCGGCTGTTCGACGAGCACCGGATCGAGATCCCCGTCTCGCACGACGGCACGCTGCTGCGCATCTCGATCGCGCCGTACAACGACCGCGCGGATGTCGACAGGCTGCTAGCCGCCCTCGCGCGGGAGCTTCACGCCTAGGAAGCTCAGCACGACGAGCAGCGCGAGGCCGACCACCCAGAGCGTGAGCACGAGACGAGGGCGCCGCGTCTCGCGCAGCTGCTGCACCGCGACCTTGCCCCACAGGATGAGCAGGCCCGCGACGGCGGCGAATCCGACCACGATCACGGGCGCGAGATACGCCGCCCTTTGCACCGACCAGCCCAGCGCGAGCGCGGTCACGACGACGAGGGCCAGGACGACCGCGGCGGCCGCGGGGATGCGGAGTGCGCGCACGAGGCAAGGGTACGCTTCGACCGTGGAAGCGGAGGCGAACTACAGCTCCGGCGACGACTACCTCGTCGAGTTTCTCGGCTACAGCTTCAGCTTCAACGCGGAGGACTTCGAACAGCGCGTCACCGCCGCCGCGGTGAAGCTCGGCCTCCTCTCCGGGAACGATCTCGACGACGACGAGACAGCCGATCTCGTCGAGCTCGTCGAGCTCGGCGCCATCGAGGAGCCGCGCAGCTCGCTCGGCCGCTATCTCGTCCACCGCTGGGACGAGGTCTCCCTCGTCGGCGGCGAGTCGCTCGTGTACTGGTTGAAGAAGCTCGTCTTCCGCGGCGCGTGGCTCGACCATCACGTGAAGGAGGGGAAGCTCGAGGTCGGCTGGGACGACGACGCGGCCGAGTTCTCGTACCGCGACCCGGGCGGCGGACGCGCGCTGCTGGAGCTGCTGCCGACGCCGAGCTGGCACGAGCTCCAGTACCGGCCGTGACGCCGCGCTTCTACGCGGTCGCCGGGCCCGCCTATCTCGCCGCGCTGCTCGCGGCGGACACGCAGGTCGCGTATCGCGGCCAGCTCGCGCTCGGCGCGCTCACGTGGATCGTCCTCGTCGCCGCGCTGCGACCGCTCGCGCCGATCGCGCGCGCGCAGGCGCTCGGCGTCGTCGTGTTCGCGACGGTCGGCGAGGTGACCGGCTCGCTCGTCTGGGGCGTTTACCACTACCGGCTGCACAACCTGCCGCTCTTCATTCCGCCTGCGCACGGCGTCGTGTACCTGAGCGGGCTCGCGCTCACGCGCGTCGTCCCGGCGCGGAGGCTCGTCGCCGCCGCCGCGGTCGGCTCCGTCGGCTGGGGCCTCGCGGGGCTGACCGTGCTTCCGCGGCTCGACGTCGCCGGCGCGATCGGCGTCCCGCTCCTCTGCCTGTTCCTCTGGCGCTCGCGTGCGCGCGCGACCTACGCAGGCGTGTTCCTCGTCGTCGGCGCGCTCGAGCTGTACGGCACGTCGATCGGCACGTGGCGCTGGGCACGGACGATCCCGGGCCTCGGGATCGCGGACGGGAACCCGCCCAGCGGCGTCGCGAGCGGTTACGTCTGGTTCGACGTGATGGCGCTCGTCCTCGCGCCCGCGCTCGTCGCGGCGGCGAGGTGGCGCGCGCCGCTGCGCGGGCGTACAGTCGAGACATGAAGATCGCCGCCGTCCTCTGCGCTCCGCTCGGACACCGCTGGCACCCGATTGCGTCCGATACGCCCTATCCCGTCCTCGAGTGCGGGCGCTGTGGCCGCACGCGCGAGCTGACCGCGGAGTCGAGCGGTCCCGAAGGGTGGATGTCGCGGGGAGCCCGCGCCGGGACGATGCGCCAGATGATGGATCCGCGCGGCCGGCGCTAGAACAGCTTCGAGTCGTCCGCCGTCGCGCCGACGTGCGCGCGGCCGAGCTTCGTGATCGTGCGCCCGCGCGGCGTGCGCTGGATGAAGCCGAGCTGGAGCAGGTACGGCTCGTACACGTCCTCGATCGTGTCCGGCTCCTCGCCGAGGGAGACGGCGAGCGTCGACAGTCCGACGGGGCCTCCTTCGAACTTGCCCGCGATGTTGCGCAGCAGCTCGCGGTCGGTGCGCTCGAGCCCGGCCTGGTCGACCTCGAGCAGCTCGAGCGCCTCGGCGGCGACGGCGGTCGTGATCGCACCCTGGTGGCGCACCTGCGCGACGTCGCGCACGCGCCGGAGGATGCGGTTCGCGATGCGCGGAGTTCCGCGCGAGCGGCGCGAGATCTCCTCCGCCGCATCGTCTGCGATCTCGACACCGAGGATGCGCGCCGAGCGATGGACGATCGTCGCAAGCTCGGCCGGCTCGTAGTAGTCGAGGCGGAACGTCATGCCGAAGCGGTCGCGCAGCGGCGTCGTCAAGAGCCCCGTGCGCGTCGTCGCGCCGACGAGCGTGAAGTTCGGCAGGTCGAGCGTGAGCGTGCGCGCCGCGGGCCCCTGGCCGACGATGATGTCCAGCCGGAAGTCCTCCAGCGCCGGGTAGAGGATCTCCTCGATCGCGCGGTTGAGCCGGTGGATCTCGTCGACGAACAGCACATCGCGCTGCTCGAGCGCGGTGAGGATCGCGGCCATGTCGCCCTTGCGTTCGAGCGCGGGGCCGGCGACGGTGCGGATGCCGACGCCGAGCTCCTCGCGGATGATGTACGCGAGGCTCGTCTTGCCGAGGCCGGGGGGCCCGACGAGCAGGACGTGGTCGAGCGCCTCGCCGCGCGCCTGCGCGGCGGTAAGCGCGATCGCGAGCTGTTCCTTGACGCGCTCCTGGCCGACGAACTCGTCCAGGCGGCGCGGGCGCAGCGTCTGCTCGAGCTCCTGATCCTCTTCCGCGACGACGGGCGCGAGGAACTGCGTGCTCATGCCGCCCTCCTCAGCGCAAGCCGCACCTGCTCCTCGATGGGCAGGCTCTCGTCGACGTCCTGCAGCGCGCGCTCCGCGTCCAGCACGGACCAGCCGAGCTCGACGAGCGCGTCGCGAGCGACGATGTCGCCCGTCGACGAGACAGCCTCGACGACGCCGACCTTCTCTTTCAGCTCGAGCACGATTCGCTCGGCAGTCTTCTTGCCGATGCCCGGGATGGCGACGAAGCGCGCGATGTCCTCGCGCACGATCGCGCGGCGGAGCTCGTCGGCCGGCGAGCCGGAGACGATCGCGAGCGCGACCTTCGGGCCGACGCCGTTCACGGTCAGAAGCTGGACGAACAGCTCGCGTTCGGCGCGCTCGGCGAAGCCGTACAGCTGCAGCGCGTCCTCGCGGACGACCATGTACGTCTCGATCGTCACCTCGTCGGCTCCGGCCGCCTTGCGCACCGCCGACGGCGTCGCGGCGACGAGGTAGCCGACGCCGCCGACGTCGAGCACGAGTCCTTCCGGTGTCGACGCGACGGGCTTGCCGCGCAGCTGCGCGATCATCCGGCCATCTTCAGCAGCCGCGGCGCGAGCGCGTGGCAGATCGCGACCGCGAGCGCGTCGGCTGCGTGATCCGGCGTCGGGAGCGCGTCGAGCCCGAGGATGGCCTTCACCATCCGCTGCACCTGGGACTTCTCGGCGCGCCCGTATCCGCACACGGCGTTCTTCACCGCGGACGGTGCGTACTCGGTGCAGGGCAGGCCGGCGTGGGCGGCCGCGACGAGCACGGCGCCGCGCGCCTGTCCGACGGAGAGCGCGGTGCGGGCGTCGACGCCGACGAAGGACTCCTCGAGGACGACCGCATCCGGCGCGTACTCGGCGATGAGACCGGCCACCCCGTCGTAGATCGTCCTGAGCCGAACCTCGGGGCGCTCGCGTGGAGACGTGGACCACCAGCCGTGGTGGATGCCCTTGAGGCGCCCGCCGCTTTCGTGGACGATCCCGTACCCGCAAGCAGCCGTCCCCGGATCGATGCCTACGACCTTCACGGGGAGAGGTTAGGCAGGGGGTCGGACGATCCTCCTACCCGGAAGGGGTAATGGGCCCCGGCTGTCACGGCAGGGTCACGACTTCCCGAAACTCCCGTGACGGGGAGTGTCCCCATCACGGGGCCGCGAGGAAGACGCGAGGGCTTCGTGACCCGGAGCGACGCCGGCGCGCGAGCCGGATGTCACGGCAGCGTCACGGCTTCCCGGAACTCTCGTGACGGGGAGTGTCCCCGGTCGTGTCCCGATCAGCCGGCGACGGCTTCGAGGACGCGCTCGGGGATGTCGAAGTTGGCGTACACGTCCTGGACGTCGTCGTTGTCCTCGAGCTGGTCGATGAGGCGCAGGATCTTCTTCGCCTCGTTCTCGTCCGCGACCTCGACGGTCGTCTTCGGCACCATCGTCAGCTCGGCCGCGTCGACCGAGAAGCCGGCCGCTTCGACCGCCTCCCGCACCGCCGCGAGCTGCTCGGGCGCGCACGTCACCTGGAAGCTCGAGCCGTCGAGCTCGACGTCCTCCGCCCCGCCCTCTGCCGCCGCGAGCGTCAGCTCGTCCTCGTCGGCGCCCTCGGCATCGACCATCACGATGCCGCGGCGTTCGAACAGCCACGACACCGCGCCGGACCCGCCGAGGTTTCCGTCGTTCTTCGCAAACGTGTGGCGGACGTCGGAGGCAGTGCGATTGCGGTTGTCGGTCAGCGCCTCGACGATCACGGCGACGCCGCTCGGCCCGTAGCCCTCGTACACGACGACCTCGAACGCGCTCGCGTCCGCGTCTGCGCCCGAGCCCTTCGCGATCGCGCGGTCGATGTTGTCCTTCGGCATGGAGTACGACTTCGCCTTCTCGATCGCGTTCTGGAGCGCGAGGTTGCCGGCGGGGTCGCCGCCTCCCTCTTTGGCCGCGACGATGATCGCGCGCGAGAGCTTCGAGAAGAGCTTGCCGCGCTTCGCATCGGCGGCGCCCTTCTTGTGCTTGATCGACGACCACTTGCTATGCCCGGACACTCGCTGCCTCCCGTACGAGGTTCAAGAAGAGCTCGTGGATGCGCGTGTCGTCGGTGAGCTCCGGATGGAACGCCGCGACGAGCACCCGCCCCTGCCGCGCGAGCACGGGATGACCGTCCACCTCGGCGAGGACTTCGACGTCGGGGCCCGCCTCGTCGATCCACGGTGCGCGGATGAAGATCCCGCGGAGCGGTTTTTCACAGTCCCTCAAACTCGGGCGCGTAGCGCACACGTCGAGGTCGGCCTCGAAGCTGCGCACCTGCCGGCCGAACGCGTTGCGCTGCACATGGAAGTCGGCGAGCCCGAGATGGTCGCGATCGAGGACGATCATCCCCGCGCACGTCCCGAAGACCGGCGCTTCGAAACGGCGCAGCGCCTCGTCCAGCCCGTACAGGCGCATGAGCCGCGTGATCGCGGTCGATTCGCCGCCGGGCAGGATCAGGCCGTCGAGACCCTCGAGCTGCTCGGGCAGCCGCACCTCGACCGGCTCCGCGCCGAGGCGCCGGAGCACGGCCGCGTGCTCGCGGAAGTTCCCCTGCACGGCAAGGACACCGATCCCAAGCGGCTGCTCCACGCGGTCAATTGTAGGTGCGGGCCGGGTGCGAGACTCAGGCTCTGCCCCGAGATGACGCGAAGACCGAGACGCTGGAGGCGGCGAAGCCGAGCAGTCCGAGGAGCGCGAGTGCGTGGGGCCAGAAAAGCGGGCCGTCGTACGGGTCGCTGTAGCGCACGCTCATGGTCGCGAGCGCGGCGGCGAGGAGTGCCGCTCCCGAGACCGCGCCGGCGGGGAGCACGCCGCGGGGCACCCGCTTCGCCGCCGCCTGCAGCCGCGGACGCAGCAGCACGACTGCGAAGAGCACGACGGCGCCTGCGAAGCACGCCCGTCGCCACCAGTCCCACTGCGCGCCGTTGAGCCCGAAGAGTTGGCCCGCGTAGACGAGCACGACGGAGGCGACCAGTGCACCGGCCACCGTCGCTCCCCGGCGCTTCATGATCGTCGCGCGGCTACTCGGTGCGACGCCGGCGTCCGGCGAGCCCCAGCAGGACGAGCCAGAAGCCGAGGCAGGCGAAGGCGACCGACGGCGACCAGCCGCTGATCGACGGCACCGAGACGTTGAAGCCGGCGCCGCCGATGCTCGTGCTGCCGGCCGTGCTGACGAGGTAGTGGACGGTCGCGCCGAGGAACCCGATCGTCGCGAGAACGGCCCAGCTCGAGCGCTTCGTCATGTACGCGATCGCCACGTAGACGAGCGAGACGGCGGAGATGAGCGCCCAGTCGGTGTCGCTTGCGTGCCACCAGTGCAGGAGGGTCGCGCCGATGAGCACGCCGCCCACGAGGTGGAGCCAGAACGCGGACGGCTTCCGGCTGACGCTGCCGGCCAAGAGGTACGCGAGCCCGACGAGCAGCGTCACGACGTACGACCAGCCGCCCCCGTTGGAGACGAAGTCGGTGACGAAGAACCAGCCCACGGTGGCCGAGATCAGGGTGATGAAGGGGAACTCCCAGCGCCGCCGGTCGCTCCATGCGGCGGCGAGGATGAGCAGCTCGAGCGAGAGATGCGCGACCGACCAGCCGCCGAAGGCGGAGTTCCAGTGGTCCAACCAGCCGAACCAGCTCCAGGCGGCGCCGACGAACACGGCCCAGGCGACCACCGAGGCGAAGGCGAAGATCCCGGCCGCCGTCCAGCGCCGGCGCCGCTTGAGCGACTCCGCGATCGCGGACAGGACGACGAGGATGAGCAGCGCCCATGCGGTGAGTGCGCCCTTGCCGTAGTGACCCGACAGGTACGCGATCGCCGCGATCGCCGCACCGAGGACGGTCAGCCCGCCGGCGTAGACGAGGAACGACGACGTCTTCAAGACGGGCTTTCGCACCGCGTGCATCATCTGCCTGGCGGCGGACGGACTACCAGCCGCGAGATTCGAGCAGCTCGCTCGGATCGAGCGATGCGGTGGAGATGCCCACCATCGGCTCGCCCAGGCCGGCGGAGACGCGCGCGAGGATCTCTGCGTCCTGGAAGTGCGTCGTCGCCTCGACGATCGCCTTCGCACGCCGTTCCGGGTCACCGGACTTGAAGATGCCCGAGCCGACGAACACCCCGTCGGCGCCGAGCTGCATGCACAGGGACGCGTCGGCCGGCGTCGCGATGCCGCCCGCGGTGAAGGTCACGACCGGCAGCTTTCCGTTCTCGGCCACCCAGCGCACGAGCTCGTACGGCGCCTGCAGGTTCTTCGCCTCGGTGTAGAGCTCTTCCTCGGCGAGCGTCTTCAGCTTCCGGATGTGACCGAAGACCGAGCGCATGTGCGTGACCGCGTTGACGATGTCGCCTGTGCCGGCCTCGCCCTTGGTGCGGATCATCGCCGCGCCCTCGGCGATGCGGCGGAGCGCCTCGCCGAGATTCGTCGCGCCGCAGACGAACGGGACGGTGAAGCGCCACTTGTCGACGTGATGCTCGAGGTCGGCGGGTGTCAGCACCTCGGACTCGTCGATGTAGTCGATCTCGAGCGCCTGAAGGATCTGCGCCTCGGCGAAGTGGCCGATGCGGCACTTCGCCATGACCGGGATGCTGACGGCCTCCTGAATCTCCCGGATCATCTCCGGGTCGGACATGCGCGCGACGCCGCCGTCGCGGCGGATGTCGGCCGGGACGCGCTCGAGCGCCATCACCGCGACCGCGCCGGACGCCTCGGCGATCTTCGCCTGGTCGGCGTCGACGACGTCCATGATCACCCCGCCCTTGAGCATCTCGGCGAGGCCGCTCTTGACCCGCATCGTCCCGTATTCGGCCATAGGCGAAATCTTAGCTACGGCGCGAGGCAGCCCTCGGCGTCGGAGAGCTCCTGCGAGGTCGGCGACACCGTCCACACGAGGACCGCATTCCCCTGCGCCTCCATGATGTCGGCCATGTGCGGCCGGAGGGTCGCGGGGGCAGCGCGGCGGAAGGCCTTCTCCGTCCCGGCGACGCTGTCGGAGCTTTCCGTGAAGGCAATGGTCAGCACGTTCCCGGTCGACGACTTCCCGACGAGGCCCCCGTTGGCCGCGAACGAGGCGATGAAGCCGATCTTCGAATCGGCGGTGGTGACGCCGGTGAACCCCTTCTGCGTCAGGCACGCCTTCGTCCCGGCGGCCGTGTACGGCTTGGTCGACCCGCTGCCGCAGGCGGCGAGGACCAGCACGAGCAGGAGCGCGGCGAGCAGGGGGAATCGGCGCACGGCACGAGTGTAGGGTCCGGCGACGATGGAGCCGTGGTCGAAGGAGCTCGCCGGACGGCTGGACGAGCACGAGCTCGACAGCACGGCTCTCGCCCGGAACCCGCTCGGCGATCCTACGCGGCGACCGCTCTGGGTGTACGAGCCGCCGGGGGCGGAGGGCGCGACCCTGCCGGCGGTGTACATGATCCAGGGCTTCACGGGCCAGCTCGACATGTGGCGGAACCGGTCCGTCTTCCGCCCCACCGTCCTCGAGCTGGTCGACGACCTCCGCGCGCCGGCGCGCGTCGTCTTCGTCGACGCGTGGACCTCGTATGGCGGCTCGCAGTTCCTCGACTCGCCCGGCGTCGGGAACTACCACACGTACCTCTGCGAGGACGTGGTCGGCTTCGTCGACGAGCGCTACCCGACGAGCGCCCGCGCGATCGCCGGCAAGTCGAGCGGCGGGTACGGCGCGATGGTAACGGCGATGCTCCGCCCCGACGTCTTCGCCGGTCTGGCGACGCATGCCGGCGACGCGCTCTTCGAGCTCTGCTACCTGCCCGACTTCCGCGATGCCGTGCGCGCGCTGCGCGACCATTACGACGGCTCTTTCGAAGCGTTCTGGCACGACTTCCGCTCGCGCCCCGCATTCTCGAAGGGAAGCGATCACGCGCTCGTGAACACGTACGCGATGGCGGAGTGCTACTCGCCCGGCGAGCTGCCGTTCGACTCCGCGACCGGCGAGCTGAAGGCCGACGTGTGGGAGAGGTGGCTCGCGTGGGATCCGGTGCGGATGGTCGACAGGCACGCCGACGCGCTGCGTGGGCTCCGTGCGATCTACGTCGACGCGGGCAAGCGGGACGACTTCTATCTCGACCTCGGCGCCGAGGCGTTCCGCCGCGCGCTCGAGCGGATCGGCGTCACGGACGTGTTCTTCGAGCTCTTCGACGCCACGCACAGCGCGATCGAGTACCGCTATCCGATCGCGCTTCGCTACCTCGCCGAACGACTGCAGTGAAGGGTCTCAGCGGCAAGCGCGTCGTCGTGACCGGCGGCTCGAGCGGCATCGGCGAGGCGACGGTGCGGCGCTTCCGCGACGAGGGCGCCGAGGTCGTCAGCGTCGCGCTCGACGGCGAGATCGAGTGCGACGTCGCGGACCCTCAGCAGGTCGAGGCGGCGTTCGAGCAGATCGGCGCGCTCGACGTGCTGGTCGCGAACGCGGGCATCTCGATCCGCAGCCCGTTCCTCGACATCCGGGAGGAGGACTGGCAGCGCGTGCTCGACGTCAATCTCGGCGGCGTCTTCCGTTGCGCGCAACAGGCGGCGCGGCGGATGGACACCGGCGTCATCCTCATGACGGCGTCGACGAACGGCCTGTCCGGGCACGAGAACTACGCCGACTACAACGCGTCGAAGGCCGGCGTCATCCTGCTCGCGCGCACGATGGCGCGCGAGCTCGCGCCGCGCATCCGCGTGAACGCCGTCTGCCCGGGCTACGTGCTCACGCCCATGCAGCGGGCGGAGTACACCGACGAGATGCTCGCCGCGGTCAACGAGGACATCCCGCTGAAGCGGCACGCCGAGCCGGAGGAGATCGCCGCGCTCTTCGCCTTCCTCGCGAGCGACGACGCCGCGTACATCACCGGCGCCGCGATCGCGATCGACGGCGGCGAGACCGCCTAGGCCTTCGCGACGCCGACCGGGCAGGCGACGCCGGTCCCGCCGAGCCCGCAGTAGCCGTTCGGGTTCTTCGCGAGGTACTGCTGGTGGTACGGCTCCGCGTAGTAGAACGGCCCCGCTTCCGCGAGCTCGGTCGTGATCTCGCCGTACCCGGCGCGCGCGAGCTCGGCCTGGAACATGTCGCGCGACGCTTGCGCCGCTTCGCGCTGTGCGTCGTTCGCCCAGTAGACGGCCGAGCGGTACTGCGTGCCGGCGTCGTTGCCCTGCCGCATCCCCTGCGTCGGGTCGTGCCCCTCCCAGAAGAGCCGCAGGATCTCCTCGTAGCTCGTCTGCGCCGGGTCGAACACGACGAGCACGGCCTCGGTGTGGCCGGTGCGGCCGGAGCAGACTTCCTCGTAGGTCGGATTCGGCGTGAAGCCGCCCGCGTAGCCGACCGCAGCCGTGTAGACGCCCGGTGCGCGCCAGAACACGCGTTCCGCGCCCCAGAAGCACCCCATCCCGACCACCGCTTGCTCGAGACCCTCGGGGAACGGGGGAGCAATCGGCGTCCCGAGCACCTCGTGCCGCTCCGGTACAGGCATCGGCTCGCTTCTGCCGGGGAGCGCCTCGTCCGGCGTGACCATGTGCATGGACTTCGTAAAGAACATGCCCAAAGGGTACGGATTTACCTCGATCTACGTTCTGAACGTTTTCTGACGGGTACGGTCGAACGCAAGCCAACGAGGGGGTCCTTGTGAGGATGCGCATTATTCGCGTCGCCGCGGCGGCGTTGATCGTGACCGGGCTGGCAGCCGCGAGCGCCACCGCCAAGACGACGAAGCACACGACCACGAAGTCGTCCAACCTGCTCGTCGGTATCAACGACGAGGCGTTCACGCTGTACGGCGATCCCGCGTCCGCGTTCGAGACGCTGCAGTCGCTGCACACGCAGGTCCTGCGCGTGAACCTGTACTGGGGCGGCAACAAGTGGGCGGTCGCCAACTCGAAGCCTGCGAATGCGGCCAACTCGGCCGACGCCGCGTACGACTGGTCGCTCTACGACCGGCTCGACCGCTACGCGGCCAGCTCCGGGATCAGGCTCCTCTTCTCGGTGGTGGGCACGCCGTCGTGGGCGAATCACGGTGCCGGCAAGAACCACGCACCCACGAGCTTCGCCGCGCTGCGGTCGTTCGCGCGCGCGGCAGCGACGCGTTACAGCGGCTCGTTCGTTCCGCCCATCGCCCAGCAGGATCCGGCGCTTGCGGGCCCGACCGATCCACTCCCGGCCGTGAAGATGTGGACCGCATGGAACGAGCCGAACAACCCGGTGTTCCTCGCGCCGCAGTACAAGAAGGTCAAGGGGAAGTGGATGGTCGAGAGCGCATTCAACTATGCGCGCATCTGCAACGCCGTGTACGCCGGCATCCACGCCGTCTCCGGGGAAAAGGTCGCGTGCGGCGTCACCGATCCGAAGGGCAACGACGCACCGGCGACGAGCCGCGCCTCCGTCGATCCGCTGTCGTTCCTCATCGCGGCGCACAGGTACGGGATGAAGAAGTTCGACGTCTATGCACACAACCCGTACGCGGCAGCCGGGAACGAGTCGCCGACGTTCGTTCCGAAGGGCAAGACCGTGCGGCGGACGCAGCTCGGCAACATCAACCAGCTCCTGGTGCTGATCAAGAAGTACTACGGCCCGAAGCACCTGTGGATCACCGAGTACGGCTACCAGACGAATCCGCCCGACAAGACCATCATGGGTGTGAGCTGGGCGAAGCAGGCCGCGTACCTGAAGAAGGCCTACGCCCTCGCCCGCAAGAACCCGCGCATCGACATGCTGCTCTGGTTCCTCGTTCGCGACCAGCCGCAGCTCGGGGGCTGGCAGTCAGGCCTCGAGACGGTCGCGGGCATCAAGAAGCCGGCGTGGAGAGCCTTCCAGAGCCTGCCGCGCGGATGAGCGAGGTGTCGCGCAGATAGCTGCGTAGGAGGAGGAGCCTCCGGCCGAAGCGGAGCCGGGGGCTGAGTCGGATCGCGATCAGCGGTGCCGGGCGCTGAGTAACGCGGCTTCGAGTGTCGCCTGCGCCCAGCTCGCCCATCGATCGTCGTCCCAGCCGCCGTCCAGAACGAGCGCGCGGTAGGTCTCGGAGTGGCCGATCGCGAACATCGCCGCTGCGGCGGCCTCGACCGTCACTCCCTTCCGCAGCGCTCCGCGACCCGCGAGCAGGCGTGCGGCGTGTCCGTAATTGTGGAGCCGCTGAGCGGTGCGGTCGCGCTCGAGGGCGGCGATCTCCGGGTCGGCTGCGGCGGCCTCGCGGATGATCCGAAAGACAGGGGCGGTCCGCGGGAGCGCGCCGCGCCAGAGCTCGACGAGTTGCCCGATGATCAGCCGCGGGTCGGGCTCGGACTCGGCCTGCTCGCGCATGAACTGCGGCACCGGCACGGGGGCGCGCTCGCCGGCTGCGGCGAAGTCGAGCACCCGCGAGAGGACGTCCCTCTTCGAGCCGACCGCGTTGTAGATCGTCTGCACGGCGACTCCCGCCTCGGCTGCGATCCGGCCGATCGAGGTCGCGTGATAGCCGTGCTCGAGAAAGAGCCGCGACGCCGCCTCCACGATCGCCCGCTGGGTCTCCTCGGCGGCGACCTGCTTCCTCGTCTTGACGGATCCCATCGTATTAGTATACCGTTCTAATGATTAGAACGCTATTCCAAGGAGATGTCGGATGACTGGCGAGCAGCTCAAGGCAAGGACGCTCGAAGGGTTCGAGCGGATGTTCAACCAAGGCGACCTCGACTACGTCGACGGCGCGATCGCAGCCGGCGCCGTCGACCACCAGGAGCCGGAAGGCACCGACGTCGCCGCGCACCTGAAAGACGTGATCGCCACGCTGCGCACCGCGTTCCCCGACCTTCGCTTCGACGTTCACGAGCTCGTCGGCGAAGGAGACACGGTCGCGTGCCGCTCGACCATGACCGGTACCCACCAGGGGCCGCTGCGGATCGGACCGATGGCCGGCCTGCCGGTCAACGGCGCCCGGGTCGAGGTCCCCCACATGCACTTCTTCCACTACGACGCCGACGGCCGGGTCACCGACCTCTGGCACGTCTGGAACACACTCGCCCTCGCCCGCCAGCTCGGCGCGCCCGCACCGGACCTCAGGATCGGCGCAGCCGCATGAGGCTGGGCTAGCCGCTCGTCGTCGTCGGGGTCGTGGTCGTCGTGGTCGTCGCAGTCTGAGTCGTCGTCGTCGGCGGCGCCGAGGTCGTCGTCGGCGGTGGCGCCGAAGTCGTGGTCGCGATCGTCGTGGTCTCCCGCGGCGGCGGCACGGTCGTCGTCGCGCGTGTGGTCGTGCGGAGGGTCGTCGTCCTCGCGGCCGTCGTGTGCCTCCGCGTCGTCGTCTCCGTGGTGCAGCGGCCGACCATTCGCGCGTCTGCGTAGTTGCGCGCATATTGGAACCGCCCGCACCACCGCCGCCAGTGGACGGATCCAGTCGCTGCAAACCCCGCCGGCCGGTCGCCGCGCAGCGCGGAGAGCATGAACGTGCGCCAGATTCGAGCGGGAAACGTCCCCCGAACACCTGGATGCCGTGCACGTCCTTCATCGGTATGCGCGCCTGCGGGTAGCCGACCCAGACGGCGGCGGCGAGCGAGGGCGTGTACCCGTCGAACCAGGCGTCGGCGAGGGACTCGGTGGTGCCGGTCTTTCCGGCCGCGGGCCGGCCGAGGTTCGCGGCGGTGCCGGTGCCGTGCCCGATGACCTCTTCGAGCACGCGCGTCACCTCGTCGGCAACCGCAGCCGGGATCACCTGCCGGCCGTGTCCCGGTTGCCAACTGCGGTCGATGCGGCCGTCGGGAAACTGGACGCCGGCGATCGCGTACGGAGGCCGATAGACGCCCTGGGCGGCGACGGTCGCGTATGCGGACGCCATCTCCAACGGCGAGACGGGATTGACGCCGAGCCCGATCGTGTCGACCGGCTTCAGCGGCGACTGGACGCCCATCCGATGCGCAAAGTCCGCCACCGTCCGCGCACCCAGGTCGAGCGTCAGCCGGACGAAGACGGTGTTGTCGGACTGGGCCGTCGCCTGGTCGAGCCGCGTGCGGCCGGTGTACGTGTGCGTGTCGGTCTGGATCAGGTACGGGTTGCTCGGCGGGCCGCGGAACGGTGCCGACAGATACGTGGTCGAGAACGGATCGATGCCGCGCGCGACCGCATCGGTGAGCACGAACAGCTTGAAGCTCGAGCCCGCCTGGCGCTTCCCCTGCACGGCGAGGTTGAACTGGTAGCCGGGCTTCCCGGGGACGATCGACGCCATCGCCCGGATCGCGCCGGTGGCCGGGTCGATCGCGACGAGCGCCGACGCCGGGTCGCCGCGCCGGTTCAGCGTGCCGCTGCCAGCGCCAGTCGAGCGTCGTGCGGATCGCGAGCCCGCCGTGGCGAACCGTTGCGGCGCCGTACCGGGCGACGAGCTGCTCGTACACGTAGGTGACGAAGAACGACTCCGGCTGCTGCGCGACCGTCGGGCTCGGCTTCAACCCCAGCGGCGCGGCGAGCGCGCTGCGATACGCAGCCTGGTCGATGTCCCCCGTGGACAGCATCGCCTGCAGCACCTCCTGCCTCCTCTCCCTCGCGTCCGCCGGATCGCGGAGGGGGTCGTAGTCGCTCGGCGCCTGCGGCAGCCCGGCGAGCAACCTGCCTGCGCGAGCGTGAGCTTCGATGCCGGCCGGGAGAAGTACGTCTCCGCCGCGGCCTGCACGCCGTACGCCTGCTGTCCGTAGAAGACGGTGTTCAGGTACGTGTCGAGCACCTGCGCCTTCGTCCACCGCCGCGCGAGCTGGTCGGCGAGGCAGCCCTCCTGCAGCTTGCGCCCGATCGTCCGCTCGCCGCCGAGGTACAGGTTGCGCACGAGCTGCTGCGTCAGCGTCGATCCGCCCTGGGCGACGCTCGCCGACGTCACGTCCGCGACCGCGGCGCGCAGCACCGCCACCCAGTCCGTACCGCCCTCCTGGTAGAAGCGGCGGTCCTCGGTCGCGACGGTCGCCTTCGCCACGTCGGGATCGATCCGGCTCAGCGGCACGGGTTGATGGACGACGGGCGCGCCGAGCGTGGCGAAGCGTGTCCCGTCGGCGGAGTACAGATACGAGCTCCGGCCGACGCCGTGCGGCTGCAGACGGTCGAGATCGCAGGCGACGAAGAAGTAGGCGCCGCTGCGATGGACCTCCAGGGCGACGGCGCCGACGAGTGCAGCCAGCAGCACGGCGGCCGAGAACAGCCGCCTGCGCCATGGCGGCCAACCGGCCAAGGGTCCGCGAAAGCCGCGCACGGAGCTAGAACGAGAATGGGCCCGCCTGGATTCGAACCAGGGACCAAGGGATTATGAGTCCCCTGCTCTGACCAGCTGAGCTACGGGCCCGACGGTCGCAGATTCTCTTGAGGATCGCATTCTCCCGCCGATCGGGCGGCCGGATCCAGCAGAATACGGAGCCGTGAAGGTCTTCCAGCACGAGAAGCAGCTCCGCACCGCCGGCGGGCTGACCGTCACCGACATCACCGAGGACGTGCAGGCGGCCGTCCGCGAGAGCGGGATCACCGAGGGCATCGCGTGCGTGTACTCCCCGCACACGACGTGCTGCGTGCGCGTGAACGAGCTGGAAGAAGGATTCCTCGAGGACTTCACCAGCCTGCTGCGCAGGCTCGTCCCGCACGACACGTACTACGCGCACGACGACTGGGATCGCCGCACCGAGAACATCTGCCCCGAGGACATGGAGATCGGCAACGGCCACTCGCACTGCATGGCGATGCTGCTCGGCACCGCCGGCGAGTCCGTGCCGGTGCGCGAGGGCGAGCTCCAGCTCGGAACCTGGCAGCGCGTGCTCTTCATCGAGCTGGACCGCGAGCGCGACCGGCGCTGGCTCGTCCAGGTCGTCGGTACCTAGCTCTACTCCGGCGTGACGTACGCGGCCGTGAGGCCGCCGTCGACGAGGAACGTCGACGCGTTCACGTACGACGACTCGTCGCTCGCGAGGAAGAGCGCCGCGTTGACGATCTCGCGCGGCTTCGCCATCCGGCCCATCGGCACGTGCACGAGGCGGCGCTCGGCCGCCCCCGGCGTCTCGCTCCAGATGCGGAGCAGAAGCGGCGTCTCCACCGGGCCGGGGCAGAGTGCGTTGACGCGCACGCCTTGCCGCGCGAACTGGACGCCGAGCTCGCGGCTCATCGACAGCACCGCACCCTTCGACGCCGTGTACGAGATCTGCGAGGTCGCGGCGCCGACGAGCGCGACGAACGAGGCGACGTTGATCACCGATCCGCCGCCGCGCTCGAGCAGGTGCGGGATGCCGTGCTTGCAGCAGAGGTAGACGCCGCGCGTGTTCACCGCTTGCACGCGCTCCCACGCGTCGAGATCGGTGTCGAGGATGGAGTCGTCGTCGGCGGGCGAGATGCCGGCATTGTTGTAGAGGACGTCGATGCCGCCGAACGTCTCCTTCGCTGCCGCGTACATCGAGCGGACCGAATCTTCCTCGGCGACGTTCACCTGAACCGCGAGCCCGCCGACCTCACCCGCGACCTTCTCGGCCGCAGCAAGGTCGACGTCGGCGACGCAGACCTTCGCTCCCTCTTCGGTGAAGAGGTGCGCCGCGTCGGCGCCCATGCCGCCGCCGGCGCCGGTGATCACACAGACCTTTCCTTCGAGCCGTCCCATCAGTCGGTTGAGTAGAACACGTTCTTGACCTCGCTGTAGCCGTGCATCGCCTGCATGCCGAGCTCACGGCCGAAGCCGCTCTGCTTGAAGCCCCCGAAGGGCGTCGAGACACGGACGGACGAGTTCGAGTTGACGGACAGGACGCCGGTCTCGAGCGCACGCGCGACGCGGAGTGCACGCCCGCCGTCGCGCGTCCAGATCGAGCCGGACAGCCCGTATGCGGAGTCGTTCGCGATCCGCACTGCCTCCGCCTCGTCCGCGAACGGGATGAGCGCCGCGACCGGCCCGAAGACCTCGTCGCGCGCGATGCGGTCGTCCGGCCGCGCCTCGACGAGCGTGCACGGGTACCAGTAGCCCTTGCCGTCCGGGACGTCGCCGCGGAAGAAGGGCTCGCCCTCGACGAAGGACGCGACGGTCTCCCGATGCGCTGCGGAGATCAGCGGCCCCATCTCCGTCTCATCCAATTCCGGATCGCCCACCTTCACGCGAGCAGTCGCTTCCGTCAGGTAGTCGAGAAAGCGGTCGTAGACGGAGTTCTCGACGAGGATGCGCGACCGCGCGCAGCAGTCCTGCCCGGCGTTGTCGAACACCGCGTACGGCGCCGACGCCGCCGCCTGCTCGAGATCGGCGTCCGCGAAGACGACGTTCGCCGACTTGCCGCCGAGCTCGAGCGTCACGCGCTTGATCGTCCCCGCTGCGCCGCGCATCACCTGCTGCCCGACTTCGGTCGACCCGGTGAAGCCGATCTTCGCCACGTCGGGATGCTCGATCAACCGCTGCCCGACGACGGAGCCCTTGCCGGTGATGACGTTGAGGACGCCCTCGGGGATGCCGGCCTCGAGTGCGAGCTCGGCGAGGCGCAGCGCAGAGAGGGGCGTCAGCTCGGCCGGCTTCAGCACCACGGTGTTCCCGCACGCAAGCGCCGGCCCGAGCTTCCAGGACGAGATATTGAGCGGGAAGTTCCACGGCACGATCAGGCCGACGACGCCGAACGGCTCGCGGAACGTCATGTCGACGCCGCCGGCGACGGGGATCGTCTCGCCGTAGTGCTTGTCCACCGCACCGGCGTAGAAGTGGAAGACCTGCGCGACCATGCCGATCTCGCCCCGTGCGCCGGCGATCGGCTTGCCGGCGTTGCGCGACTCGATGCGCGAGAGCTCTTCGTGGTGCTCCTCCACGAGCGTCGCGAGCCGGCGCAGGAGGCGTGCGCGGTCGCCGGGAGCGACGGCGCGCCAGGCGGGGAACGCCTGCTTCGCGCGCGCGACTGCGGCGTCGGTCTCCTCGACGCCGGCGGACGGGACCTCCGCGATCGTCTCCTCGGTCGCCGGATTGAGGACCGCCGTCACCGGCCGTGCTCCTCGCGGTAGTCCCGCGCCTCGCCGACGAGCGCTTCGAAGAGCCGCGCGTCCTCTCCTGCTTCCGGGTGCCAGAGCACGCCGAGCGCGAAGCGGAGCGACGGGTCCTCGACCCCTTCGATCGTCCCGTCGTCGGCCCACGCCACCTCACGGAGCCCGTTGCCCAGGCGGCCGAGCCCCTGATGGTGGTGGGACTTCACCGGCACGCGCTCGCCCAGCAGCGTGCCGAGACGCGAGTCGTCCTCGATGCGCACGGGATGCTCGGAGAACGTGCCGAGAACGGCGCGATGCTTCTCGTCGCCGACGATCTCGGGGAGGTGCTGGACGATGTCGCCGCCGCGCGCGACGTTCAGCACCTGCGAGCCCCGGCAGACGGCGAGCACGGGCATGTCGCGCGCGAGCGCGGCCTCGAGCAGCGCGAGCTCCGCGCGGTCGCGGTCGGTGCGCACCCCGTTCGTCTGCGGATGCGCTTCGGCGCCGTAGGTCTCGGGGTCGAGGTCGGAGCCGCCGGAGAACAGGAGGCCGTCGAGCGCGTCGAGCGTCTCCTCCACCCCGTCCTCGCTCGGGGGCACGAGCAGCGGCCGCGCGCCCGCCCGCTCGAGCGCCTGCACGTACATGAAGGGAATGAGCGCCGCGTCCAGCTGCCACGCTCCCCACGACGCCTGCTCGACATAGGTGGTGATGCCCACTACCGGTCTAGCCACGCTCGAACATCCGCTCCCGCTCGTAGCCCGTCACCGTCTTGTCGTAGAGCTCCTGCTCGGTGCGCGCGTAGTTCAGGTAGTGGTCGATGACCTCGTCGCCGAGGATCTGCCGCCCGATCCTGCTCTGCTCGAGGCGCGCGATCGCCTCGCGCAACGCGTGCGGGAAGCGCTCGGCGTCGGAGACGTACGCGTTGCCTTCGAGCGCAGGGCCGAGCTCGAGCTGCTGCTCGATGCCGTACAGGCCCGCTCCGAGCAGCGCGGCGAAGGCGAGATACGGGTTCGCGTCCGCGCCGGGAATGCGCGTCTCCGCGCGCAGAGCCGACCCCTGGCCGACGATGCGGAAGCCGCAGGTGCGGTTGTCGTATCCCCACGCGAGCGTCGTCGGCGCCCAGCTCCCCGCCGCGAAGCGCTTGTACGAGTTGATCGTGGGCGCGATGAACACGGCGAGGTCGGCCGCGAGCGCGATCTGGCCCGCGAGGTAGTGCTTGAACACGTCCGACTCGCCGGCGAAGGCGGCCTTGCCGTCCTGCCACAGCGACGAGTGGATGTGGCACGAGGAGCCGACCCAGTCGTGATGGGGCTTCGCCATGAATGTCACCGAGCAACCGCGCTGGTACGCGATCTCCTTGATGCCGGTCTTGTAGACGACGTGGTCGTCCGCCGCCTTGAGCGCGTCGGCGAAGCGGAAGTTGATCTCGTGCTGGCCGGCCCACGCCTCGCCCTTCGACGACTCGACCACCATGCCGGCCGTCTTCATCGAGTTGCGGATCTCGCGCATGAACGGCTCGTCGTAGCTCGACGCGAGCACGTGGTAGTCGAGGATGTACGGGACCGACGGCGTCAGGTCGTGGTAGTGCTTCGCGTGGGCTTCCGCATAGCTCTCGCGGAAGAGGAAGAACTCGAGCTCCGACCCGAACATCGGCTCGTAGCCGAGCGCGCGCGCCTTCTCCACCTGCGCCTTCAGCACTTGGCGCGGCGAGGGCGCGACCGGCGAGCCGTCGTGCCACTCGACGTCGCACTGCACCATCACGGTCGCCTCGTGCCACGGGATCCGGCGCAGCGTCGCCAGGTCGGGAATGAGCCCGAAGTCGCCGTAGCCGCGCTCCCAGCTCGCGAGCGCGTAGCCCGGCACGGGATCCATCTCCATCTCGAGCGCGAGCAGGTAGTTGCAGCCCTCGGCGCCGTGGCCGCCCTCGATCTCGCCGAGAAAGAACTCCGCGTCGAGCCGCTTGCCCATCAGACGGCCCTGCATGTCGGTGAACGCGGCGATGACCGTGTCGACCGCGCCGGACGCTGCGTCCGCCTTCAGCTCCTCGAGCGTCAGCATGGAGCGACCTTACATCGACAGGTCAGGCGTGGACCACGACGAGCCCGGCGATGCCGAGCCCGAACACCACCACCGCGAGGATCGAGTCGCGGCCGAGCCACGCGTAAGCGCGCTCATGGCGGAGGATCACCCCGTACGCGTAGATCACCGTGAGCGCGATCCCGAGGATGGCGAGCCAGCTGTTCTGGTGTCCGGCGCTCGGGAGGACCGGCTTGCCGGCGATGAGGTCGGCGAGCAGGAAGAGCACGACCTGGAACGAGTTCCCGCCGAAGATGTCGGCGACCGCGAGCTCGTTGTCGCCGAGGCGCACCGCGGCGATGCCGGAGCTGATCTCCGGCAGCGCCGTCGCGACCGCGAGCACCGTTGCGCCGAAGATGACGCCGTTGATGCCGGCGCGGCTTGCGAGGTGGCTGCCGGCGACCTCGAGGACGACGCCGGCGACGAGGGTGACGACGCAGCCGACGACGAAGAAGGTGACGGCCCGTGCCGTCGACTCGGTCATCGGCGACGGCTGCTCGCCGGGGTGCGGAATGCGGCGGTGCGCGCGCCCGGGCTGGCTCCCGATCATGGAGCACTCCCACCTGGGCTTCTTTCGCGCCGCGTTGAGCGCGTAGATGCCGGAGAACCACGCGAGCACGATCCCGATCGACGCGGGGCTGACCGGCCCGATCCGCGTCGACTCGGGCAGGAGCGCGCCCATGAGGACGCCGCTGACGACGAAGATGACCAGCAGCCCCTCGAGCACCGGTACGAGCGAGCCGACGAGGTACGTCAGCGACTGCGTCCTCGATGCGGTTGCGTCGCAGATGACGAGCACCATCGTCTGCACGGCGATGCCGCCGATGAGGTTGCCCGCGGCGAGGTCGAGGTGGCCGCTCGACGCAGCCGAGACGGTGATCGCGAGCTCGGGAAGGCTGCCGGCGATCGCGAGCAGGATGACGCCGCCGAGCGCCTCACCGAGGCCGAAGCGCCGGTCGATGACGTCCGTCGTCTTCGAAAGTGCCGTCCCGGCGATCCACGTCGCGATCGCGCCTGCCCCGAAGACGACCACCAGGAGCGGCGTCGACAGGGATCCCACGACGAGAAGTCTGACGAGACCGTCGGCTGGATTGAAAACGTCCGGCCGCAGGCGTAGCGTCGCGCGCACGCAACGCGTCCAAGGGAGGCTGAATGAGCTCGGAAGCGCCCGGGGTTCATGCTGACGACGAGCAGACCCTGCACAAGCTCGGCTACGCGCAGGTTCTCTATCGCGAGATGGGCGGGTTCTCGAACTTCGCCATCTCGTTCACGATCATCTCGATCCTCGCCGGCTGCCTGACGTCGTACTTCATCGCGTTCAACGACGGCGGGCCGATCGCAGTGACCTGGGGCTGGCTGATCGTCGGCTTCTTCGTCGTCCTCGTCGCCCTGGGCATGGGCGAAGTCGCATCCGCGATGCCGACGGCGGGAGCGATCTACTACTGGTCGTCGAAGCTCGGCTCCCCGGCGTGGGGCTGGTTCACCGGCTGGTTCAACCTGATCGGCCAGATCGGCGTCACCGCGGCGATCAGCTACGGCGCGGCCATCTTCTGGACGTCGCTGATGAACCTCTGGTTCCCGAGCGTGGGCACGGACACGCACACCGTGTTCATCACCTTCAGCGCGATCATGGCGGCGCAGCTCCTGCTGAACCTGAACGGCGTGCGGCTGCTCGGCATGCTGAACTCCGTGTCGGCGTGGTGGCACATGGCCGGCGTCGCCGTCATCGTCGGCGTCCTCATCTTCGTGCCGAGTCATCACGCATCGGCGACCTTCGTGTTCACGAAGACGCTGAACGCCTCCGGCTTCAGCGGCCACAACTTCTCGAGCCCGGCGTTCTGGTTCGTGTTCGGGATCGGCCTGCTGATGGCGCAGTACACGTACACGGGCTACGACGCGTCGGCCCACATGAGCGAGGAGACGCGGAAGGCCTCGCGCGCGGCCGCGCTCGGCGTCGTCATGTCCGTCGTCATGTCGGTCATCTTCGGCTTCATCCTGCTCGTCGCCGTGACGTTCGCCGTCACCGACGTCCAGGGGACGGTCAACGCGGGCGCGTTCGACGTGCAGTACATCTGGCAGCACGCGCTCGGAACCCGCTGGGCGGAGTTCACGCTGTTCATCGTCTGCGTCGCGCAGTTCTTCTGCGGGACGGCGTCGGTGACGGCTGCGTCGCGGATGATGTTCGCGTTTTCGCGCGACGGTGCCGTCCCAGGCGGCCGCACGTACTTCCGCAAGGTCTCGGTGAGGTATCGCGTACCGGTGAACGCCGTCATCGCGATCGCGTTCCTGTCGTGGGCGCTCATGCTCCCGACGCTCGCGAACGGGGCGATCGGCTACCTCGTCGGCACCTCGATCGCGGTCATCGGCCTGTACATCGCATACGGTGTCCCGATCTACCTGCGCTGGCGTGCGGGCGACTCGTTCGAGGCGGGTGCGTGGACGCTCGGCAAGCACTACAAGTGGATCAACCCGATCGCCGTCGTGTGGATCGTGTTCATCGTGATCCTGTTCCTCATGCCGACGGTGCCGACGGCGATTCCGTGGCACAGCGGCTTCGACTGGAACGTCGTCAACTACGCGCCGATCACCGTCGGCGGCGTGCTGTTGCTCGTCGGCATCTGGTGGCTCGTGTCGGCCCACAAGTGGTTCAAGGGCCCGGTGCGCGAAGGCACCGAGGACGAGCTCGAGCGGATCGAGGCCGGGTTGGACGCAGCCGGCGCCGTTCAGCCCGCGTCGACGTAGTCCTCATTGCATGGCTGGGCGCCCGCTCTTAGCGGGCGCTTAGCCATGCGTCGTACGGTCCGCGCATGAACACCTATCCCCCGTTCCAGCACCGCGGCTTCGGCCCCGGAACGCTCAACGTCCACGAGCACATGGCCAACTCCGCGCTCGCCTGGGCGACGTTCGCGCTCGTCCTTTTGATCGTCCTCACGCTCGGCGCATTGATCGTCGCACGCCTATCCGGCGGCGGCCGGCGTCACCGCAGGCACCTCGGCGGCCCGCCGATGATGCGGATGCGCGGCGGCGGGCGGCCCGACCCGCTCGAGATCCTCCGCATGCGCTTCGCAAGCGGTCAGATCACGCGCGACGAGTTCCTGCAGGCGACGGGCGACCTGACTGCGACCGCGGCGACGGTCGAGCAGCCTCCGCCGCCGGCTCCAGCAGGCTAGGCCCCGCCGAACAGCGGTGCGACGAGCAGCAGCTGCGACCGCGGCGGCTGCTCGCATGCCACGGGCAAGAGCCAGCGCGCGATCTTCGCGCGGGATTGCTGCGCCATGCAGGAATGCGTCCGTGCGGGCGCGTGCAGGCGGTCGACCTTCAGCGCGTCCGCCGCGAGAGGTGACGGCGCCGGCCAGATGGATGCTCCGGCCGGCGCCGCAAGAACGAGCGCTGTTACGACGACGGCGATCCGGGCGAACATCACGCCCGGAATCTTAGGCCGTCGGCTCTGCCACCGCCTCCGCGGCGACCCGGGGTGCGCGGGCGAAGCGCAGCGCGATCGCTGCGCCGACGGCGTAGCCGACCACGACCGCGACGACCGCGATGCCCGTGCTGGGCTTCTCGGTCATCGCCCACATGACGCCGAGCACCATGCCCGGGTTCGCGAACGAGATGACCCACAGCGCCGGATCGCAGGTCAGCCGCTTCGCGGCTGCCCCCAGCGGCCCGGGGCCGTTCTCCTGGAGTGCGTGCTTGAGCGCGTGAGCGCGACGGCCGGCGATGCCGGCGCCCTGGACCATGAGCAGCACGAGCACGACGATGGCGACATCGATCCAGCCTGTGCTCCAGGTCCAGACCTTGCTCGTCATGTACGCGCCCGAGCCGAAGAGGCCCAGGACGGCGATCGGGAACACGCGCTCCGTCTGGCCGGCGAGCATGCCCCATGGGGCGGCGTCGGACAACGTCCGGGCGCCACGCAGCTTGAACAGGCAGACGGTGACGACGGAGGCCGCACCGAAGCCGATCAGGAGCGAGATGAAGTGGATGTAGAGCACGACGTGATAAGTGTCCATGCCCCGATTGAAACAGGTGCGGCGGCGGTTTTCTAGACCTACGCCCGCGAGGAGCTCGCAACGTCGAGCGTGTACCGAGGCCGACTCGGCCTCGGATCGCACTGCTCCACCTCGACCACGTACCGCTGGCGCGCGGGAACGACGAACGAGAAGTGCAGAGCCGCACCGGTGCCGCCGGCCGTGTTCGTACAGCTGCCGATGTCCCCGAGGTATCGGCTCCTCGGATCGGCGGGATCGAAGCTGCGGAGGTATGCGGCGGCGAAGAGCTGTGCGCGATCCTCGGCGTGGACGGTGACGGTGACGCAGCGCGCGCGGACGCTCTCGTTCTCGAAACCGGAGAGGGAGTACCGGACCGAGCCGACGCCGGTGCCCGGTGCCGCCTTCGCGTGCGCACAGCCCGAGGCGACGCCCGTTTCGTCGAGGATCTCGGAATGGGTGAGAGCCGACGGCGTTGCGAGGCGAGCGCCTGCTGCGACCGTTGCAGCGAGAGCGGCCGCCGTCAATCCCGCCGCGACGGCGACGCCGAGCCTGTGCCCGCGCCGCTCGGGCATGACGAGGACGACGAGCAACGCCACCAGGACGAGGTCGCGTGAGAGCACGAGCCACGAGGCACGCGGATCGAACCCGTAGGCGAGCTCGAGGTAGTGCTGCGGGAACCAGAGCTGCGTCAGGACCATCGAGATGACGAAGAGCGCGGCAGCAGCCGCTCCTCGGCGCCCGGAGACGAGTGGGACGAGGGCGATGAGCCAGACGAGATATTGCGGCGAGAGAACCTTGCCGAGCGCGATGAACGCGCAGATAGCAGCGACGCTGTAGCGCACGAGACGTTCGCGGGTCGCGGCGCCGCGGGCGAATGCGATCCACGTGGCGAGGACGGCCGTCGGTGCAAGCACGCCCTGGGCGGCGGCGAACAGATGCGCGAGGTGGCCGCCGAGATTGTCCGATCCGTGCGAGCTGAGCTCGTTGAGCGGCAGACCCCAGGCCTGGTGGGCGCCGAGCAGCAAGGCGGCGCCGAGGCTCTCGATCTGGAGCGGCCTGCCGGCCTGGCCGGAGAGGCTCTGCCAGACGCCGTGCGGCGCGAGGACGACGAACGGGACGAACCATGCGAGCACCGCCCCCACGGCGAGGCCGGAGCACAGGAGCGCCTCGCGCCTCCCGTGGCGGCGGAGGACGTACACCATCGCCGGCGGAAGGACGACCGCCGGATAGAGCTTGGCGGCGACGGCGAAGCCGAACAGAAGTGCGGCGACCCGCCGCCGGTCGGCAAGGAGCGCGGCAAGTCCGGCCACGGTCAGCATCGCCGGCCAGAGGTCGAAGCGAGAGAGCACGACGGGCCCGAGTGCGAGCGGAGCGAGCCCGGCCAGAAGCGTGCCGGCGACGAGACGCGAGGTGCGTGCCCGCTGCAGCGTGAGCGCGACGCCCGTGAGCGCGGATGCGATGCCGCCGCAGACGAGCATCAACATCTCGAATATCTCGCGATAGCGCAGGAAGTCCCCCGCCGGCGCCAGCAGCGACGGCGCTGCGAAGACCGGCAGCGCCCCCGGCGGGTACTCGATGCCGAAATCGCGGAACGGCACCTTCCCGCCGTGGACGATCGCGTCGCCGTAGCGCTCATACACGGGCGTGTCCTGCAACAGGTTGTGCGTGTAGAAGCCGTAGTGGAGGATGCCGAATGCGACGAAGAAGGCTGCGACGACGAGCGCTGCGACGACCGCCGGCCGTCGCCGAGGCTCGGCGACCGAGCCCGTGCCGGACGCCGGCACGGCCCCTGATTCAGTGGCGACCACGCGGACGTGCTCCCTCGTCGGAGTGACCCGCGGTGGCGCGGTCACAGGGGTGACCGCGCCACCGTACCGTCACGCTTGAACCGGCTTACTTCCCGTTGCCATGCCCCGAGCCGGAGCCGGAGCCGTGGCCGTGCGTCGAAGCCAACGCGTTGCTGGACGTGGTCGTGGTCGTGGTCGTCGTCGTGCCGTTGTGGCCCAGTCCGTTGGCCGACCCCTTCGTGTGCGTGCGCGGCTTCTCGGAGCCGGTGCAGCGACCGAGGTGGCCGCCGCCCTTGAGCACGGCCGCAACAGCGCTCTGGGAGACGGTGATCGTCACCGCCGGGTGCTTCTTGGACCCGGTCAGGTGGCAGACGGTGACCTTCCGGCCCGTGCTCATCGTCGTGGTCGTCGAGCCGGTCGTCGTCGCCGCCGTCGTCGCGGTCGTTCCGGTCAGTGCACTGAGCAGCTGTGCTCCGTTGGCGATGCTCGCCGCCGCGAAGCCGGCAGCTCCGAGGACGACGACGGCCAGCAGGGCGATTGGAAGCCTTCTCTTCATTCTGGGCGATGCTCCTTCCGTCGTTCGGAGCCGTGCAGGCACGGCACGACTCTCCGTCGCTGATTAAAGATGCGGCTGCGGGGCAAGTCTTGCGCCGTGCTCCCAGGAAAGCCGAGGGGTTGAGCATGGCCAGCTTTCCGGCTGAGCAGCCATCGGCGGCGCCGGCCTTCGAGCGCCTCTACCGCCGGCACGTGGGCGAGGTGTACCGGTACGCCTCGGCGATGCTGCGGAATCCGGCCGACGCCGAGGACGTCGTCCAGACGACGTTCCTCAACGCCTTCCGCGCGTTCGAGCAGGGCCAGCGGCCACAGCGGCCGTTGAGCTGGCTCATGGCCATTGCGCACAACGTCTGCCGCCAACGCTTCCGGCAGCAATCGTCCCGTCCCAGCGAGGTGGCCCTCGACGACGACCTCGCGATGCCCGCGGGCGAGGAGGAGGCCATTCGCGCCGAAGACATCCGGCGCGCGCTCTCCCAGCTCGGCTTCAACCAGCGCACGGCGCTCGTGATGCGAGAGCTCGAAGGTCGCTCCTACGCGGAAGTCGCGCAGCGGCTCGAGCTGTCGCACAGCGCGGTCGAGACACTCGTCTTTCGCGCCCGCCGCGCGCTGCGCGAGCAGCTCGAGGGCATGTTGACGTGCAGCGAGGCGGGACGTGCCGTTTCGCGGCAGCTCGACGGCCTGCTCACCCGCCAGGAGCGCGGGGCGCTTCGGGCCCATCTTCGATCCTGCTCCGACTGCCGGGCGCTCGCCCGTCGCATGCGCGGGCAGCGGTCGGCCATCAGAGCGCTCGGCGTCTTGCCGCTGCCGGCGTCACTGGCGGGCTTCTCGGCATCCGGCAGCGGAATGGTCGCGGGCGTCGCCGCACGCGCGTTTCTGCTCAAGCTCGCCGGCGCCGCGGCCGCGATGCTCGTCGCCGCCGGCGCCGGGTACGAGACGGCTCACACGCTCGCGCCGCCGGATGCGCGCACGCCCTCGGGCGCTAAGAGCAGCAACGCCACCGTCATGCAGGCGCGGACCCCGGCCGCCCCGTCGAGTCAGCTCGCCCCTGCAGCCGAGGGGTCGCGCCGTCCTCACATCGCGACGATCGCGCACGCACGCATACCGGCGCCGCGCGCGGTGACGACGGAGGCGTCCAGCGCAGCGGCGACGCCTGTGCGCACGCGTGCCGAGCACGCGCCGCCGGCGGGAGGTTCCCGGCATCCGTCGTCGTCGCACGGCCGCCCGGCCGCCCGGGCGATGCAGGGTGGGCGTCCCCAGCGTCCGTCGTCGTCGCACGGCCGACCGGCCGACCCGCCCGCGGAATCGCCGGCGCCGGTGCAGCAGGGAGCCGCGCACAATCCGCCGTCGCCCGCGGCGGCGTCGTGCCGGCAGTCGGACGCCGGCGGCCTCGTCACCTCGACGATCGAGACCGCACCGCCGGGGTGCTCGAGCCAGGCCGCAAGCGTGCACCAGGCGATGGAAACCCCACTCCAGGGTGCGTCCGTGCACCCGACTCCGACGTCCTTGGGCAGCAAGTAGGCCTCCGCAAGGCTCCGCGAGCTGTGCGCAAGTTCTCCGCGCGGACAGCATCTTCATTGCAGTGGAGCGAAAACCGGGGCGCGTGCGCCGCCTCTGCCATGGTGCGGCGCTCGGATCGATCGTGTCTTGCGCGCTGCTCGTAGCGGCACCCGCCGACGGGTCGCCGCCTTCGAGCCTCATCCCGACCCCGCCGCCGCTGGACGTCGTGGGCGCGACGGCGACGGTGACCAGCGCTGCGACCGGCGTCACCGCGCCTGTTCTGAATGCGAGCGCTTCGACTTCCGCCGCCCCGCAACTGAGCTCGTCCGAGCGGGCGCTCGCCGCCGGCATCGACGCAGTCCGACGCCGGCACGGCGGGGCCGCGCTCGCAGTCTCGAGCGGGCTCGTGCGCGCGGCCGAAGCGCATGGCGACTCGATGGCCCGTCTCGGATACTTCAGTCACAGCTCGCGGGACGGCACCCTGTTCTGGAGGCGCATCGCGCGCTACTACCCGATCTCCGGCGCGAGGAAGTGGAGCGTCGGCGAGGACCTGTTCTGGTCGGTGTCGCCCGCTTCGACCGAGGGGATCACCCGCGCGTGGCTGGCGAGCCCCGAGCACAGGCGGATCCTGCTCGGACATTGGTCGCAGGTCGGCGTCGCGATCGTCCATGTCACGCAAGCGCCCGGCGTCTTCGGCGATCAGGACGTCATCATCGTCGTCGCCGACTTCGGCTCTCGCAGCCGCTAGCCGGCTAGTGTCCCGAGTCGTTAATCCGCTGGCAGTAGGCGGCGATGCTGTCGAGGATCTGATCGGCGGTCTTGTGCCAGACGAATGGTTTGGGGTCGTCGTTCCAGTTGGTGATCCAGGTGCGGATGGAGGCGACGAGGTC
>DASUIG010000027.1:0-2761 GCA_036273155.1 Gaiellaceae bacterium | reverse complement strand
CCGTTCCTTCATCCCTCTAGCCGAAGCCGAGGATGAACTTGGCGTCGTCGGACATCTTGTCCGGCGTCCACGGCGGGTCGAACGTGAGCTCGAGCTCGACGTCCTCGATGCCCTCGACCTGCCGGGCGGTGCTGTCGATGTCCTGCGCGATGAGCGGCCCGGCGGGGCAGCCCATGGAGGTGAGGCTGTACGTGATCTTCGCCGTCGAGTCCTCGACCTCGACCTCGTAGAGAAGCCCGAGGTCGACGATGTCCATCCCGAGCTCGGGATCCTCGACCTGGCGGAGAATCTCGAGCACCTCTTCGCGCGTCGCCATGCGGCCAGTGTAGAGGCGCGTACGATTCCGGGGTGCTCGCCTCGACGGCGAAGAACATCGTGCTCCTCATCGCGGCCGTCGCGCCGGTGGCGTTCGTGGTCTGGTTCGCGTGGTGGTTCCTGCGCGCCGGAAAGCGCTACGACGACGAGGAGCGGGCGGCAGGACGCCGCCCGCCCCTGTAAACGCACGCGCTAAGCCGCGGGCGCGATGTTCTGGTTGACCTGGAAGACGTTGTCCGGGTCGTAGTGCGCCTTGATGCGCGCGAGCCGGTCGTAGTTCGAGCCGTACATGCCGCGCACCCGGTCCGGCTCGGCCATCTGGAAGTTGACGTAGCCGCCCCCCATGCCGTACGGCTTGATGGCGTCGGAGTACGAGACCACCCAGTCCCGGAGCGCGCCGGCGTTCGCCGGATCCGGATCGACCCCGGCGAACACCGCGGTCCACACGGCATCGCGGTACGACCACGCGGTCTCGTCGTTCCCGACCCGCGCGGCAGCGCCATCGCTGGCGTACAGGTGCATCGTCGACTTCCACGTCGGCAGCCCCGCGCCGTACTCGGTGTGGACCGCGATCGCCTCGTCCGGGATCTCGCGGATGAACTCCCCGCGCCAGTACCACTGGTCGCCGGGCGGGTAGAGCTCGTCGAACGCGGTGTTCCACATCGGCACCGGGAGCGGCGCGATCCCGTCGAGGAGCGGCTTGCCGAACGAGCGCGCCTCGCGCAGCGCGTCCGACTCCTCCTCCCCGGCCTGCGTCCACGCGACTCCGCAGAGCTTGCGCATATGCAGCTCCTCCGGGAAGGGGGGACCCGGAGGGACCGTCAGGAAGGCGAAGAAGCCGCCCACCTCGTCGGGGAGACTCGGCAGGAAGTCGCGATACCACGCCAGCAGCTCGGCCGCATCGTCCATGTCGTAGAGCACCGGCCCCGCGAGCACGGTCGTGACGGGGTGGCAGCGGAACGAGAACGACGTGACGATGCCGAAGTTGCCGCCGCCGCCGCGTAGCGCCCAGAAGAGATCCGGCTCCCGGTCGTCGTCGGTCTGAACCACCGAGCCGTCGGCGAGGACGACCGTCGCGGCGACGAGGTTGTCGATGGTGAGGCCAAGCGCCCTCGTCAGGTGGCCGACGCCCCCGCCGAGCGTGAGCCCGCCGACGCCGGTCGTGCCGATGATCCCGACGGGCACGGTCAAGCCGTGCTCGTTCGTAGCCGAGAGGACGTCCTTGAGCAGCGCGCCGCCTCCGACGCGGGCCATGCGCGCGGGAGCGTCGACGCTGATGTCGTTCATCGGCGAAAGGTCGATGACGAGCCCGTCGTCGACCGAGCCGAGCCCTGCGCCGTTGTGGCCGCCGCCACGCACGGCGATTCGCAGGCCGTGCTCCGTCCCATAGCGCAGTGCAGCTGCGACGTCCGCCTCGTCGACGCAATAGGCGATCGCAGCCGGCCGCTTGTCGATCATCGCGTTGTAGAGCGCCCGCGACTCGTCGTAGTCGGCGTCGCCCGCCTGGACGACCCGGCCCTTGACCGCTGAGGCGAGGCCCTCGACGGAAACAGCCATCTTTTCCTCCTGGTCGATTGTGGCCGATGCTACGGCGGCCTTCGCCGAAATGGAAGGGGTGGTGGCAGGCTAGAAGCCGAGGAGACGCACTTCCTCGCGCCGTTCGCGGGCGAAGAAGTGGATGCCGTCGACAAAGCGCACCCAGTTGCAGCGCGTACACATGAGGAGCGAGTGCGTGCGCGCGCTGTCGGCGAGGAAGCGGACGCCGCGCAGCAGGTCGCCGTTCGAGACGCCGGTCGCCGCGACGATCACCTCGCCGGGAGCGAGGTCCTCGGTGCGGAAGACGCGCTCGTAGTCCTCGATCCCGGCCGCCCGGAGCTCGTCGATCTCCCGGCGGGACGTCGGCCAGAACTGCGCCTGCAGCTCGCCGCCGAGGCACCGAAGCGCCGCCGCAGAAAGCACCGCCTGGCGCGTGCCACCGATCCCGATCGCAAGGTGGTCGTTCGTGCCGCGGATCGCCGCGGAGATCGACGCGGTCACGTCGCCGTCCTGGATGAGCTTGATGCGCGCGCCGGCGTTGCGAATCTCCTCGATCAGGTCGTGGTGGCGCGGCCGGTCGAGGACGATGGTCGTCACGTCGTTGACGCGCCGCCCGAAGGCCTCTGCGATCGCCTCGATGTTCTCTCCGACCGGACGCATGAGGTCGATCGAGCCGCGCGCGCGCGGGCCGACCGCCATCTTCCGCATGTAGATGTCCGGCAGTGTCGTGAAGCGGCCGGGCTCGCCGACCGCGATCATCGACATCGCCCCGTTGCCCCCACGCGCGACGACGCCGCGCCCCTCGAGCGGGTCGAGAGCGAGGTCGACCTCCGTGCCTCCGGCGCCGACGACTGCGCCGGACGTGAGACCGCCGGAGTCGTCCATCGAGCCGAGCACGACGCGGCCCTCG
>DASUIG010000026.1:0-76372 GCA_036273155.1 Gaiellaceae bacterium | reverse complement strand
CTCCAACACCTCGCGCTCCTCAACAGTGAGCACGACCTCAGCAAGAGCCCCCATAACCGCCCCCAATCGTCGTCGATGACCCAGACGACTTCGCGGCCGACCAACGGGACCCTGCCAACTACCGATTCAGGACACTAGCCGCGGGTGAGCAGCGCGACCGACTCGACGTGCGGCGTGTGCGGGAACATGTCGACCGGCGTGACGTTCAGAAGCTCGTAGCCGTACTCCGCGCGCAGCGTCCTCACGTCGCCGGCGAGCGTCGTCGGGTTGCACGAGACGTACACGAGGCGCGGCGCGCCGAGGCGGCCGAGATGGCGGAGCGCCTTGCCGGCGAGCCCGGCGCGCGGCGGGTCGACGACGACGACGTCGGGCGAGCCCGACCGCTCGACGAGCTCCTCCACCACCTGGCCGACGTTGCCGGCGAAGAACGCCGCGTTCGTTATCCCGTTCAGCTCCGCGTTCTCGAGCGCGCACGCGACCGACTCCTCCGACACCTCGATGCCCCACACCGTCAGCGCGTCGCGCGCCAGCGTGAGGCCGATCGTGCCGATGCCGCAGTACAGATCCCAGACGGTCTCGCTCCCGGTGAGCGCAGCCGCGTCGGCGGCGAGCCCGTACAGCTTCTCCGCCATGCCGGTGTTCGTCTGCAGGAACGCATTGGGCCGTACACGGAAGCGCAGGCCGCCGATCTCCTCCTCGATCCACTCCTCGCCCCAGAGCAGCTTCGTCGGCAGGTTCGTCACCTCGGCCGGCCTGTCGTTGATCGACCAGTGCACGGAGCGGACCTCGGGGAAGCGGCGTACGACGTCGACGAAGTAGCCGGGCTCGAAGTGCTCGCCGGGAGCAGTGACGAGCTGGACGAGCGCCTGGCCGGTGTTCCGTCCCTCGCGCACGACGAGGTGCCGGAGGTATCCGCTGCCGGCCGCCTGCGAGTAGGGGGCCAGCCCTTCCTCGCGCGCCCAGTCCCGTACCGCGTCGCGGACGCCGTTTCCGACGTCGGTCGTCAGCCAGCACTTCTCCAGGTCCAGCACTTCGTCCCAGCGGCCGGCCTTGTGGAAGCCGAGCGCCGGGCCCTCAGGCGTCTGCGTGAACGAGTACTCGACCTTGTTGCGGTAGTGGAAGATCTCCGGCTCGCACGGGACGATCGCCTGCAACGGCGGCTCGGCGATGCCGCCGAGGCGCTGCAGCGCGTCGTGCACCTGCGCGTGCTTCTGCTCGAGCTGCGTCTCGTATGCGAGGTCCTGAAACCGGCAGCCGCCGCACGCGGGGTAGTGCGTGCACGGAGCGTCCACGCGGTGCGGACCGGCGCGGACGACGTCGGTCGCGAGCGCTTCGGCGTGGCTGCGCTTCACCTTGGTGACACGCGCGCGCACGCGGTCGCCGGGAAGCCCGCGGCGGACGAAGACGACGTAGCCGTCCAGGCGGGCGACGCCGTTGCCGCCGTACGCGAGCGACTCGACCTCGAGCTCGACTTCCTCGTCTCTCGTCACCGGCGCGGCCATGGCCCGCAGGGTAGTCGCCCGAAGGCCGATAACCGAAGGCCGGTAACTGTTACCCCAACGAAGGTGTCACGGGATCGGCCGCCGGCCCACGGCGCTCGTGACTCCTTCGTGACACTCTCGGGCGCGTAACTGTTACCGGCCTCAGGTGTATGGCGGGTGCAGCGGCAGGATGAGCGGCGGCCGCGGCTTCTGCGTGAAGTCGAAGTCCTGCGTCAGGTCGCCGAGGATGGGCGCGTTCTCTCGCACGTCGGGACGGAGATCGGGCCGGCCGTCCGTCCGCGGGTCGATGCGCGCGCCGCCGAGGAAGTCGTCCTCGATGAACTTCAGGTACGCGTCGTGACTCAGCACCTGATGGTCGACGAACCCCTGCCGTGCGTACGGGCTGATGACGAGCCCCGGCACACGCAATCCGTAGCCCTGCGCATCGACGTGCGGCGGCTGCACGTGGTCGTAGAAGCCGCCCCAGTCGTCCCAGCTGAGGAAGATCGCCGTCGACGGCCAGTCCGGGCTGCGCATGATCGCGTCGATCAGGCTCGTCACGTATGCCTGCCCGGCAGACACGAGCGCGGGCGGGTGCTCGCTCACGACCTGTGCCGGCACGATCCACGACACCGCAGGCAGCGCGCCCGCACGCGTGGCGTGGAAGAAGTCCTGCAGCGGCGCGACGTTCTGCAGCTGGTCGTCCTGCCGCACGGTGTCGAAGTACGGCAGCGGGTTCCAGATTCCCGGCGTCTTCGAGTCCTGCGGAACCGGCGCGCAGAACATCGCGTCGTCGTCGCAGTCCGGCTGGCCACCCTTCGCGACGTAATAGCGCCAGCTCACGTTCGCCTTGTGCAGCAGGTACGTGAGATCGGTCCACGCGTAGTCCGGGACGTCGCCGGTCGTGTTCTGCGCCTCGCCCGGCGGCGAGCCGGGCGCCTGGACGGCGTCGCTGCAGCTCTTCGGATCCGCCGGCGTCGTGCACTTCGCCGACCATCCCGACACCATGTACAGGTGCGCGGGCAGGCTCCACGAGAGATCGGGCTGGAACATGTGGTCCTGGAGCACGAAGTTCTTCGCGTACGTCCAGTAGTTCGGAATCTCGTGCCAGTCGTGGTACCCCATGACGTCGGGCTTCTTCGGGGCGAGCGAGCACGTCGGCGCGTCGATGTGCAACGTGCAGTCACGCCGGCGGCCCGACTCCGCCTGGCCGACGAAGCCGTCCATCGCGCCACCGGCGATGTCGCGGACCGCGTTGTCATGGTCGTGCGGGCCGCCGGCGTTGCGGTCGGCCGTGTCGTGGTACGGGCGCACGCACGCGGCGCCGGCGGGATCGGGCAGGCACACGTTCTTCGGAATCCCGTCGGCGCCCGGATACGTGCCGAAGTAGGAGTCGAACGACCGGTTCTCCTGCATGATCACGACGACGTGCTGGATCAGGTGGATTCCGGGCGCCTCCGGCTTGCGCGCTGCGCCCGCCGCGGAGGTTGCGACGGCGCCCAGCAGCAACGTGATGACGACCGCCCGCCGCACGTCTCGAACCTATTGCGGCTTTGTTGAGCGGACGTTGAGCTGCAGTTACTGCAAGGTAGTGACGTACACCTTGCGCTGGCGCGGGCCGTCGAACTCGCAGAAGAAGATGCCCTGATACGTCCCGAGGCCGAGGCTGCCGTCCTGCAGCGGGATGAGCACCTGCGGGCTGGAGGCGAGCGAGGCGCGCGCGTGCGAAGGAGCGTTCGGCCCGTCGGCGTCGTCGTGCTTCCATTCCCACTCGTCGGAGACGACGTGGTGGAACGCGTTCTCGAGATCGTCTACGAGCTCCGGGTCGATGCGCTCGTTGATGGTGACGCCGGCCGTCGTGTGCGGCACGTAGACGAGCGCCGCGGCCGCCCCGTTCGTCTCGCCGAGCGCCTCGCGGACGAGCTCGGTGATCTCGATCAGCTGCGTCTTGCGGTCGGTCTTCAGGGTGATCTCCTGCATCGCGCGACTATCCTAGAACGCCCGTGGCCGAACCGCTGAGCCAGCGTCAGCTCGACGACCTGAGCACCGACGCCGACCGCTTCATCGCCGAGCTCGACGAGGAGGCGTACCTCCACTTCGCCGGGCATAAGGACACGTACGAGCTGACGCCGATCTACGAGCGGCACGAGGAGCTGACGAAGCTCGAGACCGCGCTCTCCGTCGGGGCGTCGGTGGACGGGAGCCGCAACACGCGCGAGCTGTGGCGGTTCGCCTGCGAGGGGTACCTCGGCAACTTCGTCCGCGACGAGGCCGAGCGTGCCGCCGAGCTCGAGGCCTCGCTGCAGGCGGAGGTCGACGGCGAGGAGATCCCGTATCGGAACCTGAGGCCGGCGATCATGAACGAGCCCGACCGCGGGCGCCGCGAGCGACTTGAGCGCGCGCGCAACGAGCTCACCGAGGAGCACCTCAACCCGCTCCACCTGCGCGCGGCCGAAGTCGTCCACCGCGAGACCGTGCGGCTCGGCGCACCGACCTATCTCGACCTCTATCGAGGCTTCGGCTTCCAGCTCGACGCGCTCGCCGAGCAATGCCGCGACTTTCTCGACTCGACCGAGCGCCTGTGGGAGCAGGCCGGCGACCGCTTCTTCCGCGGCCGCGTCGGGCTCGGCATCGGCGAGGCGGAGCGCTGGGACGTCGCGCGCGTCTGGCGCGGCGCCGGCTGGGACGCCGCCTTCCCGGCCGCGCGCATGGTGCCGGCGCTGGAGGCGAGCCTCGCCGATCTCGGCGTCGACCTCCGCTCGCAGCGGAACGTCGAGCTCGACCTCGAGGACCGGCCGAAGAAGTCACCGCGCGCGTTCTGCGTCCCGATCGAGATTCCCGGCCGCGTCATCCTCGTGATCAAGCCCGCGGGCGGGCCCGAGGACTGGGGCGCGCTCTTCCACGAGGCCGGCCACATGGAGCACTTCGCGCACACGTCGCCGTCGCTCACGGTCGAGGAGCGCAGGCTCGGCGACAACGCGGTCACCGAGGGATGGGCCATGCTGCTCGAGCACCTGACCATCGACCCGGTCTGGCTCGAGCGCCGGCTCGACTTCCCCCGCCCGCGCGAGTACGCAAGCGAAGGCGCGGTGCAGCTCCTGTGGATGCTCCGCCGCTACTGCGCGAAGCTCCTGTACGAGCTCGAGCTGCAGGCGGCGCCGGACGTGGCCGCGCTTCGTCCGCGGTACGTCGAGCTGTTGAGCGACGCGCTGAAGGTGACGCCGAGCGACACCGACTACCTCGACGACGTCGACCAGGGCTTCTACTCGTCCGAGTACCTGCGCGCGTGGGCGTTCGAGGCGCAGCTGCGCGGATATCTGCGCGAGCGGTGGGGCAACGCGTGGTTCACGCAGCGGGAAGCCGGCTCGCTCCTGCGCGAGCTGTGGAACGAAGGCCAGAAGCCGACCGCGGACGAGATCCTGTCCGAGACGAGCGGCGACAGCCTTCAGCTGGAGGCCGTGGCAGACAGGATCAGAGAAGCGCTCTAGAGTCGGGCAGCCGTGATCCCGCTCCGGGACAACGTTCCCACCCGCACGTTCCCGTTCGTCACCGTCGGCCTGATCGCGGCGAACGGCATCGTCTGGTTCTGGGAGCTGGCGAAGCCCGGCGTCGACGTCCACGTCTTCCGGGACGGCTTCTACCCCTGCGCGGTGCAGGGGCCGTGCCACCTGCCGCCCGGCTTCCACGCCCTGCCCTGGTACGAGGGCGTCTTCACGGGCATGTTCATGCACGCGAGCTGGGAGCACATCCTCGGGAACATGCTCTTCCTCTGGATCTTCGGGAACAACGTCGAGGACGCGATGGGGCCTGTGCGGTTCCTGCTCTGGTATCTCGCCGCCGGGATCGCCGCGATGGCGGCCCAAACGGCGGTCACGCTCCACTTCGCCTCGGCCGCCGGGGCCAGTGTCCCGAACATCGGCGCAAGCGGCGCGATCGCCGGCGTCCTCGGCGCGTACTTCGTCCTCCTCCCCCGCGCCCGGGTGCTGACCCTGATCTTCTTCGGGATCATCCTCGTGCGCGAGATCCCGGCCTTCTGGTTCCTGCTCGTGTGGATCGGGCTGCAGGTCTGGTTGGGCGGGCTCGCGTTCGTCCAGCCACAGTCCGGCGGCGGGGTGGCGTTCTTCGCCCACATCGGCGGCTTCGTGTTCGGGCTGGCGACCGTGCTCCTCGTCGCGCGGAGCCGGCCGCGGGCGCCAACGACGCGGTACCCGGTCTATTGAGGTTCGACGACCATGTCGAGCGGGCGGTCGCCTCGCTCCCACCGGAGCTGCGGGCGGCGCTCCAGAACGTCGAGATCGCGGTCGAGGACGAGCATCCCGACGACCCCGACCTGTTCGGCCTGTACGAGGGGGTGCCGCTGCCCGAGCGGGACGACTGGGCGGGCTCGCTGCCCGACCGGATCCGGATCTTCCGGCTCCCGCTCGTGGAGTCGTTCCCCGACCCGGCCGAGCTGGAGGAGGAGATCCGGGTGACCGTCCTCCACGAGCTGGCCCACTACTTCGGGATCGACGAGGATCGCCTGGACGAGCTCGGATACGCCTGACGGCGCCTCTCCGTTTCCTGCGGAATGACCCGGGCAGGTCGTGCGTTTCACAGATCATGAGAACTTCCCAGGAGATCCACCAGGACATCGAACGCCTGAGCGAGGAGCGCGCCGAGCTGTACAAGCGCCTCTCCGCCGAATACGACGCGGCCGTCGTGGCCGACATCCACCGCCTGGACGCGGAGCTCGACCGGCTTTGGGACGAGAATCGCGCCCTGCGGGCGCAAGTGCGCTTCGGCGACCGGAACCACATCGTCGCCCGCGCGCGGGTCGAAGAGCGGCTCGAGCGCGCTGCCTGATCGATTCCCTCCGTGGCGCGTCCCTGCGGCCCCCACTTTGGGGTTGACAGGGGCGCGCCCGCGTCGGATGCTGTTTCTGGTCTGCGGCACAGACTGACCTTCGAGGAGCACGCCGCGTGGCCATCGCCCCCCTGCCAGAGGAGATCCCGACCGAGGCGGAGCTCGTCCGGCGGATGCGCGCAGTCGAGCGGCGGGAGCGGCAGCTCGACCAGGCGCTCGCGGCCGTCGCCGCGCAGCGGGACCAGCTGGCGGCGATCCAGGCCGAGTACGAGCTGCGCCGTCAGGGGCTCATCGCGCGGACCCGTGAGGTCGAGGCCGAGCTCGCCCGCCTGCGCGCCGAGCGGGCCGAGGTCGTGGCGCACAGCCTCGCGCAGGAACGCGCTCTACACTGAGCCGCACGGGGCGTTAGCTCAGCTGGGAGAGCGCCGGCTTTGCAAGCCGGAGGTCATCGGTTCGATCCCGATACGCTCCACTTTTTCGGACATTGCGCAAACCTCGGGCGTGACGAGCCGGTAGGTCGGCAGGATCTCGGCACGGCCGTTGACGCGTAGCTCCTCGATGAGGAGTCGGAGGAGCGCTTTCGCTTTCTGTGGGTCTGCTTCGGTTGCGACGGCTTCGATCGCGTCGGCGATCCCGGCAAGGCTGGCGGCCGTGGGCGCGTGTGTGGCCTTGTCCGGCGCTTGAACGGAGAGTTCGGCCTCTTGGGCGCGGAGGTCGTCGAGGCGAGCCTGGAGCCGCGTTAGCCGGTCCTCGCAGCGGTCGGCCGAGAGCTTGCCCTGCTCGAAGGCCTCGTAGTAGCGCTCGAGTGCCTGCTCGGCGCGAGTGATCTCGGCGCTGATCGACGCGAGCCGCTGCTCGAACTCCGGACGACGCGTCTCCGCCTCGGCGTTCGCCCTGGCGAAGGCGTCGTTGATGACTTGCTCGTCGCGATAGAGAGCAGCGAGCTGGTCGATGACCGCGGTTTCGATCTTCTCGCGCGGGAGGCGTTCACCGTCGCACGCCTTCGGGCCGTATTTCTGACGACCCGAGCAGGCGTAGTAGTGGTAGCGGCCGCCGTTGCCGTTCGCGCTCATGCCGATGTACGCCTTGCCGCACTTCCCACAGCGAAGGAGCCCGGAGAGGATGAAGTCGGACGCGTTACCGCGGCGCCTCGCGTGCTCGCCGCGCTCGGCGAGGATCGCCTGCGCCTTGGCGAAGGTGAACTCGTCGACAAGCGGCTCATGCACGCCGTCGAAGACCTTGTCGCGCCAGCGGATCTTTCCGATGTAGGTCGGGTTGTTGATGATCCAGTGCACGCCCGGATGGCCCCAGCCCGCAGAGGGTGCGGGCACACCTTCGTCGCGCAGTAGCTGCGCGATCGTGCGCGTGCCGAGCCGCTTGCGCGCGTACAGATCGAACACGCGCCTGACCACAGGTGCTTTCACCGGGTCGGGAACGAGCACGCGCTCCTCGTTCGAGAAGACGTAGCCGAACGGCGGCCGACCGCCAAACCAGCGGCCTTCCTTAGCGCGGCGTTCGATGCCGGCGGAGATGCGGTCGACGATGGTCGCGTGTTCGAACTCGGCGAACACCGCGAGCATCTGCAGCATCATCCGTCCAGCCGCGGCGCCGGTGTCGAACGGCTCGGTCGCCGAGCGAAGGACGACGTTGAGCGTGTCGAGTTCTTCGGCGAGCTGGGCGAGCTGGCGCACCTTCCTGCTGAGCCGGTCGACGCGGTAGACGAGCAGCATGTCGATCGCGCCGCTGCGGGCGAGGTCGAGCGCGGCCTGCAGGCCGGGGCGGTCGAGCTTTGTGCCGGTCGCCTTGTCCTGCTTGTGCGCGACGATCCGCCAGCCCTCCTGCGCCGTGCAGAACGCCTCCAGCCGTTCGCGTTGTGAGTGCAGCGAGGTCGGCTGGTTCTCCTCGTCGGTCGAGATGCGGGTGTAGATGCAGACCCTGGTTATCGCCATCAGGCCTCCTCGTCGGGCTCCGGGTCGTCCATGAAGCCAGCGATCCCGGACAGACGCAAGTCCCTCCCGGCCGCGGCCGCCGGAACACGGCCGAGCGGCGAAAGCCGCTCCCAGAACCCGGGCGCGTCGTACCGCCAGCAGCGGCCAAGAACGACGGCTGGATCGACGTCGCCGAGGTCCCGCCGAACGGGCAGATCGGTCAACTGCTGTATTGGTTCGCCGGCGTCGAGGCGCTGCCAGATCGGCGCGAGCGCACCCACGGCTCGTAGCTCGCGGGCGGTCGTAGCGAGGATCGGCCAGCTGCCGTCGCGATCGAGCTCGACGCAAAGCGCGCGCAGGTTCTGCAGCCTTCGCGGGCCGGGGACGACGAAGAGAATGCTGCGCGGCTCGTCGTCTTCGTACTGCAGCTTGTACTCGGCCTTGCGGTAGCGGCGCAGCTTTTCGTCCAACCGGTCTAGGGTTTCCGTCCCGCGGTCCCACTCCAGCAGCAGATCGACCGGGCCACGCGCGGTGGTGAGGATCAGCTCAGCGTCGGGGCGGATCGTGCCGCGCATCCGCTCGCCGAGTCGGGCCGCGGCCTGCCGCGGCCCGGACCAGGCGACGACGCTGAGCGCCGGGCCGGGGAGCGTCGCGGCGATCAGGTCTGTGACGAAGCGGTTCGCCTCGAGCCGGTGTGCGAGCTGCGGATGCGAGCCCCAGTCGTCGCGGCGCTGCCAGTCGAGGTGGCGGCGGTCGAGGCCGAGGCTCGCGGCCACCAGGTAGGCGCCGGCCTCGTCGAGCAGCCAGTGCGCCTGCGGCTTGCCGGCGTCGAACCGCGACGGCGGATAGAACCGGTCAAGAACGCGCTGCCGATACAGGAACAGCAGCCGGTCCTGGGCTCGACGCTTCGACGAGAAGAACAGCAGCGCGAGCTGATCGGTCGTTAGCACCTGCTGGTCGTACAGGCAGAGCGCGACCTCCCGGTCGCGCTCGGTCAGATGCCGCGCCAGCTCGAACACGCGGTCGGCGCCGATGCGCCGAGCGCGCGACCGCGTCGGATTCGCCTCAGCTTGAACGTTCGCCCTTCTTTGTCGGCGTTCCGCGTTACGCCCGATCACGCTGCGTCACGCCCCTTCCGCTGCTTCTGCGGGAACGGAACGACGCTGCCCATACCGCTGCCGAAAGCGCTGTCCATAGCGCCGACGGAACGGCCCTCCCGACGCTTCGCCACGACGTCGAGCAGCAGCTCCGCCAGCAGCGACACCACCTCGTCGTACTGCGCCGCCGACAACGGCACCCGCCGCGGCGGCAACAGCCGAATCTCACCTCTCGAGTTCTTCTTTGCCAATCATCGTCGGGCCGGCAGAGGAGCCAAGCTGAAACGAAACTCCGGGCACGGTCCGGCTCGGCCGAACCGTCTCACTACAGAGAAGCCATTTCGCTGCCTCAAAAGTCACAGCCGCTCGAAACGAACTCTCTCTATATAGACAGGTCCTTTTGACGCCCGAAAACTCACAGGCGGCCTCGAGGATTTACAGAACCCGAGCACTCGCGAGCCCTGTGTCGGACGCGGGTCAGTGGCGGGTCTGCAGCCGGTCGGAAAGGACGCGAGCCGAGACCTTGCAGCGTCTTACTCCTCGTCTTCGGAGAGCCAGCTCGGCAGTTCGGCCTCTTGGCTTCGCAGCCACTCAAGAGAGTCCGAGTGCTTGAGGAGTTCGCGGAGGGTGCTCCGATTCGGGAAGAGCTCGGCGCTGGAGCTGGCGGCGCCGTGTGACACCACGAAGAACGATTGCGTCATGAGGACCATCGCTGCGGTCGCGCCGCCTGCCTCGTCGATTCGTTCACGTGCCCAGCCGCCCCATGCCCGCGCGTTTGAGACTTGCCAGCCCGCGAACGCTCGGATCCGATCATCGCGGGCGGCCTCACGCCCGCGCTCGGAGTCGGCGATGATCCTGAACAGGTCGTAGTTGTGGGCCGTGGCGACGAAGGCGGACGCCACCTTGTCTCCCGCGTCTGCATCGTCGCTGCTTCCGAGCTGTTCGAGCATCTTCGTCCGCTGCTCGTCGAGCATCGCTTCCACGTCGTCGGTCGACTCTCGGAGATCGAGCGGGTGTCCCTGTTCGGCCGCCCACTCGTCGATGCCCGCTAGGCGCATCGTCCACTCGACGAGAGGACGAGTCGGCAGGGGGAGCGTTGATCGATCGCGGTCGCTCCACCACCGGGACAGGATCGCGTAGCCATCCGCGACGTTCCGTAGGACAAACGAGGCAAGTACCGGCGACTCCTCCCACGTCTCCACGTCTCCGTTGAGCCATGCGTCCGTCCGGCGGTAGAGGTCGAGCGCACGTTCCGCCATCTTCGCGCGGGTGCTCGCATCGTTATCGGCTGTCGCGAACCAGAGCCAGCAATCGCCGCCGTGCACCTCTGCAAGGAGCGACGCGAGATCAGACTCGGTCTCGTGGCCCGTCCGCTCCGGTGTCCCTCCAGCCGATTGGCGCGCATCGCCCAGCACGTCGAGGAGCTGCTCGGGCACTAGCTCGATGGCGCCGCCGGGTTCGAGCTTCGCCAGCGCAAGCACCTTGTAGAGCAGGGCGAGGACGGCTGTCGCCGTTGTTTCCGGCGTCCGAGCTTCCGCCGATACGCCACTGACGTACGCCGTCACGGTGCTATCGAAGACGACGACAGCCTCGGCTTCTCGGTCGCCATCCCACAGCGTCTTCGCTTTGTCGAACAGGATGTCGACGAGGACGGGTACGCGCTCCTGCGCCTCGAGCCGGTCGAGCATCGTGAGGGCCTCGTCGTACGCAATGAGCGCCTCATCGACGCGATCGAGGCGGTCAAGCGCCAGAGCCTTGCGATCGAGGTTCTGCGCAACCGCCTTGACAATCGCGGGATCGGGCGATCCGCCGAACCGTGCGACGAGCTCGTCATACGTCTCGAGCTTGTCCTGCTCACGCCCTAGCTCTCCGAGCGTGTACGCCTTCATCCCAAAGGCACTGACGACCGTGCTCTGTTGGTCCTCGTCATCTGAGTCTGCGAACCGCGAAATCAAGTCATTGAGCACGGCGAGTTGCGCTTCTCTGGTGCCATCACGATCAAGCGTGCTCTGCTTCTCCCACAGGCACCAGATGACGATCTCGCCGAGGCTTGGATCGAGCTTCTCGTCGCCGCGTGCGATCAGCTCGTCATAGATCGGCGCGCTCTCCTCGCTCCGCCCAAGCTTGTCGAGCAGATGAGATTTGCTCCAGAGTCCCCAGCTGACTCGTGGGCGAATTTCCTCTTCGTTCGCACTCTGGAATCGGGCGACCAGCTCATCGAAGGCCGCCAGCGCTTCCGTCACCCGATCGAGATCCCTGAGAGTGACTGCCTTGTCGTACAGCGCCCATGCGACGTGCCGCCGCGTCTTCGGATCGTTTGAATCGCCATAGCGCGCCACCATGTCCTCGTACGCCTCGATCTCGTCGATAGGGCGACCGAGACGGCCGATGGCAAGTGCCCGATTCAGAAGACCCTTCGCAACGACCTCCGCAACCCGGACCGCTTCTTCCTCGGCGCCAAACCGTGCCGCCAGCTCGTCGTAAACCGCGATCGATTCCTCTTCTCGCTCGAGCTTTCGGAGGGCCACAGCCTTGTCGTACAGCGCCCAGGCGACGTGCTCACGCGTTTCCGGATCGCGAGACGTGCCGAAGCGGTCGACGAGATCGTCGTACGCCTCGATCTCCTCATCGCGACGGTCGAGCCGGCCCAGCACGAGCGCGCGATTCAGCAGAGCCTGCGCGACGATCTCGGCCACCGGAACCGCCTCACCATCACGGAACCGTGCTGCCAGCTCGTCGTAGACCGCGACCGCGTCCTCGCTACGATCGAGCTTGCTGAGCCGGAAGCCCTTGCGCAGGAGCGCGAGCGCGACGCGCTGCCGGACCTCCGGATCAGTGGCGTCGCCGAAGCGCTCCACGACCTCCTCCCACGCAGCGAAGGCATCCTCGTGGCGGCCAGCCTCGAAAAGCTCGCCGCCCTTCCTAATCAGCTCGCGAGCTAGGGAGACGGGATCGACGTTCTTGTTCTCGGCGGTCTCAGACACTCGCGGCCACTACGTCATCGGCGGGGTCGTCTCTCCCTGCCAGAAGCCCGAGGTTAGCCTGGCCACGCGAAAGCGCCATCAGCTCCGTCCGGTGCTGTATCGAACATATGTTCGTAGGAGAAGGCAAGCTAGAACGCGAATAGGATCGAGACTTGGCAGACCGCAGCGCGATCGAGTGGACCGAGGCGACATGGAACCCAGTGACCGGGTGCACGAAGGTGTCTCCTGGCTGCGCCCACTGTTACGCCGAGACGTTCGCGGAGCGTTGGCGCGGCGTGCCCGGCCACCCGTACCAGCAGGGCTTCGACCTGCGCTTATGGCCCAACCGGCTCGAGCAGCCGCTGCGCTGGAGGCGGCCGCGAATGATCTTCGTCAACTCGATGAGCGACCTTTTCCACCCGGAGATTCCGTTCGAGTTCGTCGAGCACATTTTCTCGGTGATGGCCGAGGCGAGCCAGCACACCTTCCAGATCCTGACCAAGCGGCACGAATACCTCGTTGAGGTCGCACCGCGGCTTCAGTGGCCTTCGAACGTCTGGATGGGCGTCTCGATCGAGAACAAGCGGTGGGTCTGCCGTGCCGACTACCTCCGCGACGTGCCGGCCGCGATCCGCTTCATCTCCGCAGAACCGTTGCTCGGGCCGCTCGCCGGCCTTGACCTCACGGACATCCACTGGTTGATCGCCGGCGGCGAGTCTGGACACCACGCGCGGCCGGTACAGCGTGAGTGGCTGCGCGAGCTCCGCGACCTCTGTAAGGCCGAGGGCATTGCGTTTTTCTTCAAGCAGTGGGGCGGCCGCACGCCGAAGGCCGGCGGTCGCAGACTGGACGGTCGCGAGTGGTCGCAACTTCCGTTGACGGGAGTAACTTCCGACCGTGCCAAAGCTCGCAGACGACGATCCACGGAAGTGGGAGTACAGCGAGCACACGCGGGCGAAGCACGAGATCCTCACACGGTATCTCGGCGCCTGGTATCGCATCCTCGGTAAGAGCCGAGCGCCCCGACTCGTCATCCTTGACGGCTTCGCCGGTCGCGCCGAATACGCGGGCGGAGAAAGCGGCTCGCCCGTCCTGATCTACGAGGCTGCGGCACGCGCGGTCGACGATGGTGTCGCTCAACAGATCACGATCCTCTGCTCGGAGGCGAACCCGTCGAACTTCCAGTCACTCGAGGGCGTCAAGGCTCGGCTTCCTGAATGCGCTGGCGTTGAGATGCGCACGCGCGAAGAGGAGTTCGCGGCCGCGGCGACGCGTGTCGCGCGGTGGCTCGCTGAGCGCCACGGCACGATTCCGACCTTCGCCTTCGTCGACCCGTTCGGCTTCACCGGCGTCCCACTCGACGTGATCAAGGCCTTGATGGCGGTGCCCCATGTCGAGGTGCTGCTCACGTTCATGGCGCGGGATATGGCCCGCTTCCTCACGCTCGACACCGTCGAGGAGACGCTGAACGAATTCTTCGGCGGCGACGCTTGGCGCGCGTGCGTCGACCCAGACGAGGAGGCGCGCACCGAGTGCCTACTGCTTCGCTACCAGGACGTCGTTCGACCGGAGACTGCGCTGTACGCGACACCGTTTCGCGTCTTCGAAGATGAGCGGCAGACCACGCTCTATTACCTCGTCCACCTCACCAATGTCCCGCTCGGAATGCGGCGGATGAAGGAGGCGATGATCGCCCAGTCGGCTGACATGACGTTCTGGCCCATCACCGTGCGACCGAAGGATCAGCTCGCCCTCGACGTCCGCGAAGGCGAGCCGTGGCCGAGCCTGCAGAAGCACCTACGCGACGAGTACGCCGGACGCTCCCTTTCCTTCGAGGACCTCCTGAACGACGACTACCCCAGAGGCGTCTGGGTCGAGAAGCAGTACCGCTCGGCGATCCTGGACCTCGAGCGGACTGAGGGCGTCCCGGTTTGGGTCGTCCGCGGCCGCACGACTCCGAGTGGTCGCGCGCCAAGCGGGTTGAAGCTCGCTGACGTGGTGAAGTTCGGTTAGAGCCCGCCATCCACGCTTAGCGCGCACGCTGTCAGAAGCGCTTGGTTTGCGCAATGTCTGGTTCCGCCCATTACCGACACTGCGCAAACCCGTTGAGCGGTCAGCTCTCGATGTCCGCGAGGGCTGTTGCGATGTCGCCGGCCACGGTGACGATGAGGTCGTCGTCAGTAAACAGTCGCGTTCGCGTTCCGTCTGCCTCGGCGACGGCGACGTAGGCCGCGTCGTATGCAGTGAGGCCGCGCGCGGTCCAGTATGCGACGCGGGCGAGATCCGGCTCGATGAATTCGAAGCCGAGCTCGTCGAGGGCGCCTGCGAGCTCGAGGAGGGCGCTCTCGGACCATCGCCAGCGACGACCCGCGACGTTGACGATCTCGAGGCGCAGCAACGGCGGCGCGAAGACGATCAGCTCGCCGGCCTCGAACGCGGCGCGTAGCGATCGCGCAGCATCGAGATGGCGCTCTCCCTCGGCGCGGAACCACTTCATGACGACCGAGGCGTCGAGGACCACCTCGGTCATCGAGCGTCGCGTTCCGCCCGGATCGCGTGCGTTGAGTCTTCGACGGGGCCTGCCGCAAAGAGCTCATCGAGGCGCGAGAAAGCGCGTTGCGCCGTGCGGGTCGCGCCGGGGCCTTCCGAACGCGCCGCGTCTCGCTCGGCAAGCTGCGCTAGATAGGCGCTGCGAGAGAGGCCGCGGGCCTTCGCGATCCGATCGACACGGCGCAGCAGTGCGTCGTTCAGCGAGACGAGGACCTTGGCCATACCCCAAGGATATCCCGTATATCCTCGACGGTCAAGCGACCGTCAGAGTGCCGCGACGCACAGTCAGGCTTCGCAGGCGACGGCGATCTCGAGGGCGTCGCAAATCTGACGCATCCGCTCGTCGCTGAGTCGGCCAAGGCGCTCGACGAGCGTGCCGAGCGAGACGCTCTCGACCGAGTCGAGGTTGACGACCGAGGTTTGCGGGACGGGGTCCTCACCGGGCTCGAGCAGCACCTCACTCGGGATACCGCGGATGGTGGTCGTGCACGGGCCGACCAGCGTCCGTCGAAGCCGCGGAATCGCCGCGTCTCGAGACAGCACCACGACCGGCCGCCGCCCGGTCTCCGCGAGCTCGCACCACCAGACCTCGCCGCGCGCCGGAAGTGCCGTCACGACGCGCCGGCAGCCGTCCGGAACGAGGCGAGGTTTCCCCACTCGTCGTCCGCGTCGAGCGGCACACGGTCGTAAGCCGCGTAGGCAGCGTCGATCTCGCCCGCGCGATGGTGGGCGAGGAGAGCGCTGAGCGCCTCATCGATGAGCGCGGCATCCGCAAGCTCCGAACGCGTCCGCCGCGCCGTCGCAAGCAACTGCTCGTCGACCGTGGTGCTGATCCTGACGCGCGCCATTACCACGCTTATACCACATATGTGGCATGATCGTGGCATATCGGCTCCGTCAAGAACCAGGGCGACTGCGTGCAGACGTCACGCCTGGATAGGCGTCGGCGCGGCCGCGCGCAACTGCTTTCCCTGCGCGTCCAGCGCGACGACCGAGACGTACCCGCTCGTCACCGGCAGCAGGATCGCGGTCTCGAAGCCGGTGCGCCGCTGTGTTCGCACGGGTTTCATCCGGTCGGCGCTCGGGCCGGCCACGAGCTGCCACTTCGCCACGCCGGTGGCGCCGTTCCAGCTCACGTAGAGCGTCAACGACCCATCCGGATTGCGCACGACGATGGTCGCCGGTCGCCCTTTCGGCTGCGCGTCGAGCTCGAAGCGAAACGCGCGATAGCTCACGCTCCCGTCGGCGAAGCGCGCGTCGAAGCGCACGCGGCCGGCCTGGTCGAACTCCGTGACGGAGCCGTCCGTCCCCCAGCCGACCATGACGCCGCCGTCGTCCAGCTGCTGGAGGTTGCCCATGGCCCAGCCCGTGCGCGGGACGGGCGCGAGGTACTCGCGGACGAACGATGCACGCTTCGCGGCCAGGTCGAGCTTGATACGCAGGCCGCGCGACGACGTCTGCGCGGTCGGCACTGCGGCGTTGTTGTCGAACATCGTGATCGTGCCGTCGGGCCTGCGCCGGACGTCGTGCTGAAAGCCGAACGACGCCGCCGGTTCGACCGCGAAGTCGCTCTTCATCCCGCCGAGGCGCCAGAGCACCTCCCCGCTCTTGCGGTCGATCTTGTAGATCGTCGACGTGTTGCGCGCCGAGACGAGGAGATGACCATCGGTGTCGACGTCGATCGAGTTGAGGTGGAAGTAGTCGACGTTGCCGGCCGCCGAGACCTGCGGGATGTAGGACTCGTCCACGCCGACGTGCTCGTTGCTCCGCCACTCGAACAGCACACGGCCACTCGCAACGTCGATCTCCTGCACGATCCCGGTGACGAGCCGCGGCACCGCGGGCGTTGCGATCTCGCGGTAGATGGTGATGAGCGCGGTGTCCTGCGGCGTGAGCAGCAGCTCATGCAGGTCGCCGTGACGGCCGCGACCCGCCTGCACGCGCGCGACCTCGTGGTACGTCGGGTCGAAGATGACCCAGCTGCCGCCGTACGGCCCGAGGACGGTGCCCTCGTACCAGGTGAGCACGCGCCGGCCTTGGTACGTCTGCATGCGCACGTCCATCGCGGTCGTCGAGCCGAGGGGCAAAAACCACACCGGCTCGCCGCGGTTGTCGACGAGGAGCGGCCCCGAGTGGCTCTGGCTGTTCGGCGTCGCCTGATACGCGCCCGCTGCGGCATTGATGTCGAACGGCGCGAGGAAGATCGAACCCTGTGCGGTGCCGGACGCGGGCACGTCGACGGCGACCACCGGCGGATTGAGATCGGGCCGGCTGACGTACCCGTTGATCGTCGCGCTACCAGGCGCTGCCTTCGCGCCCGGCAGGCGCACGCCGGCTAGCGCAGCGAAGGCCACGCCGCTCAGCGCAATGAAGCCCCGCCTCGTGACCCGGACGCCCTCGAATGCCACTCGAGGGCGATCTTAAGCAGCTACGTCGCCGCGATGCAGCGATTCCCGCCCGCGGCCTTCGCCTGGTACGCGGCGAGGTCGGCGCGGTGGACGAGCTCCTGGCGAGTCTTCGCGTCCTCGGGCGACGCGGCGAGCCCGATCGAGACGGTCACGTGGAGCGGCTCCGACGTGCCTTCCGCGATGAAGACGCGGTCGGCCACAGCGGTCCGGATCCGCTCCGCAATCCGCACGGCCTCGAAGGGCGGCGTCTCGGGAAGCAGGACGCAGAACTCGTCGCCGCCGAAGCGCGCCGGCACGTCGTAGCGGCGCAGCTCCTCGCGGAAGACCTCCGCGATGCCGCGGATGACGACGTCGCCTGCCAGGTGGCCGTGCGCATTGTTGATCTCGCGCAGGTGGTCGAGGTCGATCATGAGCAGCGAGAACGGCGTGTTCAGGCGCTCGGCACGGGCGACCTCCATGTCGACCGTGTGCTCGAACTCCTTCGCGTTCATGAGACCTGTCTTCACGTCCGCCTGCGCGAGCTCGCGCAACTGCGGGACGTACAGCGCACGGTGGATGATCAGGAGCGGCCCGAGAACGAAGAAGATGAGCCAGCTGTTCACGGACCAGAACGCCGCGACGCCGATGCCGAGCGCAGCGAGCCCGAGGTCGGTCGAGAGGCTCTCGAAGGAGAACAGGCCGGTCGACCACATCGAGCTCTCGCTCGTCAGGTCGATCATCCGCGCGAGCAGAACGTGGTTGATCGCAACGAACGTCGCGCACGCGACGAGCCCCGCGAGTGCGTATCGCCCTGCAGGCTCCCCCACGACGCTCCCTGGAGAGAGCGCGTGGAACGCCGCTCCGGCGGCGAGCACGGCAAGCGTCGTGTTGCCGATGTTGAAGCTCTGGACGAGCCACTTCTTGCGGTACTTGATCCAGCCCGGCAGGTAGTGGAGCAGGACGAGCCCGGCGAGGAAGCCCGGGCGGAGCACGACGGCGCCGGCGACGATGAACGCGATCGCCGTCCGGTAGGACTGGTTGCGGCCGCTCTCGACGATGTACAGCTGCGCCGTCGCCGCGAGCGCGGTCAGGACGGCGAACGCCTCCCAGCCGTGCACCCGCGCCGGCAGGTGGGCAAGGCTGTAGCCGGACGCCGCCACGGCGCCGAGCACGATCGTCCAGTAGTACGTCCGCGCCTGCACCGAAAGATGCAAAGGGCCTCGTCCCGAGGCCACTGCGGCTGCGGCCCAATGGCCGCGGATCCTGGAGGCGAACCCTGGTCCGCCCTGTCGTGGCGCTACGGCCGCCATAGGGCGGCACTCCAGTCTGTCGCGCTCCAATCGGTCGCGCTCCAATCCGTCGCGCTCCAATCGGTTGCGCTCCAGTCGGTCGCACTCCAGTCCGTCGCGCTCCAATCGGTCGCGCTCCAATCGGTCGCACTCCAATCGGTCGCGCTCCAATCCGTCGCGCTCCAATCGGTCGCGCTCCAGTCCGTCGCGCTCCAATCGGTCGCCGCCTGCTCGAACGCGGCGCCGTTGAACCCGGAGCCGTCGGGCGCGACGAACTGCTCGAGGTTCGCGTCCGCGTCCGGTGCCCTCGTGACCTCGAGCGCCTTCGCCGCGTCGAGCTCGCCCACGCCGCCGGCGTAGTCGCCGATGGACGGCAGCCCGTCGGAGCCGAGCATGAGCGCGGCCTTCACCTGGCCGGGCGTCCAGTCCGGATGCAGGCCGAGGATTGCGTCGGCCGCGCCCGCCACCATGGGTGCGGCGAGCGAGGTGCCCGACATCCACATGTAGCCGGGCGCGACGATGCGGTCGGGCGCCGTCGTCGCGAGCGTCGATCCGGGCGGAACCGGCGCGGCGATCCAGCGGCCGGGGGCGGAGATCTCGGGCTTGGCGAACCCGTCGCCCGTGTGGCCGTACGCCGACCACGGTGCGGCGAAGTCGTCCGCCGGAGCCGCCGTCCCGTTCGTGTCGAGCGCGCCGACGGTGAGGACGAAGGGGTCGTTGCCGGGCGAGTGCGCCATGAGGACGCCGCCGGGCTGGCCGTAGTTGCCGGCAGCCGCGACGACGAAGACGCCGTGGAACCAGAGCTGCTCGACGGCCGCGTCGAGCGGATCGTTCACGAAGCTCGTCTGAGCCTCGCTCACGAGCGAGAGGTTGACGACGCGGATGTTGTACGCGCTCTGGTTCTGGAGGATCCAGTCGCAGGCCGCGATCACGTCGCTCATGTGCGAAGCGCCGTTCGCGTCCGCAGTGCGAATGCTGACGATCGGCGCCGTCGGCACGACGCCCGGGTACAGCGAGGATCCACCGGCGGCGATGCCGGCGACCATCGTCCCGTGCCCCTCGTCGTCGCCGGAGGCGCTCGGATTGTCGGAGTTGAGGTTGACGCTCGCGACGATGCGCGAGCCGAAGTCGTCGGTCTTGGTCGCGTCGATGCCGCTGTCGACGATGGCGATCGCGGGGAGGTTCGCGCCAACGGTCAGCGACGGCACGCTGTCCGCGCCCGTGGCGGAGCGCCACAGCATCGACTCCTCGATGCCGACCGGCGCGACCGCGGAGTCCACGACGATCGAGAGGATGTTCGGGTTGTGGGAGAGCGCCGTGAGCTCGGCGCCGTTGATCGTCGCGGCGATGCCGTTGATGGACGAGAAGACCCGGCCGAGATGGCCGTGCGACGCCGCCCCGAAGGCCGCCGCGACACCGCTGCTCGGCACCCCACGAGCGCCACGGATGATCACGTGGAACGTCTGCTGCGGGTTCGCCTTCGCCTTGTCGAGCAGGCCCGGCGGCGTGCCCTGCGGCGAGCTCTTCGGCCCGTGGGCCGCCTGCGCGGTCTGGGCGAGCCCCGCCAGGAGCGTTACTGCCGCTATGACGAGCGCAAGCGCGCCGCGTCGCCTGAGTCGATCCATGGTCTCCCTGCCGCAATAGTTCGGATTGAGACGTGTCGCACCATAGGCCCGAGTTCGGGCCGGGACCTCCCTCTGTTGGGTGAGGTCCGCAAGGATCACTCTCCTGGGGGATTAGGGCCCTAAATCAGCGCAACCAGGGGGAAAGCGCGGCCTCGAGGTCGCGGCAGCCGTTCGGCGCCACGATCCGTTTCTGCACCTTGCGGTCCTCGACCACCAGCAGCGTCGGGACCTCCTCGACCCGGAAGCGCGTCGCAAGGTCGGGACGCCGGTCGACCGGGACCTTGACCAGGTCGAAGGTGTCGTGGTTGCGGCGACGCTGGAGCACCTGCGCCAGGAACCCCTCGGTGCGCCGGCAGCGGCCGGACACGGATGAGTAGAACAGGATCAGACGCGGTCGGTCGGCGGTGACGGGTTCCGTCGCAGCGGGGAGCGGCGAGACGGCCACGTGGCGGTTATCTCCGCCGCCACGTGGCCTCAAACGTCGCCGTTACTGACAACTGCCTATCGGATCGGCTCCTGGACGAGGCGCCGGGACGAGACGCCCGCGAGGAGGTTGTCGCCCGGCTTCCGGGCCCGGACGAACATCACCAGGTCACCGCGCCGAAGCGGCATGTTCCGCGTCGGCCGGATCTGGATCGTCGCCCACCCGCTGGAGTCGGTGGCGGTCTCCGGCGCGCCGTACACCCAGCCGTACGGCAGCCCGAGCACGTACACGAGCGCGCCCGAGATGGAGAAGCCCCGCGTGTCGGACACGTGGAACCGGGCCGTGATCGGGCCGCGGCTCGTCGCCGGCGTGGGCGAGAACTTCACGCCGTCGATGATGAGCCGGTTCGGCAGGCTGACCTGCGAGACCTGGATCGCCGTGCCGCCCTGGGACGACTTGGCCGGGGCGATGAGGTCGGTCTCCGAGGTATTCGCGGTGCTCGACCCCGTGGCGTTCTTGGCGGTCACCTGCACGAGGATGGTGTGCGCGACATCGGCGGACGTCAGCACGTAGGTCGTGCCGGTTGCCCCGGCGATCGCCGAGCAGCCGCCGCCGGTGCCGACGCAGCGCTCCCACTGGTACGAGAACGTCGGCGCCGGATTGCCGCTCCACGAGCCGTGGTTGACCGTGAGAGTGGCCCCCTCCTGGGTCGTGCCGGAGATGGTCGGCGGCGACGTGTTCTTGGGTGCTGTGCCCGTCGGCTGCACGATTCCGGTCGGGCGCGAGACCGCGACCCCGGAGCCGCTGCTGTTCGTCGCCGTCACCTGGACCTTCAGGCGCGAGCCGACGTCGGCGGTCTGGACGGTGTAATGGTCGCTCGTCGCTCCGCCGATCGGGCCGCAGTTGCCGGCCTGGGCGTCGCAGCGGAGCCACTGGTATGCGTAGCTCGTCGGATTCCCCGTCCACGACCCGTGCGAGGCGCGCAGAAGCGACCCGTCGCGGGCGGAGCCGGAGATCGACGGCAGCGACGTGTTGGACGGCGTTGCCGAGGCCTGGCCCAGCGAAGTGGCCGCGACGATCAGCGTCGGCACGGCCGCCGCGCAGGCCAGGACGATCAATCGTCTGAAGCGCATCGTGCCTCTCCCTTGTCGGTAGATCAGACAACGCGCAAGGTTCCCGCGCAGCCCGAATCCATGTGTCCCTGTGTCAGGCGGAGGTAAGAAATCGGGCGCCGGCTGTAAGGATTCTGCGGCTTTCCCTGCGGGCCCGGCCGTGCGACACTTTTCCCATGGGCAAGGGCCGCCAGGGAACGTCCCGGCTCGATCTCGAGGAGGTGCGCCGGCTCGCGCGGGAGCTCGCGGCGCGGCGCGACTCCGCGTACGCAGAGATCCAGGGCGAGGTCGAGCTGATGAAGGCGACGCTGCGCGAGCGGGCGGCCGCGATTGCCCAGCGCGAGCGCCGGCTCGCCGAGCTGGAGCACCAGGTAGGCGCCAACGGGCTCGCGGAGGAGCTGGCCGCGGCGCGGCGCGCCGTCGCCGAGGCCGAGGGCGAGCGCCGTCTCGCGGCCGCCGAGCGCGAGCGCCTCGAGGAGCGCGAGCAGCGCATCCGTGCCGTCGAGAAGGAGCTCGCCGCCATGCGCATCGAGCTCGAGCAGCAGCGGACGTCGCCGGCGCGGCGGGCGGCGGCATCCGCCCGCCAGAAGGAGCTCGACGCCCGCGAGGCCGCACTCCACGAGCGCGAGGCCTTGCTCGAGGCGCGCGAGGCGGCCCTTCGCGGTGACACGATGTCGATGCCGTCGCCGCTCGGCTTCGCCGACGGCCTCGCGGCGCTCGCGCACCCCGAGCCTCGTTAGTTAGTCTCGAAGCAGGCCGAGGCCGCAGGGGCCCGGCGCTGCAAGCGGCCGCGTCGGCAAAGCCGACACGGCCTCGTAGCGGCATCGCAAGCGACGCCTCCGTTCCCATGCCCGAGTACCCGAATCCCGTCGATCCGCCGGACCTCGGCCTGCTGCCGACGCTGCGCAGGCTGCTCCGCCTCTGGTGGGCGCAGCGGCGCCTGGGCGCGGTCGGCCTGAGCTTCGCGCTCGCCTACACGCTCATCTCCACGACGATCCCGATCCTCATGCAGCGGGCGATCGACAACGCGGTCGTCAAGCACACCCAGCCGCTGTGGCCGTACCTGCTCATCATCCTCGGGCTCGGCACCGTGCGTTTCGCCGTGAACTTCCTGCGCCGCTACGCGACCGCGCGCATCGGTATCCGCATCGAGGCACGCATGCGCGAGCTCCTGTACGACGCGTACCTGCGCTACCCGCGCGCGTTCTACGACCGCCACGCGACGGGGCAGGTGCTCTCGCGCGCGACGAACGACCTGTACCCCATCCGGTACTTCATCGGCTGGGGGCTCGTGCAGGGGATGCAGAGCCTGATGATGATCGTCGGCGCCGGCATCGTCCTCGTCCTCGTCGACGCGCGCCTCGCGCTGTACACCGCGATCGCCATGCCGCCGATCACGGTGCTCGCGCTGCGCTTCGCACGTCTCGTCTCGCCGATCTCGCGACAGGTGCAGGAGCGCAAGGGCGACGTGACCGAGGCGGCCGACGAGGCCGTGGTCGGGATCGAGATGGTGCAGGCGTTCGGCCGCGAAGACGACGTGCGCGGCCGTTTCGGCGGCAAGGCGGAAGCCGTGCGCGACACCGTCTTGCGGCAGGCGGGCGTCGAGGCACGCCACCTTCCCGGCCTCTACTACCTGCCGTCGCTCTCGATCGCAGCGGTCGTCTTCTTCGGCGGCAAGCAGGTGATCGGCGGTCATCTTTCGATCGGACAGTTCGTCCTCTTCGAGACGCTGCTGCTCCAGCTCGTGTGGCCGCTCGAGGCGCTCGGCTGGATCACGAACCTCGCCCAGCGCGCCCTCGCGTCCGCGGGACGCAGCTTCGCGTGGCTGGAAGGAATCGCACCGCTGCCGGAGCCGAGCGCGCCGCAGCACCTGCCCGAAGGCCCGCTGCCGGTTCGCTTCGAAGCGGTGCACTTCGCGTACGGCGGCGAGACCGACGTGCTGCACAACCTCGACCTCGTCGTCGAACCGGGGGAGATCGTCGCGGTCTGCGGGCCGACCGGCAGCGGCAAGACGTCGCTGCTCAACCTGCTGCCGCGCTTCTACGACCCAACCGGTGGCCGCGTGCTCGTCGGCGGGGTCGACACGCGCGACGTGCCGATCGCGGAGCTGCGCGGATCGGTCGCGCTCGTCACGCAGCGCCCCGTCCTCTTCTCCGTGCCGTTGCGCGAGAACCTCACCGCCGGCCGCGAGGACGCGGACTGGGACGACGTGCTCGCCGCCTGCGCGGCGGCGGGCGTGGACACGTTCGTGGACGAGCTGCCCGAGGGCTATGACACGCTCATCGGGGAGCGCGGCATCAACCTCTCGGGCGGCCAGCGGCAGCGCGTCGCGCTCGCCCGTGCCCTCGTAACGGGGGCACGCGTCGTCGTCCTCGACGACCCGCTCTCCAGCGTCGACACGCTCACGGAGCGCCGCCTCGTCCTCCGGCTGCGGCCTGCGCTGGCCGGGCGAACGGTGCTCGTGGCCACGCAGCGCCTGTCCACGGTGGAGATCGCCGACCGCGCCGTCGTCCTCGTCGACGGCGAGATCGCCGAGGTCGGCCGGCCCGTCGACCTCGTCCGCGCCGGCGGGCCCTTCGCCGCGCTCTTCGGCGAGGAGCTCGCGGCATGAGGCGCCTCACCCGGTACCTCGAGAGCCTCAAGGTGCGCTCGGCGCTGATGATCCTCGTCGCGGCGGGGAACGCCGCCTGCCAGACGGGCGGCTGGCTCCTCGTCCGCGATGCGATCGACAACGGCATCCGCGCGCGCAATACCCGTCACCTGACGATCGTCGTCGTCATCTACCTCGGTGTCGCCGCCGTCGGCTGGGCGCTCCAGGCCATCCTCATCCGCGGCCTCGCCGGTATCGGGCAGCGGATGGTGCTCGGTCTCCGGCGCGACCTCTTCGATCACCTCACCGGGCTCTCGCTGCGGTACTTCTCGCAGCAGAAGGCGGGCTGGATCATCGCGCGTCTCACGAGCGACGTGGACGCCGTCTCCGACGTCCTCTCCGCTGGAATGCCGACGCTCGTCTCGAACGTCGTGCTGCTCCCGGCGGCGCTCGCCGCGCTCCTCATCGCCGACTGGAGGCTCGGTCTCGTCGTGTTCGCAGTCCTCCCGCCCGCCCTGCTCCTCACGCGCTGGTTCACGCACACGTCGCACGTCGCGCTCGTCGAGCAGCGCAACCGGATCGGCGCGGTCACCGCGCAGATCGCCGAATCGGTGTCGGGCATGGCGGTCGTGCAGGCGTTCAACCGCGAGCGCGCCTTCCAGGCGCAGTTCGACGAGCTGAACGACGCCAACCGGGAGCAGTCGACATACGTGCAGAAGATCTTCTCGGTCTTCTTCCCGTCGATCGAGTTCCTCGGCGTGATCGCGACGGGCGCGGTCATCTTCGCGGGCGAGAAGCTGCTGGCGCACGACGCGCTCACCATCGGCACGCTCATCACCGCGCTCTACCTCCTGCAGCTCGTGTTCCAGCCGCTGCAGGAGCTGTCCGACGTGTACGGGCAGCTGCAGTCGGGAGCGGCCGCGATGGTGAAGATCGCCGCCATCCTCGACGAGGAGCCCGGGATCCGCGATCGCGCGGACGCGCACGAGCTGCCGCGCATCGAGGGCGACCTCGCGATCGACCACGTCTGGTTCGCGTACGGCTCCGATCCGGTGCTGCGCGGCATCGACATCCACGTGCCGGTCGGCGGATGCCTCGCGCTCGTCGGCGAGTCCGGCCACGGCAAGTCGACGCTCGCGCGGCTCGTCGGCCGCTTCTACGACCCCGACCAGGGCGCTGTGCGGGTCGACGGCGTCGACCTGCGCGGCGTGAAGCTGCGCTCGTATCGGCGGCAGCTCGGCGTCGTGCTCCAGGACCCGTTCCTCTTCAGCGGCACGATCGCCTCGAACATCCGCTTCGCGAAGCCGGAGGCGACCGACGAGGAGGTGGCCTCGGTCGCTGCCGCAGTCGGCGTCGACCGCGTGGCCGCGCGGCTCTCGGGCGGGCTCGAGCACGCCGTGCGCGAGGGCGGTTCCGGCCTGTCCGCAGGCGAGCGCCAGCTCATCTCGATCGCGCGTGCGCTGCTGGCGGACCCGCGCATCCTCATTCTCGACGAGGCGACCTCGAACATCGACCGGCCGACGGAGGTGCTCATCGAGCGCGCGCTCGACACGCTGCTCGCCGGCCGCACGTCGATCATCATCGCGCACCGCCTGTCCACGGTCCGACGCGCGGACGAGATCGTCGTCGTCGAGCGCGGCCAGGTAGCGCAGCGCGGGACCGAGCGCGAGCTCCTCGCCGAAGACGGGCCGTTCAGGCGGCTGGCGCACGCGCTGGACGGCGGCACGGAAGAGCTGGCTGCGGCGGGCTAGCTCCTGTTCCGGGTGGGCTGCTCTCCGACCACCGGCTGGTAGCCCGCGAAGGTCGACTCGAGGACTCCTTCGCCCCCGGTGAGCGACGGAAGCCGCCGCTGCAGGTCGCGCGCCCGCACGGCGGACAGCAACGTCTCGACGACGGTGAGATCGCCGGCCGGCGCGGAGGCCTCGACCACCGCTCCGAGCCGCCCGAGCGCAGGCATGAGCGCTGCGATCGACGCGCTCGGAACTTCGAGCCGCGCGCGGACGGTGGGCTCGCAGACCACCGTGCCCGCCCGCTCGAGCGCCTGCACGAGCACGAGCGGCGTCAGCTTGCGAAAGTCGGCGGCCGTGCTCAGAGGCCCGCGCCTGGACGGCGGGCCGTCGGGGACGCTGTATGCGCACGTCGTCAGCGTCACGACGCAGTCGGTCACCGGCCAGCCGCGGAGGCCTTCTCTCAGTGCCCGGCGGACGTAGTCGTTCATGTGCCCGGCGAATTTCTCGCGCGTCTTGTAGACGTACAGCGGGATCGAATACGCGTCGACGCAAACGCTGACGTCGACACCGGAGCCCTCGGACCCCGGAGCGACGGCGAGCCCGAGTGTCGCGTTGAACGGGTTCGACTCCCCGTGCAGGACTTCGAGCGCCTCGCCCGCGGCGACCGGCCGTTCGACGTAGAGCGGTGTCGCCTCGCGGAACGTGACGTCGAGGCCGTAGTCGTTCGCCAGCGTCGCCTGGATGACCTCCCGCTGGACGTCGCCGTACAGCGAGACGGAGATCTCTCCGAGCGCGTCGTCCTGGCGGACGTCGATCAACGGATCCTGCTCGGCCAGCTGCGCGAGCGCGACACGCAGGCTCGCGCCGTCGCTGCTGTCGCGGGCGGCGACGACCGACTCGAGCGTCGGCGGCGGGAACTCGTGCGCGCCGCCCTCTCCTCCCGTCTCGCCGATGCGGTCGCCGATCCGGATGTCCGCGAGACCCGAGAGCTTCGCGACTTCGCCCGCGGAGACCGATCGCCGCTGGACCGCCGGTCCGCTCTCGAAGGCTGCGATCGAGGTGACCTTGCCCTCGCGATCGGCGCCGAAGTGCACGCGGTCGCGAACACGGAGGGTTCCGGAGAACATGCGGGCGTAGGCGATCTTCTCCCCCGCCGGGCCACGCTCGATCTTGAAGACGGTTGCGGCCACCGCCCCGTCGGGATCGCCGTCGGACGCGGGCAGCAGCTCTGCGATACCGGCAGCGAGCGCGGCGACGCCCGCGCCCGTGATCGCCGCCCCGAAGAAGACGGGATGCACGAACCCCCGCCGCGTCTGGGCGGCGAGCGCCCGCCGAACCCAGGCGTCGTCGAGCCGCGAATCGCCGTCGACGAGCGCGGCGAGGAGCCGGTCGTCGCGCTCGGCGAGGATCTCCGCCGCCCGGTTCAGGGACGGAAACGGCGCGAACCCGGCGCCGCGCGTGCCGAGCGCGTGCGGCTTACCCATCGGCGTCACCGCCGGCGCGAGTCGCTCACTGATCTCCGCCAGCACTCGCTCGTCGTCCGCTCCGGGCCGGTCGATCTTGTTGACGAAGACGAGCGTCGGAATGTGCAGTCGCCGCAGGGCGCGCATCAGGATCCGCGTCTGCGGCTGCACGCCTTCGACCGCGGAGACGACGAGGACCGCGCCGTCGAGAACGCTCAGCACGCGTTCCACCTCCGCGATGAAGTCGGGGTGGCCCGGCGTGTCGATCAGGTTGACGTGGACGTCCGCGATGGAGAACGACGTGACAGCCGACCTGATCGTGATGCCGCGCTGCCGCTCGAGCGCGAGCGAGTCGGTCTGCGTCGTGCCGGCGTCGACGCTTCCGAGCTCGTCGATGACGCCGGCCTCGTACAGCAGCCGTTCGGTGAGAGTTGTCTTACCGGCGTCTACATGCGCCAGGATTCCCAAGTTGACGTGCGACACGCGTCCTTGCCTCCGAATAGGTCATGAAGCCCTTTTCGTTTGACATGGATGCGTGGCGCATGCCAGCTCCTTGGGTCGGCGCCGTTTCGTACGAGATGAATCCTACGACAATTACGCGCGTTCGCGCTCGAGGACGTCGAGGCAAACCTCGACGACGCGCGGGTCGAACTGCGACCCGGCGCCCTCGCGCAGGCGCCGCACCGCTTCCGGATGGCTGAGCCGCCGGCGGTACGGCCGGTCGGTCGTCATCGCGTGGTAGGCGTCGCAGACGAAGATGATCCGCGACTCGAGCGGGATCTTCTCGCCCTCGAGGCCGTCGGGATAGCCGCGGCCGTCCCACCGCTCGTGGCAGTGGCGGACGATGACTCGGACTTCCTGTAGCCGGTCGATGGGCGCGATGATCCGCTCGCCGAGGACCGGGTGCATCTCGATCACCGCGCGCTCGGTCGAGCTGAGCCGGCCCGGCTTCAGGAGGATCGTGCTCGGCACGCCGATCTTGCCGATGTCGTGCAGGAGCGCGCCGAGCTCGAGCTGCTTCAGGGCGTCGTCGTCGAGCCCGAGCTCGCGGCCGACGCGCAGTGACAGGTCGGAGATCCAGCGCGCGTGCGTCGACGTGTACTCGTCGTTCGCCTCGAGCGCATTCGCCAGGGCCTCGACCGTCGTCACGAACGTGCGCTCGAGCCCCTCGTAGCTGCTCGCGTTCGCGATCGCGAGCTTCGCCTGGTGCGCGAGGCCGCCGAGGAGGCGCAGCTCGCGGTCGCCGTAGTGGCCCTCCTCCGGGAGCGCCGCGACGATGAACGCGCCGCGGCCCTCGACGTCGAGCGGCGCGATCGCGTACGACGCCGCGGGGTCGAGCGCATCGTCGACGATCTCGGCGATCTGGCCGGACGTGAGCACGAAAGGCTCGCTGCCCCTCACCTGCTTGGTCGTCTTACTCGCCTCGTAGCGGCGCATCGAGACGCTCTCGCGCTCGTCGCGCTTGTGCCCGAAGAGCGCCCGCGGAACGATCCATCCGTCGTCGTCTTCGATCCAGATCGACGTCCGGGGCGAGCCGAGCAGCGCGGAGGTCAGCTCGACGACGCGCTGGAGGATGTGGTCGAGGCTGGAGGAGGACGCGAGCTCGCGGCTGAACTCGAGCAGCGACGTCGCGCTCTCGGCCTCGCGCCTCGCGGAGTCGTACAGGCGTGCATTCTCGACCGCGACCGCGGCATGGCCGGCGAGCACCTCGAGGAGGCGCACGTCGTCCTCGTCGAACTGGTCGAGGCCGAGCTTCGACACGACGATCACGCCGACGACGCGGCTGCCATAGCGGAGCGGCACCGCGACGAGCGACTCCTCGATCAGCGGCGTGCCCTCGATGCGATGCCCGAACTCGCAGTTGGCAGCGTCCCCCACGAGCAGCGATTCCCCGCTCACCGCGCACCGGCCGGTGACGCCGACGCCGATGCGGATGCGCAGCAGCTCGAGCGGGAGCGCGCCCGTGTCGGCGCCGAGGGCGCCGCGGAAGGCGACCGGCACGAGCTCGTCGCCGTCGACGACGAACACACGACAGTTGTGGTAATCGATGAGCGACCGCAGCTCGGACGTGATCTCGTCGCCGATGCTACGCACGTCGGTGAGCCGGTTGAGCTTGCCCGTCAGGCTCTGCAGCATCTTCATGTGCGCGAGGGAGCGGACGTCGCGGACGACCTCCGGCGTATCCGGCCGCTGGGTCGCGTCTTCCTCGTACAGGACGACGCGGTTCTTGCCCTGCGCCTTCGCGGTCATCATCGCGGCCTCGGCGCACGCAGCGAGCTCGCGCGGGTTCATCGCATGTTCGGGCCCGAGCGCGAGGCCGACCGAGACGGTGACCTTGCCGACGCCGGGAGGGTCGAGCTCGCCCAGCCGCTCGACGATCCGGGAGGCGACCTGGGTCGCGTCGTGCCCGTCGCACGCGCTCATGACGACGCCCAGCTCTTCGCCGCCGAGCCGGCACACGACGTCCTCCGGCCGGACCGCGCCGCGGACGGTGTCGGCCAGCAGCTTGAGCAGCTCGTCGCCGATGCCGTGGCCGTGCACGTCGTTCACGCGCTTGAAGTCGTCGATGTCGAGCATGAGCACGGCGACCGGCTTGTGCGTCCTGCTCGCCTCCTGCAACGCTCCGAGAAGCCGCTCGTGGAAGCTGCGGTGGTTGAAGAGACCGGTGAGCGAGTCGGTCTGGGCCTGATGCTCGAGCCGCGCCCGGATCTGCGCGTTGTCGATCGCGAGCGCCGCAGCGTCGGCAAAGCGCTTGGCCAGCTCGAACTCGTCGTCGGTGAACCCGACGTCCACGCCGCTGCGGTAGAGGTTGAAGACGCCCTTGATCTGCGACCGCGCGACGAGCGGGATGGAGATGAGCGCCTCCGGCTCGAGCGGCGTTCCCGGGATCGTGCGCACGCGCGGGTCGAGGTGCGCCTGGTTGAGCAGCACGGGCTCGCGCCGGCGCGCAGCCCAGCCGGTGACGCCTTCGTCGAAGCGGACGAGCTTGCGCATCACCTGGTCGGCCCAGTCGTGACGGGCGAGCACCGGGTTGAGGATCCCCTGCGACTCGTCCGCCTCGTAGATGGTCATCGACTCGTGCGGGACGAGGTCCGCGAGCGTGTCCGCGATGCGCACGAGCAGCGCGTCGAGGCTCTGCTCGGCGAGCACCTCGTGGAACACGTCGGCGAGCCGGCGATACGACTCCACGAGCTCGAGCTCGGGCACACCGGCGTCCGCCCCCTGATCGGGGAGCAACTCGAGTCGGCGAACTGCCGGGCGCGCTACCACTCGGCGTCCTTCAGTGCGGGTGCGGCCAGCCGCAGGGCGAAGCCTCCTGGTCGGGGGTCGACCTGCTTACAATCGTCCGCTTCCGATCGAGAAGCCTCCCCCGGTTGAGGGAACCGGCGGGGGCACAAAGGCCGCCAGTGCTCCAGAACGACCGGTACCTGGTACCGCCCTGCGGGCGGAACCAGGTACCCGATTCACGGCGCGCCTGCGGCGCGCAGAAAGGCTAATCGCCCCAGTCGAAGTCGCGCGCGCGGTCGACCGACCAGAATCCGTTGGACTCCGAGTCGTCGACGTCTGTCGCGGCCGCGTTCTCCGCGGTCTCTTCGCCGGGCCAGGGCAGGCTCTGATGGGCGACGAAGGCGGGCTCGCCGTCGATCGTCTCCTCGAGGCGCGCCTGTTCCTCGGTCTTGAACAGCGGGTGGTTGTCGAACGGATCGTCCGCCTTGTACCGATCGATCGGCATGTGCTCGAGCGCGGAGTTCCGTTCCTTCAGCTCCAGGTGATCCTTGATGACTTGCGCGAAATACGACGGTGTCTCAACCGGCATTCGTTCCTCCCGTTCGGGGCCCCCTACTGGGTCAGTCTAACCCGATTTCAGGCTGATTTCCCGGTCGAGACTACTAAAAGGCCCGGATCTTTGCGTTTCTTTCGACGCGATCCTTCCCGCGCCTCTTTGCCTCGTACAGAGCGCGATCGGCCTGGGCAAAGAGCTGGCGCTCCCCCTCGCCGGGCCGGTGCTGGGCGGCGCCGAAGCTGCAGGTGACGCCGAACGAGGCCCCGTCGCGGCCGTGGAAGGAGCGCTCCCGGAGGGCCGACCGGACGCGCTCGGCGAGCTGGGCGCCGCCCTCCTCGTCCGTCCCCGGGAGGAGGAGGACGAACTCCTCCCCGCCCCACCGCCCGGCGAGATCGGACTCGCGCAGGGTGCTGCGGAGGACGCTCGCGAACTCGCGCAGGACGTCGTCGCCGGCGTCGTGCCCGTACAGGTCGTTGATCTGCTTGAAGTCGTCGAGGTCGGCGACGACGAGCGTGAACGGGGCGACCATGCGGTCGGAGCGCGCGATCTCGTGCGCGAGCGCGTCCTCGCACCCGCGCCGGTTGGCGATTCCCGTCAGCCCGTCGACGAGCGCCTGCCGCTCGACGATCGCGTGCAGCCGCGCATTCTCGAGCGCGACGGCGGCGTGCGCGGCGAGCGACGCGGCCGTCATCCGGTCCTCCGCGTCGAAGGAGCCGATGAGGACTAGCCGCCCGAGCCGCTGGCCGCCCACCGTGAGTGGATGCTCGATGCGGTCACCGGGTGCGTGCTGGTTGCCGGCGGCGGCGGCGAGGCCGTCGCTGTGGATGGTCGCGCCGACGGCGCCCGTCGCCTCGACGGCGGTCTCGACGACGACGCGCAGGAGCTGCTCGACGTCGTTCGTCGCCGCCAGCGCCTCGCCGATGCGGGCAACGGCGATCCGCAGCCGGCCGCGCTCCTCGTCGAGCTCCGCCAGGCGCGTCTGCAGCTGGTCGGCCATGTCGTTGAAGGCAGCACCGAGCGTCGCCAGCTCGTCCCGGCCCCGGACCGGCACGCGCCTCCCCAGATGCCCGTGGGCGATGCCGCGCGCCGCCTCCGCGAGCCCGCGAAGCGTCCGGACGATGGAGCGGCCCTCGAAGAAGGCGACGATCGCGACGAGCAGGACTGCACCGAGGAGCGCAAGGATCAGGCGGTCGCGCGCCGCCGCGTTGGCAGCGTCGACCTTCGACTGCGGCGTGAGAACTGCGAGCGAGACGCCGGGAAGAGGCGGCGCGACGAGCGTGCGGTAGCGCGTGCCGCCGATGCGCACGACTGCGATGCGCCCGGCGCTCAGCGGGATCCGCCCGGCGAGCGGCGGCGACGCGGCGAGAATGTGGTCGCCGGCGAGGAGCGCGAGCCGGTCGCTCTGCGCGAGGCCGGCGTGTCGCCGCAGCGCATCGACGAACGGGCCGTCGAGTGGAACGGACGCGATGACGACGCCGGCGAGACCGTTGCTCGTGATCACGTCGGCCTGCCGGTGCAGCGCGCGGGCGGGCACACGCCCGACGCGGAAGCTTCCCGCACGGACTGCGACGTGCGGCGCGGTCTTCAGCATCGCCTCGAGCGCGGTGCGGTCCCGGCGCTGGAGCGCGATCTGGAACCCGCGGTCGAGCGCAAGCTGCGTTGCCGCGCTCTGCGCCGCGTCGGCTCGCTCCTGGTAGACGGCGAGCGTGAGCCGGAGGTCGGCCTCCAGCCGCGTGTCGACGCGACGCGCCTCGCTCTGGACGGAGGCGGACGAGAACGCCCAGACAGCCGCGCCGGCGGGCACGAGCGTCAGGAGAATGAAATAGAGCGCGAGCTTGATCTTGAAGCTGCCCAGAGCGGCCCCCTCTAGTACTCAAGCCCTCGTCCCGACCTGCCGATACCTCGATCGAGTGATGCCATCGGCATTTGGGGTCGGAACCATGAGTGCTATCACGAGAGGGGTCGTCGCAGCAGTGCTGCTCGCCGGTGCGGTGGCGGGCGCAGCTGCATTCCCGCGGCTCCTCGCCGGGCCCGGTGGAGCGCAAACGCCGACGTTCGCACTGCCGCCGGCCGCCTCGCAACCCGCCATCGTCCAGGCGCCCGCGCTCCCGGCGCCGCACGTCGCTCCCGTCCTTGCCCCCGCGGCGCGCGTCGCACTCACGACGCTCGTCCCGCGCCCGGCCCCGGCCGTCACGCCGCTGCAGCCGAAGCCGCGCCCGATCGTGATCCGGCCCGTCACCCCGCCGGCGGCGCCCGTCGCACCGGCACCGGCTTCGGCACCTGTGCCGGCCCCGGCGCCGGCCGCTGCCCCCGCTGCCGCTCCCGTGATCGTCGCGGCAAAGGCGGCGCCGGCCGCGGCAGCTCCCGCTGCACCGAAGTCCGCACCGGCGGCGAACGCGAGCACCAAGAAGGACACCGACAAGGCGAAGGGCCGCGACAAGAAGCTCGAGCGGCTCATCGCGGTCGCACCGGCCCCGGCGCCTCAGCCCGCCGCGGCCGCTCCACTAGGATCAGACCATGGCCCGTCTGCGCAAGCTCCGCCCCGGCCCGATAGCGGTGACGGTGGCGCTGTTCGACGTCTGGAAGCGGCTGACGCCGCAGCAACGCAAACAGGTGATGGCCATGGTCCGCCGCCATGGGCCCACGGTGGTGGCAAAGGCCACTGAGCTGCGCCGCCGCCGGCGCCCGTAGGCCTCCTACAACCCGAGCGCAGCGCGAACGATGCGGTCCTGCTCGCGCAGGTGCGCCGTGGGATAGCCCTCGCTCGGGCTAGCGCGCCAGGGCCGGCCCGCGTACACGAGCTGGACGCCTTCCGGCTTCGCCTCCTCGAGGCGGTGGCGGATGGCGCGGAACGGCCCCATGTTCTGCGGCTCCTCCTGAACCCAGACGAGCTCGCGCAGGTTCGGGTAGCCGCGTAGCAGCTCGGCCGCCTGCTTGACCGGGAACGGATAGAGCTGCTCGAGCCGTGCGACTGCGACGCCCTCCACCTCGCCGCGGCGCTCATGGCCGGCGATGTCGTAGTACACCTTGCCCGAGCAGAGGACGAGACGCGTCGCGCGCTCGCCGTCCACGGTTGCGTCGTCGAGGAGCGGCCGGAACGCGCCCGTCGCGAGATCGTCGAGCGTCGACGACGCCTGCTTCAGCCGCAGCAGGCCCTTCGGCGTCATCACCACGAGCGGCCGCGCCGTCGCGTCGAGCGCCTGCCGACGGAGGAGATGGAAGTACTGCGCCGAGGTCGAGCAGTTGGCGATGCGGATGTTCTCCTGCGCCGCGAGCTGCAGGAAGCGCTCGAGGCGCGCGCTCGAATGCTCGGGCCCGTTGCCCTCGTAGCCGTGCGGAAGCAGCAGCGTCAGCCGCGACGTCTCGCCCCACTTCGACAGGCCGGCGGAGATGAACTGGTCGACGACGATCTGCGCACCGTTGACGAAGTCGCCGAACTGCGCCTCCCACAGGACGAGCGCTTCCGGCGCCGCGGCCGAGTAGCCGTACTCGAACCCGACGCACGCGTACTCCGACAGCGGCGAGTTGTGGATCTCGAACGACGCGACCGCGTCGTCCAGGTGCTGCATGGGCGTGAACGTCGCCCCCGTGTTCACGTCGTGCAGCACGGCGTGGCGATGCGCGAACGTGCCGCGCTCCGTGTCCTGGCCGGTGAGCCGGACCGGGATGCCGTCCACGAGCAGCGACGCATAGGCGAGCGCCTCGGCCTGGCCCCAGTCGATGCCGCCGCCGTCGAGCGTCTCCCGGCGGCGCTCGAGCTGCTTCATGAGCTTCGGATGCGGCGTGAACCAGTCCGGCACGCGCAGGAGCTGCTCGTTGAGCTCGCGCAGCCGCTCCGCGGGAACGGCGGTGTGCACGGTCGAGCTGCTCGTCGCCGGCAGGCGGTGCTCGACGGGTGCGATCTCGGGCTCGACACCGAAGGTGCGCTTCAGCTCCTCGTGCGCGGCCTTCAGCTCGGCGTTCACCTCGCGCACGAGCTCCTCCGCGCGCTCCTCCGGCACGACGCCCTCTGCGACGAGGCGGGCCGCATAGAGCTCGCGCACGGTGGGATGACCGGCGATGGCAGCCGCGAGGAGCGGCTGCGTGTACGCCGGCTCGTCCTGCTCGTTGTGGCCGTGGCGGCGGTACCCGACGAGATCGACGACGACGTCGTGGCCGAAGCGCCAGCGGTAGGCGTTGGCGAGCCGCATGGCGGAGACGGCCGCCTCGGGGTCGTCGGCGTTGACGTGGATGATCGGGACGTCGAAGCCTTTCGCGAGGTCGCTCGAGTAGCGCGTCGAGCGGGCATCCTCGGGATCGGTGGTGAAGCCCACCTGGTTGTTCGAGATCAGGTGGAGCGTGCCGCCGGTGGAGTAGCCGTCGAGCCCTTGCAGGTTGAGCGTCTCCGCCACTTCGCCCTGGCCGCTGAACGCCGCGTCGCCGTGGATGAGGATCGGCAGCGCGACCGTCGGGTCGTGGTAGCCGTCACGCGTCGAGCGGTCGGTCTGCTCGGCGCGTGCACGGCCCTCGACGACGGGGTCGACGGCCTCGAGGTGGCTCGGGTTGGCAGCGAGCGTCACGGTGATCTCGCCGGCCTCGGTCTTGCGCGTCCCTTCCGCGCCGAGGTGGTACTTGACGTCGCCGGTGCCGCCCTCCTCGCTGGAGACGACCGCCTCGATCGTCCGCTCGCCCTCGAACTCGCGCAGGATGACGTCGTACGGGCGGCCGACGACGTGCGCGAGCACGTTCAGACGGCCGCGGTGCGCCATGCCGATGACGACTTCGTGCGCGCCGCCGGCGGATGCGAGCTCGATCGCCTCGTCGAGCATCGGCACCATCACGTCGACGCCTTCGATGGAGAACTGCTTCTGGCCGAGGAACGCGCGGCGCAGGTACTGCTCCATCCCCTCGACGCGCGCGAGGCGCGTGAGGAGCGCGACGCGCTCGGCATCGTCGAGCGGCTGCCGGTACAGGCCCGACTCGATCGCCTGGCGCAGCCAGACGCGTTCCTCGTGGTCGGAGATGTGCTCGATCTCGTACGCGATCGTCCCGCAGTACGTCTCGCGCAGGTGCGGGAGCGCGTCGGCGAGCGTCTCGCCGGGGACGTGCAGCCGTAACAGCGAAGCGGGGATGCGTGCCTGGAGCTCCGGGGTCAGCTTCGGGATGAGCCGTTCGGGCTCGAGCGCCGGGTCGCCCGGAGGCTCCGAGCCGAGCGGGTCGAGGTGAGCGGCGAGGTGGCCGTGCATGCGGAAGGCCTTCACGAGGGCCATCGCGGCGGCGACGCCGCCCACGAGCTCCTCGTCCACGGCCGGCGGTGCCGGCTGCGGACCAGGCGCAGGCGGCGCGGCGACCGCCACGGCGGCGTGGCCGTTCCCGAAGCGCTCGAGCAGCGCGGCGAGGCCGGGCTGCGCCGAGAGCAGCTCGGCCGGCGCGCTCTCGAAGAGCTCGCGCCACTCCGCCGGCACGGCGGTGGGATTGTCGAGGTACTGCTCGAGCAGCAGGGCCGCATAGCCCGTGTTCAGCCCATCCACACTCTCTTTGTAGCAGCGCCCTAGGCCTTGGCCGCGACGAGCTTGGCCACCGCGAGCAGCCGCGCTTCGGCCACCGGCCGCGGCGCCGTCATGTTCACCTGGACGACGACCTGCGGATACGCGACGAACAGGTCCTTCCCCGCCTGCCCGGCCATGTCCACGAGCACCGCCCGCGATGCGCCGGGAACGGCGATCCGCCGCGCGCCGCGCGCGACGAACTGACGCATGAGGAGGAGCCCCTGCGCCCGCGGGTGGGTCGACACGGTCAGCCCCGCCCGGAGGTCCGGCCGCTCCCACGTGCACATCCCGTTCGCCGCGATCCCCGGCCGGTACTGCTGGCCGGCGGCGTGCCGGATCGCGCTCAGCGGCGCCACCTTGCACAGGTTCTGCCCAGAGGCGATCGGCTGCACGGGAACGGCTCCGACGAGCAACGGGGCGAGCCAGACGAGCGAGCGCATGCGATGTCCTCCTTTCGGACGGTTGAGGCGGAGGGCAGCCCGTAGGCTGCCCTCCGCTGCCGTCGGTCCCCCTATGGGCCGATCGTGAACGTCTGGCTTCCGTTGCTTCCGCCGTACTTCACGTCACCGCCGAAGGTCGCGGCGACGGTGTAGCTCCCGTGTTTCTGGTTGAGCTTGATCGTCGCGCTCGCGACGCCGGAGCCGTTCGTCGTCGCGCTGACGGTCTGCGTCCCCAGCGTGAACACGACGGTCCGCCCCGCGACCGGCTGGCCGAGATCGTCGACCACCTGAGCCGTGAGCGTGATGTTCTTGCTCGGCGTGGACGAGTTCGGCCCTGTGTACGTTGTCGTCGTCGTCCGCTGGGCGACCACGACGTGCGTGGTCGAGGTTCCGCACGCGTGCTCCGGATCGCACGCGGTGAGCGTCGCCGTGTACGTCCCGGGATTCGAGTACGCGTGTGTTGCGCTCGCACCACCCGACGCGCTCGGCGATCCATCGCCGAAGTTCCAGCTGTACGTCAGGTACGGCTGCTCGTCCGTTCCCGGATCGAGTGCGCTTCCGTTGAGCGCGACCGGAACGCCCCATTCCGCCCCGACGTCAGGCCCGGCGTTCGCGACCGGCGCCAGGTTGGCGATGGTCACGTTGAACGACGCCGTTCCCACGTTCCCGTCGCCGTCGGTGATGGACAGCTGCCCGCTGTACGTGCCCGGGCCGTGGAACGTGTGCTGCGGGTCGATGCCGAACGCGACGCCGCCGTCCGAGAAATGCCAGACGACGCTCGCGTTGCCGAGGCCGCAGACGCTCGAGCTCGCCGAGCCGTCGAACGACACCGGGCTTCCTTCCACGCCGCTGTACGGGCCGCCTGGACTTGCGGTCGGCGCGATGGTGTTCGCGAGCACCGGCCCGAGGTCGACCTGCTGGTCGGGCGCGGTCATCGAGATCGGCCCGAGATCGGCGCCGCTCGTGCTCACGAGCGCCGGCGTCGTGTAGCTCCCGCCGAAGCCGAAAGCGCTGGCACTCAGCTGGAACTTCACGTCACCCGTGTACGTCGCCGGCTCTGCCTGGTAGCCGAGACCCGTGAGCGAGTAGGTGAGGTCGCTCCCGACCGGCTGCTGGCAGCTGATCGCGATCGGATCGGAGACCGCCGACGGCGAGCTGCCCGTGAAATTCAACGGGTTGTTCGGAATCGGCAACCCGCCGCTGACCACGGCCACGCGCACCGTCGTGACGCCCGTCCCGGTCACGTGCACGGTCTCGTCGAGGATGAGGTTGACGGAGACGCTCGCGAAGTCGAACAGGTCCGTCGACCAGATGGGGATCGTCTTCGTCTTCGAGCAGTCGCGCGCGGACTCGCCCGGCAGCGGCATCTGGCACGGGATCGAGTCCGAGTCGGTGATCGGGCCGACGCTGAGCGTGTCCGTCGTCGGCACCCAGTCGTTGCAGCCGGCGTTGCTCACCGCCGCCGCCGCACAGCTCAGGCTGCCGCTGTCCGGCGACCCGAACAACCCGACGGTGCCGCTGAGGCTGTAGTTGATGGTCACGCTCCCCGTACCGGGGGTGAGCGTGTCGGTCACGTTGACGGTCTGTCCGTGGCGGATGTCACCCGCCGTGTACGACGCGTCGATCGTGCTCGGATTCGACCACGACGCCTGCGCCTGGATCTGTCCGGAGACACCGAAGCCCCACGTGTTGAGGACGCCCGTGGGATCGGTGAAGAACGCGTCCGGTGCGCATTCGTCGCACACGGCGATCGCGGACAGGATGTCCGTGTTGCTGCCGCTTCCCGAGAATGTCGGGCTCATGGTCTGATGCGCCGCCGACGCAAGCGTCGGCGCGGCGGCGAAGGCGACGATCGCCAGCGCGATCGCCAAGAGCCCCCTGTGGATGTAATTCGACATGCAACCCCCTTCGGCGAGGCGACCGGCGCCGCCACCGGCGTCCTCGCGATTCACGACCTCGAGGTGCCTGAGCACCTCCCCAGCCGGAGCATCGCCGCGCCTCGTCACGCGAACGTCACCGCCGCGTCACCGCGAAGGCGCTGCTAGCTGGGACCGAGCGCGTCGATCAGCGCGCGCAGCTGATCCGTCGGCTCGATGCCGAGCTGGTCGCGCAGGAGGCGCCTGCAGATGCCGTACTGCCGGATCGCCTCGACGGCATTGCCCGCGGCGATGTGGACGCGAATGAGCGCTCGATGCGCACTTTCCCGCAGCGGCTCCGTCGCCACCGACAGGAGCCCGAGCTCCAGCGCCTCACCGAGGCGGCCGGCGCTCGCGTGCCGGTCGCACAAGGTCTCGAGCGCGGACAGGCGGAGCTGGCGAAACCGCTCGCGCTCGAGCTGTACCCATTCCTCGTACCAGTCGGGCAGGAGGTCGGCGCGCAGGAGATCGACGGTGTCGGGAGGCTCGTCCCCTTGCGATCCGTCGAAGATGCGCTGCGCAACCGCTTCGGCGACGCGCAGGTCGATCTCGACGTCGGCGCCGAGCTGAAGACGCCCGTCCGCTGTCGTGAGCAGGCCCGGCACGTGCTTCTGCACACGCCAGAGCGTCGAGCGCAGATTCGCGGCCGCGCGCTCGTCGGACGAGTCGAGCCACAACATCCCCGCCGCGTACTCGCGGCGGACCGGACGGGGACGCAGCGCGACGAACGCGATGAGCCGCTGCGGGCCGATCGGGAGCTGCACCGGAAGGCCATCGCAGACGACCTCGAAGCCGCCGAGAAGATGAAGACGAACGACTTCCTTGGGGGGCCGCAGCGATGAGCGAGACTCCCTCACGGGCTGCTCCTTCGCTGACGTAGACGCGCTCGACGTTAGTGCAACCCCGACGAAGTGTCAACGAAACGACGCGGTTGCTACCAGAGTGCGCGCCCGGTGATGACGGTGATCATCATCCCCAGGAAGAAGCAGGCGGCGACGGTGAGCACCGCGACGAACGGCAGCCGCTTGCCCCGACCGGTCATGCCGGCGCTGATGAGAGCCAGCAGCATCGCGGGCGCGAGCAGGCGGATCGGGTGCCAGGCAAGCGAGATGAGGCTGGCGAAGATCGCGAGCGAGGCGAGGTAGCCGGCGACGAGCTCGGTCGCGTGACTGGGCTCCCGCGGCTGCGCCTCGATGTTCGTGAAGGGCTCTGCGCTCATCGCCGTTCAGCGTACGCGCGCGCGTGGGCCGTCCGCGGATAGGACCGTGCCGGCCCGCCGTGCGGCCGCCGCGGCCGGACTCGCGAGCGCCGCCGCCCGCGGCCGGGCCCGGAGTCGTCCGGCTCGATCCGCGCGGTCACGGCCGCTCCGTCCTCGGGCTTCGGCTCGGCCTTGATGGCGTAATAGACGACCGAGCACAGGTAGACGATGGGGATCTTCAGGATCACCATCAGGAAGACGATCTCCCAGATCGAGTCCGGCCCATGCACCGGAGGGGAGTTTACCCGGGTTAGGAGCCTCCAACCTTTGGGGATGGGAGAGGGATGACCCAGGAACAGCTCAGGGTCCTGCTCGACCATGGCGAAGAGCAGGGCTGCGTGAACCTGTCGGCGTTCAACGACGTCGTCGCCGACCTCGAGCTCGACGACGAGGAGCTCGGCAATCTCTACGAGCGCCTCGACCAGCGCGGCATCGACCTCGTCGACGACTGCGCCATCCCCGAGGCGGAGGAGCACGAGGCTCACTACGCGAACGACGACGTCGCGGCGATGACGACCGACTCGCTGCAGCTCTTCCTCAACGAGGCCGGCCGCTATCCGCTGCTGACCGCGGCGGAGGAGGTCGAGCTCGCGAAGAAGATCGAGCGCGGCGACCAGCAGGCGAAGGACAAGATGATCAACTCCAACCTGCGCCTCGTCGTGTCGATCGCGAAGAAGTACCAGGGGCACGGGCTGTCCCTGCTCGACCTCATCCAGGAGGGAATCATCGGGCTCATCCGCGCGGTCGAGAAGTTCGACTGGCGGCGCGGGTACAAGTTCTCGACGTACGCGACCTGGTGGATCCGGCAGGCGGTGCAGCGCGGCGTCGCGAACAAGTCGCGCACGATCCGCATCCCGGTGCACATCGTCGAGCGCGAGCAGAAGATCGCGCGCGCGGAGCGAGAGCTGACGCTGCAGCTCGAGCGGGCGCCGACCGACGATGAGGTGGCGCAGAAAGCCGGCCTCGCGCTCAAGCACGTGCGCGAGGTGCGTCACGCGGCGCGCACCGTCGCGAGCCTCGACAAGCCGCTCGGCGGCGAGAGCGACACGGCGTTCGGCGAGCTCGTCGCGCACGAGTCTGGCGACGTCGAGGAGGAAGTCGTCCTCGGGCTGAGCGAGCAGACGCTACGCGTTGCGATCGAGAAGCTTCCCGACCGGGAGAAGCAGGTGATCAAGCTCCGCTACGGCATGAACGGCGACCCCGACCCGAAGTCACTCGAGCAGATCGGCCGCGAGATGGGCATCACGCGTGAGCGCGTACGGCAGATCGAGCTGCAGGCGCTCCAGCGCCTCGCCGGGCAGCGCGAGATCGCTGCGCTCTCGCCGGCAGCCTGACGGTCAGCGCTTGCCGCGCAGCGCGCGTCGCAGCACGACGTCGTATTCGGTGAGCCCGTCCCGGTAGAGCCGCCCCTCGGGGCCGGACGCGATGCCGACGCGCTCCGGGATGACGCCCCAGACCGGGACGGATTGCGACTTCCACCAGGCGATCGCCTCTTCGAGATCATTGGTGCCGAGCCGTGCGGCGCAGATGACGACGCCGCGAGGCGTCCGCGCCGGGATGAGCTCGAGGGTCGAGAGCACGGGCGAGTACTCGACCCCGCCGGCTCGGGTCGGGATCACCACCGCATCCGCCGAGCTCGAGGCCGACTGCAGGAGCCGTTCGTCGCCGGGCGGCGTATCGACCACGACGAGGCCGCCGTCGCGGCCGAGCGCGCGCTTCAAGGTCCGTTCGGACGGCGCCTCGACCACCTCGACGCCGTCGAGGGGACGAGCTTCGAGCCATTCGGCGGAGGAAGCCTGCCGGTCGGCGTCGACGAGGACGACCGGGTCGTACCCCCGCTCGAGGGCCGTCGCGGCGAGGTAGACGGCCGTCGTCGTCTTTCCGACTCCGCCCTTGATGTTCGATACGACGATGCTCGTCAAGGCGCCCATCGTACGGGATCGCGGGCCTCGGCCCCTGCGGCTACCCCATCTCGATCTCGACCGGCATCCCGATCCGGCCGAGGGCGCGCACGTGGCGGTGGTGCGAGCGGAGCGCCCTCCACAGGGACGGCTGCACCGTGTAGCGGATGCCGTGCCGGGCCGCGTTGCGCCTGACGATCTCCGCGATGTGGGGATAGTGCGTGTGCTTCACGCGCGGGAAGAGGTGATGCTCGATCTGGTAGTTGAGCCCGCCGAGCAGCCACGTCAGCACCGGGTTGCGCGGGCAGAAGTCGACCGTCGTCTCCACCTCGTGCACCGCCCACACGCGGGGGTTGGCATTCAGCTCCGCGGCGGAGGTGAAGTCCGCCTCCTCCACGCAGTGCGCGAGTTGGAACGTCGTCGCGGTGACGAGGCTCGTCATTGCCGCGAAGCCGGTGTACCCGAGCACGACGACCCACCACGGATACACGAAGAGTGGGACGACGATCGCCCAGCCGACGAAGATCATCTTGCCGCCGACGATGCCCGCCAGGTCCCAGCGCTTCGGCACGTGCAGCGCGCTCTTGGCGATCCGGCCGCGGATGATGGCAGTGAGGTCGGCGCCGATCTGCCAGCGAATCACCATCACGCAGTACAGCGGCCAGATGTAGAGATGCTGCAGCCGGTACCAGCGGCGCGGCTCCTGCGACGGCATCAGGCGCGCGAACGGCGTCTGGTTGATGTCGTCGTCGTAGCCGTCCACGTTCGTGTACGTGTGATGCGCGACGTTGTGCTTGACCCGCCACGCGTAGCTGCTGATGCCGAGGAGCGCGTCCGCCGTCCAGCCGAGCAGGTGATTCGCGCGCCGTGTGCGGAAGTACGCCCCGTGGTTGGCGTCGTGCTGGATGCAGAAGCCGACGAGGATAGTCCCCAGGCTGAGGCCGGCCAGCGCGAGCAGGCCGAGCACGATGCCGGGATGGAGGAAGATCAGCGACGCCCAGGACGCGGCGAGGATTGCGAACGCGACGAGCGACTTCACGTACAGCTGAACGTCGGCGCGCAAGCGCGTGCGTCCCGCCTGGAGATAGAGGTCGACCTCGCGCCGCGTCTCGCGGATGAAGTCGCCGCCGTTCTCGAACGTGACCTTGGCCTGCGCGCTCATGCGGCCACGCTCTCACGGAAGACGAGCACTGCATTGTGGCCGCCGAAGCCGAAGCTGTTGCTCATCGCGACCCGCACGGGCAGGCGACGCGCCGCGTTCGGGACGTAGTCGAGGTCGCATTGCGGATCGGGAGTCTCGTAGTTGATCGTCGGCGGCACGACGTCGTCGCGCAACGCGAGCACCGTTGCCGCCGCCTCGACCGCGCCGGCGGCGCCGAGGCAATGGCCGGTCGCGCCCTTGATCGAGGAGATGGGAATCGAGCGCGCCTTCTCCTCGCCGAGCGCGAGCTTGAGCGCTGCGGTCTCGGTCGCGTCGCCGATCCCGGTCGAGCTGGCGTGCGCATTCACGTAGTCGACGTCCTCGGGCCCGAGGCCGGCGTCGGCGAGCGCGAACGCGACGGCGCGCGCCTGCCCGAGTCCGTGCGGATCGGGCTCGGTCATGTGGAACGCGTCCGAGCTCATCCCGTAGCCGGCGAGCTCGGCGTAGACCGTCGCGCCGCGCGCGCGGGCGTGCTCGGCTTCCTCGAGCACGAGCACAGCGGCTCCCTCCCCCATGACGAAGCCGTCGCGATCGGCGTCGAAGGGCCGGCTCGCGCGGGCGGGATCGTCGTTGCGGCGCGACAGCGCGCGCATCGCAGCGAAGCCTGCGATCGCGATCGGCGTGATCCCCGCCTCGCTGCCGCCGCAGAACATGACCTCGGCGCGGCCGAGCCGGATCGCGTCGTAGCCCTCGCCGATCGCCATCGCCGATGCGGCACATGCAGTGCACGGCGCGCCGACCGGGCCACGCGCGCCGAGCTCCATCGATACCCATCCCGCCGCCATGTTCGGCATGAACGCGGTCACCAGGCGCGGATGGATGCGCACGGCGTCCGCGCCTGCGCAGCAGTCGGCGAGACTCGCAACGCCACCCTGGGCCGTCGCGATCGACGCGCCCACGCGCTCCGGGTCGCGGGCGACCTCGACACCCGAGTCGGCCTCGGCCATGCGCGCGGCAGCAACCGCGAACTGCGCGAACCGATCCGTCCGTTGCAGCGAGCGTTTGTCGAGCCACTGCTCGGGGTCGAACTCGCGCGCCTCGCAGCCGATGCGCACGGGATGGCCGTCCGTCTCGAACGCGGTGACCGCGGCGCCGCTGCTCTCACCGGCGAGCAGCCGGCTCCAGGTCGTCTCGATGTCCGGCCCGAGCGGGGTAACCGCACCGAGGCCGGTCACCACCACCCGACGATTCGGCTCTGGCCGCGACCCGGACACTCCGCCCAAGGTAGCGGTCAGGCGGTCAAACGGAGCCGCGCGCGGTCGTGGCGCCGCACGGCTGCGACGATCTGGTCCGGATTGCACGGCTTTCGGAGAGCATCCGAGGCTCCCGCTGCGAGCGCATCCGTCCGCGCGTCCTCGACGCCGGTCACGACGACGATGCGGACGGTCGGGTCGAGCGCGTGCAGATACCTGCACACGGAGAGCCCGTCGACGAACGGCATCTCGACGTCGAGCAGCGCCCCGTCCGGGAGCGGGCGCCGCTCGAGCGCCTCGAGTGCCGCGCGTCCGTCGGCGACCGCAGTCACCTCGAAGCCGGCTGATTCGAGCCAGATCGCGTACAACAGCCGGAGGGCGGCGTTGTCCTCGGCGACGAGGATTCGATCCATCATCCGATGAAAGCGCGCGCCGCTAAGAACGGGATGTGCCCGGTGTCAAGCAGAGAGCAATCCCGCGGCGACCTTGCCCACGCGGCGGCCGATCTCCGTCAGCCGGTACTCGACGCGCGGCGGGCGCGTGTCGAGCACGCGCCGCTCCAGGATCCCGGCTTCCTCCAGCTCCAGGAGACGCGCCGCGAGGGTGCGCGGCGGGATCGTCTCCAGCGCCTGCTTGAACTCGTTGAAGCGGACGGCGCCCGCCTCCGAGGATGCCCACAGGATCGCGAGCACCCAGCGCCGCCCGAGGAGGTCGGCCGCGCGGGCGACCCCTTCGGGCAGCGGCCGGCAGTTCCTACACCGCATGGAGCGCCGGCTGGCTCTTCGGCTCGAGCGCCAGGTCGAGCACCTCGCCGAGCGTCATCACCGGGTGGAAGCGCATCGCGTCGCGCACGTCCGCGGGGACATCGTCGAGGTCGGCGCGGTTCCGCTCCGGGATGATCACGTCGGTGAGGCCGGCGGCGTGCGCCGCGAGCACCTTCTGCTTCAGCCCGCCGATCGGCAGCACACGCCCCTGCAGCGTCACCTCGCCGGTCATGCCGACGGTGTGCTTCACCGGTCGGTCCGACAGGAGCGACGCGAGCGCGGTCGCCATCGTGATGCCGGCGCTCGGGCCGTCCTTCGGGATCGCTCCCGCGGGAACGTGCACGTGGAACGAGCGGTCTGCGAACGCCGACGCCTCGACACCGATCTCGTCGGCGTGCGAACGGATGAACGAGAGCGCGATGCGCGCCGACTCCTTCATCACGTCGCCGAGCTGGCCGGTGAGCAGCAGGTCGTTGCCGCCGTCCATCGACGTCGCCTCGACGAAGAGCACGTCGCCGCCGGTGCCCGTGACTGCGAGGCCGGTGGCCACGCCGGGCACTGCGGTTCGCTCCGCCGCCTCCTGGTAGAAGCGCTGGCGGCCGAGCGCGTCGCGCACGACGTCGACGCCGACCTCGACGGGCGGCTCGACCTCGGCGGACGCGATCTTCGTCGCGGTCTTGCGGAGGATCTTCCCGAGCTCGCGCTCGAGCTGGCGGACGCCGGCCTCGCGCGTGTACTCGGAGACGACGAGCTCGATCGTGTCGTCGCCGATCGACACCTCGTCCTCGAGCAGGCCGTTGCGCTCGCGCTGCCGCGGCCACAGGTAGCCGCGCGCGATCGCCGTCTTCTCGTCCACCGTGTAGCCGTCGAAGCGGATGACCTCCATCCGGTCGAGCAGCGCGGTCGGGATCGTGTCGGCGATGTTCGCCGTCGCGATGAAGAACACGTCGGACAGATCGAGCTCGACGTCGAGGTAGTGGTCGCGGAACGAGTGGTTCTGCGCAGGGTCGAGGACCTCGAGCAGCGCCGCGGACGGGTCGCCGCGCCAGTCGGCGCCGACCTTGTCCACCTCGTCCAGCAGGATGACCGGGTTCATCGTCCCCGCGTCGCGCAGCGCGCGCACGAGCCGGCCCGGAAGCGAGCCGATGTACGTGCGGCGATGCCCGCGGATCTCGGCCTCGTCGCGGATGCCGCCGAGCGACATGCGCACGAACTCGCGGTTGAGGGCGCGCGCGACCGACTCGCCGATCGACGTCTTGCCCGTTCCGGGAGGGCCGATCAGCGTCAGGATGGCGCCGCTGCGCTTGTCGTTCGGGATGCCGCGCTCCTCCCGCAGCTTGCGCACGGCGAGGTACTCGACGATGCGGTCCTTCACGTCGTCGAGGCCCGCGTGGTCGTTGTCGAGAACCTCGCGCGCGTTCACGGGATCGAGACGCTCCTCGGAGCGCTTCGACCAGGGCACCGACGTGAGCCACTCGAGGTACGTGCGGATCATGGACGCCTCGCCGGAGCCTTCGCCCATCGTCTCCAGCCGGCGAAGCTCGCGCTCCGCCTGCGCGCGGACGTCGTCCGGCATGCCGGCTTCCTCGATCTTCGTGCGGTACTCCTCGACGACGGACCCTTCGTCCTCGCCGAGCTCCTTGCGGATCGAGTTGAGCTGCTGGCGCAGGAACCACTCGCGCTGCTGCTTCTGCGCGCCGGACTCCACGTCATCGCGGATGCGGGCGCGCACCTGCAGCTCGGCGAGCCGCTCGCGCTGGAGCTGGACGGCGAGCTCGAGGCGCTCGACGACGTCCACCGTCTCGAGCAGCTCGACCCGCCGCGCGAAGGAGATGTCGGGCGCGTACGCGCACGTGTCTGCCAGCGCGCCGGCCTCGGTGATGGAGCGCAGGAACTGGCCGATGCGGTCGTCCGCGTCACGCAGCTCGAGGATCTCCTCGACGATCGCGCGGTACTCGCGCTCCAGCTCACGCGTCTTGACGGGGGCCGGGTTGTCGTCCGGCGCCTCCTCGACCTTGACGCGCAGGTTGCCCTGGGCGTCGGTCCGGGCGGCGCCGATGACGCCGCGATGCAGGCCGGTCAGGACGACGGCGCTGCCGGCGCCGCGCGGCAGCCGGACGCGCTCGTCCACCCGGGCGACGGTGCCGACCTTCGCGTACTCGGCGCCGTGCTGGGGCACGAGCAGCACTTCGGTCTCGTCGCCGGTGTCGACCGTCAGCGTGACGGTCATGCCCGGGAAGACGACCGAGTCCTCCAGCGGGACGAGAAGCAGGTCACTCACGATTCGGTCACTCTCCAATCGGTGTACTAGGTATCCGGATTGTACCGATGGAGAACGACCTCCGGGGTCGACGTAATCCCGGGCCTGACCAGGGGCCTAGTAGATGCCGGCGCCGGTCTCGAGGTCGAAGAAGTGGAGCAGGCGGGTGTTCACGGCCAGCTGGACCGGCCCGCCCTCGCGGGCGCCGGTCCCCCTGTTCACGCGCGCGATGAAGGGAGAGCCGTGGTGGTGCGTCTGCTCGTCCGCCGCCGCCAGCGCCTCCTCCCCCAGGACCTCGCGCACCTCGGCGGTCGCGACCGGTGGGGCATCGACCGCGAAGTGGAGGTAGACCTCTGCCCCCATGTCCTCCCGGATGTCGACGGCGACGTCGAGGCGGGATCCCTCGGCCGCCGGCGCGTCGTCGAGATCCTCCGGGCGGATGCCGAGCGCCACCTTTCGGCCGGCATATCGTCGTAGCCCGGGCCGGGCGACGGCGACGTCGCCGGGGACCATCAGCTCATGCGGCCCGAAGCGGACGGCCAGCCCGCCGTCCTTCGCCGCAAGCTCGGCCTCGACGAGGTTCATCGCCGGCGAGCCGATGAAGCCGGCGACGAAGAGGTTCGCGGGCTTGTCGTAGAGCACCTGCGGCCGGTCGACCTGCTGGAGGAGGCCGCCGCGCAGGACGCAGACGCGATCGCCGAGGGTCATCGCCTCGCTCTGGTCGTGCGTGACGTAGATCGTCGTCACGCCGAGGTCGCGCTGGATGCGGGCGATCTCGGCCCGCATCTGGACGCGGAGCTTCGCGTCGAGGTTCGAGAGTGGCTCGTCCATGAGGAAGGCGACCGGCTCGCGCACGATCGCGCGCCCCATCGCGACCCGCTGGCGCTGGCCGCCGGAGAGGTGCCGCGGCCGCTTCTTCAGGACGTCGGAGAGGCCGAGGACCTTCGCCGCGCTGTCCACCCGGCGCTGGATCTCGCCCTTGTCGATCCCGCGCATCTTCAGGCCGAAGGCCATGTTCTCGAAGACGTTCATGTGCGGGTACAGGGCGTAGTTCTGGAAGATCATCGCCATGTCGCGGGCCCTCGGCGGGAGCCCGTTGACGACCTTGCCGGCGACGCGGACCTCGCCGCCGGTGATGTCCTCGAGCCCGGCGATCATCCGCAGCGCGCTCGTCTTCCCGCAACCGGACGGCCCGACGAAGACGACGAATTCGCCGTCGGCCACGTCCAGGTCGAGTTCGTCCACGGCCCGGGTGCCGTCGGCGTACACCTTCGTCAGCCGATCGAGCTCGATCGCCCCCACCCCGGGCACATTACAAAGTTGCTTATGCGCCACGCCGACGGGTAGATTCCGCGCGCACATGGCAGCAGTGGCGGCGCCGGGGGAGAGCCGTTTCGGACGGCTCCGATACGTCACAGAGCGCCGCGGATTCCTCGCGACGCTTCTGGTTTCCCCTGCGGTCCTGTTCATCGCCGCGCTCGTGGGCGTGCCACTCGTCCTCGCGATCTACCTCAGCTTCACCGACGCGACCGCCGGGTCGCTGAGCGGCAAGTGGGTCGGCCTCGCGAACTTCCGCGCGGCGCTGCACAACCCGATCTTCCGCGGCGCGCTCTGGCACACGTTCCTGTTCACCGCCATCTCGCAGGCGGTCGTGGTCGTGTGCGCCGGACTGCTGGCGCATGCGCTCGTGCGCCAGTTTCGAGGCCGGTGGATCCTGCGCTTCTTCATCCTCCTGCCCTGGGCGGCGCCGATCGCGCTGACGGCGGTCGGCTTCCTGTGGTTCTACGACCCGCAGGCGAGCATCTTCACCTGGCTCCTCGTCCACTCGCACGTCGTCTCCGCCGGGAGCGTTCCCACCTGGCTCGGGACGCCGCGCGCCGCAGCATCGTCGATCATCACCGTCCAGGCCTGGCGGATGATTCCGTTCGCAACGGTCATCTTCCTCGCCGGAATCTCGTCCATCCCGCAGGAGGTGGACGACGCGGCCGCGATGGACGGCGCAACCGGACTGAAGAAGTTCTGGTACGTCTCGCTGCCGCTGCAGCTCCCGATCGCGATCGTCGCGGTGCTGTTCGGGATCGTGTTCACCGCGACCGACATGGTCGTGCCGTACATCCTCACGAACGGCGGCCCGTTCAACTCGACGCAGGTGCTCACAACGTTCGCGTTCCAGACCGGGATCAACGCCGGAAACATCGGCGAGGGCGCCGCGATCGCGCTGTTCATGCTCCCGCTGCTCGCGGTCGTGACGGTGGCGATGCTCTTCTTCGCGCGGCGGGCGGAGGTCACGTGAGCCTCGCGTGGAGGCAAAAGGCGTTCTCCTACGGCGTCGTCATCCCGTTCGCGATCGTGCTCGCGTTCCCATTCGTGTGGATGGGCGTCACCTCGCTCAAGAACCAGGCGCAGGTGTACGACCCGACGAAGGTGTGGAGCTTCAATCCGACGCTCTCCAACTACGGCAATCTCCTCCACCACACCGACTACCTGCACTGGTTGCGCAACTCGTGCTTCGTCGGCGTGATGGTGGTGCTGATCACGCTCGCGGTCGCCATGCCGGCCGGCTACGCGCTCGCCCGCCTGGCGGGTCCCGTCGGACGCGGGCTCGGCGTCGGGATCTTCCTCACGTATCTCGTGCCGCCGACGCTGCTCTTCCTGCCGCTCTCGCGCGTCGTCGCGCAGTACCTGCACCTGAGCGACCGTCTGTGGGCGCTCATCGTCGTCTACCCGTCGTTCACGATTCCGTTCGCGGTCTGGCTGCTGATGGGCTTCTTCAAGGGCATTCCGCAGGAGCTCGAGGACGCGGCGCTCATCGACGGATGCTCGCGCCTCGGCTCGCTCGTGCGCATCGTCTTCCCGATCTCGATCCCCGGGATCCTCACTGTCGTCATCTTCACGTTCTCGCTCGTGATCAACGAGTTCGTGTACGCGATCACGTTCATCTCCAGCTCCACCAACCGGACGCTGACGGTCGGCGTGCCGACGGATCTCATTCGCGGCGACCTCTACAACTGGCCGGGGATCATGGCCGCGATCCTCATCCCGAGCATTCCGCTGGCTCTCGTCTACAACGCGTTCCTCAACCGGTTCATCGCCGGCTTCACCGGCGGCGCATTCCGCTAAGGCAGGGAAAGGAGGGTTCATGTCCGATGAAGGACGCATCAGCAGGCGGGAGCTGCTGAAGAAGGCCGGCGCCGGCGCAGCCGCGGTCGGAGCCGCGGGAGTCGGGGCGCCGTTCGCGTTCGCAGGGCCGCACAAGTACACCGGCCGCTGGCTGAGCGGCAACCTGAGCGCGATCACCTGGGTGCACTTCGTCCCGTCCTACGACGCATGGCTCGATCCATGGGCCAAGCAATGGGGCGAGCAGAACGACGTACAGGTCACGATCGAGCACATCAACAACACGCTCCTCGACACGCGGGCGGCGGCCGAGGTCGCCGCGCAGTCTGGTCACGACCTGTTCTTCAACCTCCACCCGATGGCGGCGTACGAGGACCAGGTCATCGACCACAAGTCGATCATCCAGGAGGTCGCTAGGTCGCAGGGCGCCTACATGCCGATCGCGCAGGCGTCGACCTACAACGCCAAGACGAAGAAGTACTTCGCGGTGTCCGACAGCTATGTGCCGGATCCCGTCGTCTGGCGGCACGACCTCTGGAACGGGATCGGCGAGTCGCCGTACACCTGGGAGCACGTGCTGAAGGCCGCGCCCAAGCTGAAGGCGATCGGCCATCCGATCGGGATCGGACAGTCACAGGAGCTCGACTCGAGCATGGCGCTGTACGCGTTCATGATGTGCTTCGGCTCGTTCCTCCAGACCCCGCACAACCGGCCCGACCTGAATACGAAGAAGACGGTCGCCGCCGTGAACTTCATGGCCCAGATCTACAAGGTCGGCGAGACGCCCGACATCTTCGCCTGGAACCCGTCCTCCAACAACAACTACCTCTACGGCGGCACGGGGTCGCTCATCCTGAACGCGATCTCGGCGACGCGCACGCCGGAGCAGCTCCACCTGCCGTTCTCGGACGACCTGTGGATCTGGCCGATCCCGTCCGGGCCGAACGGCCGCCTGGGGCTCGAGCACCTCATGGGTTGCTGGAACATCTGGAAGTTCGCCCAGAACAAGGAGAACGCGCAGAAGTTCCTCGTCGACCTGCTCCTCGCCGGGAAGCAGGCCACGCTGCAGTCGCAGCTGTACAACTTCCCGACGTTCACGAACACGTTCCCCTTCAAGCAGATCCGGAAGACGGCGGCCGCCGATCCGAATCCGCCGAAGGGCAAGTACACGATCCTGACGACGATCGCCGAGAAGTACACGCACAACATCGGCTATCCGGGGACGATGAACCCGGCGATGGACGAGGTCTTCTCGACGTTCCTCATCCCGCAGATGTTCGCGCAGGTCTCGCAGGGCAAGATGAGCGCCGCGGATTCCGTCGCGTCCATCAAGTCGCAGGTGCGGGCGATCTACAAGAAGTGGGAGGCGCGAGGGAAGGTCTAGAGCTCGATCACGACTTTGCCGCCGGGGCCGGAGCGTTGCCGCTCCCAGGCCTCGGCGGCACGGTCGAGCGGGAAGCGCGCGACGTCGAGCGCGACGCGACCGGCGGTGACGTGCTCGAGCAGCTCGAGGTAGGCCCGGTCGCGTTCCTCCTTCGTCATGGCGAAGTTGGAGTGGCCCATGATCGTCAGTTCCTTGCCGCGCACGTCCGCCGACCGGAGCGGCGCCTCCGGGCCGGCGGACTGACCGACGTGCACGACGCGCGCATGACGCGCGGCGTGCGCGAGCGCCTGGGCGAGCGGCTCGCCCCAGACGGGATCGATGCACACCGTGAAGCCGTCCTCTCCGAACTCCTCGGCTATCCGGCCGAGCTCCTTCCGGCCGACGGCGACGACCTTCGCCGCGCCGAGTAGCGCCGCCGCCTGTGCCGCCACGCGCCCGACGGCGCCCGTGCCGCCCAGCACGAGCACGCGGTCGCCGGTCCCCACCTTCGCCTTCCACGCGATGGGCACCCAGGCGGCGATGCCGGCGATGCCGAGTGCGGCAGCGACGGCGGGATCCGTCCCCTCCGGGAGCGGAAGCGGCAAGCTCTCCGGCACGGCGACGCGCTCGGCGAGGAAGCCCGCCTGCGAGACGCCACGCCCCTCACCGAAGAGATAGACGAGGGCGCCGTCTTCCGTCCGGCCCACGGCCTCGCAGCCGGGAACGTACGGCAGCTCGGGGTGCCCGCCGTAGAAGACGCCGCTGCCGACCGCGATGTCGAGCGGATTGAGCGCGACCGCTTCGATCCGGACGCCGTCGGCGTAGGGAAGCTCGACCACCTCGGGCGGCTGCTTCAGCGCGTTGACACGGGCGCCGCGCACACCGCGACGATAACGCGCGCCGCGCGCACGAGGAGGTCGAGCGGTATCTCTTCGGGCACGTGCACGAACCCGCCGGCGGTCTCCGGGCGCTCCTCCTCGAGCATGCGCATCAGCACGTAGAAGACGTGGTTGCAGAGGAACCCGCCCGCGCTGCGCGACGCCTCGACAGGGATGTCCTCGGCGCGCAGCGCGGCGACGATCTCGTCCACCGGAAGCGTCGAGCGGTACGCGACCGGGCCCTCTGGATCGATCTCGGCGGAGGAGACGACGCCGTCGTTGTCCTCCGACTCGGAGCCGTCGAAGTTGAGCGCGAACCGCTCGACCGAGATCGCCTCTCGGTCCGCCTGGCCGAAGCAGATGACGACGTCAGGATCGGCTGCGCGCACCGCGTGGCGCAGCGCGTCCGCCGCCCGCGCATACGAGACGGGCAGGACGACGCCGCCCACGGCCTCGACGATCTGCTGCGACGTGTTCACGTCCGAGCCGCCGAAGGGCTCGAAGCCGGCGACGAGGACGCCGCTCATGCGACTTCGTCCTCGAGCCCGACGGCCGCAAGCGCAGCACCGAGGTGCGGATGCTCCTCGACGCGCGCGACACGGCCTTCGTGCGTCGTCACCACCGCGGCGTAGCGCCCGACGAGGTAGAAGCGACGCGACTGGAGCGGCCGCTCGTCGGTCGCGTCCGGCTCGATGCGCGAGAAGCGCATGCTGATGACCACGCGGTCGCCGACGCCGATGCAGCGGTCGACGGTGACGTGGTACCCCTCGGCGACACGCTCGGCGAGGATGGCGAGCACGTCGTCGCGGTCGAACGCTCCCTCAGCCTCCGCGCCGACCCATTCCACCTCCGGGTCGAGCATCGCCTCGATCGCCTCGAGGTCGCCGGCGACGAACGCCCGGTACCCCCTGAGAAGAAGATCGACGCCCTCTTGACTCAAGCCTACGGCTCCTGGTTACGTGCCAAGGGAGCTGGACCACGGTGCACGGCAGTCATGCGCCGAGCGTAGCGAGCGGGAACTCCACCTGTGAGTGCTCGATGAGCACGGGATCGTGCGTCGCGCACACGATGGCGGTGCCGGTCGTGCGCGCGAGCTCGGCGAAGAGCGCGCCCACCGCCCGTGCATTCGCCTCGTCGAGCCGCGCGGTGGGCTCGTCCGCCAGCAGCAGCGCCGGCTTCGCCGCGAGCGCACGTGCGATGGCGACGCGCTGCCGCTCCCCCATCGACAGCCGCGCGACGCGCTGGTCGGCGAGCTCGGCGAGGCCGACGGCGGCGAGCGCCGGTGCGGCGCCGCCGGCTTCATGCCCGCGCAGCGCGAGCGCGAGCTCGACCGTCTCGCGCGCGGTGAGGAACGGGACGAGATCGGTTCCCTGCGTGACGAGGCCGATGCTGCTGCGGCGCAACAACGCGAGCCCGGTGTCGTCGAGACCGGAGAGCGGGGTGCCGAGCACGCGCACGTCGCCGGCGGTCGGACGGTCGAGGCCCGCGAGCAGGTGCAGCAGCGTGGACTTCCCGGTGCCCGACGGCCCTGTGATCGCCGAGAACGCACCGCCGGCGAATGCGAGCGAAAGATCGTGGAACACCTCCGTCGCGCGCGGGCCGCGCCCATGCACCTTCGCCAGGCCCACCGCCTCGGCGACGACGGCTCCCGGCTGCGCCTCCGACGGAGCGGCGCTCTCCAGCGCTTCCGCGGCGACGGTGTGCACGAACACGCCTCCGGGCTTCGGCTCCAGACGCGCACGCGTCGTCCTGCCGAGCAGCTCCTCGGGGATGCGGATCCAGCCGCCGCGGTTCACGACCGCGTCGTCGCCGCCACCGCGGCGCTCCGAGCTGACGCGTCCGTCGCGGATCTGCACGACGCGGTCGGCGACGGCGGCGGACTCGGGGTCGTGGCTGACGACGAGCGTCGTGACGCCGGCTTCGTGCGACAGCTCGCGGATGAGCGTGTAGATCTCGGCGGCGTTCGCGGCGTCGAGCTCGCCGGTGGGCTCGTCGGCGATGAAGAGGCGCGGGCGGTGCGAGAGCGCAGCGCACAGCGCGACGCGCTGCTGCTGTCCGCCGGAGAGCTCGCCCGGTCGCGCGTCGCGCTTCTCGGCGAGCCCGACGCGCTCGAGCAGCCGGTCGGCGGTGCGCCCGCTCTCGGCGCTGCCGACGCCGAGCAGGTCGAGCCGCAGCGCGACGAGCTCGCGGGCTGTCAGCTCGGGCGCGAGCGCGCGCCCGTAGTGCTGGTCGGCGTAGCCGAGCGTGCGCGAGCGGTAGTCGGCGAGCGCGCGGCCGCGGAGCGTGCGCAGGTCGTGCTCGAACACCCGCACCGTGCCGGCGGACGGGCGGTCGAGCCCGGCGAGGATGCGCAGGAGCGTGCTCTTGCCCGAGCCGCTCGGCCCGAACACGACGACGAGCTCGCCCTCCTCGACCTCGAGCGTCAGGCCTTGCAGCGCCGCGGCGGCACCTTCCGCCGACGGGTAGATGCGGAAGAGGTCGGTGGCCTGGACGGCTGTCATCGCAACCTCCTCACCGCGACGCCGGCTGCGGCCGCCGAGCCCGCGAGCAGGCAGGCGAGCGCGACGAGGACGAGGGGCCAGTCGAACGCGAGCGCGAGCGGCGGCAACGGCGTTCCGGCTCCCGCAGTGACGGACACGACGGCGACGACCAGCGCGCTCACGACCGCGCCGGCGGCGATGCCGCCGCCGATGCCGACGACTGCGACGGCGAGCGCGCGCAGCAGGAGATGGCGGCGCAGTTGGGCCGGCGTGACGCCCTGGGCGGAGAGGTCGAACAGCTCGCCCGTCTCGTCGCGGCGGTCGCCGACGACCCCGAGCAGGACGCCGACAGCGGCGAGCACGAGCCCGACGACCGCCGCCGCGAGCAGGAGCGCGAGCGATCCGCGGGCGAGTGGATCGCCGCGGAGCGCGGCCTCGGTCGCGCGCTGCGAGACGATCGCGAGCGACGGGATGTGCGGCGGCTTCCGCGCGTCGAGCCAGACCTCGCCGGCAGTGGCCGTGCCGGGCTCGATCGTGTTCGCAGCGGTCAGCCAAGTCGGCAGGTCGGCGACGACGAGGTCGCCATCGACCGAAGGGAAGCGCCGTGCGATCCCGACGATTCGTCCTTCGACGGTCTCGTCCTCCACGTGCAGCGGCAGGAGGCCGCCGGCGCCGGCGGCGCGCGCGAGGTCGGGCGAGACGACGACCGGGACGGGAACGCCCTCGAGCGGCTCGCTCGGCCGCAGGATCGAGTCGGACGCGCGGTTGACGACGTAACGCACGCTCGCGCCGCGTACGTGCACGCCGTTCGTCCCGATCCAGCCGGCGAAGCGCCGGTCGAGCCGGAGCGTGCCGACGGATGCGTCGTTGACGGAGAGCGCCGTCCCGCTCTCGCGATGTCCGGCGACGAACGCGGCCGTCTGCGGGAACGACAGCCGCACCGCGACGACCCGGCCGCCGCGCGCTTCCGGCGGCACGCGCACGCTCGGCGCATGCGTGCCGCGCCCGAGCTCGCCGAGCGCGAGGAGCGTGAAGTCGCCGCGCCGGTCGAGCACGTTGAGCTGGATGCCGACGCGGTCGCCGGAGACCGTCAGCGGCAGCGTGAGATGCGTGGCGTTCGCCGGCAGGTCGAAGCCGCGCAGGCGGGGCGTGACGGGCGGCGCAAGCAGTTGAGCGAGGGCGCGCGGCGTCAGCGACGAGAAGTCGCTGCGCCACCCATCGACGTGCGGGATCGTCGCTGCCGGCAGCGCGAGCAGCGTGAAGTCGATGCCGCGGTCGGCGGTGACGTATCCCTGATCGCGCAAGACGGGCGTCCCGAGATGCGGCGCGGCCTGCTGCACCGTGACGAGCTTGCTCAGATCCTCCTGCAGCACGTACGGCGCGGGCACCGCGTACCGGGCCTGCTCGACCTCGCCGCGCTCCAGCGTCGCGCGGTACGAGAACGCGAACAGCGCCACGCCGACGCTGAGGACGAAGAAGACGACGGAGAGGAGCACCGCGCCCGGCGAGCGCGCGAGCGACAGCAGTGCCAGTCGCAGCGGAGGCGGCCCGCGCCGCCCGGCCCACTCGAGCGCGCGCAGCAGCGGCGCGAGCAGACGTGCGGCGGCGACCGCGAGCACGAAGAGCACGAGGCCCGGCAGCAGGAGCAGGACGATGCCGGTGCCGCCGCTCGACGCGAGCGTCGACGTGTCCGTCTTGCCGCGCGCGAGCGCGAGGAGGATCGCGGCGAGGGCTCCGAGCGCGGCGACGTCGGCCGCCGTGAGCGTCACGCCGCCGAACGCGATCTTCTCCAGCCGCAGCGCGGCGAGCATGACGAGAGCCGTGAGCGCCGCGAGTGCGGCGGCGATCCCGAACGCGCGCACGGTGAAGAGCGAATGGTCGACCGCGAGCCAGCCGGGCGCGCCGAGGTGGCGGGCGAGAAGCGCGCCGGCGCCGCTGCCCGCGATCCAGCCGATGACACTGGAGACGACCGTGATCGCAGCCACCTCGGCGGCCGCGACGAGCAGCACCTGGCCGCGACCGGCGCCGAACCAGGTCAGACGGCGGCGCGTCGCGTCGTAGTCGCGGCGGAGCCTCGTCGAGGCGAGCACGGCGAAGCCGAGCAGGAGCACGGCGGCGTCGCCGCCGAGCACGAGCAGCCGCTCGCCGGCGACGCGGCTCGTCGCGCGCACCGACGCGATCGTGTCGAGCGGCGCCGACACGGAGAAGATGTCGCTGCGCTCTTCCAGCTGCGACTGTGCGCGGTCGATGCGCGCGCCGAGGGCCGCGAGATCCCAGTCGTGGATCGAGCCGGGCGCGAGCGGCACGACCCAGCCATATGTGCGCGCGATGAGCGGCGCGTCCGGAAGCGGCGTGCGCGCGAACGCGCTCACACCGTCGGCAAGGAGAATCGGCGGCCGGTTCGCCCCCGCGGCGGAGAAGTACGCCGACAGCGGCGCGCCGCTGCGGAACGTCGCGCGGCCGACGACGTGCAGGAACGGGAGCTTCGGCGCCGCCGGCCTGCCGCCGATCTGGACGAGCTCGCAGTCGTGCGGCGTGCACGCGTGCGGCAGCCGGCCGCTGCGCAGGACGAGCCAGCGCGAGAGCCCGTCCACGGCGCCGAGGTTGACGAAGGCGCCGCCCCAGGTCGCCTGGCGGAAGACCTCGACGGCGAAGGCCGGATGGTGGAGGACGGGCTCGAGCGCGCCGCGCGCGAGCCGGTCGAGCTGCGGGTACGAGAGGCTCGACTGCGCCGGGACGCCGCTCCACACCGCCTGGACTGCGCGGTCGGACGGCTGGAGCCCGGCGAGCGCACGCTGGGCGGCGCGATCCTGGACGGCGACCGCCCCGACGGCGGTCATCGCGAGGATGCCCGCGCCTACCGCGATCCCGATCGCGGCCAGCACGTTCCTCTGGACGTGCGCACGCAGGCGGACGACGGCCAGCCGGATCGGCACCACCAGCCGCCTCCCACGCACCGACGGGACGATAGCCTGGGTTCGGTTTGGGTAACAAGGCGAAAATGCGCGTCCTCGTCGCCGACGACAGCCCCCATCTCGTCCTCCTGTACCGGGCGGTTCTGGAGGACGCGGGCTACGAGGTGGTGAGCGTCAGCAACGGCATGGCCGCGATCGCGGCGGTCGAGGGCGGAAACGTGGACGCGGCCGTCCTGGACGTGCTCATGCCGGGCGTGAGCGGCGACGCGATCGCGGAGCGGCTGCGCCGGACGAACCCCGGCCTGCCGGTGCTGCTCATGACCGGCGACTACGGCGAGCAGTTCGTCGTCGACGTCGGCGCACCCGTGCTGCGCAAGCCGTTCGCGCCGGAGGACCTCGTCCGCGCGGTGCGGGAGCTTTCCGCGACGTAAGACGTCCGGCGCTCACGGTACTCTGTTTACCGTGCTGACAACGAATCAGAAGGGCGCGATTGCCGAGACTGCGATAGCGCACGAGGCGATCAAGTTGGGAATCGGCGTCTATCGACCGTACGGCGACGAACGCTACGACCTCATCTTCGACCTGAGACCGAAGCTTTTGCGCGTGCAGTGCAAGTGGGCCCCTCTCGACGGAGACGTCGTGACGATTCGTTGCTACTCGTCCCGGCGCGCCCGCACCGGGCTCGGTCGGCGGCTGTACTCGAGCGACGAGATCGACGCCTTCGCCGCGTACTGCCTGGAGCTGAACACGTGCTACTTCCTCCCGATGAACGAGGTCTCCGGCCCGGAGATTCACCTGCGCTGCGCGCCCGCTCGCAACAACCAGCGGCGTCGGATCAACTGGGCCAAGGACTACGAATTCGCCGCTAAACTGAATCCCCTCCCGGGCCCATAGCTCAGCTGGGAGAGCGCCTGCGTGGCACGCAGGAGGCCGGCGGTTCGAGCCCGCCTGGGTCCACCTTACGAGGTATTGCGCGAACCGCCGCCGGAATCCTGTAGGTGGGGATGATCCGGCGGCGGTCGTGTACTTGGATGTCTTTGACGAGCAGGCGGAGTAGCTCTTTGGCTTGTTCGGGGTTCTCGTTGGCGACGATCGCTTCGAGCTGGTCGGCGAGTCCGGTGAGGGCGGCGCCGTCGGGCGGTGTGTGCGCCTGTGTGGCGAGACGGGCGGCGAGGCCGGCTTCTCGTTCGCGCAGGGCTTCGAGGCGGTCACGGTGGCCGCGCACGCGGTCTTGGAAGAGGTCGGCCGCGAGCCTCCCGTCTTCGAAGCCTTCGAAGTAGCGCTCCAGTTTGCCCTCGACGCGCGTGATTTCTGCGCGCGTCGAGGCGAGTTGCTCTTCGAGTTCGGGCCGCTCGCTTTCGGTCACGGTTGCGAGGTCGGCGAGTGCTTTCTCGATGACGTGGCCGTCGCGGTACAGCTCGGCGAGCTGGGCGAGGACGGCGGCTTCGAGCCGGTCCTTGGGGAGCCGGTCGCCGGTGCATTTGGCGGGGCCGTACTTGTAGCGGGTGGAGCAGGCGTAGTAGGTGTAGCGGCCGTTGCGTCCGTGCGCTGAGGTGCCGACGTAGGCGCGCCCGCAGTGATGACAGCGGACCAATCCGGAGAGGAGGAAGTCGGTCGGGTTGCCGCGCCGCAATGAGGCGTCCTCGCCGCGGCGGCGGAGGATCTCTTGCGCCTTGGCGAACGTGTCGTTGTCGACGAGCGGTCCGTGCAGGCCCGGATGCGTCTCGCCGTTCCAGCGGACGAGGCCGCGGTAGGCGGGGTTGGCGAGGATCAGTTGCAGCGCGTTCGGCGACCAGCCTTGCTTGCGCGGCGGCGGCGCGCCCTCGGCGTCGAGGGTGCGGGCGATCGCGGTCGTGCCGAGCTTCCCTTCGGCGTAGAGGCCGAAGATGCGGCGCACGACCGGAGCCTTCACTTCGTCCGGCACAAGCAGCTTCGTGTCCTTGTTGCGTAGGTACCCGTATGGGAGTCGGCCGCTCATCCATTTGCCTTCGCGGACGCGGCGTTCGAGTCCGGCGGTGACGCGGTCGACGATGGTGGCGTGCTCGAACTCGGCGAACACGCCGAGCATCTGCAGCATCATCCGGCCCGCAGGTGAGCCGGTGTCGAACGGCTCCGTCGCCGACTTCAAAACGACGCCGAGCTGGTCCAACTCTTCGCACAGTCCGGCGAGCTGGCGCACCTTCCTGCTCAAGCGGTCGACGCGGTAGACGAGCAGCAGGTCGATCCGCTTCTCGCGCGCGAGGTCGAGTGCTTGCTGCAGGCCGGGACGGTCGAGGCTGGTGCCGGAGGCTTGGTCTTCGAAGGCGGCGACGATCCGCCATTCCTCCATCGCCTCGCAGTAGCGCTCCAGCCGCTCCCGCTGCGTATTCAGCGAGGTTGGCTGGTGGTCCTCGTCGGTTGAGATCCGCTGGTAGAGACAGACGCGCATCACAGACGACCCCCTCCGTTGGCGTGGTCGTCCATGAGGCCATCGATCTCGGCGGAGGTCAAGTCGCTACCCAGAAGGCGCCTGCCGGGCCCGTACTCAAGCTCTGATTGGTAGGCGTGATCCCATGGGGCGAGCTCGGAGCCGCCGCAGAAGTGGCACCGCGACGGTTGCGAGGGTTGCTGGTAGGTGACGGTTCCGCGGCGTTCGGGTTCGGGTGGGTAGACGATCTCGTCGCAGCGTCTGCAGATGCGCAACCGGTCGCGATCGATGATCGCGTAAACGGCTGCGCGTCCGTGCGCGAGCCGCGCCGCGAGCCCCGCCTCGTGCTTGCGCCGGCGTGCATCCCGCTCGCGGCGGTCGAGATAGACGAGCCGAAGCCGCACCTGTTCTCCGCGCGCCTCCTGGTCGCGTCGTGCTCGTTCCTCGAGTGAGTCCCAGCTATAGCTGTCGAGGAGTCCGCCGTCGGCGAGGTCGTCGCGGTCGCGGCGCAGTGCGGGACCTTCGCCGTAGCGGCGCGCAGACTCGTCGACGCGTGCCCGCTGGCGTCGGCGGTAGATCTCAACAAGCGAGGCGACCGCCTCGGTGTCAGTCCACGTCGGCGGTACCGGTTCAGGCGCGGGCTCGGCTTCGAGCGGGTCGTCGTCGAGCTGGCGGGTGAGCGCGGCGAACGCGTCGCGTTCGATGTCGCTCATTGGCTCCGTTGAGCTGAGCAGGAGGTGGAGCGCGGTCTGGCTCGCGCCGCCGAACTGAGCGAGATGCTCGCCCCGGATGCGCAGGTGCTTCTCCTGCAGGTAGGCGCGCCGTGCCTCGGGTTTGGCAAGCAGCCGCGCACGCTTCTCATCGCGTGCACACTGCTTCGCTTCCTCTTTCGCGCGGCGCGCGTCGTAGGCGGCACGCCCCTTGTTCAAGCAGTCGCTGAGGGTGAGTCCACCGCCGGCGAGCGCGAGGTCGTCCCAACACGCTTCGCCGAGGGGGCGCTCGGGTTCGTGGGCATGCGCGCAGGCGGCCGCCGCGAACCAGGAAAGGTTGCCGCCCGCGCCCCAGTCGCCGTAGTAGCTGGAGCTGTAGCGGCGGTGCTTGTCGAGCAGCGCGTTTAGCAGCTTGAGGAACGCGACGGCGCGTGTCTCGGTGGTGGTAAGGAAGAGCAGACAGGGGCAGAACGGGTGCCGCTCGGTCCATGCCGCCTGGGCGGCGTAGGCGGCATAGCCCGCAGCCTTCGTCTTCAGGCGGGCGTGGCTCATCGTCCCCATGTCGAGCTCGACGAAGGCGAGCAGGCCGCGGCCGTTGTCGTCGTGGAGGTGGATGAGGGCGTCGGGGGCGAGTGCCCGCTCGCGCCCGTCCGCCCGGAACAGCTCCCGCGCCTCACCCTCGCGCCTGAACTCCTGCAGGTGCAGACCGACGGTCGGCGCCTGCACGCAGAGGAGCACGTACAGCTCGGAGAGTCGTTCGGCGTGGTGGAGGAACTGCGGGTTTGGCTCCGCCCGCTCGCCGCCGCGCGGGACCGGCTCGCCACGCACGAATGCGTCCGAGGCACGGGTCGGCCAGTAGTGGAACGGAGCGGATCCCTTATCTCGGTAGGGACGGCTACGACCGACAAGACCCAGCTTGGTCAGGCGTTCGGTGCGGTAGCGAAGCGTCCGGGCCGGTGTGTCGGCGAGCAGCCGGTCGAGCTGGGTCTGCGTCAGCACGCGCTGCTCAGCGAGCAGCGTGAGCAGACGCCGATCTGCATCGGTGAGGGTCGCGAGTGCGTCGCGCCGGCTCAGCCGGCCGGCGTGCCCGCGGCCAGCACGCATATGGAACTCGATCAGGACTGAACCTCCTTATACAGTCGGGCGCGCGCCGTGATCGCGAGATCGGCGTGGTCGCGCGCGAACGGGGGATGATGTGGTTGCCAGTCACAACGGGACCGACTGGCAAACCGACGAGCGGCGTTCACGCCGCCCTCCGCCGCGAGACGGAGGAACGATGCCGTCGCAATGCGGCAGCGAACAGTGCGGTCAGCAGCTCGACCGCCTCCGCTTCTTGTGCAGCGGTGAGCGGCTCGACCCTTACCGGGCCGAGCCTGATCTCACCGTCATCGATTGTCTTGGGGCGCAGCGGCAGCACCTTGCCGCCGCCGCGCAGCGCGTCGTGATCGTCCATCGGTTGTCGACGCGCCGGCAGAGGAGCAGTGCATCAACGCCCCAGCCGCGCACGCGGATACGCCCGCGGCCCGGAACGCCATCGAGGGAAATATCCCTCTACATAGAGAGGCCCTTTTCGACCCCAAAAAGTGACAGCCCAACCGGCAACTCTTACGCACCTTTTACAGATGCGGCACCCTTGTCCGTGCCCCTTGTCCGTACGTGTCGGTGTTGTGTCGGCGGCGTGCCGGCGTCAGCGGAAAGCGCAGCCTGATCGTCGGCCGACGTCGGCGTCGATTCAGGGGTTAGCGGCTGCCGGCCTCGGTGACGGCTACCGGGACGACATCCCGCACGCGCTGGCGCACGACACCTCTCTCGGCGTCGAGCCGCACGCCTCGGCGGAGCGTCCGCATCGCCACCGACGCGGGCAGATGGTGACACCATATTGAAGTATCGGGGGTGGTCCTAAGCGTGAGTTCTTTAGCGGATCTTGGAGCTTGCTCTGACAAGAGTGAGACTTAGCTCGCTGTGCATGCTTCGCTTACTCCACAAGGCGTCGGCATGTCGTGAGCTAATGGCCCAAGTCGAAAGGGAGACCTCGGTTCCGGAGGCGCTGTCAAACGCGTACGAGGCGGCGGCTGCGCTTGGGGGAAGGCTGCGCCTCGAGTACCTGCATCGCGGGCCGTACCCGGTTACTCGGTCACAGCTTGTTCGCGATGGATCCGTATGTGCTGAGGGCGTTGGGAAAGGCGAGGGCCGTCAGGCCGAGCTCAGCGCGGTATTCGAAGCGCTTGAGCACTACTTTCTCTTAGCCTCCAACCAAACGGCGGACTTCCTGCTTAAACCAATCCCCGAGATTGCTTCGCAGCCGCTTCTTCAAGCAGATCGGCTCATCCACTACGTCGCCAAATCCCATCCCGACGCTCAGGCCGGTTGCGCGCTCTACACGGACCTCTGGAACGAACACCTCACCGCTTGGGTTCCGCTATTCGTAGTGGATCCCACTTACGCGGCCGCCCCAATCGAAGGAGATGATCTGCAATATCGAGAGTACTGCCGCTACGGAACGTCAACTGGATGTGCCGCCGGCAGTACCGCCACAGAAGCCTGCCTGCACGGACTTCTCGAAAGCGTCGAGCGCGATGCACTAGGCCGCTTCTTCCTGAATCGCTTTAACGTCGAGTCGGATCATGAGGTTCCACTCCTGGACGAGACCTATCTCTCGACTCCGCTCCTGGAGCTAATCGGCGAGCTATCGGCTCGGAGCCAGGGTACCGTCCGCATCATCGATCTGACCACCCAGGTTGGTATTCCCGTGTACATGGCCGAGTGTCGCGGTAGGGACTATCCACTCGGCGCCTTCGGTTGCGGATGCTCGCTAGACCCGCTCTATGCGGTTGAGCGCGCCATCACCGAGCTTCTCCAAAACATCGTGGAAGGTCGATGGAGCTTGGTGGACAGCTATTTCCGCGCAGCGATACAGCATTCTCCGAATCATCGGCGCCTGTCCTTAGCTCCCGACCGAGACGTGCATGTCCGGGTGCCGCTACCGCGGGGACGGTCACCCCTTCCGGTGACGCCGAGCGACTCATTTGCAGTTGCTCTTACGGCGGCAAGACACTCAGGACTGGTTCCACTCGTCCGCGTCACTTCGCCTCCCGAGCTCGCGGTGACCGTCGTCAGTGTTTACGTCGCCGGAGCCGAACGCTTCTACCTGGCGCGATGGGGTCATCGTCTAGACCCGACGGGACTCGAAAACTTGCGGCCGGAAACGACTCCGCCGGTTGTAGATGGACTTCGGGCGCTGCGTAAGAGGCGCAGTTGACAAGGCTCGTGAACCTTGATTGACTCCGGGCGTCTGAATCGGCCTTGCGAGTGAAGGGGGTCCACATGTCGGTTCTGGCACCGGAACGGCCAGCCACTGAAGGCATCGACTTACTCGCTCCTAGTCCAGTCGCTGCGCTTGAGGACCTGGATCGCGAACTGGAGTTCCTCTTCGAGTCTGTAGGCCCGTACGCGTCGTGCTGTGCGACTAGTGTCACCAGTAACGGCTCTGCGTGCTGCGCGTCGAAGACCCTCAGTGTCGATCTCTGCTGCCAGGCGCCTGCCTGAAATAGCCCGGAAGGCCGCTTCGGGAGCCTCGTCCGGCCCGAAGCGGCCTTCGCGCAAAAGTCCCCATGAAGGAAGCGCCTCGCAAAGTCGAGTGAACGACAGGCATGAATGGGCCCGTGCCCTGTCTCTCAGCGAGCGGCTAGAGAGCCTGCACCTCGCATCCGTGCCCGTGAGCCCCGATGTTAGACGTGCGGGTCTTGCGCAATACAAGCAATGGCGCGACATTGCGCCGTTCGCGGTCAACGAGGAGCTTGCGAGTCCAGAACAACTTTACGGCTGCGATCCCGATGGGTTGAGCGCAGCCTTAGGCGAGCCCCCTTCGCGCTTTCTCGACATGCTGCAGGCCGCTGACTGGATCAGTGATGCCGAGGCTCTCGTATCGACAACTCAGCATTCGTCCATCACCAACGACGACCTAGGCGATCACGGTCCTCTATGCGCGTTGAGCCCGATTCTATCCTCGTTCCGTAGCAGAGTCTCAGACGCGCTCCTTGGTTTCGACACCCACACACCTGGGCTGTGCAGTCTCGATCAGATCATCGAGACGTTCGAGCGCCCGTTGAGGTATCGGCTCCTAGACCGGCTCCTGCCGGCACTCGTTCTAAATCTCCATCAAGCCCGGGCGGGGCTGTCCGGTAATACGCCGGAAGAGCGGTACGGCGACTTCATCAGTCGCATTCATGACGAAGACTGGCGCCGCGAATTCTTCCTTGAGTACCCGATAATCGCGCGGGCGGCGGCCACCATGGGACATCATGCCGCAGCATCGGCTACAGAATTCCTTTCGCGGCTCTATTCGGATTGGTCGCTCATCCGGACCGAGTTTGGCCTTGACGATCGCGACTCCGTCACTGAGATCCGTCTTGCCGGAGACCTACACGATCGTTTCCGCGCTGTATTGGTCTTGGACCTGAAGCTCGGTTCCAAGCTGGTCTACAAGCCTCGCTCAGTTGTGGTTGCCCGCCACTTCCAAGAGCTCATTGACTGGATCAATGAACGAGGTCTCGAACCGCGTCTGCGCACGATGAAGGTTGTTGCTCGCGGCGGATACGGATGGCAAGAGTACGTCACCGCAGAGACGTGCCGCGACGACGACGAGGCGAGGCGCTTCTACGCGAGGCTCGGCTCGCTCATGGCGCTCTTGTACGCCGTATCGGCTACCGACGTTCACAGTGAAAACATCATCGCTGCCGGAGGCGATCCTGTCCTCGTCGATCACGAGACGCTCTTTCAACCGGAGCCATCGACGACTGGGAAGAGTCGCCGGGAGCGAGCCGACCGCGCATTCGCGAACTCGCTCGCAGCCGACGGACTTTGGCATCTAGCGCTGCTTCCAAGTCGGAGATACTCACGAGACGGCTCACCTGGCATCGATGTCAGCGGCCTCGGCGGCGGCGAAGCCGTCCTAGGCCCTCTTAGAGTCCCAACCCTGGTCAATCTCGGACGCGATGACATGCGCATGGAGCTCAGTCAAGGCGAGAACTCGCAGCAACAGAATCGGCCCACGTTGGGCGATGTGGTCTTGTCTGTTCACGACTACCGTTCCGATCTGCTGTCGGGGTTCCAAGCGACGTGCCGTCTGCTGTCTGCCGAGAATGAGGGACTACTCGCCCCCGATGGGCCGCTTACTCTCTTCGCTAGCGACAGGACACGTGTCCTGCTGCGGCCAACTGCCCAGTACGCTCTGCTGCTCACTTCGCTTGGCCGTCCCGATCTAGTTCGCGACGGGATCCAGACCGACCTGCACCTCGATCGGTTCTTATCGAGTGCTGTCAGTTGGAGATCGGCTCCAGCCATCAGTCACGCTGAGCGCGAAGAACTTTGGTTTGGCGATGTGCCAGCCTTCTACAGCCGTGCGAGCTCCTCGAGTATATGGACCAGTTCAGGTCGCCGTATCGACCGGTTCTTTACGAACAGCGGGTTCCACGTAGTTAGGCGGCGCGTGGCCGGATTGGACGAACGACGAATCCAGGCGCTCTCTTGGGAGATTGAGGCCGCGATCGACTGCAGCATCGCGACAAGCAATATCAATATGGGACCTTCAACCAGGCTGAAACCCGCTACCCCGCGGAAACTCTCAAGCTCGAGGCCGAAGCGCGCCAGTGGCGGCGAAGCCACTAAAGCGGTGGCGCTTGAGCTAGCCGTCGACTTCGGCCACTTCGTCAATCGAATGCGGCACGATGTCGGTGCATACGTGAACTGGCCCGCGATCGTCGACGGTGACGCGGCGGTGACGGTCCAACCCGCCATGGGGCCGGGTCTGTACGACGGTTTATCCGGCATTGCATTGTTCTTCGCGTACTTGGGTGAAGTGCTCGACCGAGATGACTTCAGAGAGGTTGCGCTCCGTTCGCAACAGACCGCACGGCGCTTCATCGATTCCTTCCCCGGCCATTGGAACATCGGCGCCTTCGGCGGCGACGGAGGTTACTTGTATGTGCTGCTGCATCTCTCACACCTATGGAACGACACGACGCTTTTAGATGAATGCGCCTCACGCGTCGTGGCATTTCGCGAGAGAATCCAAGATGATCGACAGTACGACTTCATCCAGGGAGCCGCGGGTCTGATTCCGGTCTTACTCGGCCTTCACCGCGAGCGGCCCAGTGTGAATGCGATCAGCCTCGCTGAACAATGCGGCTGGCACCTCGTCAATAACGCATCCGAGCAAGTGACAGGACTGGGCTGGGCTGCTGATGACGACCCGACGCCAGCACTGCTCGGAATGGGACATGGCGCAGGTGGCATCGCCTGCTCCCTAATGAGCTTGTATCAGGCAACTGGCGAGCCGAGGTTCCGGCAAGTTGCGGCGGACGCTCTCGTTTATGAGCGAAGCCTGTTTGATGAGCGCAAGGGCGATTGGCCGGACCTCCGCCGCGAAACCTCAGTCGACGAGGAGGCCCGTCACCCACGGATCGCGGCTTGGTGTCACGGGGCGATGGGCATCGGCCTCAGTCGATGTCGGCTTGCTCGTGATTTCGCGGATCCACGGGCTCTCGATGAGATACGAACCGCACGCGACCTCACACTTGAGATTGGCTTCGGAAATAACCATTCGCTATGCCACGGAGACCTCGGAAATCTGGAGCTCTTACGCGAGGCATCGGCCGTGTTGGCGGACAGTGAGATCGAAACAGCGAGACTTCAGCTGGCTGCTCGGATCGTTTCCGACATAGCCGAGAATGGCTACAAGACCGGCATTACTCACGGGGTGGACTCCCTTGACCTCCTCCGCGGCGTGGCAGGCATTGGCTTCGGACTATTGCGGATCGCCGCACCGACGCGGGTCCCTTCGGTACTTCAGCTTGATGGTCCTCCAACTCGTGCACGATGAGTGACGCCAGTTTGAGGCCGCGTGCTGGCCGGTGACGCGACTGGAATCGCGGGCTCGCGGACGGCGCGCGACGCGCTGCCACTCCGACAGGGCGGCGTGAGCGTGGGGTGGGAGCGCTAGTGCAATCCCTCAAGGAGCGCCGGTCGGTACGGGGCCCCTCGATTGGACCGTTTCGTTCTCTTCGGGATGATCCGGTCGCCAGCAGAGCGAATCTTTGCCGCGCCGCCAGCCTCTTCAGACCATACGCGGGTCGACTATCAGGTGTCCTGGGTCTAATCGTTGCGACATCGGCGCTCGGTGTGCTGCCGGCGTTCCTGTTGCGCCGTGTCCTCGAAGCGATCAGCCGTCAGGATATGCCGGCTATCTCGTTGAATGCAGGCGGGATGATCGCGATCGCGGTCGTCACCGGCGTTCTCGGTGTCATCCAGACGATGATGTCGAACCAGATCGGCCAGCGGGTCATGCACGACCTGCGCGCCTTGGTGTTCCGTCACTTGCAGCGGCTGTCGCTCGCGTTCTTCACGCGCACGCGCACGGGCGAGGTGCAGTCGCGGATCAACAACGACATCGGCGGGGTTCAGGGCGTCGTCACGACGACGGCAACGAACATCGCCGCGAGCACCACCGCCGTCGTGGCGACGATGGTCGGCATGCTCCTTCTCAGTTGGGAGCTGTCGCTGTTCGCGTTCGCGCTCATCCCGCCGTTCGCGCTGCTTTTGCGCCGAGTGGCAACTGATCGGTGGCGAATTGCGAAGTCGACGCAGGAGTCGCTGGCCGACATCTCGAGCATCGTGCAGGAGTCGCTGTCGGTGAGCGGGATCATGCTCGGAAAGACGATGGGGCGATCGCGCGAGCTCGCTGACCGGTTCGAGTCGGAGTCGCTGAACCTCGCCGACCTGGAAGTCCGTCAACAGATGGCCGGGCGCTGGGTGATCGCTGCATTCCAGACGAGCTTTTCGGTGATGCCCGCCGCGGTGTACTGGCTCGGCGGCCTGACGAGCGTCGTCTCCATCCCGACGATCGTCGCGTTCACGACGCTGCAAACGCGGCTGTTCTTCCCGGTCGGCTCGCTGCTCGGAGTAAGCCTCGACGTGCAGACGTCGCTCGCGCTCTTCGACCGCATCTTCGACTACCTCGACCAGCCGGTCGACATCGACGAGAAGCCGGACGCGATCGCAATCGTCGAGGCAGGCGACGTCGTCTACGACGAGGTTGGATTCAGCTACGGCGCCGGCTGGGCGCTCGAGGACGTCTCGTTCACCGTCCCGGCCGGAACGTCGACCGCGATCGTGGGCGAGACCGGGTCGGGCAAGACGACGCTCGGCTACCTCGCGGCGCGCCTGTACGACGTCAGCTCGGGCCGCGTGACGATCGGCGGCGTCGACGTGCGCGACCTCAGCTTCCAGGCGCTGTCCGACCTCGTCGGGGTCGTCTCGCAGGAGACGTACCTCTTCCACGCGAGCGTGCGCGAGAACCTTCGCTTCGCGAAGCCGGACGCGACCGACGAGGAGATCGAGGCGGCGGCGGAGGCGGCCCGCATCCACCACGTCATCGCCGCGTTGCCCGACGGGTACGACACGATGGTCGGCGAGCGCGGCTACCGCTTCTCGGGCGGCGAGAAGCAGCGCATCGCGATCGCGCGGACGGTGCTGCGCAATCCGCCCATCCTCGTACTCGACGAGGCGACGAGCTCGCTCGACACCGAGACCGAGCGGCTCGTGCAGGACGCGCTCGACAAGCTCTCCGAGGGGCGGACGACGATCGCGATCGCGCACCGCCTGTCGACGATCCGCGACGCCGACCAGATCGTCGTGCTCGATCGCGGCCGCGTGGTCGAGATCGGCCGCCACGACGAGCTCGTGCGCGCCGGTGGACGCTACGCCGCCCTCGTGGCCCAAGAGAGAAACCGCGGAGTGGATCCCGCCGCCGCGTGCCACTCTCCATTCTCGGCGGAGGAATTACCCGTGGTGATCCCGGGCTCCCTCCGAGCGCTCGTGACGCCGGTGCCCGCCGGGAGGCCAACGTGAGCGCGACCGATCATGCAGCGGCGGCTGCCGCGAACGAGATCCCGCTAGTTCGCCGTGGGCCTTGGCGCCAGGCGCTTGCTCGCTTTCGACGTCGTCCGTCCGGCATCCTAGCCCTCTTTGTCGTCGCTCTGTTCACCGCTGTAGGCGTATTCGCGGGGACGCTGGCCCCCTACCAGGCAGGCCAAGAGTTCTTGCAGTTTATTCAGAACCCGCAGCCGCCACTGACGGCGCATCATCTGCTCGGAACCGACGTGCTCAGTCGGGATCTACTCACGCAGCTGATTTACGCGATTCACCAGACGATGTTCTCGGCACTGGTGTGCGCTGGAGTTGCCACGGTGGTGGGGGTGAGTGTGGGCTCCCTCGCTGGCTATTACGGGAGCTGGTTCGACGCGCTCGTCACGTGGGCAACCGGCATCGCGGTGTCGATCCCGGCGATGGCCGTACTGGTGATCGTGCTCATCTGGTCCAAGCTGCCAGCAACACCCGTTAACGCTGGGTTATGGCTGAGCGCGGTTCTTTGGACGGGTGTTGCAAGGGTGGTGCGGGCCTCGGTCTTGTCGCTGCGCTCGCGTGAGTACATCGAGGCTGCACAGGCGTCAGGCGCGTCGAGCATCCGCGTACTCGTCCGACATCTCCTGCCAAACAGCGCTGGCCCGATCATCGTCGCAGCGAGCTCGCTCGCTGGTCAGGCGATCGTGATCATCGCCACCGTCGACTACCTCGGCTGGAGCTACAACACACCTGAACGGCCAACTCTTGGCGGCTTGATCGCCGACGCGACCCAGTCGACGCACTTGCTCACCGGAGATGTCGCTCTCGCGCGGGTCTGGTGGCTCTACGTCTTCCCGGCCGCCTTGCTTGTCGTTCTACTTATGTCCTTCGCGTTTCTCGGCGACGCGCTCGACGAAGCCCTCAACCCCTCTGCTCTCTAGCGTGGTCCTCTTTCTTCTCCGGCGCTCGATGATCGCTGCATCGATCGTGATCGCTGTTTCGTTCGCATCTTTCGTCGGCTTCGGGCTGTCATTCGATCCGGCGTATCCACTAGTGCAGGACCGTTCCAAGTACGCATTCGTTCAGGCCTACTACCATCTAACGAACCCGATCCTCTCGCGCTACTGGCGGTGGGTGACAGGGCTGTTCAGCCACGGGTTCGGGACGACCGTGTCGACGAACGTTTCCGGGACGATCCCGCCGCACCTGCTTTCACCGGGAACGACGATCGGTCCCCAAATCTGGAGAGCGGCAGCCATCACGCTCGAGCTGGTTGGCTCTGCGCTTCTCCTTGTCATCGTGGGAAGTGTCCTCGTCGGGATCGTAACGGCGCGCCGTCGCCGCTTTCATGCTGACTTCTCGCTCCGCTCGCTGGCGTATCTGGGCGCATCGGTGCCGACGTTCCTGCTCGGCGATCTCCTTCTGCACGCACTCAATCCACATTTCACAGAGACGGTCGTCGGCGGCAACTCAACCGCAACGAGTACGGGCTCATGGTTCGCGTTCGGACCCCCGACAGGTGGCCTTGAGAACTGGTTCGAGCACATGACCTTGCCGGTGGTCGCACTGGCGCTGAGCTTTATTGGGATCTACTCGCGATATGTGCGCTCGTCGGTCATGGTCACGCTAAGCCAGCCGTATGTCGCCGTCGCACGAGGTAAAGGGCTTCCCGAACATCAAGTCCTCGTGCGGCATGTATTGCGGAACTCTCTGATTCCGTTCACATCGCTGCTCTCGCTCGAAATCGGAGGAGTCATCGGTGCGTCCCTCGCGGCCGATGCGGTCTTCGGTGTCGGCGGGCTTGCCTCGGTCTTTCTTGGCGCAGTCAACACGTCCGACCCATTCGAGCTGACTGCACTATTCGTCGTCACCGCGGCCGTAGTTTCAGTGTTCGCTCTGCTCGGCGACGTCGTGGTCACGGTGCTTGATCCCCGCGTGAGAGTTGATTGAGAGTGAATAAGGACAAAGACTTGAAGGCGCCGCTGTTTCCAGGCCTATGCGCCGATCGGCTTCGCACGGCCAACGCTCAGCCGAGGTCGACCGGAAGCCCAGGCAGCGTCGCCTCGTGGTTCGCGCAATACTCGGTTCGGCCCATGATCGTTTGCGCCTCTGTGCAGCCGTTTCGCGGTCAAAGAGGCGTAGACAGCATTGTGCGAACCGCCTCAGGCGTCGCGAACGCGCAGCTCGGTCAGGCGGTGGGGACTTCGACGAGCGTCGTTCCCACTGCGGTCGGCTCGGGGATCGGCTCGCCTGCCTGACGAAGGCCGTCGAGGTGGAAGCCGATCGCCTCGCGGATGAGGTGTTCCACCTCGTCTTGCGATTCGCCGACCACGCCGACGCCTGGGAGGTCGGGGCAGTAGGCGCCCCAGGATTCGCCTTCGTGCTCGATTACGACCAGGTATTCGCTCATCGACTCGACCTCCGTAGACCTGCTTGCCGAAGGATATTCGCTGCCGTGCCCTTCGGCACGTCGGCGCCTGGCTTGCCGGCCACGGTCACTTTGCCCGGCTTGCTCGGATGCTCATACTGCTGATGGCTTCCACGCTGCGCGACGACACGCCAGCCATCGTCTTCGAGCAGCCGAATGAGCTCATGGAACTTCACGACGTTCATCGTGCCGAGAGACTCGGCTGGGCCATGTCTGAACGAGTCAGGCGAGAGTGAGAGACGAACCCGTGACGAGTGCGTCGCGGTTCGCGTAATACGCGGTTCGGCCCACTGAACTTGGCAGTGCGCAAACCGCGTCCGTGACGATCCGGTGGGTCGGCAGGATCTCGTTTCGGGCGTTGACGCGGAGGTCTTTGACGAGCAGGCGGAGGAGCGCCTTTGCCTGCTTCGGGTCTCCGGTGCTGACCAGGTTTTCGAGTTGGTCGGCGACGGCGGCGAGGTTGGCCGCGTCGGGCGTTGTGGGCGCTTGTGGGGCGAGCCGGGCGGCGAGCGCGAGGTCTTGTTCGTGCAGGTCGACGAGGCGTGTTTCGAGCGCGGCGGTGCGCGTCTGGAATCGCTTTGCGTCGAGGTCGCCTGTTTCGAAGGCGGAGTAGTAGCGGTCGAGTGCGCGTTCGGCCCGTCGGATCTCCTCGGCGAGTGCGCGGCGCTGTTCTTCGAGCGCTGCTCCGTCTGATTGCCGTTGCTCAGTGGCGGCGTCGATTGCGTCTCGGATCACAGCGCTGTCGCGGTAGAGGGAGGCGAGCTGTCCGATGACGGCTGCTTCGAGCTTGTCGCGGGGGATGCGCTCGCCGTCGCAGCCTTTCGGGCCAAGCTTCTGACGGCCGGAGCAGGCGTAATAGTGGTAGGTGCCACCGTTGCCTTTCGCGCTCATGCCGACATAGGCGCGCTTGCAACGACCGCAGCGCAGAAGGCCTGAAAGCAGGTAATCACCCGGGTTACTACGGCGCAGGGCCATATCGTCTCCGCGCTCGCGCAGCAGTCGCTGCGCTCGCGCGAAGGTGAACTCGTCGACCAATGGCTCGTGCAGGCCGGGCAGACCTTGGCCGCGCCAGATGACGCGGCCGAGGTAGGCCTCGTTCTCCAGCAACCACTGCACGGCGGCGGGTTGCCAGCCCGCGGCCGGTGCGGGTGCATGTTCGTCCGTGAGCACGCGAGCGACCGCGGCGGTCCCGAGCTGCTCGCGCGTGTACAGGTCGAAGATGCGTTTCACCGTCGGCGCGGTGCGCTCGTCAGGCACGACCTCTTTGCGCTCGTTGCGCTGGTAGCCGAATGGGAGCCTGCCGGTTGCCCACTTGCCTTCTCGGGCGCGGCGTTCGATCCCTGCGGTGACGCGGTCGACGATCGTCGCGTGTTCGAACTCCGCGAACACCGCCAGCATCTGCAGCATCATCCGCCCCGCGGCCGATCCGGTGTCGAACGGCTCGGTTGCCGAGCGCAGCACGACGTTCAACGTGTCGAGTTCCTCGGCCAGCTGCGCGAGCTGGCGGACCTTCCTGCTCAGCCGGTCGACGCGGTAGACGAGCAGCATGTCGATCGCTCCCCTGCGTGCCAGATCGAGCGCCGCTTGCAGGCCCGCCCGGTCGAGCTTCGCGCCGGTCGACTGGTCCTCGTGATGGGCGACGATCGACCATCCCTCCTGCGCTTTGCAGAACGCCTCCAGCCGCTCGCGCTGGGTGTGAAGCGAGGTGGGCTGGTTCTCCTCGTCGGTGGAGATCCGCGTGTAGAGGCAGACCCTGATGTTCGTCATGACCCCTCCTTGTCGTGCGGGTCTGGCATGAGACCATCCGTGCCGGACAGACGCAAATCCATCGCGCCTTCGCCCGTTTGGTGCGCCTTCGGTGCCTTCGGTGCGAGCGGAGAGAGCCGCTCCCAGAAGTCGGCGCGATCGTGCCGCCAGCGGCGGCCGAGCGCCGCCGCTGGATCGCCGCCGCTGGCACACAAGGCGAGCTCAGTGAGCGAGCGGGCGCGCCCGGCGCCGGTGAGCGGGAGCCAGACCGGCGCGAGCGGCCCCTGCCGCGCGAGGTCCTCCGCAGTCGCCGCGAGCAGACCCCAGGCGGTGAAGAACGGGTAGCCCTTCCACTTGCCGTTCTCGCGCAGGTCGGCAACGGCAGCCTCAGGGGTCGACAGTCGACCTGCGCCGGGGACGACGAAGAGCAGGTTGAGCGGCGACCACTCCTTGTAGTCCCACACCTCGTGCACCTGCAGATAAGCGAGCAGCTTGTCGTGCAGGCGCTGTCGCGTTTCGGTGCCGCGGTCCCACTCCAGATAGCACTCGATCGAGCCGGCCGGGCAGACGAACTCGAACGCGCCGTCCGGCCGCGGCGAGGGCAGATGCTCGTCGACGGCCAGCCGTCGCGCTGCCTCCCTCGGCCCGAGCCACCACGACACCCCGAGCGACCTGTCAGGGAGCGTCGCCGCGATCAGGTCGGTGACGAAGCGGTTGGTTTCCAGGCGGTGTGCGAGCTGCGGATGGGAGGCCCAGTCGTCGCGGCGCTGCCAGCCGAGCTTCCTCCGCTCGACGCCGAGCTGCGCAGCGACGAGGATCGCGCCCGCCTCGTCAAGCAGCCAGTGCGCCTGCGACTTCCCGGCGCCGAACCGAGCGGGCGGGTAGAAGCGATCGAGCACCCGATGGCGATAGAGGAACAGCAGCCGATCCTGCGCCCGACGCCTCGACGAGAAGAACACCAGCGTCAGCTGATCCGTCGTCAGCACCTGCTGCTCGAACAACACCCAGACGATCTCCCGGTCACGCTCGGTCAGATGCCGAGCCAGCTCGAACACCCGCTCCGCACTCACCCGCACCGGCCGCGCCTCACGCGCAGACGACGAAGAATTACGAATGGACCCTCTTATGTCGGGTCTTCCCATCGTCCGGGTCAGGCGCAACGGCGCGCCTCCCCGCGCCCATCGGAGGATTCGGCGACGCCGTCGGAAGCGCCGTCGATAACGCCATCCGAACCGCCACCGGAAACGCCAGCCCGTTTCCGGGCCGCCTCCAGCAGCAAATCCGCGAGCAGCGCCACCGCCTCGCGACGCTGCTCATCACTCAGCCGCACAAAACGCGGCGGCAACAGCTTGAAATCAGTCTTCTTGGTCAGTCACTGCGGGACCGGCAGAGGAGCCAGAACAACATCAACGCAGAAGAGCCCAAAACAGTCTCTCCTATAGAGAGGCCCATTTGAGGGACGAAAAGTGACAGATCAGGCGCTGCATAGCGGGAAGGAGCATGGCGCACGACACTGACACGGACCCGACAAATCACCGACACCGCACCGACACGAGCCGGTGTTAGGACCGGAGTGATCTGAGACAGATCGTTCTCGGTACATCTGTGACGTTTGCGGGACTTGTGAGACACCGCCGACCGTGTCCTCAGCCTTGCCTTCCAAGCGAGTTGGGAGGTGGGCGTGGCCCTCAAGGTGGTGTC
>DASUIG010000025.1:0-25890 GCA_036273155.1 Gaiellaceae bacterium | reverse complement strand
CACGGCGCTCGAGCTCGGCCCGCTCCTCGCCGCTCAACTCGATCACGAACCCGCTCCGCCGCGCCACGCCGACAGTATTCGACGCCCAGCGGCCGGTCCCTTCACCAATTACCGACCGAACTTACGGACGGCTGTACTAGCCGGAAAGGCCGGCTTCGCGGAGCGGCCGGCGGGCCCAGGCGAACTCGCGCCGGTACCAGCCGGAGAGCTGCGCGAGCGCGACGCCGTACCCGGACGAGTGGATGAACCACCCGTTGCCGATGTAGATGCCCATGTGGTCGACCTGGGCGGGGCTCGACCGCTGCCCGTGCGCGCCGAAGAAGATCACGTCGGCGGGTTGGAGGTTCGCGAAGTCGATCAGCTCGGAGTGCGGCACCTCGCCGCTCATGACGTATGTCGTCCGGCCGCGGAGCACCGAGGCGAGGTCGCCTTCGCCCGGATAGCTCGTCAGCTTGTACACGCGCCATACGAATCCGGAGCAGTCGTAGCCGCCGCGGGCCGGCACGCCGAAGTCCACTTCGTGGCCGTCGCTCGTCCCGCCCCAGACGTACGGCATCCCGATCCGCGCGACCGCCGTGTCGATGATCCGCCGCTGCCACGTCGAGTACTGCGGCAGCGAGAACGAGTCGGCGAGCCCCTGCACGACGGGGACGAGCCAGCCCGACGAGTGCAGGAGCTGGGCCGCCGAATACGCCGCCTCCGCGCGCGTGGCCGGATCGTCGGGCAGCAGCTCGAGATAGTCCTCGGCCGCCGGGTGGTCGATACGGAGGCCGAGCAGCCTCGCGACCACCTCGTTGCCGAACCTGTCCGGGACGGCGAGCCCGGCGGCGCGCGCGCCGCGCGCGAACTCGCTCGCGGCCGCGTCGAGGCCGACGCCGTCGACGAGCTGCGCGTCGAGCATCGTCATCGTCGCCGCGGCCGATCCGTGCGGGACCTTCGGGGCATGCGCGGGCGGCGCAGGTGCCGGCGCGGGCGCGGGCTCGACGACCGTCGTCGTCACCGGATCCGTCGTCGCCGGATCGGTGGTCGTCGTCGGATCCGTCGTCGTCGTCGTGTCGGTCGCATCGGTGGTCGTCTGGGTCGTGTCGGTCGTCGTCGTCGTCGTCACCGGCGGCGGCGCAACGGGCGGAGCCGGGGCCGGAGGGGCGAGGAGGCGCTGCAGGTCGAAGACGAGGTTCGCGAGCGCCTGGTTCGTCAGCTTCGCAGTGGGATGGAACGTCGCCGGCGATTTCGTCCCCATGAGGCCGGCACCGGTGACGACGCGGATCTCCGGAAGCGCCCAGGAGCCGGCGCGATGCGTCGACGCGAACGCGCTCCCCGCCGGGAGCAGCGCGAGCAGCCCAGCAGTGACCCCTATTCGTAGACCCACGTACACCACAGATCGACCCGACCTCACAATCACTTTACTCTGGAAATCGATGGAATTCGAGATCAGCCCGGAGCCGAGCGAGGAAGAACGGGCCGCCATCCTCGCTGCATTGGCGGAAGAGGTCGAAAAGCCTGCGCCTGCGCCCTGGCAGCCGGAAGAGCCCGACTTGCCGTAACCGCAGCCCTCGCCGGGCCGTTTCCCCTGCATGTTCGACGAGTGCATCCGCTGCAACACGGCTCCTGCCGTGGACGAGCTCGGGTACTGCGGTCACTGCCACTGGGCGGTCCGGGCGGAGATCGAGGAGGGCCTCTACCAGCTGCGCGAGTACCTCCGCAGCTGGGCCCGGTTCGAGGACTGGTGCGAGTCCCGCGGACTCGCGACTCGCTGACTACGCGCTGACGCGCGGCCGGAACAGCGCCGGCGCGTTGCGGGCGTAGTCGAGCCCGGACGCCCATGTCAGCACGACCGCGACGAGCATCGACCACCACGCGACGCCCGTGCCCCACGCTCCCGCGGCGGCGAAGCCGCCGACCCCGGCGGCGACGGCCTGCGCCCACGTCTTGACCTTCGCCAGGTCGCGCGCGGCGATCACGATCCCGCGCTCGATCGCCGCCTGACGCAGGCCGGTGATCAGCACTTCGCGCACCACGATCGCCGCCACCATCCACGCGGGAACCACGTGCTGGCCGACGAGCATGACGAGCGCGGCGAGCACGAGCACCTTGTCCGCGATCGGGTCGAGGAGCGACCCGAGCGGGGATGTGCGGCCATGGCGGCGCGCCAGCCGTCCGTCGAACCAGTCCGTCGTCATCGCGACGCAGAACACCGCCGTCGCCCAGTAGGCGTGGCCGTGGAACGGCCAGGCGAAAAGCACGACGACGACCGGTACCGAGAGAGCGCGCGCGACGGTCAGCTGGTCCGCGGGGCTCACAACGGAGACAATACGGCCCGCCGATGTTCGACAAGGTCTTGGTCGCCAACCGCGGTGAGATCGCGGTCCGGATCTTCCGCACCCTCCGCGAGCTGGGCGCGGGGTCGGTCGCCGTCTATTCGGAGGCCGACCGCGGCTCGCTGCACGTCGCATACGCGGACGAGGCGTTCCTCATCGGCCCGCCGCCCGCGGCCGAGAGCTACCTGAAGATCGACACGCTCGTCGAGACGGCGCTCCGCGCGGGCGCGCAGGCGGTGCATCCCGGCTACGGCTTCCTCGCCGAGAACGCGGCGTTTGCGCGCGCGGTCCAGGATGCGGGGCTCGTGTGGATCGGCCCGCCGCCGGACGCGATCGAGCTGATGGGGGAGAAGACGCGCGCGCGCACGGTGATGCAGCGTGCCGGCGTCCCGATCATCCCCGGCACGACGGAGCCGGTCGAGTCGGTGGAGGAGCTGCTCTCGCTCGGCGAGTCGATCGGCTACCCGCTGCTGATCAAGGCGGCCGCCGGCGGCGGAGGCAAGGGGATGGAGATCGTCGAGCGCGCGGAGCAGGCGGAGCGCGCGTTCGAGACGGCGCGCCGGCAGGGCCAGTCGTACTTCGCGAATCCCGACGTGTACGTCGAGAAGCTCATCGTCGATCCGCGCCACGTCGAGGTGCAGGTGCTCGCGGACGCACACGGCAACGTCGTGCACCTGGGCGAGCGCGACTGCACCATCCAGCGCCGGCACCAGAAGCTCGTCGAGGAGACGCCGTCGCCCGCGGTGGACGACGAGCTGCGTGCACGCATCGGGAAGATCGGCGTCGAGGCCGCGCTCGCCGCGGGCTACGTCTCCGCCGGGACGATCGAGGGGCTGCTGACGGCGGACGGCGAGTACTTCTTCATGGAGATGAACACGCGGATCCAGGTGGAGCACACGGTCACGGAGTTGGTCACCGGGCTCGACCTCGTGCGCGAGCAGGTGCTCATCGCGCTCGGCGAGCCGCTGTCGTTCACGCAGGAGGAGGTGTCGCTGCGCGGGCACGCGATCGAGTGCCGCATCAACGCCGAGGACGCGTCGCGCGGATTCCTGCCCGCCCCGGGCCTCGTCACCGCGTACGAGGAGCCGGCCGGCCCGGGCGTGCGCGTCGACTCCGGAGTCGACGCCGGCCGCGAGGTCGTCGGTGCGTACGACCCGATGATCTCGAAGCTCATCGTGCACGGCGTCGACCGCGAGCACGCGCGCCGGCGCATGCTCCGCGCGCTCGGCGAGTACGTCATCGAGGGGCCGTCGACGCTGATCCCGTTCCACACCGCACTGCTGTCGCACGACTGCTTCATCCGCGGCGGCACCTGCGCGGGCATCGTCGAGTCGCTCGACCTCGACGGCCAGCAACCAAGGAACAAGCCGTCACTTGCTCAGGGGCGGACGGTGGAGCGCGTGCGCACCGTGGAAGTGGACGGGCGCCGGTTCGAGGTGCGACTGACGGAGCCGGAGGCGCCGTGGCTGGAGCTCGCGCGGCGGCGGCGGGAGCGCGTGAGCGCGGGTGTGCGCGGCGGCGCCGGCCGCGACGCGGTCGTGTCGCCGATGCAGGGCACCGTCCTCTCCGTCGCGGTCGCCGAGGGCGACAAGGTCGAGGCGGGCGCGCTCATCTGCATCGTCGAGGCGATGAAGATGGAGAACGAGGTGCACGCGCACGGCGCGGGCACTGTCACCGAGCTGTCCGTCGCGCCGGGCGAGCCGGTCGCACACGGTCAGGTCATCTGCGTGGTCTCCGGGTAGCGCGCTGCAAAGAGAACGTGCGGGCGTCCGAACGCCTCGATCGTCTCGGTCTCGATCGGTAGTGGGATCATGCGCCGGGCTGCACGAGGCCGGCGTCGTACGCGGCGATCACGGCCTGCACGCGGTCGCGCACGTGCAGCTTGCGGAGGATCGACGACACGTGCGTCTTCACGGTCGTCTCGCTGAGGAACAGGTGCTCCGCCAGCTCGGCGTTCGAGAGCCCGGTGGCGAGCAGCCGGAGGATCTCCTTCTCGCGGTCGGTCAGCTCGTCGAGCGAACGGCCCGCTTCCGGTGACGGCTGCTGCGCGAAGCGGGCTACGAGCCGCTCGGTTGCGGCCGGCCCGAAGAGCGAGTTGCCGGCCGCGACGACGCGGATCGCGTCCACGAGCTCTGCGGGCTCGACGTCCTTCAGCAGGAAGCCGCTCGCGCCGGCGCGGATGGCGGCGTACACGTACTCGTCCAGGTCGAAGGTCGTCAGCACGAGGATCCGCGCCCGCGTCCCGGCCTCGACGAGCCGCCGCGTCGCCTCGACGCCGTCGAGGTTCGGCATGCGCACGTCCATGAGGATGACGTCGGGATCGAGCTCGCGCGCGAGCTCCAGCGCCTGCAGCCCGTCCGACGCCTCGCCGGCGAGCTCGAGGTCGGGCCGCTCTTCGAGCACCATGCGGAAGCCGCTGCGGACGAGCGGCTGGTCGTCGACGACGAGCACGCGAATCACAGCGGGAACCTCGCAGACACGGCGAACCCGCCGGTGTTCTTCGGACCCGCCTCGAGCGAGCCGCCGAACGCGGTGACGCGCTCGCGCATGCCGATCAGCCCGCGGCCGTGACCGTCGCCGTTGCCGCTTCCGTCGCCGTCGTCGCGCACCTCGACGCCGAGCTCGTCGTCGCTGTAGTGCAGCGACACGTCGGCACGCGTCGCGTTCGCATGCTTCAGGGTGTTCGTGAGCGCCTCCTGGACGACGCGGTAGGCGGAGAGGTCGATGCCCGCCGGCAACGGCCGCGGGGCTCCGTCGATGCTCACCGAGACGGCGAGGCCGGCGGCGCGCACCTGCGCGACGAGCTCGTCGATCCGGTCGAGACCGGCTTGCGGTGCGTACTCGACACCGTCGTCGCGCACGACGCCGAGTAGGCGCCGCACTTCCGCGAGCGCCGAGCGCCCACTCGCCTCGATGGCGCGCAACGCCTCCCGCGCGCGCTCCGGACGCGCGTCGAAGACGTCGTTCGCCGCCGCCGCCTGCACGACCATGACGCTGATGTTGTGGGCGATGACGTCGTGGAGCTCGCGCGCGATGCGCGCCTGCTCCTCCGCGACCGCGCGGGCGCGCTCGGATTCCTGCTCGCGCTCGAGCCGCTCGGCGCGCTCCTCGAGCGCGCTCGTGTACGCGCGGCGTGTCCCGAGGTTGTCGCCGAGCACCCACGCGCCGACGAGCGGGATGAGGTCGGACGCGGCTCGGTTGACGTCCCCGAGCCCGAGCAGCGAGATCGTTGCGGCAGCTGTCGCAATCGCGGCGGCGATGAGGCCCTCGGCGCGCGGGAGGTTGGCCGCGACCGTGTAGACGGCGATGAACTGCGCGATCGGCGGGAACGGCGAATACGCGATCGCCTGGAGGATGAAGCCGGCCGTGACGACGGCCAGCACAATGCGCGGATACCGGCGCCGGACGAGCAGCGGCGCCACCTGCAGCACCGCGAGCGGCACGCCGCCGGCCCACTCCTCCAGATGCGCGGCATGGCCGACATAGCCGGCCGCGAGCGCGAGCACGAGCGCGACGTCGACGAGGTTCGGATGCCGCCGGAGCCAGTTCCAGACCACGCGCCCAGCCTACGACTTACGCATCGCGTGTCACGTCCCGCCACCCGGCGAGAGCGAGGGCTGCGATCGCCCACACGAGCAGGACGGCGGCGACTGCGCCGGTGGACATCGCGATGGCCGGGCCCTGTCGTGCCGCGTTGCCGAGCGCCGACGGTGTCAGCGTCTCCAGCGCCACACCGGGCGTCAGCTCGCGCACGATCCCGAGCGCGGAGATCGAGGCCACGAGCGGAGTGATCGCGAGGCGAAACGCAAGCACGACGCCGATCGCGTACGAGCGTGAGCCGAGCAGCGCAGCGACCGCCACCGAGAGGAGGTAGAAGAACGCCACTTCGAGCACGGTCCACAGACCGGTGAGGACGAGCAGCCTCGTGCCGGGCACGGGGCTCGATCCCGCGAGGACGACCGACGCGACGGCGTCGAGCGCATAGGCGCCGGCGACGAACGGCAGGAGGAACGCGAAGCCGGCCGGTATGCGCGCCAGGTAGAGCGAGAGCCGCGAGCGCCCCGTGACGACGAGGTCGCGGTACACGCCGGCGTCCTTGTCGCCGGCGCCCGCGCGCGACCCGACGATCGCCGCCGCCGCGGCGCCGAGCATCGCCGTGAGGGAGGCGACGTGGGCCAGGTTGACGATGCCGCCGGCGGGGCCGTGCTTCGACGCGTTCGCGACGTGCAGGAGCTCCATGATCGCGACGGTGATCGCGACCGCGCCCACGGTGAGCACACCGGTGACGACTGCGAGGCTGCGGTTGCGCTGCAGCTTCAGGATGTCCGCGGCGACGAGCCGCGGAGTGGGAAGGGCGTAGGCGGTCACGCTGCGTTCTCCAATCGGGTCGTGATCTCGAGGAAGCGCTGCTCGAGCGATGCCTGCTGGAGCTCGAGCCGTCGCACGGCGATGCCGGCCTCGACGAGGCGGCGGTTGAGGTCGGGGACTGCATGAGGGTCGAGGACCGACACGGCGAGGACGTCGCCGTCCTCGACGACGCGCTCCACTGTCGCGCTCGTGGCGAGGACGGCACGTGCACGGTCGGTGTCGTCCACTTCCACGTAGACGACGTGGCCGTCCCCGCGGAGCTCGTCGATGGATCCCTGCGCGACGATGGCGCCGCCGTCGACGATGGCGACGTGGTCGCAGGTCTTCTCGATCTCGTCGAGCAGATGCGAGGACAGGACGATGGTGCGTCCCTCGGCGACGAACGAACGGACGAAGGCGCGGAACTCCTGGATGCCCGCGGAGTCGAGACCGTTCATCGGCTCGTCGAGGATGAGGACCTCCGGATCGGCGAGCAGGCAGCGCGCGATGCCGAGCCGCTGTCGCATACCGAGCGAGTACGTCTTCACGCGGTCGTCGGCGCGGGCGGCGAGCCCGACCTGGTCGAGCGCGCCGTCGATGCGGGCGGCCGCCTCGGGGCCGCGCGCCGCGGCGACGATGCGCAGGTTCTCGCGGCCGGTCAGATGGCCGTGGAAGCGCGGCTCCTCGACGATGGCGCCGACACGTGCGAGGGCCTCGGCACGCTGCTGCGGCACGGGAAGGCCGAGCAGCTTCATCCGGCCTGCGGTCGCGGGCGTGAGCCCGAGCAGCATGCGGATGAGGGTCGTCTTGCCGGCGCCGTTCGGGCCGAGGTAGCCGAAAGCGGAGCCGCGCGGGACCTGGAGGTCGACGTCGCGGACGACCGTCCGGTCGCCGAAGCGCTTCGTCAGTCCCTCGGTCTCGACGACGTAGGGGGAGATCGGTGTCGTTTGCATGACACCCATCGAACCCGCCCGGGCGCCGCAGCGCCTCGGGCGCAAGGACGGTTCTCGCTCCTCCGAACGGATGAACTCCGGTACGCCGCCTCACTCGGCGATGCGAACGCCGGCCCAGACGCCGGCGACGCCGCCGACGGCGCTGAAGAGGATCGACTGCATGGAGAGCTGGCCGGCGCCCCACAGGTCGGGCACGAACCCACCGAGCAGCATCCCGAAGCTCCCGCACATCGCGATCACGCCGCGTCCCATGCACAACTGATCGGCACGCAAGCCCCCGGTCGTTAGAGTCACCCGCCGGTGGACCTGTACGAGTATCAGGGCAAGGAGCTCTTCAAGCGCGTCGGCATCCCCGTCTCCGAGGGGCGCCGCGCCGACTCGCCGCAGGAGGCGCGCGCGGCGGCGCAGGAGCTCGGCGGCCCCGTCGTCGTCAAGGCGCAGGTGCTCACCGGCGGCCGCGGCAAGGCAGGCGGCGTCAAGCTCGCCGAGGGGCCCGACGACGTGGAGCAGAAGGCGAAGGACATCCTCGGCCTGGACATCAACGGCCACGTCGTCCGCCGGCTCTGGATCGAGAGGGCCTCCGACATCGCGCGCGAGTACTACCTCTCCATCACGCTCGACCGCGGCGCGAAGAAACCGCTCTTCATGTTCACGACGCAGGGCGGTGTCGAGATCGAGCAGGTCGCGGAGGAGAGTCCGGACGCGCTCGTGCGCCTGCACGTCGACCCGTCCGAAGGATTTCAGCCGTGGGTCGCGCGCAGGCTCGTGTACGGCGCCGGCGTCTCCGACCCGTCCGAGCAGAAGCAGATCGCGGCCATCGTCGAGCGGCTCTACCGCGCGTTCGTCGAGTTCGACGCGGTGCTGTGCGAGATCAACCCGCTCATCGTCACGCCGGACGGAACGGTGAAGGCGCTCGACTCGAAGTTCACGGTCGACGACAACGCGCTCTTCCGGCATCCCGACGTCGCAGAGATGCGCGACACCGCCGCGGCGGACCCGATCGAGGCGTTCGCACGCGAGAAGGGCGTCACGTACGTGAAGCTGGACGGCAGCGTCGGCATCATCGGCAACGGCGCAGGCCTCGCGATGTCGACGGTGGACGTCGTCGCGCACGTCGGCGGACGGCCGGCGAACTTCTGCGACCTCGGCGGCGGCGGCTCGGCCGAGGGCGTCGTCGACGCCCTCGAGGTGATCACGCGCGATCCGCAGGTCAAGTCGATCTTCTTCAACATCTTCGGCGGCATCACGCGCGGCGACGAGGTCGCGCGCGGGATCCTCGAGGCGCTCGACCGCCTCGACATGTCGAAGTACCCGATCGTCGTGCGGCTCGACGGCACGAACGCCGAGGAGGGCCGCAGGCTGCTCGCCGACGCGGGCAATCCGAACATCCATCCCGAGGCGACGATGCTCGAGGGTGCACGCCGCGCCGTGGAGCTGGCAGCGTGACCGACGTCTGGAGCGATCGCGCCGACGCGTATCGCAGCAGCCCGATCCACGCGGCCGGCGAGGATCTCGACCTCGTCGTCGAATGGTGCGAGCCGGCGCCGGGTGTCACGGTGCTCGACGTCGCCACCGGCGGCGGCCACGTCGCGCGCCGCCTGCGCGAGGCCGGTGCGAGCGTCGTCACCACCGACCCGGCGCCCGGCATGGGCGCCGACACGACTGCGACGGCCGAGAGCCTGCCGTTCGCGGACGGAAGCTTCGACGCCGTCGCGTGCCGGCTCGCCGCGCACCACTTCTCCGACGTCCTCGCGGCCGTGCAGGAGATGGCGCGCGTTGCCCGCAGCCGCGTCGTGATCTGCGACAACACCTTCGTCAGCGAGGTCTCGGAGGAGGCCGACCGCCTCCGCGACCCGAGCCACGTGCGCAACTACGGCGTGGCCGAGTGGGAGAGCTTCTTCGAGCTCGCCGGGCTCGAGATCGCCGAGGAGCGGCACTTCACGCGGCCGCTCGAGATCGAACCGTGGCTCGCCCGGGTGGCGTGCACCGGCGCGAGCGCGGCGCGCGTCCGCGAGCTGCTCGGCGACCGCGTCGTCGACGGCTGGATGCCCCTCCCGACGCTCGTCCTCAAGGGGGCGAAATAGTGGCGATCGTCGTCGACCGCGAGACGCGCCTCTGCGTCCAGGGCCTGACGGGCAGCGAGGGCCGCTTCCACGGCCTGCGCAACCGCGCGTACGGCACGAACCTCGTCGCCGGAGTCACGCCGGGCAAGGGCGGCCAGGACGTCGAGGGCGTTCCGGTCTTCGACACCGTCACGGACGCGGTCGACAAGGCGGGCGCGAACGCGAGCCTCATCTTCGTCCCGGCGCGCTTCGCGGCCGACGCCGTCTACGAGGCGGTCGACGCCGGCATCGACACCGTCATCTGCATCACCGAGCACATCCCCGTGCACGAGATGCTGCGCGCGTACACGTACTTCCGCCCGAAAGGCGTGACGATGATCGGCCCGAACTGCCCCGGCGTGCTCTCGCCCGGCAAGGCGAACGTCGGGATCATCCCGGCCGAGATCTTCAGCGAGGGATCCATCGGGCTCGTCTCACGCTCCGGGACGCTCACGTACCAGATCGGGCACGAGCTGACGCAGCTCGGCCTCGGCAACTCGACCATCGTCGGCATCGGGGGCGACCCGATCGTCGGCTCCTCGTTCATCGACGTGCTCGCGAAGTTCGAGGCCGACCCCGAGACGGAGTACGTCGTCCTCGTCGGCGAGATCGGCGGAGACGAGGAGGAGAAGGCGGCGCAGTACATCAGCGAGCACATGACGAAGCCCGTGCTCGCGTACATCGCCGGCTTTTCGGCCCCACCGGGCAAGGCCATGGGCCACGCGGGCGCGATCATCTCCGGCTCGGCGGGGACGGCCGTGGCGAAGAAGGAAGCGCTCGAGGCGAAGGGCATCGAGGTCGGCGCGACGCCGACCGAAGTCGCACAACTCGTCGCCGCCCGCTTCAAATAGCTCGCTAGGCTGGGGCGATGGACGTCGTCAGCTTCGCGCGCGGAATCCCGGCGCCCGAATGCCTCCCGATCGAGGAGCTCGCCGATTGCGCGAAGGCCGCGATCGAGCGCGACGGCAAGGCCGTTCTCTCGTACGGCCCCGCGGGCGGCTACGGCCCGCTGCGGGAGTGGATCGCCGCCCGCCATGGCGTCGAGCCCGGCCGCGTCGTGGTCACGAGCGGCTCGCTCCAGGGCTTCGTCTTCCTCGCCGAGCAGCTCGTCCAGCCGGGCGCCCGCGTGCTCGTCGAGGCGCCGACGTACGACCGGCCGCTGAAGATCCTCCGCCGTCTCGGCGCCGAGATCGTCGGGCTGCCGATGGACGACGACGGGCTCCAGCCGGAGGCTCTCGAGCAGGCGCTCGCCTCGGGGCCCAAGCCCGCGTTCCTGTACACGATCGCCACCTTCCAGAACCCGAGCGGGCGCACCCTCTCGGAGGAGCGCAGGCGCCGCGTGGTCGAGCTCGCGCGCGAGCACGACCTGCTCGTGCTCGAAGACGACCCGTACGGGCTCGTCCGCTACGACGGCGAGCCGCTGCCGACCCTGTTCGAGCTCGAGGGCGGCGTCAACGTCACGTACGCGTCCTCCTTCTCGAAGACGATCGCGCCCGGTGTCCGCGTGGGCTACTTCGTGCTGCCGGCCCCGCTCGCCGCGCAGATCGAGGCGCTCGCGGTGTCGACGTACATCTCGCCCCCGTTCCTCGCGCAGGCGACGGTGCACGAGTTCCTGCGCCGCGGCAACTTCAAGCCGAACGTCGAGCGCGTCAGCGGTCTGCTGCGCACTCGCCGGGACGCGATGCTCGAGGCGCTCGAGCGCAACCTGCCGGAGGACGCAACGTGGAGCCGGCCGGAAGGCGGCTACTTCGTCTGGGTCGACCTCCCGCACGACGCGCCCTCACTCGCGGCCGCGGAGGCGGCGGGCGTCACCTTCGTGGCCGGCCAGGACTTCTTCTCCGACGGCGGCGGCGGACGTTCGCTCCGGCTCGCGTTCAGCTTCGTCTCGCCGGACGAGATCGCAGACGGCGTCGCGCGGCTCGCGCCGCTACTCGCCGCGGCGCAGACGCCTGCGCCGACGGTCTAGCTGCCCGAGCAGGATCCCGCCGATCGCGCCGAGCGCGAGGCTGAGCAGGATGAGCCAGACGATCGAGACCCTCGTCGTCGCGAACACGAAGTGCACGGACACGTGCTTGCCGTTCTCGAGGATGAACGCGATCGCGTACGCGATGACGAGCGCGAGCACGATCAGGCGCGCGTAGACCTTCGGCTGCCAGTGCTCCTCGAGCTGGCCGGCTGCGTCTCGTTGCCTGCGCAGGAAGCGCACGCGAGGATCTTACGCCGCGTTGGCGGCGGCCAGCGGCCGGGCGACGAGTCGCGGCTGCGGCGGGGGAGCGAGATGGCCGGCCGCCATGAGGCGGAAGGTGGGACAGATCTCTTCGCCGGGGAGTGCGCACAGACCGGCGCTGCGGAAGTAGCAATCGTTGCAGGTTGCTTTTGTCTTTTTGCTCACGGGGCCTTTTGATCGATGTGGAACAGCGGGGGACGAGGAGCGATCATAGGGCCGTTCGAGGCCGCATGAAAGCGTTGCCGGAGACGAAAACTAACGAGTTTCCGGCAGATTCCAACCCGCCGAAAAGTGCTGTTTCTAGCCCTTTCGCGGCAGGGTTGCCAGGGCGTGCAACGCCTGTTGAAAACTGCGCACAGCGATGATGTGGAGGCCGTGCGCGTAGCGCCTCGCCTGCGCCGCGTTATCCCCAGCGGCGGGCACGAGGAAGACGTCCGCGCCGGCTTCGCGGGCGCCGTACGTCTTCTGCTTGACCCCGCCGATCGCGGCCACGCTGCCGTCGAGCTTCATCTCGCCGGTGGCCGCGACCCGGTAGCCGCGGTCGACGTTCCGGCCGAGGGCCTCCATCACCTGGAGGGCGAACGCAAGGCCGGCCGACGGGCCACCCACGTTGCCGGCGTCGATCCGCACGCGGATCGGCAGCTGGATGTTCGCGGCCTGGTCGGGCGCGAAGCCGATGATCGCGCGCTTCGCGTCGAACGGATCGCGGACCGTCTCGACGCGGAGCGTGAGCTTCTGCGAGCCGCGGTCGACGCCGAGCGTCACGACCGCACCGGGATGGATGGGCACGAGCGCCTGCCGAAGCCCGGCGACGGTCAGCGTCGGCTTGCCGTTCAGCGCATCGATCACGTCCGCCGGCTGCAGCTTGCCGGCAGCGTGGCTGCCGAGATCGATCGCGTTCACGATGACGCCGTCGGGCGAAGCAATGACGTGGTAACCGAGCCGGCGCAGCGCGACGGCGGCGGCGATGCGCTGCGAGATGCGCATCTCCTGCAGATCGGCGCGGCGCACCTGCTGGTCGTTCGAGCCGGGCGGCACGATCAGCTTCGCCGGGACGAGCGTCGCACCCGAGCGGATGAACGGGAAGAGCGACTCGAGCATGTTCGCGCGGCGCTCGAACACGTCGACGAAGTAGATCCCGCCCGGCCCTTTCGCCGGATGCGCGCCCTGGACGCGCACGAGCGGTGCAACCGGGTGGGCGCGGTCGGGCAGCAGGAGGTAGTCGTTCGAGGGGACGAGATACAGCACGATCGCGGCGACCACGACGAGGCCGACGAGGGCGCCGGCGATCTGCGCCGGGCCGACCTGGCGCCGCATCAGAAGAGCGCCCGCTGCAGGCCGCCGTCGACGGCGATCGTCTGCCCGGTGACGTAGCGCGCGCGATCGCCGGCGAGGAAGCACACGACGTCGCCGAGCTCGCGCGGCTCGCCCCAGCGGCCCAGCGGGATGTCGCCGAGGTCGGCCTCGCTCGGGCCGTCCGGATACAGGTGCTCGAGGCGAGCTGTCGCGATCCGGCCGGGTGCGACGCAGTTGACCGTGATGCCCTTGGGGCCGAGCTCGCCGGCGAGCGTCTTCAGCCAGCCGGAGACGGCGGGCCGGAATGCATTCGAGAGGGCGAGGTGCCGGGTCGGCTCCTTCGCGGCGATCGACGTGATGGCGACGATGCGGCCGGCGGGGCTCCGCTCGAGGTATGGAAGGCAGAGGTGGACGAGTCGCACCGCCGGCTCGAGCAGGAGCTCGAGCGCCTCCGCGAGCGACTCGGGCGTGACGTCGAGCGCGGTGCCCGGCGGTGGGCCGCCACCGTTCCAGACGAGGACGTCGATCCCGCCGAAGGCGGTGACGGTCTGCTCCACGGCCCGCTCGAGGTCGCGAGGCGCGGTGACGTCGCCGCGGACGGCGAGCCCGCCGATCCGCTCCGCCTCGCGCTCGAGCAGGTCGCGGCGGCGGCCGAGGAGCGTGACGTTTGCGCCCTCGCCCGCAAGCGCCTCGGCGCTCGCGAGGCCGAGCCCGGACGACGCGCCGCAGACGAGCGCCGTGCGACCGCTCAGCCCGAGGTCCACGCCCAGTGCCCCGCCACTACGTCGTCAGGACGCCGACGACCTCGCGGACGGCCTCGGCCGAGGCCTGCAGCGCCGCACGCTCGTCGTCGGAGAGGTCGAGCTCGACGATCTGTTCGATGCCGCGCGCGCCGAGCTTGACCGGCACGCCCATGTACAGGCCGTCGATCCCGTACTCGCCCTCGAGATACGCGGTGCACGGGAGCACGCGCTTCTCGTCGAGCATGATCGAGTCGACCATCTGCGCTGCGGCCGCGCCGGGCGCGTACCAGGCCGAGGTGCCGAGCAGGTTGACGAGCTCGCCGCCGCCCTTCGCGGTGCGCTCGACCATCGACTGGATGCGATCGTCGGAAACGAGCTTGCGCAGCGGGATGCCGCCGACCGTCGTAGCGGAGACGACCGGGACCATCTGGTCGCCGTGGCCGCCGAGCACGGTTGCCTGCACGTCCTTCACCGACGAGCCCGTCTCCCAGGCGATGAACGTGGAGAAGCGCGCGGTGTCGAGGATCCCCGCCATCCCGAAGACGCGCTCCTTCGGCCGGCCGGAGACGTTCCGCGCCACGTGGCACATCGCATCGAGCGGATTGGAGACGACGATGAGGATTGCGTCCGGGCTACGGGCCACCACCTGCTCGGTCACCGAGCCGACGATCTTCTCGTTCGTCGATACGAGGTCGTCACGCGACATGCCGGGGGAGCGCGGGAGGCCTGCGGTGATCACGACCACCGTCGATCCGGCCGACTCCTCGTAGCTGTTCGAGCCGGTGACGTTCGGCTCGTAGCCGAGGACGGCGCCCATCTGGTTGACGTCGAGCGCCTTGCCCTGCGGCAGGCCCTCCTTGATGTCCACGAGGACGACGTCCGCGTAGTCGCGCGTCGCCAGCACCTGCGCGCACGTCGCGCCGACGTTGCCTGCGCCGACCACAGTGATCTTCCGTCTCTCGCTCATGCGGTTACTCCAGCCTCCAGCTTGTCGATGATCGCGTCGGCGACCTCGCTCGTCCCGACCGCGGTCGGATCGTCGCGGGCCGGCTTCATGTCGTAGGTCACGCTGGCGCCCTCGGCGATCACGTCCGCGATCGCCCGCTCGAGCCGCATCGAGGCGCCCTGCTCGCCGAGGTGGCGGAGCATGAGCATCCCCGACAGCAGCTGCGCCATCGGATTCACCTTGTTCTGGCCCGCGTACTTCGGCGCCGAGCCGTGCGTCGGCTCGAATACGGCGACGTCGTCGCCGTAGTTCGCGCCCGGCGCCATGCCGAGGCCGCCGATCATGCCGGCGCACAGATCGGAGAGGACGTCGCCGTACAGGTTCGGCAGCACGAGCACGTCGTATTCCTCCGGCCGCTGGACGAGCTGCATGCACATGTTGTCGACGATCCGGTCGTCGAATTGGATGTCCTCGTTCTCGGCGGCGACTTCGCGCGCGACGCGCAGCCAGAGGCCGTCGCTGAACTTCATGATGTTCGCCTTGTGCACGGCCGTGATCTTCTTGCGGTTGTTCTTGCGCGCGTAGTCGAAGGCGAACTCGAAGATGCGGCGCGTACCGGTGACGGAGATGGGCTTGATCGAGATGCCCGCGTCGCTGTGGCGCAGCTGCCCGCCCTTCGACTCGATCCAGCGGATCAGCTCCTCGGCGTCCGGGGTGCCCTGCTCGTACTCGATGCCCGCGTACAGATCCTCGGTGTTCTCGCGCACGATGATGAGGTCGACGTCCTGGAAGCGGGAGCGCACGCCGGGATAGCTCTTGATCGGGCGCACCTGGGCGTACATGTCGAGCTCCTTCCGGAGCGCGACGTTGACCGAACGGAAGCCGCCGCCGACCGGCGTCGTGATCGGGCCTTTCAGGGCGACGCCCGTGTCGCGGATCGCTTCGAGCACCTCGGGAGGGAGCGGATTGCCGCCGTACTGCTCCATGACGTCGGCGCCCGCCTCGCGCACTTCCCAGTCGAAGTCGACGCCGGTGGCCTCGAGGACGCGGCGCGTCGCCTCGGTCAGCTCGGGCCCCGTCCCGTCGCCGGGAATGAGTACGACTCGGTGGGCCACGAGTCAGCAGTGTATTTAGAGTCCGCCTCGTGACGTTGCAGGAAGCGGCCGCGCGGGCCGACGCGCTCGCACAGGAGGGATCCGAGCGCGAGCTCGCGGGCCTGCGCGCTGAGTGGGGCGACGAGCTCGAGTCGGCGGCCCGCAGCCAGGACTTCCGCGAGCGCGCGGTCGCCTACCGCGCCATCGGGCAGTTCCACTGGCGTGCGAAGGAGGAGCTGCTGCGGCGCGGGCTCGACGACGAGAGCCCCGCCTGTCGCGGATCGGCGCTCCTGTCGGTCGAGATGCTCTCCCGCGACCATCCGTCGACGGTCAACGGGGTGCGTCCGCTGCTGCACTCGCTCGTCAGCGGCGACGGGAACGAGGCGGTCCGCCGGCTCGCAGTCCTTGCGCTGAAGAACGGCTCGCCGCAGCGGGACACGATCGTGCTGCTCGAAGGCCTCGCCGGCGACGACGAGGTGGACGCGCAACTGCGCAAGTCGGCGGCAGGCGTCGCGCAGCAGCTGAAGCGACGGGTGCCGCGCCGCTAGGAGGAACAGGTGGTGCAGACGCGAGCATGGATCTCGCGGCCGCACGACGGGCAGATCCGCCGCCGGCGTCGCCACTCCAGGGCGCTCTTCTGCACCCCGGCCGTCATCATCATCCAGCCGATCCCGACGGTGAGGATGGCGAGCATCACGATGTGGAGGTTGATCGTCATCTCAAGCCTTCTTCCGCGCGTGTGGATGCGCCTGAAAGAACAACTCCCGACGCCGCCGATCGGATACGTGGGTGTACCGCTCGGTGGTGGATAGATCGGCATGTCCGAGCATTTCCTGGACTGATCGCAGGTCGGCTCCGCCCTCGAGCAGGTGGGTGGCGAAGGAGTGCCGCAGGAGGTGGGGATGGACGCGATCCGGCTCGAGGCCTGCCGTGGCTGCGAGCTTGCGCAGGATGAGAAACGCGCCCGCGCGCGTGAGCGGGCCGCCCTGGGCGTTGAGGAAGAGCTCCGGGCGGTGGCGGCGGTCGAGATACGGCCGCCCGCGGGCGAGATAGCGGCGCAGGGCGTCCACCGCCTCGCGGCCGATCGGGACGACGCGCTCCTTCGAGCCCTTGCCGAGACAGCGGACGAGCCGGCCCTCGAGGTCGACTGCGGAGCGGTCGAGCCCCACCGCCTCGCTGACGCGGAGGCCGGCGCCGTACATGAGCTCGACGAGCGCGCGGTCGCGCAGGGTCCGCGGCGCCGTTCCCGACGCCGCTTCGATCAGCCGTTCGGCCTCGCCCGGCGAGAGCGTGCGCGGCAGCGTGCGCGCGCGGCGCGGTAGCTCGAGATCCGCGGCCGGATTGTCGGCGCGTGCGCCGATGAGCATCTGATGGCGATAGAAGGAACGCAGGGCGGCGATGCGGCGACCGATCGTCGTCGCGGCGAGGCCGCGGGCGCGCATGCTCGCGACGTACGCGGCCAGCCGCTCGGGCGTCGCCTTGTCCGGCGAGCCCTCGAGGAATGCGGCGACGTCCGCGAGATCGCGCCGGTAGGCGTCGACCGTCCGCGGCGCGAGCCGCGTCGCCGAGAGCGCGAGGAACGAGTCGACGGCGCGATCGTCGCTCATGAGCGTGGGTGCGCGTGGTCGTACACGCGGCGCAGGCGTCGTGCGTCCACGTGCGAGTACACCTGGGTGGTCGAGAGCGAGCTGTGCCCGAGCAGCTCCTGGATCGTCCGCAGGTCGGCGCCGCCCTCGAGCAGGTGCGTGGCGAACGCGTGTCGCAGACGGTGCGGGTGCGGGACGAGGCGGCGGAGCGTGCTCGTGTCGAGCCGCTTGCCGCGCGCGGAGAGGAAGAGTGCGTTCTCCGCGCCGTGGGCGAGCTCCGGTCGCGCGTCGCGGAGGTAGCGCGCGATCCAGTGCGCCGCCTCCTCGCCGAGCGGGACGACCCGGTCCTTCGCACCCTTGCCGAGCCGCACGTGCACGAGCTCCTGCTCGAAGTCGACGTCGCCGAGGTCGAGGCCGACGGCTTCCGCGCTGCGCAGGCCGGCGGAGTACACGAGCTCGACGAGGGCGCGGTTGCGCAGCGGGATCGGGCCGTCGCCCTCGAGCGCTGCCAGCAAGGACTCCACCTCGGCAGCCCGCGGGGCGTCCGGCAGGCGGCGTGTGCGGCGCGGCCCGAGCACCGCGTCGGGAACGCGCGCCGGCCCGAGGGCATGACGGAGGAACGCACGGACGGCGGCGAGCTTCCGCGAGATTGTCGCGGACGCCAGCTTCTGCGGCCGCCGGCCGGGACGGGCCGCGCCGAGGTGCGTGACGTAGTCGACGAGCACGCGGATGTCGACGTCGTCCAGCTTCGTGCCGCGCAGGTCCAGCCAGTGGCAGAACTCGTTCACGTCGTAGCCGTAGGCGCGCCGCGTCCCATCCGAGAGCGCGGGCGAGTCGAGGAAGCGCGCGGCGGCCGTGTGGGCGTCCACGCTCGTGTGTTCGACGCCAGGCTCGCCCAGCCTGCGCCGGAACGGGCAGTGTTGGCCTGTGCCGCACAGGACGAAGGTCTGGGTCGCGCTCGGGACCGTCTACCTCATCTGGGGCTCGACCTACCTCGGGATCGAGCTCGCGGGCGAGACGATTCCGCCGCTGTTCGCGGTCGGCACGCGCTTCGTCGCCGCCGGCCTGCTGATGACCGCGTTCACCGCCTGGCGCCGCGGACCGGGCGTCTTGCGCGTCCGTCCGGTCGAGCTCGCGTCCGCCGCGCTCGTCGGCGCGCTCCTCCCCGGTGCGAACGCGGTCCTCTTCATCGCAGAGCGGCACGTCGCCACCGGCGTGTCCTCTCTTGTCATCGGCTCCGTTCCGTTGTGGGTCGTCGTGCTGCGGACGCTCGGCTCCGACCGCCCGCCCGCGGCGACGCTCGCAGGCGTAGGGGTCGGCTTCGCCGGTCTCGCGCTGCTCGTCCGCCCGAGCGGCGGTGCGCCCCTGTGGGCGATGCTCATCGTCGTCGTCTCGGCGGTGATGTGGGCGACCGGCTCGTTCCTCTCCAGCCGCCTGCCGATGCCTGCGGACTCCTTCGCCGCAACGTCGATCGAGATGCTCGTCGGCGGCGCGATTCTGCTCCCGATCGGCCTCGCGACGACGCACCCGCACTTCGGAGACTTCTCCGCGCGCTCGATCTTCGGCTGGTTCTACCTCGTGACCTTCGGCTCGCTCGTCGGCTACACCGCGTACGTGTGGCTGCTCGACAACGCGCCGCTGGGAACGGTCGCGACCTATGCGTACGTGAATCCGATCGTCGCCATCGCACTCGGCGCGATCGTCCTGCACGAGTCGCTCACCTGGACGATTGCCGTCGGCGCGCTGCTCGTGCTCGCCTGCGTCGCCCTCGTCGTGCGCACCGAGACCATCCCGCCCGAGGCTGAAGCCATCGGCGCCGGCGCGGCCGAAGTCAGGTCCTGAGCGCGATCGCGCGGTCGCTGCGCGGCCAGTCGCCCATCGTGCGTACGATAGGAGGGTGACGACGATGGACGTTCGCGGTGGCGTGAACCTCCGCATCCACGGGATCACGCCCACCGGGCACGTTGTGGCGAACCCGAGCACCCCGATGCTCTACGAGCACGCGATCGCGCGCGGCGAGGCGCGCATCGGCGAGGGCGGGCCGATGGTCGTGGACACCGGCCGGTACACGGGGCGCTCGCCGAAGGACAAGTTCGTCGTCCGCGAGTCCGGCTCCGAGGAGCGCGTCTGGTGGGGCGGCAACCAGGAGATCGGCGAAGAGTCGTTCGGGCACCTGCGAGAGAAGGTCGCGGACTTCCTGGCGCACGAGCCGACGCTCTACGTCGTCGACGCGTTCGCCGGCGCCGACCCCGCGCACCGCGTCGCCGTGCGCGTCGTGACGACGCACCCGTATCACGCGCTGTTTGCACGCACGATGTTCATCGATCCGACGCCGGACGAGCTGCAGGGCTTCGCGCCGCAGGCGCTCGTCCTGCACGCCCCGGGGCTCGAGTCCATTCCCGAGGAGGACGGCACGCGCACCGGCACGTTCATCGTCTTGCACCCCTCGCGCACCGAGGTGCTGATCGGCGGGACGTTCTACGCGGGCGAGATCAAGAAGTCGATCTTCAGCGTCATGAACGACCGCCTGCCGCTCGAAAACGTCCTGCCGATGCACTGCTCGGCGAATGTCGGCGACGACGGCCGCTCCGCCATCTTCTTCGGCCTGTCCGGCACGGGGAAGACGACGCTCTCCGCCGATCCCGAGCGAGCGCTCATCGGCGACGACGAGCACGGCTGGGGCACGAGCGGCGTCTTCAACTTCGAGGGCGGCTGCTACGCGAAGGTGATCAAGCTCTCGGAAACGGCGGAGCCGGAGATCTACCGCATGACGCGCACGTTCGGGACGATCCTCGAGAACGTCGTCATCGACGAGCGCGGCCGCCTCGACCTCGACGACGCCTCGAAGACGGAGAACACGCGCGCGGCGTACAAGCTCGAGCAGATCGCGAACGCGCATCCGGACAAACGTGCCGGCCACCCGTCGGCCGTCGTGATGCTCACCGCAGACGCATTCGGGATCCTCCCGCCGCTCGCGCGGCTCGACCGGCAGCAGGCTCTCTACTACTTCCTCTCCGGGTTCACGTCGAAGCTCGCGGGCACGGAGATCGGGATCACCGAGCCGCAACCGACGTTCTCGACGTGCTTTGCCGCCCCGTTCCTGCCGCAGCCGCCGTCGATGTACGCCGACATGCTCGGCAAGAAGCTCGACGAGCACGGCTCGGATGTCTGGCTCGTGAACACCGGCTGGACGGGCGGCCCGTTCGGCGAGGGCGTCCGCATGCCGATCGCGGCCACACGCGCCCTGCTCCATGCCGCGCTCTCCGGCGGGCTCGAGGACGTCGAGTACCGCGTCGACCCGGTCTTCGGCTTCCGCGTGCCGCTCGCGGTGCCGGGCGTCGAGCCGAGCCTGCTCGACCCGCGCAGCACCTGGAGCGACCCGGAGACCTACGACCGGAAGGCGCGGGAGCTGGCCCAGATGTTCCGGGACAACTTCGAGCGCTTCGACGAGCCCGAGCTGGCCCAGGCGGGGCCGCGGTTCTAGCGCGGCCGCCGCTCCGGTTGCGCTAGCGTCATTCAGCGGTGATCGGAGAGCACGATGTTCTCGTAGTCGGCGCAGGCTGCGCCGGCATGCGCGCCGCGATCGAGGCGTTCGACGCCGGCGCGGACGTCGCGATGATCTCGAAGATCCATCCGACGCGCTCGCACTCCGGCGCTGCCGAGGGCGGGATCAACGCCGCGCTCGGCAACGCCTCGGAGGACAACCCCGAGATCCACGCGTACGACACCGTCAAGGGCTCCGACTATCTCGGCGACCAGGACGCGATCGAGATTCTCTGCGACGAGGCTCCGGGCGACGTATACCAGCTCGAGAACTGGGGCGCGGTCTTCTCGCGCACGGAGGACGGGCGCATTGCGCAGCGACCGTTCGGCGCCGCCGGCGCGCCCCGGACGGCGTATGCAGCGGACATCACGGGGCACGTCCTCATCCAGGTGCTGTACGAGCAGGTCTGCCGGCGCGACATCCCGGTGTACGAGGAGTTCTTCGCCTGGCAGCTCGTCGTCGGCGAGGGCCGCTGCCAGGGCGTCATCTGCTGGGACCTGCTGAACGGCGGGCTGAAGACCATCGGCGCGAAGACCGTCATCCTCGCGACGGGCGGCGCGGGACGGCTCTATGTCGGCACGACGAACGCGTACTCCTGCACGGGCGACGGGATGGCGATGGCGCTGCGCATCGGCGCGGCGCTGAAGGACATGGAGATGATGCAGTTCCATCCGACGACGCTCGCGCCGACCGGCGTGCTCATCACGGAGGGCTGCCGCGGCGAGGGCGCGTTCCTTGCCAACAAGGACGGCGAGCGCTTCCTCAAGCGCTACGCGCCCAATGCGATGGAGCTCGCGTCGCGCGATGTCATCTCGCGTGCAGAGCAGACGGAGATCGACGAGGGCCGCGGCGTCGATGGCAACGTCCTCCTCGACCTGCGCCACCTCGGTGCGGAACGCATCATCGAGCGCCTGCCGGGGACGCGCGAGCTGTCGATGACGTTCGTCGGCATCGACCCGATCTTCGAGCCGATTCCCGTGCGCCCGGGCGCGCACTATCACATGGGCGGCGTCGAGGCCGACGTGTGGGGCAGGACCGATCTCGAGGGGCTCTACGCGGCGGGGGAGTGCGCCTGCGTCTCCGTCCACGGCGCGAACCGCCTCGGCGGCAACGCTCTGATGGAGACGATCACGTTCGGCAAGCGCGCCGGCCGGCATGCCGCTGAATGGGCTCTTTCGAACACGGCGGTCGCCGTGCCCGAGTCCGCCGAGCGCGACGCAGAACGCGCGCTGCGCGTCCTCCTCGATCGCACCGAGGGGGAGCGGCCGTGGAAGATCCGTGACGAGCTTGCGACGACGATGCACGAGAACTTCGGCGTCTTCCGCCGCGAGGGCCAGATGCAGCAGCAGGGCGAGATCATCGCCGGACTGCGCGAGCGCTACGAGCGCATCGTCGTCGACGACAAGGGCGATGTGTTCAACAGCGACCTGACGCAGGCGCTCGAGCTCGGCTTCCTGCTCGAGCTCGCAGAGTGCATGATCGCCGCCGGCCTCGCGCGCAAGGAGAGTCGCGGCGCACATGCGCGCCCGTACGACTATCCGACGCGCGACGACGAGAACTTCCTCCATCACACGATCGTGCACTGGCGCGACGGCCGCCCCGAGCTCTCGACCAAGCCGGTGCGCATGACGAAGTGGGAGCCGAAGGAGCGCACCTACTGATGCGTCGCGCGCTCGCGCTGGCAGTGCTTCCGCTCGCGCTCGCCGCCTGCGGCGGCGGCGGCGGCTCCAAGACGTCGAGCTCCAGCGCCGCACCGATCGACGCGGTCAAGGCGGCTGCGCAGAAGACATACGCCGCCGGCACCGAGTCGCTCGCGCTGTCGGCGAACGCGGAGGCCTCCGGCCAGGCGGTCGCGCTCAGCGGGACGGGCGCTTTCGACATCAGGGGCGCGCGCGGCTCGATGCACCTGAACGTCAAGGCCGGCCCCGTCGCGACGACGGTCGACGAGGTGCTCGTCGGGTCCGCCCTCTATCTCCAGTCGCCGCTCCTCACGTCCGGCCTGCCCGGCGGGAAGAAGTGGCTGAAGCTCGACCTCCGGAAGCTGCGCGTTCCCGGGCTCGACCTCCAGTCGCTGCTCGCGCAGGATCCCGGCGCCCAGCTGAAGCGGCTCCAGGCCCTGAAGAGCGCGTCGAAGGTCGGCACCGACGATGTCGGCACGCACTACAAGGTGCAGGCGACGACCGGAACGGTCAGCGGCTACGACGTCTGGGTCGGAAGCGACGGCTACATCCATCGCGTGGTCGTCGCGCAGTCGAGCCCGAAGGTGTCGGTCACGGTCGACCTGTCCAAGTTCGGCGAGAAGGTGACCGCGGCGGCCCCGCCTGCCGCGCGGGTGTACGAGTCGAAGAGCGGATCGATACCCGACCTGGGAGGAGTTGGCGCCTGATGAAGGTTGCGCTGAAGATCTGGCGGTACGACTCGTCCTCGGGCGAGCGGGCGCTGAAGGAATACGAGCTCGACGCGCCCGAGTGGGCGACGCTTCTCGACTGCCTCGACATCCTCAAGGACACCCAGGATGGGACGCTCGCGTTCCGCAAGAGCTGTCGCATGATGATCTGCGGCTCGTGCGGCATGCGCATGGACGGCGCCGCCGTCCTCGCGTGCAAGACGCGCATGTACGACATCGCGCAGGCCGGGCGCGTGCCGACGATTTCGGCGATGGGAAACCTTCCGATCGTCAAGGACCTCGTCGTCGACATGGACCCGTTCTGGCAGAAGTTCAGGGCGATGAAGCCGTACTTGCAGCCCGGATACGAACGGCCGGAGGACGGCAAGGAGTACCGCATCTCGCAGGACCGGATGAACGTCGTGCACAAGGAATCGCTCTGCATCAACTGCGGCTGCTGCGTATCGGAGTGCAACGCGATGGAGTCCGATCCCGACTTCCTCGGCCCGCAGGCGCTGGCGAAAGGCATGCGCTTCGTCGGCGACCCGCGCGACGGGTCGAAGATCGAGCGGCTCGAGGAGTACGGCGGCCAGCACGGGATCTGGGAGTGCACGCGCTGCTACTTCTGCACCGAACGGTGCCCGAAGGGCGTCGATCCACGCGAGGCGATCGCGAAGCTCGGCGCCGAGTCGATCGCGAACGGCATCGACCGCGACATGGGCGCGAAGCACGCGAAGTGGTTCGTCCGCTCGTCCGAGACGACGGGTTGGCTGCGGGAGACGGAGCTGGTGCCGAAGACACAGGGCATCGTCTCGTCGGTGAAGCAGATGAAGTTCGCGATGAACCTCGTGAAGCACAACAAGGCGGGGCTGGCGTTCCCGCCCCACGTGGCGAAGGACGTCGCCGAGGCGCGCAATCTACGCAAGCTGGTGCGCGAACAGGGCCGTGGCGGCGCGCTCGGCCAGGTGCAGGGCGAACATGCACTCGCCAAGCTCGCGCACGATGTCGAGGAGGGCCGCGATCCGTACGGGCCGGGCTCGTTCCCGAAGCCATACCTACCGGAGGGCACCGAGTGAAGAGAGTTGCGTACTACAAAGGTTGCCTCGCGTCGCTGTCGGCGAAGGAGCTGGACACGTCGACGCAGGCGCTCGCGCCGCGCGTCGGCCTCGAGCTCGTCGAGCTGGAGTCGGTCACGTGCTGCGGTGCGGGCGACATCCACGAGGCCGAGCCCGACTATTACCTCCACCTGAACGCTCGCATCCTCGCCTATGCGGAGGCGACCGGCTGCGACACGCTGCTCACGGTCTGCAACGTCTGCACGCTCAACCTTCGCCAGGCGAACTTCATGCTCAAGGGCGACGACACGCTGCGCGAGCGCGTGAACAAGAACCTCGCCGCCGTCGGCGTTCCCGCATACAGCGGCGAGGTCGAGGTGCGCCATCTGCTGTGGGAGATCGCGGAGGGCGACGGCTACGAGCTGCTCAAGGTCGCGGCGCACAAGGGACTGAAGGGCCTGAAGGTGGCGCCGTTCTACGGCTGCCAGATCCTGCGCCCGTCGAAGATCATGCAGTTCGAGGATCCCGACCGCCCGTGGTCGCTCGAGCGGATCATCCAAGCGTGCGGCGGCGAGGCGATCGACTATCCCGCGAAGATCAAGTGCTGCGGGTTCCCGATCATCCAGGCGCGCGAGGAGACCGCGATGGGCGAGCTGATCCAGCCCGTCGAGCAGGCGATGGAGGCCGGCGCCGACGTGATGGTCACGCCGTGCCCGCTCTGCCACCTCTCGCTCGATGCCTGGCAGCAGAAGCTCGAGGCCTCGACGGGGCGCAAGTTCGGGATGCCGATCCTGCACCTCTCCCAGCTCGTCGGCGTCGCTGCCGGGCTCGAGGACTCGGAGCTGAAGTTCAAGCGTCACATCGTCGATCCCCGCCCGGCGCTTCAGAAGCTCGAAGTCTGAGCGGCGCGCAGGTTTGCCGCCGTTGCGGCATCTCATGACTGGTGGGGTGGACTCCGGCGCGGCTGCCTTCAGGCGCCGCGCCGGATCTGTTCTCGGCTCCGTTGCGGCCGTGGGCCTCGGCTGGGGCTGGTTCGAGGCCGGCTGGGTGCGGTTCCGCGAGCTCGACGTCGGCGTCCCTGGGCTGCCGCCGGAGCTCGACGGCCTGCGGATAGCGCACCTCTCGGACTTCCACCTCGGCGTGCCGTCGCGCGGGGCGCATGCGGTGGAGCGCGCGGTCGACTGGACGGCGCAGCGGAAGCCCGATCTCGTCGCGATCACCGGCGACCTGCTGACGCATCCGCGCGGGGAGGCTCGCCTGCGCGCGCTCGCGCAGCGCCTGTCGCTGCCGGCG
>DASUIG010000024.1:0-35218 GCA_036273155.1 Gaiellaceae bacterium | reverse complement strand
CACTGCCCGCCGGCCGTGCTGCTGGCGTACAAGGCCGCGCTCGCATCGCCGCGCATCCGGGCGACCGCGATCGAGGCGACCGAGTTTCCGGTGCTCGCCGCGGAGATGGAAGTGTGGGCCGTGCCCCGCATCGTGGTCAACGGCGCGCCGCAGTGGGACGGCTCCGTGCCCGAACCGGTGTTCCTCAGCCGGATCCTGTCCGCGACGTTCGGGTAACCACGCTGGGTACAGTCGGCTGATGGAGCCGCTGGAACGCGCACGCGAGCTCTTCTCCGTCTTCGAGGCGCAGCTGCGCACCGAGCTGCCCTCCGGCGCGGACGTCTTCGACGCCCACACGCACCTCGGCAACGACATCGACGGCATGATCGGGCGGTACGAGGAGCTCGAGGGGATGCTCGACCGGTACGGGATGTCCCGCTGCAACGTCTTCTGCCTCGACGAGCCCGACCGCCATCCCGGCTTTCGCGCCGGGAACGACCGCACGCTGGCGTTCGCCGAGCGGTCCCAGGGCCGGATGATCCCGTTCGTCCGCCTCGACCTGAGCGAGGACCCGATCGCCGAGGCCGAGCGCTGCCTCGACCGCGGCGCTCGCGGGATCAAGCTCCACCCGCGCGCGCAGAAGTTCCTGCTCGACGACGAGCGGCTCGCGCCCGTGTTTGCGATCGCCGCCGAGCGGCGCGTGCCGATCCTCATCCACGGCGGGCGCGGCCTGCCGCCGATCGCGGACAACCTGTACCGGCTCGTGAACGCCTATCCGGAAGCGCAGCTGATCATCGCGCACGCCGGCATCGCCGACCTCTCCGGCCTCGCAGCGCGTTTCGCCGGCAAGGCGGGCGTGTTCTTCGACACGTCCGTGTGGAGCGCGATCGACCTCCTCGGCTTCTTCCACCTCGTGCCGCCGGAGCAGGTCGTGTACGCGTCCGACTATCCGTACGGCTCGCAGCCGAACTCGCTGCTCATCGCGCTCCGCACGGCGCGCGCGTCGGGGCTCACCGAGCCGCAGGTCAGAGACATGCTCGCCGGCAATGCAGTGCGAATCGCCGACGGCGAGCCGCCGCTCGAGCCGTCCACCCCGCAGGGATCGGCGACGCTCTCGCAGCCGATGCCGCTCGCGCGGATCCACCAGTACCTGTCGATGGCGTTCCCGCTGCTCTTCATCCGCCAGCAGGACTCGTTCGGCGCGCTCGGGCTCGCGTTGAACGCGACGTACGAGGGCAACGGGCATCCCGGCGACCTCGTCCAGATTCGCGACCTGCTGCTCGCCGCCCGCGAGCTCTGGCGCACGCTGCCCGAAGCGGAGGACGAGACGGCGGCACGGGACGTCGCTCGGACGACCTCCCGCCTGATCCATCTCGCAGACATCCTCGCGCTGACGTCGAATGCCTGAGCTGCGCCTCACCGTCAACGGCGACGAGCACCGGCTCGACGCGCCCATCGGCGCGAGCCTCGCGGAGGTCCTGCGCGAGCGTCTCGGCTTGACGGGGACGAAGATCGCCTGCAACGAGGGACACTGCGGCGCGTGCACGGTGCAGGTCGGCGGAGTGCCCGTGCTCTCGTGCATCACGCTCGCGCATGCGGTCGACGGCGACGTGACCACGATCGAGGGCCTACGGGACCACCCGCTCGTGGAGGCGTTCGTGCGCGCCGATGCGGTGCAGTGCGGCTTTTGCACGCCCGGGCAGATCGTCTCCGCGGCCGCACTCGTCGCGGCGATGCCCGAGCCGTCGGCGGAGGAGATACGGCATGCAATGGCCGGGAACATCTGCCGCTGCGGCACGTATCCGAAGATCGAGGAGGCGATCCTGCATTGGCGCGACTGATCCGCACCGAGAAGGAAGTCGAAGGCAACTTCGAAGAGGTCTGGCTCGTCGTGGAGGAGGATCCGCTACAGCAATGGCCCGCGGGGCCTCTCGACGCCGTCGGCCGGCCGGCGGTGCGCAAGGACGCGCGCGAGCGCGTGCGCGGCGAGGCGCGGTACACCGCCGACATCCGGCTCCCGGGGATGCTGCACGCGGCGGTGCTGCGCTCGCCGTACGCGCATGCCCGGGTGACGTCGATCGATCTCGCTCCCGCGTTGGCGCTCCCCGGAGTGCACGGCGCCGTCGGACCCGGCGAGGCTCCCGGGCTCGAGCAGGAGGCGGGGTACGCGGGAGCGCCCGTCGCGGCCGTCGCGGCGGAGACGTTCGGCCAGGCCCGCGCGGCGCTGGACGCGATCGCAATCGAGTGGGAGCAGCTGGAGGCCGTCCTCGACCCGGAAGAAGCGGTCGAGCGCGGCGCGGTGCACGGCGAGCCGGAGCGATACGAGCGCGGTGACTTCAAGCGTGCCGTAGCGGAGGCGGACGTCGTCGTCCAGGGGACGTACCGCACACAGGTCGTCCTGCACAACTCGATGGAGACGCATCAGTCGGTGTGCGAATGGGTGGGCGACCGGCTCGACGTGTACACGTCGACGCAGTACGTCTGGGGCGTGCGCAACGAGGTGGCGCGCGAGCTCGGGCTCGCGCCCGACCGCGTGCGCGTCGTGTGCGAGTACATGGGCGGCGGCTTCGGCTCCAAGAACTCCGCGGGCGAGTACACGTTCGCCGCGGCAGTGCTTGCACGCAAGACGGGCCGGCCCGTCCGCTGCGCGCTCACGCGCCGCGAGGAGAACACGGCCGCCGGAAATCGCAACGCGACGATTCAGCGGCTCACCGCCGCCGCCCGCAGCGACGGGACGATCGTGGCGCTCGGCGGCGACTATGTGAACGCGCTCGGCTGGGGCGGCTGGTCGGCGTCGACGGAAGGCCCGCTGAAGATGCTGTACGCGTGCGACAACGTGCGCACCGTCCGGCACACCGCGAAGATCAACACGCCGCCGATGAAGGCGTTCCGCGCGCCGGGCTTCGTCGAGGGCACGTTCGGGCTCGAGTGCCTGATCGACCGGCTCGCCGCCGCACTCGACGTCGACCCGCTCGAGCTGCGCCGCCGAAACTATGCGTCGTCGAACGACGGGACGCCGTTCTCGTCGAAGAACCTCCAACAGTGCTACGAGCGCGCGGAGAAGCACTGGGAGCGGCGGCATGACGTGCGCGCGCGCTCGGACGCGCGGTGGAAGCGCGGCGTCGGCATGGCGAGCCAGATCTGGTACGGCGGCGGCGGCCCGCCGTCGTACGCGTGGGCGCGCGTCGGCTCCGACGGGCGTCTCGCGGTCGTCACGGCGATGCAGGACATCGGCACCGGCACGCGCACCGCGATGGCGCAGATCGCCGCAGAGGAGTTCGGCGTTCCGCTCGACCGGGTCGAGGTAATGCTCGGCGACACGTCGCGCGGCCCGTTCGCGACCTTGTCCGCCGGCTCGTCGACGACGCCGTCGATGGGGCCCGCCGTGCGCGCGGCGGCGGCGGACGCGAAGCGACAGGTCATCGAGATCGCGGCGCAGCGGTACGACCTGGAGGAGCGCGTGCTCGACATCCGCGACGGCCGGATCGTCTCGGCGGACGGCAACCTGTCGGTTGCGGTCGAGGAGTTCCTCGACCTGCTCGGCAACGTCCAGATCCTCGGCAAGGGCGCGCGCGGGCCGAATCCGGCCGGAATGAGCGTGCTCACGTTCGGCGTGCACGTCGTCGAGGCGGCGGTGGACGTCGAGACCGGCGAGGTGCGCGTCGAGCGCGTCGCCGCGATCCACGACGTCGGGCGGATCATCAACCCGCTCGGCGCGGAGAGCCAGGTGGAGGGCGGAGTCATCCAGGGCATCGGCCACACGCTGTCCGAGGCCCGGCTGATGGACCCGGAGACGGGACGGATCCTGACGACGACGCTCGACGCGTACCGCATGCCGACGATCGCGGACGTGCCGGAGATCATGTGCGAGTTCATCGACGAGCCCGATCCGCACCTGACGAGTCTCGGGTCGAAGGGGCTCGGCGAGCCGCCGATCGTGCCCATCGCCGCCGCGATCGCGAACGCGATCCGCGATGCGACCGGCGCCGACGTGTACGAGCTGCCGATCTCGCGTGAGGAGATGCTGCGCGCGCTGCGCGAGGCGAAGGAGAGGGAGCGGCGTGGAGCTCCTGCGGCCGTCTAGCCTCGGCGAGCTCGACGGCGGGCTGCTCGTGCACGGCGGCACCGAGGTGGTGCCGCTCCTGCGCGACGGGATCCTCCGGGCAGAGACGCTCGTCGACGTGCGCGGGATCGTCCCGCGCGGTGTGGATGGGGACCGCATCGGTGCCGGGACGACGCTGGCCGAGCTGGAGGTCGACCCGCAGATTCCCGAGGCCCTGCGGGAGGCCTGCCGGCTGGCCGCCTCGCCGCAGCTCCGGAACATGGGCTCGCTGGGCGGGAACCTGCTCCAGTCGACGCGCTGCTGGTACTGGCGGCTGAAGTACCCGTGCCGGCTGCACGGCGGCGACCGCTGCCACGCGGCGGAGGGCGAGCACCGCGAGCATGCGATCTTCGCGAACGACTTCTGCGCGTCGGCGCATCCCTCCGACGTCGCCGCGGCGCTGCTCGCGCTCGACGCGCGCATACGAACGAGCCGCCGTGAGCTCGGGATCGCCGGGCTGTACCGGCTGCCGGACGAGGTCGACCGGCGGACGACGACGCTCGAGCCGGGCGAGGTGATCCTCGAGGTCGAGTTGCCTCCGGCGGAGGCGAGCGTGTACCTGAAGGCGATGGACCGCAAGCGATGGTCGTTCCCGCAGGTCGGGGTCGCCGCCGCCCGCACGGGCGGGGGAACGCGCATCGCGCTCGCCGGGGTCGCGCCCATCCCGTGGCTGCTCGCCGGCCCGGAGGACGTGGACGGGGCGACCCCGCTTCCGCGCACGGCCTGGAAGGTCGACGTCGCCCGGGCGCTCGTCGGGCGCGCGCTCGCCCAAATGATCTGAGCTGCGGTAAAGTCCGCGGCCCCACGATGCGGACGAAGCTGTTGATTCTGCTCGGCGTGGCCCTGGTGGCCTGCGGCGGCGCGGTCGCCGCGGGCGCTCGCAGCGACCGGGCTGCGACCTCCGTCTTCGTCCCGCACCTGCCCGCCCTCCCCGCGACCGGCCGCCTCGCCTCGAACCGCTGCCCCATCCCGTCCAGGTTCCGGCCCGCGTTCACGAGTGCGGCCAACGACACCGGCTTCCAGCTCTCGATGCTCGTCGCGGTGGCGCAGGTGGAATCGCGCTTCGTGCCGAACGCGGTGTCGACGAAGGATGCGCGCGGGCTGCTCCAGGTCCTCCCCGCCACCGGCGCGTCGCTGAAGCTGAACGTGAACGACCCGGCGTCGAACGTCCTCGCCGGCGCCCGGTACCTGCGGCTCCTGCTCGACCGCTACAACCGGACCGACTTGGCGCTCGCCGCCTACAACGCGGGGCCGACGAGGATCGATCTGAACCACGACGTGCTCGGCCCGATCAGCATGCGCTACGTCGCGAACGTCGAGGACCGCTGGGCGGCCTTGGCGGGATGTAACTGATCCACGGCGTCGTCCTCGCCGCCGGAGCGTCGTCGCGCTACGGCACGACACCCCCGAAGCAGCAGGCGCTTCTCCCGCACGTGCTCGCAGCGCTGCGCGCAAGCACCGTCGACGACCTCGTCGTCGTGACCGGCGCGCACGAGCTCGACACGGACGCGCGCGTCGTCCGCTGCCCCGGGTGGGAGCTCGGGCCCGGGGCTTCGCTGCGCTGCGGGCTCGCGGCGCTTCCCGGGGACGTCGACGCGGCTGTCGTCGTCCTCGCTGACGGACCCCATCTCGATCCGCGCGCGGTCGACCGCATCGTCGAGTCGTGGCGCGCGGACGGCGGCGACGTCGTCGCCGCGTCGTACGGCGGCGTGCGTCTCCATCCGGTTCTCCTCGCGCGCGCGGCGTGGCCGCTCGTCCCCGATTCCGGGGCGCGCGCGCTTCCGGCGCGGCTCGTCGCCTGCGACGACCTCACGCCGCCCGGGGACGTCGATGAGCGGCCTTAGGCCGAAAGCGAGAACGGCGAGCCCGGACGGGCGCGAGTGGGAGATCTACGCGTACCGCCCGCGCGTCCAGCCACCGGACGGCCGGTTCCGGAAGATCCGGCGGCTGTTCGCGCGACGCACGGACGATTGGACGATCGAGGCCTCGAGCTGGGCGCCGTACCCGATCACGCACCGGTGGACGACGACACACGAGCTGCGCGGGCAGGTGCTCGCCTCCGTCGAAGGACAGCTCGCGCGCGGGGAGCCGCCGCAGCCACGCAACGCGAAGCAGCTCTTGCGCTAGTTCAAGGGGATGCGCAACGCCGCGAGCTTTTCCTTGAGCTCCACCGGCATCGGCTCACTGACCGCAGTGCGCACGTAGACGCGGAGACTCTGCTCGAAGCGATAGCGCTTGCGACACCACTCGCACTCGTCGAGATGGTGCTCCGCCTCGCGCATCTCCTCGTCGCTGAGGATGTGGTCGAGGTACGGCTGCATCATCTCCTCGCAGTGCGCGCAGGGATCGTCGTGGTGGCCCATCAGGAACCCTCCTCCAGCACGGATTCGGCCAGCTCGCGCTTCAGGATGCGGCGTCCTCGGTGCAGCCGCGACATCACGGTCCCGATCGGGATGTCGAGGATCTGCGCCGCGTCCTGGTAGCTGAAGTCGCCGATGTCGACGAGAACGATCACGTCGCGGAAGTCGTGTGGCACCGAAGCGAGCGCCGCGACGATGTCGTCCTGCGAGAGACGCTCGACCACGCGCTCCTCGTCATTCGGCGCGCCGTCGGATTCGGTGAGCCGGTCGTAGAGGAAGTAGTCGTTCGCCTCCAGGCCCTGCATCGGGGGCGTGCGCTGCGCGCGGCGACCCCGGTCGATGTTCAGGTTCGTGAGGATGCGCAGCAGCCACGCGCGCAGGTTCGTGCCTGGCTGGTACGAGCGCCAGCTGCGGAACGCACGCACGTACGTCTCCTGGACGAGATCGTCCGCCTCCTCGCGCGAGCCGGCGAGATGCCGCGCGACCCGGTACACCTGATCCGAGAGCGCGAGCGCCTCTTCTTCGAAGCGAATCCGATCGCGCGCGTCCGCGGCGATGCGCGTTGCATCCGGCGGGGCTTCGGCCATCGCGGCCACCCTAGCAGTGCTCCATGCAGGGATTAACGAGCGGCGGCGGCGGCCGATTCCCGAAAACCGGCCTTGCCGAGCGCCGAGAGGAGATCCTCGCGGCTCGTCTGCTCGTCGTCCCAGGAGAGCGTGACCTCGCCCATGAGGTTCGCGTTCGCGGCCTCGAGGCCGGCGTGTCCCGTGAGCGCAGCCGCGAGGCGCGCGACACAGCGCTCGCAGCGGATGCCCGTCACCTGCAACGTCTCGGTCTGCGTTGCCACGATTTCAGCCTACCGACCGGCTCACGAGGTCTGCGGCAACGGATTCGATCCCGGTCGAGGCCGCCACCTCGAGCTGCCGGAACGCCTCCGGCCCGGGCGGCTCTCCGCCGAGCACGTCGCGTGCGAGCGACCGTGCAGAGACGACGCGATCGCCGTCCGGATGGATGAGCTCGGCGTCGAGGCCGAGCTGCGCGGCCGCCCAGCGGTTCTGGAGATAGTCGCCGCGGTTCTGCGTGCGCGGCGCGGCCTGCGCGACGAGCGCGGCGATCGCTTCGGCGAGCAGCGCCGTGCGGTCGAGCGCGGTCGGCTGGTCGGCGATGCGGATCTCCAGCGTGCCGAAGCGCGGATGCGGGCGGACGTCCCACCAGAGCTGCGTGTAGTCGGCGATCACACCGAGCTGTACGAGCTGCTCGGCCCACGCCTCCCACGCGGCGTACGAGCCGAACGCGGGCGGCGGGCCTGAGCGCGGAAGCTCGGCGAGCACCGGCGCCCGGTTCGAGAGCATGCCCGTCTCGACGCCTTCTGCGAACGGCGAGTTCGCGGAGAGGGCGAGCACGACCGGCAGCCAAGGCAGGACCGCCTCGAGGCGCTCGTAACATGCCTCCGCGCTCTCGACGCCGACGTGCACGTGCAAACCGTTGACGCCCTGGCGCCTCGCGGCGTACCCGACGTCTCGCATCATCGCGAGATAGCGCTCCTCCTGGACGACGGGCAACGACTCGTACGTCGCGGTGGGGTGCGCGCCTGCGCCCGCGACGGCGAGCCCGTTCGCGGCCGCGATCCGCGCGGCCGCTGCTCGCAGAGCGCGCAGGCTCTCGACGGCGGTCGCCACGTCCGGAGAGATGCCGGTGTTGAGCTCGACGACCGATGCGTGCAGCTCGGTCTTCAGGCGGCCGGGGAGGTCCAGCTCGCCCGCCTCGCGCACGAGGACGCCGACGGCGCCCGTGGGCCGAAGCGTCTCGGCGTCGAGGATCATCAGCTCCTCCTCGATGCCGACGCTCAGCGGCGCCGATTCGCCGAAGTGCGACTCGATCAACGCGGCTACTTGCCGCGGATGCCGTGCACCGGACGGCCGGCTGCTTCCCACGCGTAGTACGACGCGCTCGGCCCGAAGGACGACTCGTACGTAACGACGCGCGGGTTGCGCCCGACTTCCTTCGCTCGGCCGGCGTGGCGCAGCAGGTTCGGGTCGTCACGCGTCTGCCACACGAGCACGAGATGCGCGGCGGTCATGAACTCCGCGACGTACGAGCAACCGGGCGCGGGACACGGGAAGGGATCCGTGCGGACGCAATACCAGCCCGCGTGATCGCCGTCGTCCTCGCCGCTCCAGAGCTCCTCGTCCTCGAGCGGCTCGGTCTCGTCGGCGATCTGAATGCGGCCGTGCCGCATCTCCTCCCGCTCCACGGCGCAAAAGGGTAGCGCCCGCTCGGAGGCTCGCTGCGAGACGGGCCATTGCACCAAGCAGAACGAGACCGTCGCCGAGACTCGTAAGCGAAGCGGGACCTTCAGTCGCGGAACGCGAGTTCCGCGACTGGGTTTTTGAGTCGGGGGCCCCGGGCAGGCGGTCGGGACCCCCGTCTCAATGCTCCCGCCGGTCGCGCTGGCCTGCGGCCGAGCGGAGTCCACTCTGTGTACCAGCGAACGCGTCCGGCATTCGCCGTCGGGGGTTAAGGCTGCGTTAAATGCATCTACGCGGGAAGGCCGCCGCCCTGGCCACCCTGGCGCAGGATCGTCGCGCTCGCCTCGGCGGCGTGGAGCGCGAATCGTTCCTGCTTCGCCGCAGAGACGCTGTTGACGGCGTAGCTGTAGACGCCCGAGAGAACGTTGCCGAGCCGCTGATAGATCGCGAATCGAGTCGCGTGCGCCGGCTTCCCATTGATCTTTCCGGACACGTCTATCCGGAGGGCGATGGAACCGCGAAGGAGCTTCGAATCGACGATCCGCGTGATCGTGTACCGGAGCGGCGGCTGGCCCTCGAACGCGATCGGCTTCGAGGGGCAGGTCTTCGCATGCTGAGTGACCTCGCGCATCGCCTGCGCGGCGCCGCCGTCCTTGTAGGTGACCACCTCGTTGGAGAGCGCCAGCGTCGTCTTCGTCTGCTTCACGTAGTCGACCTGGAGCCTGCCGCTGCGCAAGTTCTCGCTCGCGTAGTTCTTCGTCCCGCACAGGTCGAGCGTCCGCTGCGCGGTACCCTTTCCGTCGCTGCGCTGCACGAGCACGTAGCCGGGGCCCACGGCGCTCGGATTGAGGACGAGCTTGGCCAGGTTGGGCTGCGAGACGAGGGCGGCGACGGCGAGCGCGACGGCTGCGACCGGCATGACGAGATTATGCCTCCTGGTACTGGTTCGTCACCGGAGCGTCACCGCCCAGATGCCCCCGACGAGCGCCGTGCCGACCGTCAGCCACATGACGTAGTCGCCGATGACGCCGCTGTGCACCGCCTTGAGCACCCTCGCCGGAGCCAGGAGCAGGCGACTCCCGCCGAGCTCGGGACGGTAGAGGCCCCACGCCGCGAGGGCCAGCGCGAGCACGGTCGCGCCGACGCCGTAGAGGATGCTCTCGAGCGATGCGGGCTCGACCGCGAACGGCAACCGCGGCCCGTGCACCGCAGGCGAGCCGTGCAGGACGAAGCTCGCGTACGCAGCCCGGTCGCCGAATCGCTCCGCCGCCGCCTCCGTGCGCTGCGGCAGGCCGGGGACGACGCTGACGACCAGTCCGAAGACGACGACGAGCGCGGTGACCGGGACGAGAACCGCCAGCCGCGTCCCGCGCGCGGGCGGGCGCTCCTTCATCTCGTGCGCGAGCAGCCTGTCGCGATCCGTGCCGAGGCCGAGGAAGATGCGCGCGCCGGCCCGAAGCAGCGAGGCGCTCGCGAGCGCACCCGCTAGCCAGAGCAGCGGCGGCAGCCACGCGCGCCCGGCGGACGAGGCGGCCTCGTCGATCACCGCGTGACCGACGTAGAGGCCGACGTACGGCGGCCCGGCCAGGCCGACCGCGGCCGCGAACCAGAGCGCGGCGAGCCATGGCCGCCCGCGAGCGCGCCCATGCAGGTGCAGCTCGTCCACCGACCGCAGCAGGGCGATCAGGATGCCCGTCGTGAGGAAGAGGCCGGCGACGAGGAGCCCATGCGCGAGCAGGACGTCGGCAGCGCCGGCGAGCCCCTTGGCCGAGAGCAGGCCGATGCCGGCGAGCATGATCCCGACGTGGCAGACGACGGAGTAGGCGAGCATGCGCTTCAGGTGGCGCTGGAGGAACGCCATCGCGCCGCCGAGGAGCGCGGTCGCGACCCCGAGTGAGACGAGCACGTCGCCGACCGCCGCCCGGTCGGCGGCGAACGACCCGTCGAACACGGTCCAGTACACGCGCGCGACGCCGAGCAGCCCGATGTCCGTCATCACGCCCGCGAAGACGGCGCACACCGGCGACGGCGCGACGGCGTACGCGTCCGCGAGCCAGAGATGGAACGGGACGACCGCCGCCTTGCAGAGGAAGCCGCAGACCACGAACGTCATCGCGACGACGACCAGCCCGGAACTGCCGCCGCCGGCGAGCGTGTGGCCGATCTGCGCAAGGTTGAGCGCTCCCGTCCGCGCATACGCGAGCGCGATGCCGATGACGACGAAGTACCCGCCGATCCCGTTGACGATGGCGAAGTTGACCGCGCCCTGAAGCGGGCCGAGGTCCTTCACCTCGAAGCCGGTGAGCGCGTAGGCCGCGACGCCCATGAGCTCGAGCCAGACGAACATGTTGAAGAGGTCGCCGCTCAGCGCGAAGCCGCACATCGCACCGCAACAGACGAGCATCAACGTGTCGAAGAGCCGCGCCGCCTCTTCGAGATACGTCCACGAGTAGACGAGCGCGACGAGGACGAGCCCGCCGACGAGGGCTGTCATCGCAGCCGCCAGCGGGTCCGCGACGAAGTCGATGCCGAGCGCAACGCCGCCCCGCGGATGCCAGCCGCCGAACCAGTGGATGACGTCGCCGCGCTCGCTGCGCAGCATGAGGACGACCCCGAGCGCGCACGTCGTCGCGGCCGCGCCGATCGCAACCAGATCCTCGACCCGGCGCGGGAGCACGTGGTCGGTGGCGACCACGACGGCCGCGGCGAGCAGCGGAATGGCGACGGGCAGCGGAAGAATCCAGCTCATCCGTGCATCGCCGCGATCTCGTCGGGGTCGACCGTGCCGGCCTGGCGGTGCACGTCGAGCGCCAGCGCAAGGATGAGCGCGAGCACCGTCACGCTTACGACGATGTCCGTGAGCGAGAGCGCCTGCACGACGGGATCGACTGAGGTCGTGCCGAGCTTGACGCCCTTGAAGATCGGCGGGCCGCCACCGTGGACGTACCCCACCGAGAGGAGGAGCACGTACGTGGACGACTGAGTGACGGTCAGGCAGACCGCGAGATGGATGAGGTTCCGGCTCGTCACGATCCCGTACAGACCCACGACGCAGATCCAGGCGGCGACCGCGTACGGCAGGTAACTCATCCGCGCCTCCGCACCATCGGGGCGATGTACTGCTCGATGAACTCGGTCGTGAGGATGACGTTCGCGGCCGCGACCTCGATCGCCGCCGCCCAGTTGAGCAGAGCGGCGCTCCCGCCGGAGCGGAGGGTGCCCGCGATGCCGGGCCCGAACAGATTGGTGAGGAACGGCAGGCCGGAAACGAGGGCGGCGAGCCCGACGATCACGTATCCGCCGGCGCCGAGGCCTTCGAGCGGGTCGAGCAGCTTCTCGTTCCCGAGCGGCGACCACGCGCGGTATCCGGCAGCGACGAACAGCAGCAGCGCACCGGAAGCGACCGCGACGCCGCCTTGGAAGCCGCCGCCCGGGGTGACGAACCCGAACGCGACGATCCACAGCCCGACGAGAACGGCGACGGCCGGAGCCAGCGCGCCGACCGCGCGGATGATGTCGCTGCGAACGTCGTCGTCGACCGTCCGCCTCGGGCCGCCGCTTCCGCGCAACAGGAGCACGACGCCGGTCACCGCTGCGAAGAGGATGAACTCCTCCCCCATGGTGTCGAAGCCGCGGTAGTCGTACGTGGTCGCGTTGACGACGTTCGTGACGTGACGCTCGGGCGTCGCGACGTGGTTCAGCACGAAGCCGTACGGGCCGCGGTAGTGCCCGAAGTCGGGGATGCCGGCGAAACCCCAGAGGAGGAGCGCGAAGAGCACGCCGATTGCCGGGACGAGCACCGTGATCCGCGTGCGACGGCTCACGAGTCCTCCATCTCCTCCTCAGACGAACGCGAGCGCGCGATCGCGATGAGCAGGACGGTCGGATATGCAACCGACGAGACCACGATCATCGAGAGTCCGACGTCGGGTGCACCGAGTGCGACGAACAACAGCGAGAGCACGAGGCCGTACAGCCCGTTCACGACGGCCATGCGCAGCAGATCGCGTACGAGTACGACGGCCGGCGCTCCGAGCGCCACGAGAGCGAAGACCGTCACCTGCAGCACGGTCACGCCTTCGGCGCCTCCAGTCCGTCGATGCGCCGCGCGACGCGCGCGGTTGCGATCACGAGCACCGGGTTCAGCAGGAACGCGAGCCCGACGGCGGCGATCGCGTCGAGCCCGCCGGACGAGAGGTGCTCGCGCACGAGCACCGCGGCCAGGATGAGGAAGGCGGGAACGGTCGTGCCGGCCGCCACGTAGTGCAGGCGGTCGTACGTCGTGCGCATGACGAGCACCCCGAGGCAGCAGAGCAGCTCGAGCGCGACGCCGAGGCCGAGCAAGACGTCTACAACCATCGCCCGAGGAATCGCGCGAACAGCAGACCGCTCGCCCACGACATCACGGCAGCCACGACGGCGACGCCGAACTCGAACGAGCGGTGGAATCCCTCCGCGAAGCAGAGGAGCACGAGCACCGTCAGCACGCCGGCCGCCTCCAGCGCGACGAGACCGTCGATCGTCCGGGTGCGGACTGCGACGACCCCGAGCGGGACGAATCCGAAGAGCAGCGCAGTGGCGGCGATCTCGAACGCGTTCACACTGGGCTCTCCGAGCTGCGGTTTCGAACGAGGTCGTGGACGAGCGCCACCTCGCGCTCTGCGTCGAACCCGACGACGTATGCGTTCGGGCTGTACGTGGCGGCGAGACCGACCCATGCGCGCACCCCCGCGTCGTCTGCGTGGAATGGGCGGCGGACGAACTCGCCGCGGACGACCTCGCGGCGGAGGGCGCTGCGGACGAGCGCCCACATGAGGATCCCGAAGTCGGCGACGACCATGACCGGGACGCTCCAGGCCTTGGTGACCCGGAAAGTGGCCCGGCGCCGGCCGAAGAACGACGCGATCGTGGCCGCCGCAGCGGCTGCGATCCACTCGGTGCGATTCCAGTCGCCTGCGAGCAGCAGCCACAGCCAAAAGAGCGCGAGCCAGAGCGCGAGCCAGAAGAGCACATGCCTCACGGCGCGTCTATTGCCCGCGCCGTGAGGTCATGCAACCGTCCTACTGGCCCATCTTCACGCCGGGCTCGCCCCACTCCAGCTCGATCGAGCGCGTGGGCTTCTCACTCGGGACATTCGCGGCCCGCTCGCCCTTGAAGAGCGGAAGGACCGTCTTGCCGGCGGCGGCCTTCAGCATCATCGCCGTCGCCACGTACCACGCAAGGAGGGCGGAGATGACGAAGACCCAGCCCGCCCAGTGCTGGATGTAGTGGCTCCCCTGCAGGAAGCCGATCCCCGCCAGCCCGGAGCCCGCGGCGAGCGTACGGGCGAGAACCTCAACGAACACGTGCTCGGCGACCGCTGGCCGCTTCCCGACGAGCGCCTCGAGATGCTCGAAGAAGCGGTGGACGTGATGCGGCTGTTGTGGAAGGGAGGCGAGCAGACGCACCGCGGCCGCCACTACCTCGCGACGCCCCCCGACTTCGAGGAGGCCGCGGCGATGGTGGACGAGGAGGACGTGGCGGAGGCGACGCCGCACGGCCCGGATCCAGCCCCGTATCTCGACCAGATTCGCGAGTACGCCGACGCCGGGTTCACGCACGTGTACATGCACCAGATTGGCGACAACCAGGACGAGTTCGCCGATTTCGCGCGCAGAGGGCTGATGCCCGAGCTGGCGTAAATCGTTTCGGATCGCGGCCGGATCGGTACCTCGTAGGGCATGAGACGCCTACGGAACATCCGAATCACGCCCGGAACGGTGCTCGCGGGGATCGCACTGTTCCTGGCCCTCGGCGGCGTGAGCTACGCCGCGACCACGCTTCCTCGCAACAGCGTCACGACCGTCCAGGTGAAGGACCACTCCCTGCTGGCGAAGGACTTCAAGCGCGGCCAGATCCCGCGCGGCCCCGTAGGCCCGGCAGGGCCCGCAGGCCCCGCAGGGCCCGCAGGCCCCGCAGGGCCGGCCGGCTCGGCGGCCGGCTCCAAGTGGGTGCTCGTCAACCCGAACGGGTCGATCGCCGCCCAGTCCGGCGGGATCTCGATCACGACCCACGCCACGGGCGAATACATCATCAACTTCGGGGCCGCCGTGGATCAGAAGCTCATCCTGGCGAGCCCGGGGCTCGCTAACGACGGCGGCGCTCGCGGCGACGTCGTGGCGGGGCCATGCGGCGGAACCTCCACCGGTCAGACGTGCACGACCGGCAATGACACGAGCCATGTGATCGTCCACACGTACAACCCCGCGAACGCGGCGCTGGCCGATCACTCCTTCTACGTCGCCGTCTTCGGATAGCGGCTCGCAGAGGGCGGCCGCCGACCGGTGGCCGCCCTCTGCTTGAATCGGGGTATGGCAACGCTCAGCGTCGGAGATCGCAGCTACGAGATCCACCGCCTCGACGCGAACGCGGCCCGCCTGCCCTACACGCTGCGCATCCTGCTCGAGAACGTCGTGCGCAACGGCGGCGATCCCGCGCCGATCATGGACTGGGACGCCGGCGCCGAGCCCGCGCACGAGATCTCGTTCATGCCCGCGCGCGTGCTCCTGCAGGACTTCACCGGCGTGCCGGCGATCGTCGACCTCGCCGCGATGCGGGATGCGATGCGCGTCCAGGGCGGCGACGCGGCGAAGATCAACCCGCTCATTCCGGCCGAGCTCGTCATCGATCACTCAGTGCAGGTCGACGCGTTCGCGTCACGGTTCGCGATGGGGCAAAACCTCGAGCTCGAGTTCGAGCGCAACCGCGAGCGGTACGCGTTCCTGCGCTGGGGCCAGCAGGCGTTCGAAAGCCTGAAGGTGGTTCCGCCGAACACCGGCATCTGCCACCAGGTGAACCTCGAGTACCTCGCGCGCGTCGTGGAGGCGCGCGACGGCGTCGCATTCCCGGACACGCTCGTCGGCACCGACTCGCACACGACGATGGTCAACGGCCTGGGGGTGCTCGGCTGGGGCGTGGGTGGCATCGAGGCGGAGGCGGCGATGCTCGGCGAGGCGCTGTCCATGCTCGTCCCGCAGGTGGTCGGCTTCCGTCTCGACGGCGCACTCCGCGAGGGCGCGACGGCGACGGATCTCGTCCTCACCGTGACGCAGATCCTGCGCGCGACGGGCGTGGTCGGCAAGCTCGTCGAGTACTTCGGGCCCGGCGTGCCGTCGCTCGCGCTCGCCGACCGCGCGACGCTGGGGAACATGAGCCCCGAGTACGGCGCGACGTGCGGCTTCTTCCCCGTCGACGAGGTCACGCTCGAGTACATGCGCCTCACCGGCCGTCCGGAGTGGCGCGTCGCGCTCGTCGAGGCGTACTGCAAGGAGAACATGCTCTGGCACGAGCCGCACGAGCATCCGGAGTACTCGCAGGTGGTCGAGCTCGACCTCGACGACGTGGAGCCCTCCCTCGCCGGTCCGCGACGCCCGCAGGACCGCGTGCCGCTCGCGAACGCGAAGGCCGCGTTCCTCGAGTCGCTCGGCTCTTTCGGCGTCGAGTACAGCAACGGCTCGTACGACAAGGAGATGGCGGACTCGTTTCCCGCCAGCGACCCGCCGACCTACGACGGCGCCGACGCGACCGAGCCCGTCAAGACGACGACCGGGACGCTGGAGAAGAAGCGCATGCCCGTTTCCGGCGAGGACTACGCGCTCGAGCACGGCTCGGTCGTGATCGCGGCCATCACGTCGTGCACGAACACGTCGAACCCGTCCGTCATGCTCGCCGCCGGCCTCCTCGCGAAGAAGGCGGTCGAGCGCGGCCTGACGCGGAAGCCGTGGGTGAAGTCGTCGCTCGCGCCGGGGTCGAAGGTCGTGACCGAGTACTACGAGCGCGCGGGGCTGGACAAGTACCTCGACGAGCTCGGCTTCAACACGGTCGGCTACGGCTGCACGACGTGCATCGGGAACTCGGGGCCGCTGCCGGAGGAGATTTCCGCTGCCGTGAGCGAAGGCGACCTCGTCGTCTGCGCGGTGCTGTCGGGGAACCGTAACTTCGAGGCGCGGATCCACGGCGAGGTGAAGGCGAACTATCTCGCGTCGCCGCCACTCGTGGTCGCGTACGCGCTCGCCGGGCGCATGGACATCGATCTCGTCAACGAGCCGATCGACGGGGATGTCTACCTGCGCGACCTCTGGCCGACGCGGGCGGAGATCGACGCGGCCATCGCCGGCTCGGTCGACGGCGAGATGTTCACGCGCACCTACGCGGACGTGTACACAGGCGACGAGCGCTGGCGCGCATTGGAGATCCCGGCCGGCGATCTCTACAACTGGGACCCGGACTCGACGTACGTCCGCCTGCCGCCCTATTTCGAAGGGATGCCCACCGAGCCCACGCTCGTCGAGGACGTGCACGGCGCGCGCTGCCTCGTCATGCTCGGCGACTCGGTCACGACGGACCACATCTCGCCTGCCGGTGCGATCCGTCCCGACTCGCCGGCCGGCGCGTATTTGACCGAGCACGGCGTCGAGCGGCGCGACTTCAACTCGTACGGGTCACGGCGCGGCAACCACGAGGTGATGGTGCGCGGGACGTTCGCCAACGTCCGGCTGCGCAACCAGCTCGTGGAGGGCAGCGAGGGAACGTGGACGGCGCATCTTCCCGGCGGCGAGGAGATGACGATCTACGACGCGGCGATGCGCTATCGCGACGAAGGCGTGCCGACGATCGTGCTCGCGGGCAAGGAGTACGGATCGGGCTCGTCTCGCGACTGGGCCGCGAAGGGGCCGAACCTGCTCGGCGTGCGCGCGGCGATCGCGGAGTCGTACGAGCGCATCCATCGCTCGAACCTCCTCATGATGGGCGTCCTCCCGCTGCAGTTCATGGACGGCGAGACCCGCGAGTCGCTCGGACTTACCGGCCGCGAGGAGTTCTCCATCGTCGGCGTCGACAACGCCGAGGCGGAAGAGGTGACGGTACGCGCCGACGACAAGGAGTTCCGCGCACGCGTCCGGCTGGACACGCCGCGCGAGCGTGAATACTTGAGGCATGGCGGCATCCTCCAGTTCGTCCTCCGCCGGCTCCTCGCGGACTGACGAGCTCTGGCGGCGCGTCGGCGAAGCCGCCGGCCCCGCCGCAGACCGGCCCGAGCTGGCGCCGCTGCTCGACAAGGTGCGCGCGCATGCGTGGCGCATCACCGACGCGGACGTCGAGGGGCTCGACGCGGACGCGCTGTACGAAGCCGTGCTGCCGGTCGCGTTCGCGGTCGCGGACGAGAAGCGGCGGCGCGCCCACGAGGCGATCGATGCGCGTTGAGCTTCCGCACGCCGCCGACGCGCAGGCTCAGATCGCTGCGCTGGAGGAGCGCGACGGCTACGTGTCCGACATCTCGCTCGCGCTCCGCTACCGGCCGGAGCTGTTCGGCGAGCCGATCTCCGCGTACTTCCAGGAGGTGATGAAGGGGCAGTCCGACTGGAGCGAGGCCGAGCGTGAGCTGTTCGCCGCGTTCGTCTCCAAGTTGAACCAGTGCCCCTTCTGACTCTAGGCCCACGGCGCGGTCGCGTCGTACGCCCTCGGAAGCACGGAGCTCGTCGACGCCGTCCTCGACGACTACGAAACGGCGCCGATCGACGACCGCCTGCGCGGCACGCTCCACTTCCTCGCCACGCTCGACCCCGCGCGCGCTCTCGCGGCGGGCGTCTCGCGACAGGCGCTGCGCGACGCGGCCGATGTGCAGGCGGGGTTCGAGCTGATCACGCGCTTCGCCGATGCGATCGGCGCGACGCCGCACTCGGAGGCCGGCCTGACCCGCGAGCAGGCGATCGCCCACGAAGGCCGCTTCTTCGACGAGGGATACGCCTAGCCGGAAGCGCTCTCGCGCTCGGCCATGATCTCGTGATACGCAATCCGCTCGGCCAGCATGCGCATCGTTCGAGCGCTTCGCTCGCTCGGATCCTCCTCGAGGATCTCCTGAGCTCGCGCCTCGACCAGGCTACGGAGCTCGGGATCGAGCCGACCTTCTTCAGTCGTCTTCGTCCTCTTCCTCTTCCCCATCCTCATCCTCATCCTCGTCCTCGTCCTCGTCCTCGTCCTCCTCCAGCATGAGTCGTATCGCACGGACGTCAGCCTGGATCTCAAGGATACGCGCGTTCAGCTCGAAGAGCGTCCGGACGACGAGTGTTTCGCCGTTGTCCGGCGACTATTCCTCCACGATGAGATCGTGGCTGCCGCAAACTCCTTCGGCAAGATGGCCGCTGTGAACGCGCCTCGTGTTGTGACACTCTCGTATCCGTAACTGTTACCGGTCGGCCCGCGGTGCAGCGGTCCCACACAGGCCGGTAACAGTTACCCCGGCGTCTGTGTCACGGCTTCGTCACGGCCTCGGCGTGCGCGAGCCGCGCTTCCGCTTCCGCGCGCTTTCGGTCCTCCTCGACCCGCTCGCCCGCCACGAGCCCGTTGCACACGCGGTACGCGATCAGCCCGAACACGAACGGCAGCACGAGCGCGGCCACGCGATAGAACCAGATCTGCCCCGTATAGGAGAGCCCAAAGAGCACGGCCGCGCGGTCGGACGAGCCGGCGACGAAGACGATGAAGACCCACGAGAGGACGCCGATCCCGACCGCCGTGCGCCACGGCGCGTCGCGCGGACGCTCGACGATGTTGTGGTACGCCTCGTCGCCGGTGAAGCGCCGTTCGATCCACGGCCACAGGTAGACGAAGCCGAGCACGACGACCGGGAAGGCGACACCGCCCCAGAACGGGTTCGGCACGAGGGTGTAGCCGTCGATGACGACGTCGAAGCCCGGCATGAGCCGGAGCCCGCCGATGAGCCAGCCGAGATACCAGTCCGGTTGCGCGCCGTTCGTCGCGACGTACATGTGGTACGGCCCCCACAGCCAGACGGGATTGGTCTGCACGAGCCCGCCGAGCAGGAAGAGGACGCCCGCGGTCGCGAACGCGAGGCCGAGCGACCGCGGCGTCTGCCCGGGCCACGCGGGCACGCCGACCACGCGCCGCTCGGTCTCCCGCCTGCGCCTGAACTGCGTGTGATGGCGGAGCGCGACGAGCGTCAGGTGCAGCGCCAGCAGCGTCCCGATCAGCACCGGGAGCAGGAAGACGTGCGCGACGTACATGCGCGGCCACAAGGCCGATTGCCCCGGGAACGGCCCGTGGAAGAGCAGCGACATGAGGTTGGCGCCGAAGAACGGGATCGACATGCCCACCGACCAGCCGATGGCGAGCCCCATGCCGGAAAGCAGGTCGTCCACCATCGAGTAGCCGAGATACGCCTCGAGCAGCGCCAGGGTGAGCATCGTCACACCGATGAGGTAGGTCAGTTCGCGCGGCTTGCGGTACGCGCCGGTGAAGAAGATGCGGAAGAGGTGCAGCACGATCGCAGCGATGAACACGTTCGCTGCCCAGTGGTGCGTCTGCCGGATCAGAAGGCCTGCCTTCACCGTCGTCGAGATGTTCACCACCGACGCGTACGCCTCGCTCATGTGCTGCCCCTGCAGCGGCAGGTACGGCCCGTGGTAGACGGTCGGCGCCGTCGAGTCGACGAAGAAGAGCGTCAGGTAGATCCCGGTCGCGACGAGGACGATGAACGCGTAGAGCGCGACCTCCCCGAGCAGGAACGACCAGTGATCGGGGAAGACGTAGCGCAGCGCCTTGCGCACGAACGGCGCCGTCCTGCTGCGCCGGTCGATGTAGCGCACGGCTCCGCGGATCACGGGTTCGGCCTCCACATGCGCACGCCCCACCACGACGGACCGACCGGCCCGTCGAAGTTCCCTTTCGCGCGCAGGAAGCCGCGTCCGTCGGCCTCGATGGGCAGCATCGGCAGCGGCCGGCCGGCCGGGCCGAAGAGGACGGCGCCGCCGGTGGCGGGATCGAACGTCGAGTAGTGGCACGGGCAGACGAGCGCCGGGCGCGGCTCGGCCGGCTGGAAGAGCGGCGCGCGGTACATCGCGATCGCGCAGCCCGCGTGCGTGCAGATCTTCGAGTACGCGACGATCCCGCCGGCGTCGTAGCCGCGCAGATGCTCCGGAAGGCGCAGGTCGCCCGGCGGCAGGCGGACGAGCACGAGGGGAGAGCCGAGCTCCTCCATGTCGGCGCCCTCCGCGAACGCCGTGTAGAAGTCGTCCCGCTCGATGTCGTCGGCGCGCCAGGGACGGCCGTTCTCGTCTACGAGCCGGCGCCCGCGGCGCCACGGCGTCCCGAGATAGAGCTTCGTCTCGAAGAACGGCCCGAGCGAGAGGACCGGGGTGAGCAGCGCGAGCCCGAGCGTTCCGCCCGCGCCGAGGAGGCCGAGCCTGAACAGGCGCCGTCGCGTCAACCGGTCGCCGCCCTCCTCCAGGAGCTGGACCACCCGCTCCTGCTCCGCGACGTGCTCCTCCGGCGGGTAGTCCTCCTCGAGCTCCTCGGTCACGACGAGCCGGTGCGAGGTCACGATGAGCGCGGCGGCGACGAACAGCAGCGAGAGCCCGAGGGAGAGTCCGAGGTACTGCGTCTGCGACGGGATCGAGACCGCGTAGAGGACGATGAACGCGACCGCACCGGCGGACGCGAGCCCCAGCAGAAGAAGGACGAGAAGCTCGGCGCGAGGCTCGGCCGGCTGCTCGGGCACGATGCGCCCGCGGCTCTCACGCGTGCCGCCGATCTTGCCCGCCAGCAGCGCGAGACCGGCGACGAGCGCGTCGCGCAGACGCGTCATGTCCTCAGCCTCCTTCCGACGGTGAGGCAGACGCCGAGGAGCGCGACCGCCGCGATGAACCAGGTGACTAGCCCTTCCGGCACCGGGCCGATGTGCCCGATCGACCAGCCGCCCCGGTCGAGGGGATGCCGCGTGTACTGGACGTAGCGGATGATCGAGTCGAGCTGCGCGTCGCTGATCGCGCGCCTCGAGAACTTCGGCATCACGTTCGGGCCGATGCGCACCGCCTCGGCGATCTGCGTCGGCGTGTCGTCGCCGAGCTGCGGCGGGACGGCGCCGGTGACGTACCCGCCCTCGGCGACGACCTGGTGGCAGCCGGAGCAGCGATCCGTGAACAAATGCAGTCCCTGCGCAAGGTTGCCGCGCGCGGGATGCGGCTTCGGGATCGGCGGTCCGCCGCCGAGCGACCCGACGTACGCCACGAGGGCGCGGATCTGCGCATCCGTGAATGTCACGCGCGCCCGCCGCGGCTGCACGCCGAGATGGGGCAGCGGCATGTATCCGGTGCGCAAGTAGAAGTCGGCGGCGAGCGGCCCGACGCCGCGCAGCGACGGCGCGTTCGCGGTGTCGTGGCAAGAGGCGCAGTGCTGCCCGTACAGGTGCTTGCCGCTTGCGAGGATGGCGAGCGCGATTGCGAGAGCGCGCATCAGCCGCCCCTGCAGAGCGACGCGACGGACGATGCGATGCCATCGAGCAGCATCACGGACAGGAACAGGGAGTTCGCGACAAGCGCCGCGAAGGCGAAGAAGTGCATGCGCCCCTCCGGCGGCGGATCGTCCTCGCCGACGTTCCGAGTCCGCACGAAGACGACCGCGGCCGCGACCTCCGCTCCGACGACGACGAGGCCGCCGACGGCCAGCATCGTCAACTGCCACACGTCGTTGGAGATGCCCCACCGCATCCCGCCCACGCTGCACTCGGCCTGCGTGACGCCGAAGCCGACGACGTGCTGTGCGGCCCACGTCAGCGGCGCCGCGAGCAAGCCGAGCCATTGCAGCCGCTGGAGCGTCATGCGCGCGCCGAGAGCAGCGTTCCCGTCACGGCGAGCGTCAGCACCGCGACGGCTATCCAGTAGATCGTGACCACGCGCAGCGCCAGAACGCGATACCGCGCCAGCAGCCAGAGGTCGAACAGGATCCCGACGGCGACATGCGCGTGGTCGGCGCCGAGGAGGACGTAGTAGATCGACCCGTAGGCATCGGTCTGCGGCGTGAACGACCGCAGGCGGTCGGCGAAGTCGTGGACGGCGTACGCGAAGTAGCCGGCCTGCAGGACGAGCGCGAGCGCGATCCCGAGCCGGTTGCCGAGCCGGAGCGGCACGACGCTCGCCGCGAGCACGAGCGCAAGGACGACCGGAACGGTGATGCTCGGCTTCGCGATCCCGTCGGGCGGCCAGTGCGGCGTGGAGAAGCGGAGATAGAAGTACGTGCCGATCAGGCAGCCGAAGAGCGTCGCCTCGGCGGCGACGAGCATCATCACGCCCCACCACGCCACGGGCCGGCTGTTCATTCCTCCGCCCCCTGCCAGTGCCAGGCGCCGAGCACGATCGCGCACAACCCGAGCGCGATCCCCGCGATCGCGAACTTCTCGATCACGAGCATCGCGAACACGATCGTCAGGCAGAAGGCGAGCAGGATGGGCCACGGCGACTCGTGCGGCATGTCCGCGATCTCGGCGAGCACGCCGTCAGCGGGCGAGGTCACCGGCTGCTCGTGGCCGACGTCGAGCACGAGCGGCTCGCCGTCGCGCTGCGGCGGGTCCCAGTTCGGGTACGCGCTCACGACGCGCGGGATGACGGCGAAGTTGTACTCGGGCGGCGGCGACGAGATCGTCCACTCGAGCGTCGGGCCGTGCCAGGGATCGATCCCGACCGGCATGCCCCGGAAGAAGCTCCAGACGAGGTTGCCGAACAGGAGGAGGATCCCGGCGAGGGTCACGAAGCCGCCGACCGTCTCGATGAGGTTGTACGTACCCCATCCGAGCCCGCCGGGATACGTGTACACGCGCCGCGGCATCCCGTCGAGCCCGACGATGTGCATCGGGAAGAAGAGCAGGTTGGTGCCGAGGAAGATGATCCAGAAGCTGATCTGACCGGGCCGCTCGAAGTACATGCGGCCGGTGAGCTTCGGGAACCAGTAGTACATCCCGCCGAAGATCGGGAACACCGCCGCGCCGAAGATGATGTAGTGGAAGTGCGCGATGACGAAGTACGTGTCCGTCACCTGCTGGTCGAACGGGATGGCGACGAACATGATCCCCGTCAGCCCGCCGATGACGAAGAAGAGGATGAAGCCGACGATGAAGAGGAGCGGCGTCTTGAAGCGCGCTGCGCCCGAAAGGATCGTCAGGCACCACGCGAACACCTGAATCGTGCTCGGGATGATGACGAGCGCGGAGGCGGCGGCGAAGAAGACCAGTGTCACCGTCGGAAGCCCGGTGGCGAACATGTGGTGCGCCCAGACGCCGAAGCCGATGAAGACGACGAGCAGCTCGGCGATGGCGACGAGCGGGAACGCGACGACGCGATGTTGCGTGAACGCAGGGATGATCGACGTCGCGATCCCGAAGGCGGGAACGATGAGGATGTACACCTCCGGATGGCCGAAGATCCAGAAGAGGTGCTGCCAGAGGAGCGCCGACCCACCGTGTGCGACGTCGAAGAAGTGCGTTCCGACGCGCCGGTCGAGGAAGAGGAAGATCGCGTCCGCGGTGAGCGCCGGGAGCGCGAAGAGGAGCCCGAACGACGCGGCGAGGAATGCGAAGCAGAAGAGCGGCACGCGATTGAGCGACATGTCGGGCGCGCGCAGCTTGAGGATGGTGACGATGAAGTTCGACGCCGCGAGCGACGACGAGATGCCGTTGAAGATGAGCGCCAGGCAGTAGAAGTCGATGTTCCGGCCGGGCGCGAACTGCCGCGACGCGAGCGGCACGTAGTCGAACCACCCGGCATCGGGCGCGGTCCCGAGCGCGAGGCTCGTGTACAGGAAGATCGCGGAGCCGAGAAAGATCCAGAAGCTCAGCGCGTTCATGCGCGGGAACGCCATGTCGCGCGCGCCGATCATGAGCGGGATCAGGTAGTTCCCGAACGCGCCCGTCGTCATCGGGATGATGAAGAAGAAGATCATCGTGATCCCGTGCAGGCTGAAGAGCTGGTCGTAGGTCTCCGGCCCCACGACGTGGTTGTTCGGAGACGACAGCTGCGTCCGCATCAGGAGCGCCTCGGCGCCGCCGGCGCCGAACAGCACGAGCGTCGTCCAGAAGTAGAGGAGCCCGACGCGCTTGTGATCGGTCGTCGTCAGCCAGCCGAGCAGGCCGGGGCGCTCGGCCCACTGGCGTTCGAGCCGCTCGCGCACGGGGACGGGCGTGGCGATGGCCATCAGCGCAGCGACCTGAGGTAGGCGACGAGAGCGCGCAGGTGCGCCGGGCTGATCCGTACGTCCACCATGCGGTTGCCGGGCTTGATCTCTTGGTTGCGCGTGATCCACGCGGCGAGGTCGGCCGGCGTGTTCGCGAGGGTGAGCGCGGCGATCGTCGCGCGCGAGGCGAGGTGCGTGAGGTCGGGCCCGGCGTCGCCCGTGGCGCTCGTGCCGCGGATCGTGTGGCACTGCGAGCACGTGCCGTCGAGGAAGAGAGCCGCGCCGGCAGTTCGCGAGACCTTCGCCGGCCGCTCCTGCTGCGCAAGCCAGCGGCGGAACGCCGCCGGGGGCTGCGCGTACACCGCGAGCGCCATGTGCGCGTGCTGGACGCCGCAGTACTCGGCGCAAGCGCCGCGGTACACGCCGGGGGTGTCGGCGTCGAGCTCGATCTCGTTCACCTGCCCCGGGATGGTGTCGATCTTCCGGTTCAGCTCCGGCACCCAGAAGCTGTGGATGACGTCGGCGGACGTCGCCTGGAGCAGGACCGGCGTGCGCGTCGGAATGTGGATCTCGTTCGCGGTGACGGCGGTCGTGCCGGCGTAGCGGACCTCCCACCACCACTGGTGGCCGATGACCCGGACGGTCAGCTTCGTCGCATTCGCCGCCGGCGCCTGCGTCGTCCGGATGACGAACACGTCGGAGATGAAGAAGAGCGTCGCGATGACGAGGATCGGCACGACGACGCCGAGCGCAACGACGATCCGCGTGCTCACGGCCTCGCTCGGCCCGGCCCGGCGGCGGCGGATCCAGGCCGCGCCGAGGAGCCCCGCGACGAGCAGGAACCCGATCCAGGAGCCGCCGAGCATCCACCACCAGAGGCTCGCGATGTCCCGGGCCTGGTGGCTGGCGGGGTGGAGCGCGTTCACCTCGGGCGACTACCCGCGCGAAAAAGCGGCAAAACGGTGCGTACCTGATGGAACTGACCCTCCAGCTCTGCGGCACCGCAGCGCTCGCCGCGCTCTACGTGAGCGCCGTGCTGCGGGTGCGCCGCCGCGGCCGTTCGGTCTCCCGGCGCCGGAGCGCGGCCTTCGCGGCGGGGATCGCGATCCTCGTCGCCGCCTTCGTCGCGCCGCTCGAGCACCAGTTCGCGACGCACATGCTCCAGCACCTGCTCATCGGCGACCTCGCGCCCCTCTGCTTCGTCCTCGGCGTCGACGGGCCGCTGCTCCGTCCCCTGCTCGCATTGCGCCCCGTGCAGCGGCTACGGGTGCTCGCGCACCCGCTCGTAGCGCTGCCGCTGTGGGCGGTGAACCTCGTCTGCTGGCACCTGCCGGTCCTCTACGACGCCGCGTTGCGGCACGGCGACGTGCACGCGCTGCAGCACGCGTCGTTCTTCGCGTGCGGAACGTTGCTCTGGGCTGCGCTGCTCGAGCCGCTGCCGGGACCGCGCTGGTTCACGCCGCCGCGCAAGTTCCTGTACGTCGGAGGCATGTGGCTCGTCAACCTCGGCCTCTCGCAGTTCTTCCTGTGGGCGCGCGCGCCGCTCTACACCGGCTATTCGCTCGCAGACCAGCGCGCGGGCGGCGGCGTGATGCTCTTCGAAGGATCCGCCGTCATGATCGGCGTGGTCGTCTGGCTGCTGTTCCGCGTGCTCGGGGAGCGGAGCTACGGAGCGCCGATGACGCCGACCTTGTAGCCCTTCTTCTTCAGGTCGGTGGTCGCCTTCTCTGCGGCCTTGAGCTGGGGCGAGCTCTCGATCTCGCCCGCGATCTTCTGCGCCGCCGCCGGGTCTCCGGTCGCCGCCGCCTTCTTCAGACGCTCGAGACCTGACTGGATCGCGCGCAACGCATTCACGATCGCCGCATTGTCGGCTACTGCGTCGGCCGGCGGCTTGATCGAGTCGAGGTCGTCGGCCGCCTTCTTCACCGACGCCTCCGCGGTGTCGACGCGCTTTGCGAGCTCCGCGAGCGTCGCCGGCGTCGTCTTCGTCAACGCGGTGACCGACTGCTGGACGGCCTTCCCGTCCGCCTGCAGCTTCTGCTCGTACGCCGACTTCGAGAGGCTCTTGCTGCCGCCGCAGCCGGCGAGGACGACTCCCGCAAACACCAGAAGAGCGAGCCGCTTCATCGCAGCGCGTAGCCTACCCCCGATGCACGACACGACACCGAGCTGGGGCGTCGACCCGGTGCCGGAGCGGCTGCACGTTCTCAGCGGCCTCGATTCCACCCTCCTGTGGGGCAACCTCTCGGTGTCGCTGCTCGTCATCGTCATCGGCGCGTTGCTCGTGCCGGCGCTCTCGCTCCGCGACGCGTTCCTCGCCATCCTCGTCGGCGCGGTCGCCGGCAACGTGCTTCTCGCCGTTGCGGCGCTCATCGGCGCCGACGCGCGCGTGCCGGGAATGGTGCTGTTGCGTGCGCCGCTCGGCCGCAGCGGCTCGTACCTGCCGACGGGCCTCAACGTCGCCCAGAACATCGGGTGGTCGACGTTCGAGCTGATCATCATCGCGACGGCCGCGGGCGCCCTCTCGCAGCATCTGTTCCACTGGCAGGGACGCTGGTTCTGGACGCTCGTGTTCGGCGTGCTCAGCTGGGGGCTCGGGATGCTCGGCCCGATCGGCTTCGTCCGCCGCTACCTGCGCAAGTTCGCCTCGTGGGCGCTGCTCTTCTCGATGGCGTACCTCACGTACTGGGCGATCTCGAAGTCGCACCTGCACGCGTTCTGGGCGGCGCCCGGCAAGGGCGGTTTCCCCTCGTTCGGACAGGCGGTCGACCTCGTCATCGGCAGCGTCGTCTCGTGGACGCCGCTCGCAGCCGACTACACGCGCTTCGCACGCACGCGCCGCGGCGCGGCGTTCGGCGCCGGCTTCGGCTACTTCGTCCCGACCATCTGGTGCATCGGACTCGGGATCCTGATCGTGCTCGCGCGCGGCGTGTCCGACGCGCAGGCGCTGCCTGCCGCGGTGGCGGCTGCGGGCGGGATCGCGCTCGCCGCCCTCGTCGCGATCACGATCGACGAGAGCGAGAAGGCGTTCGCCGACATCTACTCCACGGCGGTCTCGCTGCAGAACTTCCTGCCGCGCATGTCGCAGCGGCTGCTCATCACGCTCGTCTCCGCGCTCGCGACCGGGCTCGCGCTCGCGCTCAACCTCGGCAACTACCAGAACTTCCTCTATCTCCTCGGCTCGTTCTTCGTGCCGCTCTTCGGCGTCCTCGTCGCCGACTGGCTCACCGAGCGTGCGCACTACACCCCCGCGCACGTCTTCAACGACACCGAGTGGCGTCCGGCCGCGCTCCTGTCGTGGCTCGTCGGCTTCGCCCTGTACCAGTGGCTCTCGCCGGTCGGGCCGGCGTGGTGGACGCGGCTCGTCGCGCACACGCATCCGCAGAGCGTGAGCTTCACCGCGTCGCTCCCGAGCTTCGCCGCCGCGTTCGCCCTGACGCTCCTCCTCAAGTCGGCCTTCGGTGTCGCTCGCCGTCGTCGGACAGCTCTCGCGTGACGTGATCGCCGGTGGCGCGCCGCGCATCGGCGGCCCGCCCTGGCATGCGGCCCGCGCGCTGCGCGCGCTCGGCGTCGAGGCACGGCTCGTGGCCAAGTGCGGCGAGCGCGATGCAATCGACTTCACGCGCCTGCTGGAGACGCTCGAGCTCCCGTTCGACCTCGTCGTCGGCGCCGAGACGACGGCGTTCTCCTTCTCCTACGACGAGGACGGCGTGCGGACGATGGCGGTCGACGCCGTCGGAGACCCGTGGCAGGAGGACGAGCTCCGCCTCCAGGGGATCGAGTGGCTGTACGTCGCGCCGCTCCTCCGCGGCGAGATCGACGTCGCCTGGGTCGCGGAAGGACGGCACGTGCTGCTCGACGGGCACGGGATCGTGCGCGTCCCGGAGGTGGGGCCGCTGCGGCTCGACGCCAACTTCGATCGCGGGCAGCTGCGGCACGTCGCGATGCTGAAGCTCGCCGACGAGGAAGCCGCGGTCGCGGGGGAGGTCGACGTGCCCGAGGCGATCGTCACGCACGGCGCGCGCGGCGCGACCGTGAACGGCGTGCTCGTCGAGGCCGAGCCGGTCAACCGCGACCCGACGGGCGCCGGCGACATGTTCGGGGCCGCGTATCTCGTGTCGCGTTCCGAGGGCGCCGAGCCGGTGGACGCCGCACGGCGGGCGACCGCGCTCGTCTCGGAGCTGCTGCGGTGATCGCCGCCGTCGAGACGGTCGAGGGCGTCGTGCTCGTCGACGTCGAGGAGGAGGCCGTGCTCGGTCCGGGGATGGAGCTTCCCGACGTCGAGGCGCCTCACGTCGACCTGCCGCGCGTCGTCGCGACCGCCGGCGCGGGCGCGACGGTGGTCGCCGTGGTCGACCGCCGGCCGCCGCTCGCGATCTCGAACGACGCCGGCGCGACCTGGCGCGAGTCCGGCGGCGGGCTTCCGGCAGGCTTCGCGGTCGCCGTGGCCGAGGAGGACCCCGACCGCATGCTCTTCGCGGGACGAAACCGCCTCTACGTCTCGAAGAACGGCGGCGTCTTCTGGCGGTCGCTCGCGTTCGAGCTGCCCGACGTCGTCGGCGTCGCCTGGATCTCCTAGGCGGTTGAAAGTGCGCAGCACTTTCGCCTTTACGAGATCTGGAACTCCCCGCGGGCGACGATCACCGCCGAGCCGCCGACCTCGACCTGGTCGGGCGCCTGCGCGACGGCGTACAGCATGGACGGCCGCCCGATCTCGGCGCCCTGGGAGATCTCGATCTCCTCGCCGAACGCGATGCGTCCATGCCGGGCGAGGTGGAGCGCGAGCGGGCCCGCCGCGGAGCCGGTCGCGGGATCCTCGTCCACACCCGCGCCGGGAACGAAGACGCGCGACTTCCAGTGGGCGCCGTCGCGTGCGAAGCAGTCGGTTCCCTCGCTCAGCACTCCCGCAAGCGCACCCATGTTCGGACGCAGAGCCGCGACGTCCTCGGGTGAGCGGAGCTCGACCATGACGTGGCCCGGCCCCTGGCGGTAGAGCTCCATCGGAAGGTCGGTCGCTTCGGCCCCGAGCGCGGCGAGCAGCGGCTCGCGCTCGTGGAACGTCTCGAACGACGGCGGCGGCTGAGTCATCCAGCCGAAGACGATGCGGGCGCCCTCGCGCTCGACGCGCACGGGCACGATGCCCGCGCCGGTCTCGAGGCGGATCTCGACGAGCTGCAACGGGCCGGCGAGGACGAACGCCGTGCCGAGAATGGGGTGGCCCGCGAAGGGCAGCTCGGCCGTCGGTGTGAAGATGCGCATCTTCACGTGGCCGCCGGCCTCCGCCGGGTAGACGAACACCGTCTCGGAGAAGTTCATCTCGCGCGCGAGCTTCTGCAGCTGCGCTTCCGGGATCTCGCGTGCGTCGGTGAAGACGGCGAGCTGATTCCCGGCGAGCGGGACGTCGGTGAAGACGTCGCACACGACGTACCGGTAGCGGCCCATGGAGCCAGACTATCGTTGGCCCCGCGATGCGAATCCTCATCGTCCGCCACGCGGAAGCCGCGCCCGGCGAGCCGGACGAGCTGCGTCCGCTCACGCCCGAGGGCCGCGAGCACGCCCGCGCGCTCGGGCAACGCCTGCGCGACGAGGGCTTCGCTCCCGACGCGGTCGTGACGAGCCCGCTGCTGCGCGCACGCGAGACCGCTGCCGCGCTGGCGCTCGGCGAGCCCGCCGTCGACGAGCGGCTCGCGCCCGGCGCCTCGCCGGACGACGTGCGCGACGCCGCCTCCGAGCGCGGCGACACGGTGCTCCTCGTCGGCCACCAGCCCGACTGCACCAACGCCGTGCTCGGACTGGCCGGCGTCGAAGTCCGGTTCCCGCCCGCCGGCTCGTACGAGCTCGAGCTGTGACGGCCATCTCGGTGCGCGGGCTGCGCAAGTCGTACGGCCCGCTCGAAGCCGTCCGCGGAGTCGACTTCGACATCGAGGAGGGCGAGGTCTTCGGGCTGCTCGGACCGAACGGCGCCGGCAAGACGACGACGGTGGAGATCCTCGAGGGTTACCGCAGCCGCGACGCGGGCGTGGTGTCGGTGCTCGGGCACGATCCCGAGCGGCCCGGGCGCGACTTCCGCGAACGGATCGGCGTCGTGCTCCAGCAGGCGCAGCTCTGGCCGAGCCTGACGGTCCGCGAGACGCACGCCGCGTTTGCGGGCTACTACGCGCGCCCGCGCAACGTCGACGAGGTGATCGAGCTCGTCGGCCTGGCGGAGAAGCGCGACGCGCGGGTGAAGACGCTGTCGGGCGGACAGAAGCGCCGGCTCGACCTCGGCGTCGCGCTCGTCGGCGACCCCGATCTCGTCTTTCTCGACGAGCCCACCACGGGCTTCGACCCGGCCGCGCGCCGCGCGGCCTGGGAGATGATCCGCTCGTTGCGCTCGCTCGGAAAGACGGTGCTCCTCACCACGCACTACCTCGACGAGGCGGAGCAGCTCGCCGACCGGGTTGCGGTCCTCCGCGAGGGAAAGATCATTCGGGTCGGCACGCCGCGCGAGCTGACGACCGGAGGGTCGGAGGTCGAGATCCGCTACCGCCGCGACGGCGAGGAGATGCTCCTCCGGACGAGCGAGCCGACGCGCGAGCTGCACCGCCTGACGTCGGAGGCGGTCGCGCGCGGCGAAGAGCTGGAGCGGCTCGAGGTACGAAGGCCGACGCTCGAAGACGTCTACCTCGCGCTCATCGACGAGGAGTCCGAGTGAAGCTCTATCTGCACCAGTTGCGGGTGGAGCAGCTCGTGTACTGGCGCTCGCGCGAGGCGGCGGTCTTCACGTTCATCTTTCCGCTGCTGCTCTTCGTGCTCCTCGGATCGGTGTACTCGGGTCACATCTACGGCGTGCCGGCCTCGCAGGCGCTGCTCGCAGCGCTCCTCGCCTACGGCTGCGCGATGGTGGCGTTCGCGGGGCTTGCGATCACGCTCACGCTCCGCCGCGAGCAGGCCATCCTCAAGCGCCTGCGCGCGACGCCGCTGTCGCCCGTCGTGTACATCGGCTCCGTCCTGTCGTCGACGCTGCTCGTGTTCGCAGCGGAGTCGGTGGCGTTGTTCCTGCTCGGCCGCGCGGTGTTCGGGACGCCGTTCCCGGCGCGCGTCGGCTCGGTCGCCCTGGTCGTCGTCCTCGGCGCGGTCTGCTTCGCGGCCATGGGCGTCGGGTTGAGCGGCCTCATCCGCTCCGGCGAAGGATCCTCAGCGGTCGTGAACCTGATCGTGCTGCCGATGTCGTTCCTCACGGGCGCGTTCGGGCCGACGCATCACTACCCGCGCTTCCTGCGCGCGATCGGCGACGTGCTCCCGCTCAAGTACCTGGTCGATCTGTCGAACGCGGTCTATCTGCACAAGCATTCGTTCTGGTCGCAGGGGACGGCGATCGGCGTGCTCCTCGCGTGGGGCGTAGCCGGGGTCGTCGTGGCGGCGTTCAAGTTCCGATGGGAACCAAGGGACAGTTGATGGAGCCGGCAGCCGCCTTCCGCGTACGCGAGCACGACCGGCGCGGGCTGGAAGTCCGGGTGAACTTCGGGATGCTCACGGGCCGGGAGGCGACACGCGCCGAGATCGACCATCTCGCCCACGCGCTGCGCCGCTTCGCGCCCTCGTTCGAGATCGTGTCCGAGGAGCGGCACGAGTTCAGCGCCGACTCGGAGGCGTCGCTGCACCAGGTCGTGATCGAGATGGCAGCCGTGGAAGACGACGTGGCGATGGACGTCGTCGGCACGGCGGAGCGGTGGGCGCGCGCCTGCTTCGACGAGCGCCACGTGGATCTCGACGTCTAACGGATCCCGGCGGCGGTCAACGCGAACTTCGTCAGCGAGCTCGGCATGCGCCGCGCGCGCTTCACGGTCGAGTGCAGTGCCGTCGCGAACTCGTCGACGTCCTCGTCCGAGAGCACGAACGGCGGCAGGATCCGGACGACGGCCATGTCGTGGCCCGCGACCTGCGTGAGAATGCGGTGCTCTTTGAAGAGCGGGACGACGACGAGCTGCGCGAACAAACCGCGTTGCGCGCGCTCGAGCATCCGGTACGCGAAGCCGTCGCCTTCGAACTCGATCGCCCACATGAGGCCGATGCCGCGCACGTCGCGCACGACGTCGAACTCGTCCGCGAGCGGACGCGTCAGGTCGAGCAGCCGGGAGCCGAGCCGTGCCGAGCGCTCGACGAGGCGTTGCTCGTCGAGCTCGTGCAGCATCGCGAGCCCCGCCACCATCGCGAGCTCGTTCGGCGCGAAGGTCGAACCGTGCGACATCGCGTGCGGCATCGAGTCGAACACCGCCTCGTGCACCGCGCGGGACATCAGCAGCGCGCCGACCGGCACGTAACCGCCCGAGAGCGACTTCGCGACGGTGACGAGGTCCGGCTCGAGCCCCCAGTGCTCGAACGCGAACATCGTCCCGGTGCGGCCGAAGCCGGTCATGACCTCGTCGACGCAGAAGAGCGTGCCGTACTTCCGGCATAGCGCCTGCGCGCCTTCGAGGTAGCCGTCCGGGGGGAAGTTGATCCCCTTGCCCTGGATCGGCTCGACGATGAAGACTGCGACGTCCTCTCGCTTCAGCTCCGCCTCGAGCGCGACGAGGTCGCCGAAGGGCACACGCTCGAATCCCGGTAGCAGCGGCTGGAAGCGCGCGGTGAACTCGTCGTTGCCGTTCGCAGACAGCGAACCGAGCGTGAGCCCGTGAAATGCGTGGTCGGTGGAGATGACGCGCGCGCGCTTCGTCGCAGCGCGTCCGAGCTTGAACGCGGCCTCGTTCGCCTCGGTGCCGCTGTTCGTGAAGAGGCAGCGTTCGATGCGCGCGGGCGTGCGGCGGAGGAGCGCGTCGGCGAGCAGCCCCGGAAGAGCGGTGACGCCCATCGCGAGCATGCCCGGCGTGTCGAGCTCGAGCGCTTCGACCAACGCGGCGCGCACGCTGCGGTTATTGCGGCCGACGTTGTACATCCCGAAGCCGCCGAGCAGGTCGAGGTAGCGCGTCCCATCGGTGTCGTAGAGGTACGCGCCCTCGGCGCGGGCCCAGGGGCGGTCGAAGCCGATCGTCCGCAGCACGCGCACGAACTGCGGGTTGATCGTCCGCGCCCAGAGGTCGAGGTCGCTCTCGCCGGCGTTCTCGAGCGCAGCCCGGACGTCCATGCGGTGAATGTATCGAGGGTCAGGCGATCGCGGCGCGGATCGACTGCTCGGGGCCCTCGAGGCGAACTTCGAGGATCGAGGCCGACCGGCGGATGAGCGCGAGGGCTGCGCGGTTGTCGCCCGACGCGAGCGCATTGATCTCGGTGATGCCTGCAGCGCGCGCGTCGTCGAGGAGCATGCGCGTGAGCGCGGAGCCGATGCCGCGGTGCTGGTACTCGTCGGCGACGGCGAACGCGAGCTCTGCGGTGTGGCGGCCGGAGCGGACGAGCTGCGCGATCGCCGCCGGCCGTGGGTCGCCGGCGACGTGCGCGACGAGCGCGTGATGGCGCCCGTCGATCCGCGCCAGCTGCTCGAGGTCGGCGTCGGTGAGGCACGGCTTGGCGGCGTTGAACCGCCGCCGCCGGGACTCTGCGCCGAGCCGGTCGAAGACGGCGGCCACCGTCCCGACGTCGCCGTTCTCGAGCGGGCGGACGACGATCGTGAGGCCGTGCGAGAGGTCGAGAGCGCGGGTCTCCATAGTCAGTTGGAAAAACCTACCTTAGAGGGTTGGAAAAGTCAACCCTCTCTGGCAGAATGTGGACGTGCTCCGCGAAAACGCCCGGCCGTGCCCGACTGCGAGCGCCCTCGAGATCCTCGGGGAGAAGTGGTCGCTCCTCGTCGTGCGCGAGCTCGCGCTCGGCGTCCGCCGCTTCGACGCGATCGCGCGCAACACGGGCGCGCCCCGCGACATCCTCACCACGCGCCTGCGCCGGCTGGAGGCGGAGGGCGTCCTCGAGAAGCGCCTCTACCACCAGCACCCCGAGCGCTTCGAGTACCACCTGACCCGGGCCGGCAAGGCGCTGAGGCCGCTGCTGCTCATGCTCGCGCAGTGGGGCCTGCAGTGGACGGACGACGCGCCGGTCGTCGCGGTAACCCACTCGTGCGGCGCGCCGCTCGAGCTCGTGCCCACCTGCCGAGCGTGCGGCGAGGAGGTTCGCGCCTCGCGCGACGTCAGCCTTCAGTACGTGGGCGACTGGGAGGCTTCGCGCTCCTGATTCCACGGAGGGAGGGCGCTACGCTTCGGCCGCCCCGCCCCCGTAGCTCAGTGGATAGAGCAACGGTTTCCTAAACCGTGTGCGGCCGTTCGATCCGGCCCGGGGGCATCATTCTTGCATCGGGCACGGAGAGCGTTGACGAGCACGGTGACGTGCGCATTCTCGTACACCGGCTCCGAGCAAACCGGAAGAGCGAGGCCGCCGCGGGCATCCGCGACGGCCTCTGTGTCCGGGCGTGCACCCCGCGTGGGTCTAGTGTCCCGAGTCGTTAATCCGCTGGCAGTAGGCGGCGATGCTGTCGAGGATCTGATCGGCGGTCTTGTGCCAGACGAATGGTTTGGGGTCGTCGTTCCAGTTGGTGATCCAGGTGCGGATGGAGGCGACGAGGTCGC
>DASUIG010000023.1:0-2136 GCA_036273155.1 Gaiellaceae bacterium | reverse complement strand
GTGCTCGGCTTCATGATCTGGGTCGTCGTGACGTCGGCCTACCTGCTCCGGCCCTGAGGCAGTCCGCCGTAATGTACGGCGCATGAGCAGCCACGCGATCTTCCGCCCCCCGCACCCGCACAACGAGCCCGTCCACGAATACCTGCCCGCGACGCCGGAGCGCGACCGCCTCAAGCAGCGCCTCGACCAGATGCGCAACGAGCGCATCGAGATCCCGCTCGTGATCGGCGGCAAGGACGTCACGACCGGTGACCTCAAGCCGGCCGTCATGCCGCACGACAAGGAGCACGTCCTCGCCGATGTCCATCAAGGGAACGCCGAGCACGTCGAGCAGGCCATCGACGCGGCGGCGAAGGCGTGGGACGACTGGTCGCGCTGGGCATGGGAGGACCGGGCCGCCGTCGTTCTCCGCGCGGCCGAGCTGCTCTCCGGGCCGTGGCGCGACACGCTGAACGCGGCGACGATGCTCGGGCAGTCGAAGACCGCGCATCAGGCCGAGATCGATGCCGCATGCGAGTCGATCGACTTCTTCCGCTTCAACGTCGAGTTCATGACGCGCATCTACGAGCAGCAGCCGGTGTCGAGCCAGGGCGTGTGGAACCGCCTCGAGTACCGGCCGCTCGAAGGGTTCGTGTTCGCGGTCTCACCGTTCAACTTCACGGCGATCGCGGGCAACCTGCCGACATCTGCGGCGCTCATGGGCAATACCGTCGTGTGGAAGCCGGCGTCGACGGCCGCGTACTCGGCCTACTTCCTCATGAAGCTGTACGAGGAGGCCGGGTTGCCGCCCGGCGTCATCAACCTCGTGTACGGCTCGGGCTCGGAGGTCGGTGACCCGGCGCTCGCGAGCAGTGACCTCGCCGGCATCCACTTCACGGGCTCCACGGCCGTCTTCAACGGGATGTGGCGCACGGTCGCACAGAACCTCGACCAGTACCGCAACTACCCGCGCATCGTCGGCGAGACGGGCGGCAAGGACTTCATCGTGGCCCATCCGTCGGCGGACGCCGACGCCGTTGCGACGGCGATCGTGCGCGGCTCGTTCGAGTATCAGGGGCAGAAGTGCTCGGCCGCGTCGCGCGTCTTCGCTCCCGCGAAGCTGTGGCCCGACATCCGCGAGCGCCTCGTGGAGGAGGTGCGCTCGCTGAAAGTCGGCAACGTGTCCGACTTCCGCAACTTCATGGGCGCCGTGATCGACAGCGGCTCATTCGCAACCCAGAAGGCGGCGATCGACGAGGCGAAGGCCGCCGACGGGACTGCACGGGTGCTCGTCGGCGGAGGCTACGACGACGAGGACGGCTGGTTCGTCGAGCCGACCGTGATCGAGACGAGCGACCCCGGCTTTCGCACGATGAGGGAGGAGCTGTTCGGCCCGGTCGTCACGGCGTTCGTGTACGACGACGACCGGTACGCCGACACCCTCGACCTCATCGACCGCGGCGCGCCGTACGGATTGACCGGCGCCGTCTTCTCACGCGACCGAAGCGGCGTCGACCTCGCGCAGGAGCGGCTCCGGTACGCCGCCGGCAACTTCTACGTCAACGACAAGCCCACGGGCGCGGTCGTCGGCCAGCAGCCGTTCGGCGGCGCGCGCGCCTCGGGCACGAACGACAAGGCAGGCTCGATGTGGAACCTGATCCGCTGGGTCTCGCCGCGGACGATCAAGGAGACCTTCGTGCCGCCGAAGGACTACCGCTACCCGTACATGGCGGAAGACGGCGCCGGCCATGACGGCTCAGGCCCGCCCGACCGACCCTAAACCGGCCTGACCCCAGCGGTGGGCGCGGTCCTTCACGACATCCGCGTCTTCTTCAACAATCTGGCCGATGTCGGCTGGCCGTATATCGGCGCCGCTCTCCTCTGCCAGTTCGTCAAGCTCGGCTGCGTCAGCCGCGCTTGGCGGAACATCATCGCCGCGGCCTACCCGGATTCGGTCGTCCGCTGGCGATCCGTCTGGGGCGCGATCCTCGCGCGCGTGGGCGTCAACGCGATCGTTCCGGCCCGCGGCGGCGACGCGGTCGGGCTCTTCATCGTCAAGCGCCGGGTCGAGGGCTCGACGTACCCGACCCTCGCCTCGACGCTGATCGCGCTGACGCTGTTCGACTCGGTCGTCGCTCTCGGCTTGGTCGTCTACGC
>DASUIG010000022.1:0-14407 GCA_036273155.1 Gaiellaceae bacterium | reverse complement strand
CCCGTTCGACAAGATCACCCGCTTCACGACGCAGGACTACGTCTTCTCGAAGAACCCGACCTATTGGCAGCCGGGCCTTCCGAAGATCCCCTGCCTCGAATACGTGCAGGCCGCGTCGAACGACAGCGCGCTCGCGCTGATACAGAGCGGCCAGGTCGACTGGACGCACAACTTCGTCCCGAACGTCGCACAGGCGTACGTGTCGAAGGACCCGATGCACTTCCACGCGTTCTACGCGACCGCGGCGTACCCGATCTCGCTGCTGCTGGACACCACCCAGTACCCGTACAGCCTCGTCGCGTTCCGGAAGGCATTGAGCCTCGCGATCGACCGGAACTCGGTGTCGAAGCTCGGCGAGTACGGCTACGCGCCGCCGGTCGACGCCATCGGCCTCGGCGGCTTGTTCCCGGGTTGGGTGACCGATCCCGCCGTCAAGGCGCAGGCCAAGGCGATGGCGACCTACAACCCCGCGGCGGCGAAGAAGACGCTCACCGACGCCGGGTTCACGTACAAGGGCGGCAACCTCATCGACCCGAAGGGCAACCCGGTCTCGCTCGACATCCACGTGATCTCGGGCTGGTCTGACTGGGTCGCCTCGAACCAGATCATCACGAAGAACCTGAGCGACATCGGCATCAGCTCGAAGGTCGCGCTCGAGCCCGACTGGGGCTCCTGGCAGCCGAACGCGATGTCGACGAAGTTCCCGACGCTGCTCTGGCAGGGCGGGTCGCAGGGGTCGCCGTACGGCTACTTCTACGCCAACCTGTCGAAGAACGCGTTCATCCCGGCCGGCCAGGACGGCAGCCCGACCGGCAACTGGGAGCACTACTCGGACGCGCAGGCGACGAGCCTGCTCGACCAGTGGAAGGTGACCCTCGACCCGAAGAAGCAGCAGGCGATCGCGACCCAGCTGGAGAAGATCTGGCTGAACGACCTCCCGATCGTCCCGCTGTTCATCGGCCCGCGGTGGTCGACCTACAGCACGAAGTACTTCCACTGCTTCGACACGCCGAAGAACTTCTTCGGAGATCCGATCTTCACCACGTTCCCGGACAACATCCTGTCCTTCACCCGGATCTGCCCAGGAGGGCAGGCCGGAGCCTAGTTCGACAGGGGTAGAACCCTCCACCGGCGGGCGGCCCCCGCGCCGCCTGCCGGTCTACCCTCCGAAGAACGCATGCGCTGGTTCGCCCGTCGGCTCGGCTTCTACGTCTTCGCGATCTGGGTCGCGCTGACGCTGAACTTCCTGCTCCCGAGGCTGATGCCGGGTAGCCCGATCTCGGGCCTGCTCCAGCATCTGAGCCCGGCGCAGCTCGCCGCCAACCCGGGGATCATCCAGACGTACGAAGCGCTCCTCGGCGGCGGTCACCACTCGATCTGGCAGGACTACGTCACGTACCTGCACCGCATCTCGCACTTCAACTTTGGCCTCTCGACGTCGAACTACCCGACTCCGGTCTCCGAGGTCGTCGGTCGCACGCTGCCGTACTCGATCTTCCTCGTCGGCGTCGCGTTCATCCTCTCCTTTGCGATCGGCACGGGCGTCGGCATGGTCGCGGCCTGGCGGCGCGGCCGCTTCACCGACAGCGTCGTCGTGCCGGCGTTCATGACGGTCAGCGCGTTTCCCGCGTTCGTCCTGGCACTGCTCGGCCTCTATTTCCTGGGCCTCAAGGCCGGTTGGTTCCCGATCCAGCACGCGTACGACAACAACGTCATCCCTGCGTGGAGCTGGACGTTCGTCTGGAGCGCCTTCCGGCACGCGCAGCTGCCGATGCTCGTCATCATCGCCGCGTACGCCGGCGGCTGGGTGCTGAACATGCGCACGGTCATGATCAACACGATCGGCGAGGACTACGTCGGGATGGCGCATGCGAAGGGCCTGCGCGACCGGCGCGTGATGACGCGCTATGCGGGACCCAACGCCATCCTGCCGCCGTTGAACGGCTTCGCCGCGCAGTTCGCGGGCGCGGTCGGCGGCCTCGTCTTCGTCGAGATCATCTTCAGCTACCCAGGCGTCGGCTACACGCTCCAGTCGGCCGTGCTCGGCAACGACTATCCGCTCGCACAGGCAATCCTCGTCGTGCTCTCCGTCTGCGTGATCGTCGCTAACCTCATCATGGACGTCCTCAACTTCGTCCTCGACCCGCGCCTGCGGACGTCCTAGTGGCGCAGCTCGACCCCACGGCGCTCGACCTCCCGCTGGCGGCGCCGAAGCGGAGCATCCGTGTCGGCCGCATTCGCGTTCCCGGCTGGCTCGCGCTCCTTCTTCGCAACTCGAAATCGCGGACGGGCCTGCTCATCGTCGCCTGTGTGGTGCTCGTCGCGATCATCGCGCCGCTCATCTCGGTTGCGCACCCGAACGACTTCAACCTCCTCGCTGCGCGGCAGGCGCCGTCGTGGCACCACCTGTTCGGGACGACCGACCAGGGGAGCGACGTCTTCTCGCAGGTCGTCGTCGGCGCGCGCCGTTCGCTCCTGCTCGGCGCGCTCGCCGGAGCGCTCGCGACCCTCGTCGCGGCCGTGCTCGGCATCACCGCCGCGTATGTCGGCGGGATCGTCGACGAGGTCGTCAACCTGCTCACGAACGTCTTCCTCACGATTCCGGCGATCCCGCTGCTCGTCGTCGCGTCCGGCTATCTCAGGGCGCGCGGCATGTGGACGATGATCGCCGTCATCGCGCTCGTGCTCTGGGCGTTCGAGGCGCGCATCCTCCGCGCGCAGGCTCTGACGTTGAAGAACCGCGATTTCATCCTCGCGGCGAAGGCGTCCGGGGAGCCGACGTGGAGGATCGTCTTCGGTGAGCTGATGCCGAACATGATCAGCCGCATCGCGGCTGCGTTCGTGCTCGTGTTCTACATCTCGCTTCTCGTCGACTCGGGCCTCGAGTTCCTCGGGCTCGGCGACATGTCGGCGACGAGCTGGGGCGTCACCATCTACTGGGCGCAGGTCAACTCGACCGTCCTGCAGGGCGAGTGGTGGCCGTTCATGTTCCCGAGCCTCGCGCTCGGGCTCACCGTGCTCGGCCTCGTCCTCGTGCTCGCGGGCATCGACGAGGTGAGCAACCCACGCCTGCGCACGGAGCACAAGCGCGGCCGGATCGTCGCCCTCCTCTTCGGGAAGGCGACGGCGTGAGCGCGGTCGCGACGAAGACCCTGCTCGAGGTGCGCGGGCTCGAGGTGGAGTACGGACGCGTGCGCGCTGTCGATGGGATCGACTTGTCCATCGACACGGGCGAGATCCTCGGCCTCGCCGGCGAGTCCGGTTGCGGCAAGAGCACCGTCGCGAACGCGATCATGCAGATCCTCCGGCCGCCCGCGCGCATCGCCGGCGGCAACATTGTCTTCCAGGGCGAGGACCTCGTCGGCAAGAGCACCGAGGAACTGCGCCGGTTCCGCTGGCGGAACGTGTCGATGGTCTTCCAGAGCGCGATGAACGCGCTCAACCCGGTGATGCGGGTCGGCGACCAGTTCGTCGACATGATGCAGGCGCACGAGCGCGTCTCGAAGCATCGCGCGATCGTGCGCGCAGGAGAGCTGCTCGAGCTCGTCGGGATGGACAAGGGTCGCGTGCGGGCGTATCCGCACGAGCTCTCCGGTGGCATGCGCCAGCGCGTGATCATCGCCATGGCGCTCGCGCTCAGTCCCGAGCTCATCATCCTCGACGAGCCGACGACGGCGCTCGACGTCGTCGTGCAGCGCGAGATCCTGCAAGAGGTGGAGTCGCTGAAGCGCGACTTCGGCTTCGCCGTCCTCTTCATCACGCACGACCTCTCGCTCTTGCTCGAGTTCGCGGACCGGATCGCGATCATGTACGCGGGCGAGATCGTCGAAACCGCGCGGGCGTCGACGCTCGCCGCCGAGCCGCTGCATCCGTACGCCCAGGGACTGCTGCAGTCGTTCCCGCCGCTCACCGGGCCGCGCGTGAAGCTGACCGGCATCTCCGGCTCGCCGCCCGATCCCCGCGAGCAGCCGAGCGGTTGCCGCTTCCACCCGCGCTGCCCTCACTGCGTCCCCGGCAACGCCGCGCTCTACCTGCGGCAGACGTCCGAGCGGCCGCGCCTGCGCGAGGTGGCGCCGGATCACTGGGTCGCGTGCCACCTGGTGGAGGCATGAGCACGCTCGAGGTCAGAGACCTCTCCAAGAGCTTCGCGATCGGAGGAGCACTGCGGCGTCAGCACGTGCACGCGGTCGAGGACGTGTCGTTCTCCCTCCAGCCGGGCCGGATCACCGCTCTCGTCGGCGAGAGCGGCAGCGGCAAGAGCACGGTGGCGCGGCTCATCGCGCGGCTGTACGACCCGAGCTCGGGCTCGGTGCTGTTCGACGGCGGCGACATCGCGCGCGTACGCAGGCGCAAGGAAGTCCTGCGGTACCGCTCGCAGGTGCAGCTCATCTTCCAGGACCCGTTCGGCTCCCTCAATCCGGTCAAGACGGTGCGCCACCACATCGAGCGCCCGCTGCGCATCCACCGCATCGTGCCGTCGTCGCAGATCGACGAGCGCGTGCACGTGCTGCTCGAGGGAGTCGGTCTCGTGCCGCCCGAGGAGGTGGCCGCGAAGTACCCGCACGAGCTCTCCGGCGGCCAGCGGCAGCGCGTCGCCATCGCGCGCGCGCTTGCGGTGGAGCCGAAGGTCGTGCTCGCGGACGAGCCGACGAGCATGCTCGACGTCTCCATCCGCATCGGGATCCTCAACCTGATGCTGAAGCTCAAGGACGAGCACGACATCGCGTTCCTGTACGTGACGCACGATCTTGCGAGCGCGCGGTACATCGCCGACGACATCCTCGTCATGTACGCGGGGCAGATCGTCGAGCGCGGCCCGGTCGAGCAGGTGCTGGCCGAGCCGCTGCACCCGTACACGCGACTGCTGCTCGCCGCCGTGCACGGCGAGCGCATCGCGGAGCGGGGCAGCGGCGCCTCCGCGGCCGTCGACCCGGGCGCCGGCTGCCGCTTCGTCACCCGCTGCCCGCTCGCCATCCCCGTCTGCTCCGACGTCACGCCCGAGCTCGTCGAAGCGCGGCCGCAGCAGGCCGCACGCTGCCACGTCACCGCCCCCGCGAACTGAGAGGAAAGCCATGTCGACCGCCAGGATCGAGTCGTTCCCCGAGGACTTCCTGTGGGGAGCCGCCACCGCCTCGTACCAGATCGAGGGAGCCGTACACGAGGACGGCCGCGGCGAGAGCGTGTGGGATCGCTTCTCGGCGACGCCCGGAAAGGTCCGGGGCGGCGACACAGGCGCCGTCGCGTGCGACTTCTACCACCGCTATCCGGACGACGTCCGTCTCATGAAGGAGCTCGGCCTGGACGCGTTTCGCTTCTCGGTCGCGTGGCCGCGCGTGCTGCCGCAGGGCCGCGGCGCCGTGAACGAGAAGGGCCTCGACTTCTACGACCGCCTCGTGGACGCGCTGCTCGCCGAGGGCATCGAGCCGTTCGCGACGCTCTTCCACTGGGACACCCCGCAGGCGCTCGAGGACGAGGGCGGCTGGCGAGTCCGCTCGACTGCGGAGGCGTTCGCCGAGTACGCGGAGATCGTCGCCGCCCGGCTCGGCGACCGCGTCAAGTTCTGGACGACGCACAACGAGCCATGGGTGCACGCGTGGATCGGCCATTCGTGGGGAGACCACGCCCCCGGATCGACGAGCGAGGCCGACGCGGTCGCCGCCGCGCACCACCTGCTGCTCTCGCACGGGTGGGGTGTCGATGCGATCCGTCGCGCTGTGCCCGACGCCCAGGTGGGCATCGTCCTCAACCTCCATCACGCGTACCCGCACTCGGACTCGCCCGAGGACGAGGCCGCCGCGTGGCAGGTGGACGGCGAGGGCAACCGCTGGTTCCTCGATCCGATCTTCCGCGGCTCCTATCCCGCCGACCTGCTCGAGCGGAACGCGCTCGTCGCGTCCCACGTTCAGGACGGCGACCTGCAGGCGATGGCCGCCCCGATCGACTTCCTCGGCGTGAACAACTACTTCCGCTTCATCGTCAGCTCCGGGCCGAACGGGCCGAGGATGGAGCACAACCCGGAGGCGCAGTACACGGAGATGGGCTGGGAGGTCTATCCCGACGGGTTGCACGAGCTGCTCGTGCGGGTCGCCAACGACTACGCGCCGCGCGCCCTGTACGTGACGGAGAACGGCGCCGCGTTCGGTGACGTCCGCGTGCACGACGGCGCGGTGCACGACCCCGAGCGCACGTCGTATCTCGACGCGTACATCGGCGCGGTCGGCCGCGCGATCGCGGACGGCGCGCCGGTGAAGGGGTACTTCGTGTGGAGCTTCCTCGACAACTTCGAGTGGGGCCACGGATACTCGAAGCGTTTCGGCATCGTCTACGTCGACTACCCGACGCTGGAGCGCGTGCCGAAGGACAGCTTCTACTGGTACCGCGACCACATCGCCGGCCGGCGCGGCGCGCCGAAGCCGGCGCCGGTGGTCACGGGGCACTGATGTTCGCGGCGGTGCTCGCGGCGCTCGCGCTCCTCCCTGGACGGGTGGACGCGCCGTTCGCGCTGCACCGCCTGGTGACCGAGCGGGCCGACCCGCAGCTCGTGAACGCGTGGGGCCTCGCCGCGAGCTCGACGGGCCCGTGGTGGATCGCGAACGAGGCGCGCGGGTCGAGCACGCTGTACGCCGCGGACGGCCGCAAGCAGGCGCTGACGGTCGTCGTCCCGGGCGGGCCGACGGGTGTCGTCTACAACGGCGGCTCGGGCTTCGTCGTCCGTGCCGGCGGACGCTCCGCACCGGCGCGGTTCCTGTACGCATGCGAGGACGGACGCATCCGCGGCTGGTCGCCGAGCGTTCCGCACGGCTGGTCGAAGGAAGCGGAGGTCGCGGTCGACGCGACCGGCACGGGCACGATCTTCCGCGGGCTCGCGCTCGCCGGCGGCCGCCTGTACGCGACCGACTTCCACAACGGGCGCGTGCTCGTCTACGACTCCCACTGGCGCCGCGTTCGCGTTGCGGGCGGCTTCGTCGACAAGGGCCTCTCCGCCGGGTATGCGCCGTTCGGAATCGCCGCGTTCGGCGGGCGCGTGTTCGTCACGTACGCCGGACAGGCGCCGGTGAACGGCAATGACGCGCCGACGGGCGGATTCGTCGACGAGTTCGACCTCCAGGGACGACTGGTCGCGCGGGTGGCGTCGCCGGCGGCGCTCGACGAGCCGTGGGGCGTCGCACTCGCGCCGCGCGGGTTCGGCTCCTTCGGCGGCGATCTGCTCGTCGCCAACTTCGGCAGCGGTCGCATCCTCGCGTACGCGCGCAGCGGCGCTCGCTGGACGTTGCACGGCCGCTTGCCCGTACGCGTTCCCGGCGTCTGGGGCATCGCGTTCGGCACTGGCGGGATGAGCGGCCCGCGCACGACGCTGTTCTTCGCCGCGGGACCGCACCGCTGGCACGGCGCGTCCGAGGCGGGCGTCGGCGGCCTCCTCGGGGCGATCTCCTCCCGATGACGCGTCCGACCATCCACGACGTCGCCGACCGGGCCGGCGTCTCGATCGCGACCGTCTCGCGTGTCCTCAACGAGAAGGGAGACGTGCGCGCGACGACGCGCGAGCGCGTACAGGAGGCGGCGTCCGAGCTCGGTTACAGCGTCGACTCCGTCGGCCGTGCGCTCGTCTCCCAGCGGACGCGCCTGGTCGGCGTCGTCGTGGGCGACAACGCCGGGCATCGCGACCTGTCGCTCATGTTCTTCGGAAAGGTGCTGGCAGCCATTTCGCGGCGCCTCGGCCAGTTCGGCTACGAGCCGCTGCTGATCCAGGACGCGGACGCGGGCGGCGCGCATCGCTTCGACGTCGCCATCCTCATCGGCATCGACGCGGACGACCCGCTCGTGCTCGAGCTCGCGGGCCGCGACATCCCGCTCGTCGGCGTCGACGTGCGCTGCGGCGGCGCCAACTCGGCGTTCGTGGGCTCCGACCATGCCGGCGGCGTGCGACTCGCGCTCGCGCACCTGCGCTCGCTCGGGCATCGCCGCATCGCGCACATCGCGGGAGCGGTGAACACGCTCGCCGGCGCGGAGCGCCTCGAGACGTTCCTGGCCGAGAGCCCCGGTGTGTCCGCCGACTACGTGCGCTACGGCGACTTCTCGTCCGCTTCGGGCTACCTCGAAGCGTGTGCGCTGCTCGCGCTTGCCGAGCCGCCGACCGCGATCGTCGCCGGCTCGGATCTCATGGCGCTGGCCGCGCTCCAGGCGATCTGGGAGTCAGGCCGCCGTCCCGGCCGTGACGTCGCGGTCGTCGGCTTCGACGACCTCGAGGCGGCGGCACTCGCGCATCCGCCGCTGACGACGATCCGCCAGGAGCGTCACGAGCTCGGCGCGACGGCGGCCGAGTGCGCGATCGATCTTCTCGACCGTCCCGACGGCGTCCTGCGCACGACCGTTCTCCCGGTCGAGCTCGTCGTCCGCGCGTCGTCCTCGCTCGGGTGAGCGATGACCTACGAGTGCGTCGTGTACGTGATGAGACGCGCCCCGCGGCCGTGGGTGGCGAAGCTGACCGACCAGCGGATGAAGACGAGGATGCGGTTCTGGAACCCGACGAGGTACCACAGGTGGACGACGAGCCACGTGATCCAAGCGAGGAAGCCGCTCAGGTGCAGCCCATTGATGTCCGCGACCGCAGCCGCACGGCCGATGGTGGCGAGGTTGCCCTTGTCGCGGTAGTGGAACGGCGGGCTCTCTCTTCCTCGTAGCCGGTCGCGCACGACGCGCGCGGCGTAGCGGCCTTGCTGCATCGCGACCGGCGCGACGCCCGGCAGCACGCCTTCGCGCAGCCGCACCATGTCGCCGAGCGCGAACACCTCCGGGTGCCCGGGAAGCGTCAGGTCCGGCTCGACGGTGACGCGGCCTGCGCGGTCGCGCTCCGCATTCGTCAGCTCGCCGAGCCGGGCGGCGAGACCCGACGCGGTCACGCCGGCCGCCCACACGACGGTGCGCGTTGCGATGCGCTCGTCGTCGATGGTCACGCTCTCCGGTTCGATGCCCGTGACGGTGCGGCCGGTGAGAACGGTGACGCCGAGCTTCTCCAGCGACCGCTTGGCCTTCGCCGACAGCGAGGGCGGGAACGTCGTCAGCACGCGGTCGGCCGCTTCGACGAGCAGGATGCGCGCGGCGCGCGGGTCGATCGCGCGGAAGTCGTGCCGCAGCGTGTCCCGTGCGAGCTCGCCGATCTGGCCCGCCATCTCGACACCCGTCGGGCCGGCGCCGACGACGACGAACGTCAGCCAGGCCGCGCGGCGATCGGCGTCCGACTCCTCCTCGGCCGCCTCGAACGCGCTCAGGATCCGGCTGCGCACGACGAGCGCGCTCTCGAGCGACTTCACCTCGGCCGCGTGCTCCCGCCACTCGTCGTGGCCGAAGTACGAGTACCGCGAGCCGCCCGCGACGATGAGCGTGTCGTACGCGAGCGTCGGCGGCGCGGGAACCTCGCCGACCGGGCGCAGATGCAGCTCGCGCGCGTCGAGGTCGAAGTCCGCCACTTCCGCCAGCACGACGCTGACGTTGCGGTCGCGCGTGAAAACCGCGCGCAGCGGATACGCGATCTCGCCGGGCGACAGCGCGCCGGTCGCCACCTGATACGTGAGCGGTTGGAAGAGGTGGAAGTTGCGCCGGTCGACGAGCGTCACCTCGACCGGCGCGTGCCGGAGCGCGAGCGCGGCCTGGAGGCCGCCGAAGCCGCCCCCGACGACGACGACGCGGTGCACTACTGCTGGTAGCCCTCGACGACGTCGGCCGGGCGCTCCTGAGCGCTGTCCGGGTCGAGCCCCGCGCCCCGCAGTGCGCGCCGCTGCCGCAGCAGATCCCAGCACTGGTCGAGCGACACCTGCACCGTCTCGAGCCGGCGCCGGTCGTCCTCGGTGGCGTTCCCCGACGACTCGCGCTGCCACAGCTCGTGCTCCTCGGCGACGAGCTGCTCGATCGACTGGTGGATCTGTGGGTCGTTCACACTTCCTCCTTCATCGGATTCGCACAGCGAACGTGCGAGCTTCGAGCGCCTTCGTGGTCTCGCCGCGGGTCAGCGCGTAGGAGAGGGTCAGCGCGCCGGGGCGAACCGCCTTGAAGACGATCACGACGTTCGAGCCGACATCGGCCTCGGAGACTTCGCGGAGCACGGAGCCGTTGAACGGTCGGGCGATGCGCCACACTCGGCGGCGGGAGCGATGCGGCAGCGCAACGGCGACGAGCTCGCCTGCCTTCGTCGTCACGGTTGCGTGCGGGCCGGGCGGAAGCGGGCCGATGGGCGGTGACGACGCGTGGGTCGCCGCCGCAGCTGCGCCGGCGAGCGCAGAGACCGCCACGAGGGCTGCGACGCGGAATGGGATCTGTGTGTGCATGCCCCATACGATGCCTGCGTGAGGTCGCCTCAGAGCGGGATCTTCGCACTCGGGACCGCGTCGCACGCGTATCTCGAATTCGACGGCCGCGACGGCGAAGGGCTCGTCGCCGCGGTCGCGTCGCTGCGCGAGCCGCGCACGACGATGGGCGGCGTGAACCTCGTGGCCGGCTTCCGGCCCGCGCTCTGGCGCGCGGTCGCGCCGGACGACGCGCCCGACGGCGTCGCCGACTTCCACGCCGACCTCGTCGGCACCGACGGCTTCGTCATGCCGGCGACGCAGCACGCGGCCGTGCTCTGGCTGTCGGGCAGCAGCTACGACGTCGTCTTCGACGTCGCGCGCGCAGCGATCGCGGCTCTCGCACCGCTCGCGTCGGTCGCGGAGGAGACGTCGAGCTGGCCCTACCAGCACGACCGCGACCTCACCGGCTTCATCGACGGCACCGAGAACCCGACGCTGATCGAGGCGCCGGAGATCGTGCTCGTGCCGGGGGGAAGGCCGGGCGCCGGCGGGACCGTGCTGCTCCTGCAGAAGTGGGCCCACGACGTGAGTGCGTGGGAGTCGCTCGCGGTCTCGGAGCAGGAAGGAATCATCGGCCGGCGGAAGCCGGACAGCCTCGAGCTCGACGACAAGCCGGCCGACTCGCACGTCGCCAGCACCGACCAGGACACCTTCGGGAAGATCTTCCGCCGCAACATGCCGTACGGCACGGTCACCGACCACGGGACGATGTTCGTCGGCTTCAGCGCCGAGCAGGGCCAGCTCGCCGCGATGCTCGAGAGCATGGCCGGGCTGAAGAACGGGACGCGCGACGCCCTCACGCGCTACACGCGTCCGCTCACGGGCGCGTACTACTTCGTGCCGTCCACCGACGCGCTGCGCTCGATCGCAGAGTGATCCTCGCCGTCGACCAGGGGACGACCGGGACGACGTGCCTGCTCGTCGACGACGATCTCGCCATCCGCGGCCGCGGCTACGCGGAGCTGACCCAGCACTTCCCACGCCCGGGCTGGGTGGAGCACGACCCGGAGCAGATCTGGGAGAGCGTGCTCGCGGCCGCAGAGCAGGCGATCGCGTCCGCGGGCGCCGCGCCGACGCAGATCGCCATCACGAACCAGCGCGAGACGACCGTCCTGTGGGAGCGCGAGACCGGGCGGCCCGTGCACAACGCGATCGTGTGGCAGGACCGGCGGACGACGGAACGCTGCGCCGAGCTGCCGACGGAGCTCATCCGTGAGCGCACCGGGCTCGTCCCCGATCCGTACTTCTCGGCGACGAAGCTCGAATGGCTCCTGCGCGATCGCGATCCGCGCGGTCTCGCGTTCGGCACCGTCGACACGTGGCTCGTGTGGAAGCTCACGGGTGGACGCATCCACGCGACCGACGAGACGAACGCGTCGCGCACGCTGCTCTGCTCGCTCGAGACGCTCGACTGGGACGACGAGCTGCTCGAGCTGTTCCACGTCCCGCGCGATCTGCTCCCGGAGATCCGACCGTCGGGCGGGATCTTCGGCGAGGGCGACCTGCTGGGCGCGACGCTGCCCATCCGCGGGATCGCCGGCGATCAGCAGGCCGCGCTGTTCGCCGCCGGCGGGGCGAAGGCGACGTTCGGCACCGGCTCGTTCGTGCTCGTCGAGACGGAGGTGCCCGCCCCGCACGGCTTGTTGCGCACCGCCGCGGCCCGGCTCGAAGGCGAGCCGCAGCGCCGAGCGCTCGAAGGCGCCGTCTTCGTCACCGGCGCGGCGCTCCAGTGGCTGCGAGACGGGCTCGGGCTCATCGCCGACGCGGCGGAGAGCGAGGAGCTCGCGTCCTCGATCGACGACACCGGCGGCGTCTACTTCGTGCCGGCGCTCGCAGGGCTCGGCTCGCCGCATTGGCGCGCGGACGTCCGCGGCCTCGTCACCGGGATCACGCGCGGTACGACGCGCGCGCATCTCGTGCGCGCTGCGCTCGAGGCGGCCGCCTACCAGACCGCCGACGTGCTCGCCGTCATGCCGCCGCTCGAGTTGCTGCGGGTGGACGGCGGAATGACGCGCAACCGCTGGCTGATGCAGTTCCTCGCCGACCTGCTGGGGATCCCGGTGGAGACGGCGCGCGAGCCCGAGCAAACCGCTCTCGGCGCGGCGCTCCTCGCGCTCGGCGAGCGGCGTCCGTCGCCGGCCGGAGAGCGGTTCGAGCCGTCGAGCGACGTCTCCGAGCTCTACGCGGGCTGGCGCGATGCCGTGCGCACGGCACTTGCCTGAGCCGCCGGCGTCCAGCAGACGTCGAAGGCGCCGTCGACGAACTCGAGCAATGTGCGCCGCGGATCGCCGCTCTCCCGCATGTCGTCGTACGGGAGGACGAACTCGCCCAGCGCGTCGTGCCACCACGGCGCCTGCTCGACGCCGTCCGGCTTCGGGTACATGTACGCAAAGAACGCGGCGTGCGGCAGCCGATGGTCGCCCGGCCAGAACCCGGCGCAGAAGTACTCCTCGTCGCCGCCGAGGCGCGTGATCACATCCGCGTCGGGGGCGGTCGCGACCGGACGGCCCGAGTACAGCGACATGGCGAGGTCGAGCGAGCCCCACCACAGCTGCACGGGCGGCGTCTTCCCCCGGAAGCGCGCGCGGAACTCGCGCAGCACGGCCTCGACGCCGAGCAGCGTCCGCCAGTAGCGCGTGACCGCGTCGCCGTCGTACGTCGCGTGCACGGTGTCGTCCGGAAACGGAATCGGATCGGGCACCTCGGACGGGAGCGTGGAGATCTCGACCGGCACGTCTGCGCGCGCAAGAGCGTCCATCAGCACCGCGTAGAAGGCGGCCACGGGCGTCTGCAGAGGCGCACGCTCCACGCGGCCCGAGCCGGTGCGCACCGCGACCTGGTGCTCGACAAGGTCGACGTCGACGTCGAACACGTCGCCGCTCGGGTGCGGGATCGTCGACGTCGTGACGCCGCGCCCGGTGAGGTACAGCGGGACGTTCGCCCACTGCGGCTCGAACGGCGAGAGCGCGAGGCGCACCTTGCCGATCACCTGCAGCTGCATGTGCAGCGTGTCGCGCGTGTCCTTCCACTCCGCGTACGGGAGTGCGGGCCAGAGGGTCAACCGAGCTCGAACCCGATCTCGTCGACGTAGCACCACGACCAGTCCTCGCCCGGCTCGGCGGAGCGGATGACCGGATGCGACGTCTCGTGGAAGTGCGCGGTCGCGTGCTTGCTCGGCGAGTTGTCGCAGCAGCCGATCTTCCCGCAGACCTGGCACATGCGCAGATGCACCCACCAACCGCCGGTCTTCAGGCACTCCTCGCAGCCGGCGAGCTCGTTCGGGACCGCCGTCACCCGGATCTCGTCGAGGTGCGTGCAGCTCACCCGGCCAGTATGGCGAGCGGGTAGTGGGCTACGTCGCGGCGCGCATGCGTTTGAGCCCGTCGAGGATGAGCTCGAGCCCGAACTCGAAGTCGCCCGTGCCATCGCGTAGGGAGCCGTCGAGATGCTGGTGCATGTGCTCGATCATGTACGGGTACTCGTCGGCGGGAAACCGCTCGAGGAATGCGGACGCGGCTTCTGCGGGGCCTTCGGTGTCCATCGAATGGCCCAGCTCCCACAGCGTGAACCCAAGGATGTGGCTGTCGAGCGCGTGGTATCCGTGGTACGCGGCCTGCGGCGAGAAACCCGCTTCGCGCAGCGTGCTGAGGAGGGCGTCGATGTAGACGATCCGGGCCGGCCGGAACCGGGACATGACGAGGCTGCACGCCCACTGGTGGCGGCGGAGAGCGTCGTGCGCGGAGATCGCCGTCCGCCGGACGGCCGCCTCCCAGTTCCCGTCGGCCGCTGGCAGCTCGATCTCGTCCAGGACGAGGTCGACGATCCCGTCCAGGAGGTCGTCCTTGTTGCGCACGTGGTTGTACAGCGACATGGCCTCGACCCCGAGGGACTGGCCGAGCCGTCGCATGGTGAGCGATTCGATCCCGCCCTTGTCCGCGAGGCGGACGGCGGCGCGCACTACGCGATCGCGGTTCAGAGCCATTGCTTGACAAGCTTACGCTGTACGTCTAGCTTACGCTGTACGTATGCAGGCGATCGTGCAGCGGCGCTACGGCCCTCCGGAG
>DASUIG010000021.1:0-27561 GCA_036273155.1 Gaiellaceae bacterium | reverse complement strand
GCGTTTTCTCACGGACGACTGTCCTCGCTACGAGGTCGAGCAGCGGAAGCCGGACGCGTGGGTGACGTCCGCGCCGAAGGCGCGTCGCCGGCCGGCGGATGTCGCCGGTGTGTACGAGCAGTACGACCAGCTCGTCGGCTCGCGCACCGTGCGCCGGCCGGGCTTCGACGCGGCGGTGCTGCGGCTGCGGCCGTCGATGCGAGGACTCGCCGTCTCGCTGCAGGGCCCGCGACCCGGGGAGACCGATCCCTTCGCCGCCGGCGTGCAGGCCGTCCTCGGCGCCGCGCGCAACGTCGCGTGCGCGGGCGGCGAGCCGATCGGCCTCACCGACTGCCTCAACTTCGGCAATCCGGAGAAGGCGGAGATCGGCTACGAGCTCGCGCAGGCGATCGAGGGCATCGCGCAGGCTGCCGAGGCGCTCGGCGTGCCCGTCGTCTCCGGCAACGTCTCGCTCTACAACGAGACCGACGGACGCCCCATCCCGCCGACGCCCGTCGCCGGCTGCGTCGGGCTCGTCGACGACGTGCGGCTCGTTCCTTCGGGCTGGCAGAGCGGCGACGCGGTGCTGCTCGCGACGGCGCCGGAGGAGAGCCTGGCCGCCGAGGCAGCGCTCATCCGCTTCCTGTGGAAGGCGGCGCCGCTGCTTTCGCTCTGCCACGACGTCGGCGGCGGCGGGATCGCGGCCGCGCTCGCGGAGGCGGTCGCCTGGAGCGGGCGCGAGGCGGACGTCCAGCTGCCGGCCGAGCCGGCCGCGGGCGCCGCCATCCTCGCGTGCCCGCGGGAGAACGTCGCCCGCCTCGGCACGAAGGGCTTCGTCCAGATCGGCGAGGTGCGCTGATGTGCGGCGTCTTCGGCGTGTACGCGCCCGAGCGCGACGTCGCGCGGCTCACGTATTTCGGGCTCTTCTCGCTCCAGCACCGCGGCCAGGAGTCTGCGGGGATCGCGGTCTCGGAGCATGGCCGGCTGACGGCGCTCCGCGATCTCGGCCTCGTCACGCAGGTCTTCGACGAGCAGAAGCTGCACGCCCTCCAGGGGCAGGTGGCGATCGGGCACACGCGGTACTCGACCACGGGCTCGTCCGAGTGGGCGAACGCGCAACCGCTCGTCCAGCACGGGCGCAACCGCACGGTCGCGCTCGGCCACAACGGCAACCTCGTCAACGCGGACGCGTTGCGCGAGGAGCTGCGCGCGGATGGCGCGACGCTGCGCGGGACGTCCGACAGCGAGGTGATCGCGGCGCTCATCGCGAACGCGGACGCGCCGCTCGGCGAAGCCGTCGCCGGCGCGATGCGCAGGCTCCAGGGCGCGTACTCGGTCGTCGCGCTCTCGGAGGGGACGCTGATCGCGTTCCGCGATCCGCTCGGGTTCCGCCCGCTCGTCCTCGGACGCGTGAACGACGACTGGGTGGTCGCGTCGGAGACGTGCGCGTTCGATCTCGTCGGCGCGAAGCACGTGCGCGAGGTCGAGCGCGGCGAGGTCGTGCTCGTCGACGCGGACGGCATACGGTCGATCCAGGCGGTCGAGCCGCCCGACGCGGGCGCGCTCTGCATCTTCGAGTTCTTCTACCTCGCACGGCCGGACACGCGACTCGACGGCATCGAGGTGCACGGCGCCCGCGTGCGCATGGGCGAGCGGCTCGCGCAGGAGGCGCCGGCCGAGGCGGATCTCGTCCTTCCGATCCCGGACTCGGGGACGCCGGCCGCGATCGGCTTCTCGCGGGAGCTCGGCATCCCGTTCAGCGAGGGCCTGATCAAGAACCGCTACATCGGGCGCACGTTCATCCAGCCCGACCAGGAGCTGCGACGGCTCGGCGTACGGCTGAAGTTCAACCCGCTCGCGGAGGTGGCCGGCAAGCGCGTCGTCGTCGTCGACGATTCGATCGTGCGCGGCAACACGACACGCGCGATCGTGCAGATGCTCTTCGACGCGGGCGCGACGGAGGTGCACGTGCGCATCTCCTCGCCGCCGGTGATCGGACAGTGCTTCTACGGCATCGACCTCGCCGATCCCGGCGAGATGGTCGCCGCCGGGAAGACGGTCGACGAGGTGCGCGAGTACATCGGCGCGACCTCGCTCGCGTATCTCTCGCACGACGCGCTCGTGGAGTCGACGCGCAGGCCGGAATCGGATCTCTGCCGAGCGTGCCTCACGCGCCAGTACCCGACCGAGGTCCCGGCCGAGTACGCGAAGCTCCGTTTCGAAGCCAGCCGCGCCTAGCCGGCGGACTGCTGCTTCTGCTCGCGCTCCTTTTTCAGGATCGCGATCATCCGATCGACCTCGGCGCGCTGTTCGGCGTCACGACGCCAGAACTCAGCTGTCAGTTTCGTCTTCTTCTTCTTCGCCATCGTCTCCGAAGATGTCGAGAATCTGATCGAGCTTCACATGGGCGTATTGAACGGAACCCAGGATAGCTCCGAGCATTTCCCGTTCGCTCAGCTCCTCTTCCACCTCGTCAGAGTGACCATGCTCGAGCTCAGCCGCAAGTGTCGGAACCGGCCCTATCGCTACGCGGCCAGGCCGAGCTCGGGCACGTGCAGGATCTCGAGCTTGAGCCCGTCCGGGTCGTAGAAGAACACCGCGTAATACCCGGGCAGATATCCGTACTCCTGCGGCTCGCTCTCGAGCGTCCCGCCCGCGCTGCGCACCCACTCGGCTCGCTCGTCCACCGCGGCCCGCGACGCCACCTCGATCGCCAGATGGTGCAGCCCGACCGCGTAGCGGTCGACCGGGCCCGCCTCGCTCTGCGCCTCGCGCAGGCCGATCGACGTCCCGCGACCGCTCAGGTACCAGATGGTCTCGCCGCGCTCGCCCTCGACCTCGCTGATCACGTGCCAGCCGAGCGGGCCGAGCAGGTCGCGGTAGAAAGGCAGGCTGCGCTCGATCGAGGAGACGACCAGGTCGACGTGATGGACGCCGCCGGAGCGCATTGATCCGACCCGACTTCGTCGCGGGACCCGTGACTCCTCGTACCATCCGACCGCGGTGCACCTCTTCCACTACCACCTCGTCACGAGCCGCGTCCGTGAGGTCGAGGCGCGCTATATCGGCAAGCTCGGATTCGACCTCGTCGCGCGGCACGGGCGCATCGGCGAGGACCTCCAGTCGTACGAGCCGGGGATGTCGTGGGCCGAGCTGGACGAGGTCGGGTTCAAGCTCCGCCTCTCCGAGCTCGAGCTCGGCGCCGTCAACGTCGTCGTGCAGCCCGGGCAGTGGCCGCTGCCGCGCGTCGACCACCTCGGTCTCGCCCTCGACGAAGACGAGTTCGACCGGGCACTCGGCCGCGCCGAAGAGGCGCAGCTGCGGGTCCAGGAGCACGGCGGCCGGCGCACGTTCGTCTCCACGAACGCGGGCTACCGGCTCGAGCTCCATCCGCCCCGAGACTGGATCGACGAGCTGCTCGTCCAGTCCGACCGGCTGCGCCTCTCCGAGATCCACTTGAAGTCGGACGACCCGGAGGGAAAGGCCCAGGCCGTTGCGCAGCTGCTCGACTGCGCGCGAATCGGCCACGAGGTCGAGATCGGCGAGACGCTCGTCCGCTTCACGCCCGGAGGCCCGCAGGGGCGGCCCGAGCTGGAAGCGGAGATGTTCGTCTGAGATCGAGCACCGTGCCCCTCTAGACTCGACTTCTTGGCGAAGGACGCACGCACGTACGAGGCCGCCGGCGTCTCGCTCGCCACCGCGGACGCCGTCGTCGAGCGACTGCGCGCAGCCGTGGAGTCCACCGGCGCCACCGGGTTCGGCCGCTTCGCGGGGCTCTTCCCGCTGAACGATCGGCAGCTGCTCGCGGCCTCGACCGACAGTGTCGGCTCGAAGCTCATGCTGCATCGCCGCGCGGGGACGCTGCGCTGGGGCGGCATGGACCTTGCCGCGCACTGCATCGACGACGTCCTCTGCTCCGGCGCAGAGCCGCTCTTCTTTCTCGACTACGTCGCCGCCGCGCACGTCGAGCTCGAACAGGTGGCCGAGCTCGTCGAAGGGGCCGCGGAAGTCTGCCGCGCCGCCGGCTGCGCGCTCATCGGCGGCGAGACGGCCGAGCTGCCCGGCGTCTATCGCGACGAGGAGCTCGACTTCGCCGGCACGTGCGTCGGCATCGTCGAACGCAGCGCCGTCATCGACGGCTCGCGTTGCACGCCCGGCGACGTCGTCGTCGGCTTCCCCTCGAGCGGCTTGCACACGAACGGCTTCTCGCTCGTGCGAACGCTCGGCGAGCTCCCGCGCGAGTTCCTCGCGCCGCACCGTCTCTACCTCGACGACGTGCGCGCGCTCCGCGCGTACACGGACGTGAAGGCGCTCGCGCACGTCACCGGCGGCGGGATCCTCGGCAATCTCTCGCGCGTGCTTCCGGACGGGATGCGTGCGCGCATCGACTGGGACACTTGGACGCGGCCGCCGGTGTTCGAATGGCTCGCCGACCGCGGCGTCCCGGAGGAGGAGGCGCGACGCGTCTTCAACCTCGGAATCGGCATGTGCGCCGTCGTCCCGGAAGCGCCCGCGGACGCGATCGTGATCGGAGCGCTGGAGTGATCGGCGTCCTCGTCTCCGGCGAGGGGACGAACCTGCAGGCGCTGCTCGACGCCGGCCTGCCGATCGTCGCCGTCGCCTCCAACCGGCGCGACGCGCCCGCGCTGCGCCGCGTGCCGGAGGAAGCGACCGCGGTGTTCGAGCTCGCCGACTACGAGAGCCGCGAGGATCGCGACGCGGCGATGGCGAGCTGGCTCGACGAACACGGCGTACGACTCGTGGTGCTGGCGGGCTTTATGCATGTTCTGACGTCGGCTTTCCTAGACCGCTTCCCAGAAGCGGTCGTGAACGTCCATCCGTCCCTCCTCCCCGACTTCCCCGGCGCGCACGCCGTCGAGGAGCAGCTCGCCGCCGGCGTCAGCGAATCGGGCGCGAGCGTGCACATCGTCGACGAGGGCGTCGACAGCGGCCCGGTGCTCGCGCAGGAGCGCGTCCCCGTCCTGCCGGGGGACACGCCGTCGTCGCTGCACGAGCGCATCCAGACCGTCGAGCACCGTCTGCTCCCGAAGGTGGTGGCCGAGCTGTGCGCGCGCTGATCTCCACGTACGACAAGACCGGGCTCGACACGTTCGCCCGAGGGCTCGCGCGGCTCGGCTGGTCGCTCGTCGCGAGCGGCGGCACCGCCGTGTACCTGGAAGAGCTCGGGCTCGAGGTCGAGCACGTCGAGGCGCTGACGGAGTCGCCCGAGATGCTCGGCGGCCGCGTGAAGACCCTGCACCCGCGCATCCACGCGGGCATCCTCGCGCGCCGCGACAATGCGGAAGACGCCGCCACGCTGGCCGAGCAGGGCATCGAGCCGTTCGACCTCGTGTGCGTGAACCTCTATCCGTTCGAGCAGGTGGCGGCGAGACAGGGCGTCACCGAGGCCGAGGCGGTGGAGATGATCGACGTCGGCGGCCCTTCGATGCTGCGCGGCGCCGCCAAGAACTTCGCGCACTGCATTCCGCTGTGCCGGCCGGACCGCTACGGCTTCGTCCTCGACGAGCTCGAGAGCCGCGGCGAGATCAGCCTCGACACGCGGCGCGAGCTCGCGGCCGAGGCGTTCGCGACGACGGCGGCATACGAGGCCGCGATCGCGACGTGGTTCGCGGAGCGCGAATCGTTCCCGGAGACGCTCGTCCTCGCGCTGGACAAGGTGCTCGACCTCTCGTACGGGGAGAACCCCCACCAGCGCGCGGCGTACTACGCCGACCGCGGAGCGCGTGCGCATCTGCTCTCGCGCGTGGAGCAGTTGCACGGCAAGGCGATCTCCTTCAACAACCTCAACGACCTCTCCGCTGCGCGCCTGATCTGTCGCGAGTTCGCGCTGCCTGCCTGCGTCATCGTCAAGCACGCGAACCCGTGCGGCGTCGCGCTCGGCGCGACCCTCGAAGAGGCGTACGACAAAGCGCTCGCCTCCGACCCCGTGTCGGCGTACGGCGGCATCGTCGTGCTCAACCGGGACGTCGACGCGGCGCTCGGCGAGAAGCTCGCGGAGCAGTTCATCGAGGTCCTGTTCGCGCCGGGCTACGACGAGGGCGCGCTCGAGGCGCTCGGGCGGCGCCAGGGCACGCGCATCCTCGTCGACCGCGAGCGCCGGCGTCCCGGCGCGCAGCAGCGGGGACTGAAGCGCGTGCTCGGCGGCATTTTGGTGCAGGACGCAGATAGCGAGATCGAGGACCGCGACGGGTGGGCGGTCGTGGCCGGCACGCCGGACGAGCAGCAGTGGGGCGACCTCGTCTTCGCGTGGCGCGTGTGCAAGCACGTCCTTTCGAATGCGATCGTCATCGCGACGGATCTCGCCACGATCGGCGTGGGCGCCGGCCAGATGAGCCGCGTGGACGCCGTTCGCATCGCGCTCGAGAAGGCCGCCGAGTTCGGCCACGACACCCGCGGCGCCGTCCTCGCCTCTGACGCGTTCTTCCCTTTCCCCGACGGGCCGGCGCTCGCCCTCGAACGGGGCGTGCGCGCGATCGTCCAACCGGGCGGATCGAAGCGCGACGACCTCGTCGTGGACGCGGTGGCCCAGGCGGGAGCCACGATGGTGTTCACGGGTCGCCGCCATTTCCGCCACTAGAACACCGGCCCACTTCCGGCTCGTCGCGCGGGCCGACCAGCGCGCGTTCCTCGAGCTTCCCTGGAGCGTGCCGCTCGAGCAATGGCCCGCGGAGCTGTACGTCGACGTCGCGCGCGGCATCAGCCGCCACGTCGTCCGCTTCGTCGAGTTGCACGGCACGTACTACGCGCTCAAGGAGCTGCCGCAACGTCCCGCCGAGCGCGAGTACCGGCTGCTGGGCGAGCTCACCGAGCGCAGCATGCCGGTGGTCGAGCCGATCGGCATCGTGGCCGAGCGCACGGACGACGAGGGCGACGAGCTCGACGCGATCCTCATCACGCGCCAGCTCGACTTCGCACTGCCGTATCGCCTGATACTCGGCCGGCGGATGCTCCCCGCCCCGGAGGCGACGATCCGCGCGGCGCTCGCCGAGCTCCTCGTCCGCCTCCATCTCGCCGGCTTCTTCTGGGGAGACTGCTCGCTGTCGAACGCGCTCTTCCGCCGCGATGCGGGAGCGCTCTCCGCGTATCTCGTCGACGCCGAGACGGGAGAGCTGCACGAGCGCCTGTCCGACGGGCAGCGCCGCCACGACCTCGACATCGCCGAGGAGAACCTCAGCGGGGAGCTGTACGACCTCGCGGCCGAGCTCGAGCGCGACATCGTCGACGATCCGTGGGCGTTCGCCGAGGACGTGCGCGAGCGGTACGAGCAGCTGTGGGCGGAGCTCACCGAGGAGCAGGTCTTCGCCCCGGGTGAGGGACAGAAGCTCGAGGAGCGCCTGCGGCGCCTGAACGAGCTCGGGTTCGACGTCGAGGAGGTCGAGCTCGTGAGCGACGGGAGCCAGGTGCGGCTGCGCCTGCACTCGAAGGTGGTGGAGCCCGGCCACCACCGTCGCCGCCTCCTCCGGCTGACCGGCCTCGACGCACAGGAGAACCAGGCGCGCGTTCTCCTGAACGACCTGACGCGCTACAAGACATGCCTCGAGCGCACGGGCGACGCGCCGGTCTCCGACGCGGCGGCGGCCGGTCGCTGGCTGAGCGAGATCTTCGAGCCGACCATCGCGTCGATCCCGCGCGAGCTGCTGGGCAAGCGCGCGGCGGCGGAGATCTTCCACGAGATCCTCGAACACCGGTGGTTCCTGTCCGAGCGCGCGGGCCGCGACGTCGGCCTCGAGAGGGCGACGAAGTCCTACATCGAACAGATCCTGCGCACAGCCCCCGACGAGAAGCTCACACTGACGGGAACGTCACCGGAAGGAGAGGGATGACCACCGCAGATCCACGCCGCTGGCAGGCGCTCGCACTCGTCTGCGTCGCGTTCTTCATGACCGTGCTCGACGTCTCGATCGTGAACGTCGCGCTGCCGTCGATCGGGCGCAACCTGCATTTCTCCGAGACCGGGCTGCAGTGGGTCATCACCGCGTACGCGATCACGTTCGGCGGCTTCCTCCTGCTCGGCGGACGCACGGCGGACATCCTCGGCCGCAAGCGGATCTTCCTCGTGGGGCTGGTGATCTTCTCGGCAGCGTCGCTCGTGTGCGGCCTCGCGAGCTCGACCGGCGTCCTCATCGCCGCGCGCGCCGTGCAGGGGTTCGGCGCCGCTGTCGTCTCGCCGTGCACGCTCTCGATCATCACGACGACGTTCGAGGAAGGCGCGGAGCGGAACAAGGCGCTCGGGATCTGGGGCGCGATGGGCGGCAGCGGCGCGGCCGCGGGCGTCCTCTTCGGCGGCATCCTCACGAAGTACCTCGGCTGGGAGTGGATCTTCTTCGTCAACGTCCCGGTCGGCGCGCTCGTGCTCGCGCTCGCGCCGCGCGTCGTGCGGGAGAGCCGCGCCCCGGGCGAGCGCCACGGCTTCGACGTCGTCGGTGCCAGCTCGGTCACCGCCGGCCTCGCGTTGCTCGTCTACGCGATCTCGAAGGCGCCGGTGGACGGCTGGGGGAACGGCACGACGATCGGGCTCCTCATCGGCGCAGCGGCCCTCATCGCGTTCTTCCTCGTCTGGGAGACGCGCGTCGAGAAGCCGCTCATGCCGCTGTCGATCTTCCGCATCCGAACGCTCGCCGGAGCGAACATCGTCGGCGTCCTGCTCGGCGCGTCCGTGTTCGCCAACTTCTTCCTCCTGACGCTGTACGTGCAGAACGTCCTGCACTTCTCCGCGCTGAAGACCGGCATCACGTTCCTCGCCACTGCGGGGACGACAGTCGTCGTCGCAGCGCTGTCGCAGTGGCTGACGACCAAGATCGGGCCGCGCATCGTCATGGCCGTCGGGCTCGCACTCAACACCGGCGGGCTGATCTGGTACACGCAGATCCCCGTGCACGGCTCGTACGTGCACGACCTCCTGGGCGGCTACCTGCTCGTCGGCTTCGGGCTCGCGCTCGCCTTCATCCCCGTGTCGATCGCGGCGCTCGCCGGCGTCGGGCCGCGTGACGCCGGGCTCGCGTCCGGCCTGCTGAACACGTCGCAGCAGGTGGGCGGCGCGATCGGCGTCGCGGTGGCGTCGAGCGTCGCCGTGTCGCGCGCGACGCATCTGCTGCACGGCGGGAGCTCGGTGGCGGCCGCGCTGACGAGCGGCTACGCGCTCGCATTCTGGGTCGTCGCGGGCGTTTCCGCGGCCGGGGCGGCCGCGGCGCTCGCGCTCGTGCGGGACACGGAGGTCATGGAGTCCGAGGCCGCCGAGGCGGTGCTGGGCTAGAGCTCACGCGGTCTTGCCGGCCGCGCACGCTGCGCGTCGATCTGGTCGTAGAGCGTCGCGAAGGCCCGGCGGCGCGCCACCGATTCGCGAGCCCGCCCCCGACGTTCCCGCGCCCGATGACAGTGACCTTCATTCCCGTCCTCCTTCTGTACGCTCCGACCGATGCGGAACGCAGTCCGTTCGGTATTCAACCCGTCCGGACTCGCGCTCGTCGCGGTCGTCGTCCTCGGCGCCGCGCTTCGCTTCGCGCGGCTCGGCCACCAGTCGTTCGAGTACGACGAGATCGTGACGCTGCAGCACGTCCACCAGTCGTTCGGCGGGATGCTCTCGAGCTTCCCCGACTTCTCCGAGTCGACGCCGCCGCTCTATTACGTCCTCGTCTGGCCCTGGACGAAGCTGTTCGGGACGAGCGAGGCGGGCATTCGGTCGCTGTCGGCGCTCGTCGGCACCGCGACCGTGCCGGTCGCCTACCTCGTCGGCCGCACGATGCTCCGCAGCCGAGCGGGCGGGCTCGTCGTCGCGCTGCTCGTCAGCGTCGCGCCCGTGCTCGTCTGGTACTCGCAGGAGGCGCGCTCATACGCGCTCTTCGTCTTCCTCGGCGCTCTGTCGCTCCTGTTCTTTGCACGGGCGCTCGACGAGCCGACCCGGCGCGACCTCGGGCTGTGGGCGCTCTTCTCGGCGCTCGCGGTCGCGACGCACTACTTCGCCGGGTTCCTCGTGCTCGCCGAGGCAGCGATCTTCCTGCCCCGACTCGGGCGCCGCGCCGTCCCGCCGATCGTGGGAGTGCTCGTCGTCTCGGCCGCGCTCGCGCCGCTCGCGTATCGCCGGGTCCACACCGGCGGCGAGAAGTGGGCCTGGTTCCGCGGGAACAGCATCCCCGGGCGGTTGCACGAGCTGCTCGAGCGGTTCGTGTACTTCAACTACGACCCCGGCCGCACACCGCTGCTCGTCGTCGCGGTCGCCGCCGCCGCGGCGCTCGGGTTCTATGGGCGTCGTGTAGGCCGGGCCCGCGAGGCGCTCGTGGTCGCCGGCCTCACGATCGGCGTGCCACTCTTGCTCTCGCTCGTCGGCTTCGACATATTCGAGTACCGCAACCTGCTCGTCGCGTGACTTCCGCTCGCGGTCGCGCTCGCCGCGGGAATCGTCGCGATCCGCGGGCGGGCGCTGCGGGCGGCGTGCGTCGCAGTGGCCACACTCGGCCTGCTCGGATGCACGGTGATGATCGCCCGGCGTTTCGACCTGCAGCGTGGATCGTGGCGCGAGGGTGTCGCAGCGCTCCGGGAGGCGAACGGCCCGGTGGTCGTCATGCCGACGGACACGACGATGCTCTCTCACTACTGGCCGGGCGTCCGGCCGTTGCCCGCGCATGGCGCCCGCGTCACGGAGGTAGACGTCATCGGCCAGGGCGTCGGGGACGAGCGGTCGCTGGGGCTGAAGCTGCCTGCATTTCGCTTCACCCAGGAAGTCACCGCCGGGAACATGACCATCTACCGGCTCCGGTCCGGCTCCGCGCAGCAGGTGACGGCGCACGACCTGCCCTGGCCTGCCGTCATTGCGAGCCGCTGAGTACGCTTCCCGCCGATGGCGGCCGGCTTCCCGACGATTCTCGAGCTCGTGGGCGCGACGCCCATCGTCCGCCTCGAGAAGCTCAGCCCCCGCGGCGGGGCCGAGATCCTCGCCAAGCTCGAGTACCTGAACCCGGGCGGCTCCGTGAAGGACCGCATCGGCCTGCCGATGATCGAGGCTGCCGAGCGCGAGGGGAAGCTGCGGCCCGGCGGCACGATCGTCGAGCCCACGTCGGGCAACACAGGCGTCGGTCTCGCCATCGCCGCGGCGATCAAGGGCTACCGCTGCATCTTCGTCATGCCCGACAAGATGAGCCAGGAGAAGATCGCGCTCCTGCGCGCGTACGGCGCCGAGGTCGTGATCACGCCGACTGCGGTCGACCACGACTCGCCGGAGAGCTACTACTCGGTCTCCGACCGGCTGGCGGAGGAGATCCCCGGCGGCTACAAGCCCGACCAGTACTCGAACATGAACAACCCGGAGGCGCACTATCGCGTCACCGGACCGGAGATCTGGGAGCAGACCGGCGGCGACATCGACGCGCTCGTCATCTCCGTCGGCACGGGCGGCACGATCAGCGGCGTCGGCCGCTTCTTCAAGGAGCGCAAGCCGGACGTCCTGATCGTCGGCGCCGATCCGGAGGGCTCCGTGTACACGGCGAAGAACGAGCGCGACGTCCATCCGTACCTCGTCGAGGGCATCGGCAAGGACACGTGGCCGGAGACGATGGATCCGGAGGTCGTCGACGAGTGGATCCGGGTCGGCGACCGCGACTCGTTCGTGTGGGCGCGCCGGCTCGCGCGCGAGGAAGGCATCCTCGCCGGTGGATCGGCAGGCACGACGCTCGTCGCCGCCGACGCGATCGCACGCCGGCTCGGCCCCGGCAAGCGCGTGCTCATGCTCGTGCCCGACTCCGGGCGCAACTACCTCTCGAAGTTCTACGACGACAATTGGATGCTCGAGCACGGCTTCCTCGAGCGGCAGGCGCCGCTGCCGTCGGTGGAGGAGGTGCTGCTCGCGAAGCACGGCGGCCAGATCCCCGCGCTCGTCACGATCTCCGCGCACCAGAAGGTCGGCGAGGGGATCGACACGATGCAGCGCTACAGCATCTCGCAGCTACCGGTCGTGCGCGACGGCGAGTGCGAGTCGCTCGCGGACGTGATCGGTTCGCTGCAAGACCGGGCGCTGCTCGAGCGCGTGTTCGTCAATCCCGACGTGCTGCACGAGGACGTCGCGTCCGCGATGCAGCCGCCGCTCGCCGCCATCGACGCGTCGGCGACGATGGACGAGGTGTTCGGGACGCTGCAGAGCGGAACGAACGCGGTGGTGGTCGCGCGGGACGGGAAACCGGTCGGCGTCCTCACGCGTTCCGACCTCTTGGAATTCCTGGCGCACCGCCGCTAGCGGACACGGCTGGGGACACTCCCCGTAACGGGACTGCGAGGAAGTCGTGACGCTTCGGTGACCGGCTGCGTCTAGCTCAGGCGTGACCCGTTCTTCTTCGCGCGCTCGCCGAGCTCGCGGGTCGCGATCAAGACGGCGCGGACGCCGTCCAGCAGTTCCGCGACCATCTCCAGGCGCTGCTGCTCCGACCGCAGCTCGAGCAGCTCCTGCTTCGACTCCGGCGCGAGCTCGACCTGCGCTGCGAGGCGGAAGGACAGCTGCTCGGAGCCCTCGTCCAGCTCTCCGGCGTCGGCCTCGGCGGCCGCGGCGAGCGCACGGAAGGACGCGGTCGCCCGCGCGACCGCATCCGGCTCCGGCTCGACGCCGTCGTCGTCGACCGGCTCCACCTCGGCGGACATGAACGCACGGCCGCGCGTGAGACTCTCGACGCGGAACCGCTCGCCGCCCTCGACGACGATGTTCATGCGGCCGTCGTCGAACTGCTCCAGCACCTCGTCCACGCGGGCGAGCGTCCCGACCTCGCGCACGCCGTTCTCGTCCGCGAACACCAGCCCGAACTCGCGCTCCTCGGCGATGCACTCGCCGATCAGCTCCCGGTAGCGCGGCTCGAAGATGTGGAGGGGCACGCGCTCGGTCGGCAGGAGGACGATGCCGAGCGGGAAGAGGCCGAGCTCCATGGCGCCACAGGGTACGCGCCGCTCACTACCATGGCTCCGTGGCTGCCGACCGTCTCGAGTCCCTGCTCCGCGATGCCTTCCCCGATGCGAGGGAGCTGTCGGTGGAGGACCGCACGGGCGGCGGCGACCATTTCCAGGTGACCGTGGCGAGCGGCCGCTTCGCAGGCCTGCCGCTGCTCGAGCAACACCGTCTCGTCAACGAGGCGCTCGCCGAGCCGCTGCGCGACGGCACCATTCACGAGCTTCGGATCAAGACGAGGGAGGCTGCAGGATGAGCGAGTTGTCGGACCGGATCAAGGACGTGATCGAGCAGGAGCCGGTCACGCTGTTCATGAAGGGGACGCCGCAGATGATCATGTGCGGCAACTCCGACCGCGCGCTGCGCGCGCTCCGCGAGGCAGGCGCGCCCGTCACCGCGGTCGACGTCCTCCCCGACCCGGCGATCCGGCAGGAGCTGTCCGCCCTCTCGGGCTGGCCGACCATCCCGCAGGTCTTCGTCGGCGGCGAGCTGATCGGCGGCGCCGACATCGCGCAGGAGCTGGCCGAGTCCGGCGAGCTGACGCAGATCCTCGAGACGAAGCTCGGCGCGGGCTACCGCGACGACGCCGAGGTGCGCGTCGTCGACGTTCTGGCGCCCGCCCAGCGGTAACCGATCCGGTCCGGCGACTCGACGTCGCCGAGCCAGTGGTGGAAGTACGGCACCCACTCGAGGACGACTTCGTCGTACCGCGCGCGCAGCGCCTCGAGCAGCACGTCGTGCGGGTGTAGCCCGGGATGGCGCCACCGCCACTCCTCGAGCGTCGGCGGGCCGATCGCGTCGGGCCGCGCCGCGCGTTCGGCCTCGTACCACGCCTGGAGCTCGGGATCGATGAGGTCCCACGCGAACTCGCCGACGACGAGCACCGGCGCGAGAGCGGCAAGACGGTCGACCGCTTCGCCGAGCGGATCGAGATGGTGGATCACGCGGCCGGCGACGACCGCGTCGAACTCGCCCTCCATCTCGCGGAAGTCGGCCTGCCGGAAGCGCGGCCCCGCCGGCGCGCGCGGGTCGACGCCGATCGCGTCGTAGCCCGCGTCGACGAGCGCCGGCACGACGCCGCCGCGATCGCCGCAGCCGACCTCGAGCACCCGCGCCGGAGCTGCTGGCAGGTGGTGTAGAACGAACGACGTGAAGCCCATCGAGGTCAGCGTTGCAGAAGCGCGCCGCATCGCGGTCCGGTCGCAGCTCCTGGACGGGAGCGCGGAGAGCGTCCTCGACACGGTGCGCCGGCTCGGCTTCCTCCAGATCGACCCGATCTCGTCCGTCGCGCCGCCGCAGTACCTCGTGCCGTGGAGTCGCCTCGGTCCGTACGACCGCGCGGAGCTCGACCGGCTGCTGTGGGAGGAGCGGAAGCTCGTCGAGTGGCGCGCGTTCATCTACCCGGTCGAGGATCTGCCGCTGCTGCGCGCATGGATGCGGAACCGCGCCCGCACGGCCGCCGGACGGCGCGGCAACGAGTTCCTGCAGGAGAACACCGCGTTCAGGCGCTATGTCCTCCGCGAGCTCGAGCGGCGCGGCCCGCTGCTCTCGCGCGAAATCGAGACCCACGCGAGCAGGCAGGATGCCGAGCGCCACGACTGGTGGGGCGCACGGCAGATGGGCCTGATGCTCGAGGTGCTCAACTCGCGCGGCGAGGTCGCCGTGGCAGGGCGCCGCGGCGGGCAGCGCGTGTGGGATCTCGCCGAGCGGGTCTACCCCGAGACCGAGAAGATCGCGCCGGCGCTCGCGGAGAAGCTCACCGCGGACAAGCGCTTCCTCGCGCTCGGCGTCAAGCTCGAGCGCGGCCGCCTCCTGGCGCATCCGGACGCAGTCGACGGGCCCATCCCGAACCGCGTCACGTTCCTGTCGCCCTTCGACCGGCTCATCCACGACCGCGCGCGCACCGAGGCGCTGTGGGACTTCTACTACCGCCTCGAGATGTACGTCCCGAAGGCGAAGCGCCAGTACGGCTACTACGTCCTCCCCATCCTGCGCGGCGACCGCATCGTCGGGAGGATCGAGCCCGTGTACAACCGGAAGACCCGCGAGCTGACGGTGAACGGCGTCTGGTGGGAGGGCAAGCCGGTTTCGCTGACCAAGCCGCTACGGGACCTCGAACGCTGGCTAGCATCGACCTGATGGACTTCGAGACGCGCGCCATCCACGAAGGCCAGGAGCCCGATCCGGCCACGGGCTCGATCATCACGCCGATCTACCAGACGTCGACGTTCGTCCAGGACGCGGTCGGCGAGCACAAGGGCTACGACTACGCGCGTGTGAACAACCCGACACGGACGGCGCTGCAGCAGTGCCTCGCGTCGCTCGAGTCGGCCCAGCACGGCATCGCGTTCTCGTCCGGGCTCGGAGCGACGACGACGCTGATGCACCTCGTCGATCCCGGCGAACGCGTCGTCCTCATCGCCGACGTGTACGGCGGCGTCTACCGGATGACGTCGCAGGTGTACGAGCCGAAGGGCTACCTCTTCGACTACGTCCCCGCCAACGAGTTCCCGAACCTCGCCGAGCATCTCGACGACAACACGCGCATGGTCTGGATCGAATCGCCGTCCAATCCGCTGCTGAACATCGTCGACATCCAAGCCGCGGCCGATGCCGCGCACGCCGCGGGTGCGATCCTCGTCGTCGACAACACGTTCGCGACGCCGTACCTGCAGCGGCCGCTCGAGCTCGGCGCCGACGTCGTCGTGCACTCGACGACGAAGTACCTCGGCGGACACTCCGACGTGATCGGCGGCTTCGCGGCGACGAACGACCCGACCATCGCCGAGCGCCTCTACTTCCTGCAGAAGTCGCTCGGCGCCGTTCCCGGGCCGTTCGACTGCTGGCTCGTCCTGCGCGGCGTGAAGACGCTCGCGCTGCGGATGGAGAAGCACTGCGAGAACGCGATGGCGGTCGCCGTCTGGCTCGAGCGCCGCGCCGGCGTCGAGCACGTCTACTACCCGGGCCTGCCCAACCATCCCGGTCACGCGATCGCGGCGCGCCAGATGCGCGACTTCGGCGGCATGGTCTCGTTCCTCGCCGAGTCGCCCGAGGCTGCCGCCGAGCTGGTGACGCGCACGAAGCTCTTCCAGCTCGCCGAGTCGCTCGGCGGCGTCGAGAGCCTGATCGAAGTGCCGGCGCGCATGACGCACGCCGCCACCGCGAGCGCACCGTTCGCCGCGCCGCCCAATCTCGTTCGCCTCTCCGTCGGGATCGAGTCGGCCGAGGACCTCATCCTCGACCTCGAGCACGCGCTCGCGCCGGCGACCGTCCGGGCGTGAAGGACGAGGCCGTCGTCTTCGTCGAGATCCCGTCCGGGTCTCGCAACAAGTACGAGTGGGACGAGGAGCTCGGCGGCATCGTCCTCGACCGCCGCCTGTTCACCTCGATGACGTATCCCGCCGACTACGGGTACCTCGAGGGAACGCTCGCCGAGGACGGCGACCCGCTCGACGCGCTGGTGCTCGTCGCCGAGCCGACGTTCCCCGGCTGCCGCATCCGCGTGCGACCGATCGGCGTCTTCCACATGAGCGACGAGAAGGGTCCCGACGAGAAGGTGCTGTGCGTGCCGCTCGGCGACCCGTCGTTCGTACGCGTGCGAGACGTCCACGACGTCAATGCCGAGCTGCGCGACGAGATCGAGCACTTCTTCCAGCGCTACAAGGACCTGGAGCCGTCGAAGAAGACGGAGACGCGCGGCTGGGGCAACCGCTCCGAGGCAGAGACGATCGTCGCCGACGCGCGCGGCCGCGTCACCGCAGCAGCCGGCTGAGCCGGCCGCGGTTCCGCGCCACCAGGGGATAGAGGAGCCGCCCGAGCGGCAGGCCGAGCGGAAACAACCGGACGATCGGCCGCAGCTTGCGCGCGCTGTGCAGCCAGGCCGCGATCGCGTCTGCCCCCGAGGCTCGGACATCCCCGTCCACCCACTGCACGGCGTCGAGCTCGCCGGATTTCACCGGAATCATCTCGGCCTCGGGTTCGAACCGCCGACGCATCCACGCGACTGCGACCGTGCAGAAGCGGCAGTCCCCGTCGTACAGCAGAGGCATACGCCAGGATATTCCCGTGCCCGAGCCGATCGACCTCCTCCACCAGGGCGTCGAGCGCTCGATCGGCTGCTACCTCCTCGACACGGAGGAGGGGCCGGCGCTCTTCGACTGCGGCCCGAGCACGACGATCGCCGCGCTGAAGGCCGGGCTCGACGCGGAGGGCCTCGGGCTCGTGGACGTGCGCCACCTGCTGCTGAGCCACATCCACCTCGACCATGCCGGCGCGACGGGAACGCTCGTGCGCGAGCACCCCGGCCTCCAGGTGCACGTGTCGGAGATCGGCGCCCCGCATCTCGTCGATCCCTCGCGGCTCGAGCGGAGCGCGCGGCGCCTGTACGGCGACGCGTTCGACACGCTGTGGGGGGAGCTCGCCCCGGTTCCCGAGGCGAACCTGCACGTCGTCGGCGACCGGGTGCTCGGCCTCGAGTGCTTCCCGACGCCGGGCCACGCGTCGCACCACGTGTCGTATCTCGACGACGACGGCACGCTCTACGCCGGCGACGCTGCCGGCGTGCGCATCCAGCCCGGCAAGTACGTCATTCCACCGACCCCTCCACCGGAATTCGATCTCGAGATCTGGCAGCGGACGATCGACGAGATCGAGCGGCGTGCGCCCGAGCGGCTGGCGCTCATCCACTTCGGCGTCGCCGACGACCCGCACCGGCATCTGGCCGACCTGCGGCTCGAGCTGTACGACTACACGGAGTTCGTCCTCGGCGGCGCGTCCGAGGAGGAGTTCGTCGCGTACGGACAGGAGGAGATCGCGAACGCAGGCGAGGACCTCGGTGTGTACGGCACGGCGATCCCTCTGTGGCAGTCGTACCGCGGCCTGGCGCGCTGGGCGGAGAAACAGGCTGAGTAGGAACTTCAAGCTCCTGTTCGCGGGCCGCGCGGTCTCGTACCTCGGCACGTACCTCGCGCCGATCGCGGTCGCGTTCGCGATCCTCGACCTGCACGGGAGCGCGACGGCGGTCGGCCTGTCGTTCGCGGCCTGGACGCTTGCGCAGGTGTCGATGCTCTCGCTCGGCGGCGTCCTCGGAGACCGTCTTCCGCGGCGCGCCGTGATGATCGGCTCCGACGTCTCCAGCACGGCCGTCCGGGTGACGATGGGCGTCCTGCTCGTTGCCGGGCACGCACACGTGTGGGAGCTGATCGCGCTCCAAGGCCTGGGCGGCGCCTCGGTGGCCTTCTACAACCCCGCGTTCTACGGCCTCGTGCGCGAGATCGTGCCGACCGACTCCCTGCAGCGCGCGAACGGCTACCTCGCGATCGCGCGGTACGCCGCGTTCCCGCTGGGCGCGGCGACCGGCGGCACAATCGTCGCCACGGTCGGTCCGGGGACGGCCCTCCTGTTCGACGGCGGAACCTACGCAGCGAGTGCGCTCCTGCTCTCGCTCGTGCGCGTCGAGTCGATCGCGCGCGCGACCTCGAGCGTCCTGCGCGAGCTGCGCGACGGCTGGAGCGCGTTCGTCGAGCGAACGTGGGTGTGGGTCACGTGCCTGTGGATCTCGCTCTACTTCGTCATCACCTACGCGCCCTTCTTCGTGCTCGGGCCGTACATCGCCAAGCACTCGATGGGCGGCGCCGGCACCTGGGGCGCCGTCGTCACGGGCGAGGGAATCGGCGCGCTGCTCGGAAGCATCGCGGGCCTACGGCTGCGCGTGAACCGTCCGCTGCTCGTCGTGACGACGATCTTCCTTCCGACGGCGGCGCAGAGCGTGCTGCTCGCGTTCCATGCGTCGGTATACGCACTCGCGCCCGCCGCCGCGTTTGCCGGCTTCGGCTTCGCGTGCGGCTCGGTCGTGTGGGACACCGCGATGCAGCGGACGATCCCGCCGGACAAGCTCGCGCGCGTCGGCGCGTACGGATGGATGTCGGCGATGGTCTTCCTGCCCGCCGGCTACGCGCTCGCCGGGCCGATCTCGTCGGTCGTAGGGATGCGGGCCTACCTCCTGTTCGGCGCAGCGTGGCTCCTCGGAAGTACGGCCTTCCTGACCCGGATACCGGCGATCCGCGACTTCTCCTACGACGAGGACTCGGCGCCGGCGGCGGCGGCAGCGCCTGCCTGAGCGGACTCGACGTCGACGAGCCACAGCGGCGCGTCCGCGCAGTCGAGGCGCTGCGCGTCCTCGACCTCCGTCAGCGACGAGGCGAGCACGCGGACGGTCTCGCCGCCGAGATCCACGAGCGCGCCGCGTAGCTCGCCGCGCGGGATCGTGTACCGCCATGCCCACACGAGCCGGTGCAGCTCGAGCGCCGGAAGCGCTGGGTCGAGCCACGCGTCGTCGTCCGACAGGAAGCTCTCGTACTCGCCGCCGTCACCCTGCGCCGTTCCCTCCTCGCCGGCCGCAAGCCGTTCGAGCGCCGTCGCGAGCGTCTCCATCACGAGCGGCCCCATGCGCTCGTAGAACTCGTTCGGGACGACGTACTCGCCCAGCGGGAACGGCGCCTGCGCGAGGATCGGGCCGGTGTCGAGCTCCGCGTCCATGCGGTGGAACGTGACGCCGACCTCCGCGTCGCCGTTGCGGATCGCCCACGCGATCGGGACGGGGCCGCGATGGCGCGGGAGCAGCGACGGGTGGCCGTTCAACCAGCCGAGCGGCGGGACTGCGAGCGCATCCGCCGGGATCTTCCACGGGAAGCCCATGCAGACGACGATGTCCGGGCGAAGCGACGCCAGCAGCGGTGCGACCTGAGAACGGCGCGACGGCAGGACGACGTCGTACTCGGGCGGCAAGCCGCCCAGCAGCCCCTCGAGGGTGAACTCCGAGCCGTACCGGTTCTCCGTGTCGCGAATGGTGAGCAGGCCGACGGGCTCGTGCCCCGCTCCGCGCAGCACCGCACCGAAGCCGAGCGCGACCGGCAGTATTCGCGTCACGATGACAGCGCGCAAGCTCACGTCCCCGGCCGCCTTTCGCTCCCGCCCGGCGGAGCCGGGCTCCGCGAAAGGCTGACGGCGCTCGCTGCAGGATGCTGCGCGTTCGCGGCTTGGCCGTACCTATCCGTACTGTCCTGCGCCGCGATCGCTTGCCTCCTTTGCCAGCGCCGCCCCGGGAACGTGAGCAAGCTCACGTGTTGCGGATGATGCGTCCCCCGGACGACTGAGCCTGCGCCTTGACGACGATCTCGTCGACGTTCACGTGGAATGGGCGCGTGAGCGCGAACATGACGCACTCCGCGATGTCGTCGGGCGTGAGCGGGTCGACTCCCTTGTACACGGCGTCAGCCTTCTCCTTGTCGCCCTTGAAGCGAACGACGGAGAATTCCGTCTCCGCCAGCCCGGGGTCGACGGTCGTCAGGCGGATCGGCCGCCCGAGCAGGTCCTCGCGCAGCGCATACGTGAAGCCGCGCACGGCGAATTTCGACGCGACGTAGGTCGCGGCATTCTCGTACGCCTGCCGCCCCGCGATCGAGCCGAGGTTGACGATGTGCCCGCCGTCGCGGATGTGCGGGAGACAAAGTCTCGTCATGCGCACCAGGCCGTTCACGTTCGTCTCGAAGACGGTGCGCTCGTCCTCCTCGCTCGACTCGTCGAACGGCGCGCGCCCGAGCGCGAGGCCGGCGTTGTTGATCAGGATGTCGACGCCGCCGAGCTGCTCCACCGCCGCGGCCGCGAAGCGCTCGCTGCTCGCGGGGTCGGTGACGTCCAGCTCGAACGCCACGTCCGTCTCGAGCCGCTCGACGCGCCGCGCTCCGCCCGCGACGCGCACGCCTGCATCCGCGAGCATCCGCGCGGTCGACCGGCCGAAGCCGGACGACGCGCCGGTGACGATCGCGGTCTTACCGGTCAGGTCCATGACGCTCGATGCTAACGACCTGGGACCGCCGGGCCACGTGGTCGACCTGCAGCGTCGTGTGGCGGAGCCCGAAGCGCTCGGCCAGGAGCTGCTCGAGCCGGCGGCGCGCGCCGTGGCAGTCGGTGTCGGGCGAGACGAGGACGTGCGCAGCGAGCGCGGGGAATCCACTCGTCACGGTCCAGACGTGGAGGTCGTGCACCTCGACGACGTCGGGATCGGCGGCGAGCATGGACGCGACCGCGTCGGGGTCGATCCCCGCCGGCGCGGCCTCGAGGAAGATGCGGCCCGAGTCGCGCAGGAGCGACCAGCCGGCGCGGAGCATGAGCGCCGCGACGAGGAGACCCGCGATCGGATCGAAGCGGCTCCACCCCGTGACGAGGACGAGCGCGCCGGCCACGGCGGTGCCGGCGAACGCGGCGAGATCGGTGGCCACGTGCAGGAAGGCGCCGCGCACGTTCAGGCTCCTCCGGTCGGCGCCGGCGAGAACGAGCGTCGCGACGAGGTTCACGGCGACGCCGGCGAGCGCGACCGCCACGACGATGCCGCCGTGCACGTGCGGCGGAGACACGAGACGGCGCACCGACGAGTAGACGATGCCGAGCGTGACGAGCAGGAGCACGATGCCGTTTCCCTGCGCGGCGAGGATCTCGGCGCGGCCGAGCCCGAACGTCCACGGCCCACGGGCGGGACGCGAGGCGAGAGCCGCGGCCGCGAGCGCGGCGCCGAGCGCAGCGGCGTCGGTGAGCATGTGGCCCGCGTCGGCGAGCAGCGCGACCGAGTGGGCGACGATGCCCCCGGCCACCTCGCCGCCCATGAGCACGAGGATCAGCGCGAGCGCGATCGCCAGCCGGCGCCGGTCGCCCGAGTGGTCATGCGCGTGCAAGCGCCAGCCGTTCCGGTGGTGTCGGATGCGTGAAGAGCATGAGGTAGGCGAGACGCGGCGGATCCAGGTCGCTGAGATTCTTCCGTGCGAGCGAGACGTGCGCGCGCGCGAACGCGTCGCGGTCGCTCGTCAGCTCGAGCGAGCAGCGGTCGGCGGCACGCTCCCACCGGCGGGATATCCACGAGACCGCCGGCAGGCCGGCGATCTCTATGCCGGTAAAGAGGAGCGCCGCGTAGGCGAAATCGCCCGGCTGCAGCGAGCCGAGCGCGGCCCAGAGGACGAGGACGACGACGATCGCGCCGCCCATCCCGAGCAGCGTCCCCTTGAGCACGTGCCGGTCGCGGCGGTGCCCGAGCTCGTGCGCGACGATGAGCTTCAGCTCCGGCTCGGAGGCGTCGGCGAGGAGCGTGTCCCACACGACGACGCGCCGCGTCGGGCCGAGCCCGGAGACGTAGGCGTTCGTCCTCGTCGTGCGCCTGCTCGCGTCGGCGACGAGCACGCCGCCCACCGGGACGCCGGCGCGCTCGGCCAGCGCGCGCAGCTCGCCGGCGAGCCGCTCGTCCTCGAGCGGGCGGAAGCGGTTGAAGAGCGGCTCGAGCACGACGGGCGCGACGAAGGACATGAGGAGGACGAAGAGCGCGAGCGCCGCGGCGGCCGGAAGCGGCCACCAGCGCGGGAACGCCAGAGCCAGGCCGACGGCAGCGACCCACACGGCGGCGCCGAGCGCGAGCTCGATCGCCTCGCCCTTCGCCCAGTCGGCGAACCAGCCCCGCAGGGTCTGGGTGGAAAGGCCGAACCGGCGTTCGCGGACAAAGCCGCGCCAGAGGTCGAGCGGGAGGCAGGCGATGCCCACGGCCGCGAGGACGAGGACGGGCCAGACGGCGGCGGCGCCGAACCGCCCGAGCCCGCCGAGCGAAAGACGGGTGAAAGCCCCGAAGACCGCGACGACGATGAGTAACCGAATCGCCGCTGCGGCATACAAGGGCCGGTGGTACCGAGCGGCCCGGTCGCGGTCTTCCTGAGAGAAATCTAAAAGGCTCAATTCGGCGTAACTAAGCGATGAACGTGACGTCTACACTGGCAGATCCATGGCAACTGCGGACGTAGCCGGAACCCTCCGTTCCAGTGAGGAATCGGTCGCGCTCGCCGGGCATCTTCGGAAGCTCGCGCGCATCGCGACCTTCATCGCCGTCCTCACGAGCCCGGCAGCGTACTTCTGGTTCCGCCATCAGGCCGGACTGAGCGTCCTCGGTTCGCTCGGCGCCACGGTCGGCGTCGTCATCGGCTTCCGCGGCTTCGTCGACCTCATCATCCGGCGCGTCATTCCGTGGCCGAGCCTGTTCGGCACGGAGGAGGCGCGGCTGCGCGAAGAGGACGTCGTCAACCGCAGGCGGGCCTGGACCTGGCGCTTCTACTTCCGCTTCGGCATCTTCTTCTTCGGCTTCATCGGCCTCGTCTGGCTCGTCCGCGCGGCCAAGCACAAGCCCGATGCGACGTTCGGCGGGGCGATCACGCACATCCTGCGCTGGATCAATCACATCGCGAGCACGCCGGCGCTGTGGATCCAGATCATCTTCGTCGTCTTCCTGTTCCTCGCGAACTTCCTCATCTTCATGGGCCCGATGATGCTCATGGGCATCTCGCAGATCCGCGGCTACGAGCCCGGCGACGCCGAGTGGGGCGTGAAGCTCGAGGACGTCCGCGGTCAGGTCGAGGCGAAGGAGGAGGTGCGGCGGATCGTCACGCTCTGGCAGTCGGGCGAGGCGTTCGAGGCGGCCGGCGGCAAGCGCGAACGCGGCCTGCTCTTCCTCGGAGCACCGGGCACCGGCAAGACGATGCTCGCGAAGGCGATCGCGACCGGCTTCAACTCACCGTTCGTGTCGATTCCCGGCTCGGGCTTCGCACAGACGTTCATCGGCATCGATGCGCTCATCGTGCGGTTCCTCGCCCGCAAGGCGAAGCGTCTCGCGCGCAAGTGGGGCGGCCAGTGCATCGTCTTCATCGACGAGATCGACGCGGTCGGACTGCGGCGGCAGGCATTGCAAGGCAACAACATGGTCCCGCTCGACGTTCCCGAGCAGACCTTCTTCGGGCCGTACGGCGCGATCAACTCGAGCGGCGATCTCATTCACGAGAGCGCCGCGTGGCGCGAGCACATGTTCAACCTGCGCGCACCGGAACGCCGGTCGCCGTATCCGGCCTGGACGCACAAGATGGTGAACATCGTCAACCAGGGGATCTTCCCCGGGATGATGGGCGGCGGGCAGGGGCAGCTGGCGCTCAACCAGCTGCTCGTGACGATGGACGGCATCGACAACCCGCCGTTCTTCCGGCGGTTCTTCACCAACCGCATCAACACGTTCCTCGACGCGATCTACATCGTCCCGCGGCGCATCGGGCGCGTCAGCTTCCGCCTGCCGAAGCCGCGGCCGCTCGGCGCGCAGATCTACTTCATCGGCGCGACGAACGTCCCGTTCGAACGGCTCGACCCGGCGCTCACGCGCCCGGGCCGCATGGGCCGCCACGTCTGGTTCCGCACGCCGACGAAGGATGACCGCAAGGACATCTTCGAGCTGTACCTCGACAGGGTTGCGCACGATCCCGAGCTCGACAGCCCCGAGCGGCGCGACGAGATCGCGCGGATCACGAACGGCTACTCGCCGGCGATGATCGAGCAGATCTGCTCGATGGCGCTCACGAATGCGCACCACGAGGGCCAGACCTCGTTCACCTGGCAGCACCTCGTCGACGCAATGACGGTCGTCGAGTCGGGCACCGCAATCGGCGTGAAGTACACGCCCGGCGAAACGCGCGCGGTCGCGATCCACGAAGCCGGACACGCGACGACGGCGCACGCATATCGTCCGGAGATCGAGTCGAGCCGTCTGTCCATCCGCATGCGCGGAGGCTCGCTCGGCCACCACCAGTTCTTCGACCGCGAGGAGCGCTTCAGCAGCTGGCAGAGCGAGGAGGCCGGCGACCTCATCCATACCGTCGGCTCGATGGCAGCCGAGCACGTGTTCTACGGGGAGAACTCGGTCGGCGTCAGCGGCGATCTCGGCCAGGCCACCGCGCGCGCCGCGACGATGGTCGGGGTCTGGGGAATGGCTCCGAAGCCGCTCGACCTGAACGGGCACGACGACGAGACGCGCGAGAAGATCGAGAAGCGGCTCCGGAACATCGGCATGCGGCTGATGAACCGGACGCGCGGATCGGCCGACTTCCACGCCGACCCGGTCGCCTCGGTTCTGCGCGACCACTACAAGACCGACATCGCCGCCCAGTTCCTCGGCCAGGCATTCGTCACCGCGTACGCCTTCGTCCTGCACAACAAGGCCAAGGTCGAGCAGGTGGCCGCGGCGGTGCAGGACAAGAAGGAGATCTTCGGCGACGACCTCAACCGCCTGCTCGATTCGGTCGGGCTCGAGAAGCCGACCATCGACTGGACGAAGGAGGAAACGTGGCCGCAGATGTGACCGGCACCGAGCTCGCGACGACGACGCCCGAGCCTGCTCCGGCTGCGCCGCAGCCACCGGCGTCAGCGCAGTATCCGCACCGCCCGCGCTTTCTCTTCGTCTACGGATTTCTCGGCGCCGTGCTCGCGGGTGCGATCGCGCTCGTCGTCATCTACGCGGGCCGGGCGATCACGCCCGGGCCGACCTGGTCGACGTGGCATCCGAGCGGCGGAGGTCTCGGCGCCGCGAAGCAGATCGCGGACGAGGTGGGCAAGGCGTATCGCCTGCCGAGCGGCGACCAGCTCGTCGACGTGATCGCGAAGGCGCCGTCGGTGTCGCCGGCGAGCAGCACGCCGATCCCGATCCACTACGTCGGAGTGCGTGGCACGAAGGGGAGCAGCGACACGATCGTGAGCGTCTCGTCGTCGAACAGCGTCATGTACACGCTCTGCGGCCTCGGCAGCGGGTGCTCGATCTCGAGCGGCAAGGCGACCGTCGCGCGCGGGACGCTCGTGCGGCGGGAGATCCTCGAGCTGGCGCTGTACACGTTCAAGTACGTCGGCGGAGTGAACAGCATCGTCGCCTTCATGCCGCCGCCGCCCGGAACGCAGCCACAGTACGTCGTGTACCTGCAGAAGAGCGACGTCTCGGCCGAGCTGAAGCAGCCGATCGCCAAGACGCTCGGCGCGAAGGTGCCGCTCCCGGCGGCGATCCCCGCGCGCGAGGTGCACGTCATCGACTCGGTGACCGAGCCTCGGGTCTACAAGTACAGCCTCGCGCAGGCGCAGACCGGGGACGCGATCCTCGTGCTGACGCCGCTCCCCGCGTAACCCCCGCCAGGCTCCGGGCGTTGACCTTGCATGGTGCTCCTACTCGTGCTGGCAATTCTCGCGATCGCCGCTTTCGGGGCGGGCTTCGTCATCCACTGGCTCTTCATCGTGGCCGCGGTCGTCGCCCTCGTGTGGCTCATCAGCCTGTTCGCCGGAGGCGCGGGACGCCCCGGCGTGCGCCGCTGGTAGAGCCGTCGAGAGCCACTGGGACCGAGGGGCGGCTCATTTGGGCCGCCCGGCCCATTGCCCGTGGGCCCGGTCGCCCGTACCGTGGACGGCGTGTCGCGTACAGAGATTCTGCTCTGGATCGTCGCGCTCTTCGTCCTCGAGGTGAACCACCTCAAGTGGATCTGGTGGGAGCACTGGGACTGCCGCGGCTGCTCGGTGAAGCACAAGGACTGCGCCTGCGGCGCGACCGCCCGCTGGTTGATGTTCTTCTAGCCGCCTCGTAGAGTCGCTCCGCGCGACGGCCTCGCGAAGAAGTCGGCGCGCGGGCGGTGGGTATCCTCACCTTCCGCGCCCCCATCGACTAGCGGTCCAGGTCGCGGCCCTTTCAAGGCCGTAGCGCGGGTTCGAATCCCGCTGGGGGCACTGACCCGTATGGTGGTCGAACCACGGGCAAATTGAAGAACGGGTAGATCTCGTCGCGGCTGAGGACGCGGATTTCCTGGACGAGGGCTTGCAGGAGCGCCTTGCGGGCGGGCGGGTCGCCGTCGGCGATCACCCCTGCGACGTGGGCTTGCAGGGCGTGGAGGTCGTCGTCGTTGAGCGGTTCGAGTCCGTCTTCGTCGGCGGTCGCGAGTTCGGTCCGGTGTGCTTCGAGTTCGGTGAGCCGTTGCGTGAGGTTGGCGATGCGGGGCGCGCAGGCCTGTTCGGGCATCGTCTTGTGTTCGAAGGCGTGGAAGTAGCGGTCGAGGGTGTCGTTGGTTTTGCGTAGCTCGGCGTCGAGGCGTTCGAGTTCGGCTTCCCGTTTCGGTTTGTCGGCGTCGAGTTCGGCGAAGGCGTTCTGGATCTCTTCGCGGATCTCGTCTTCGCGGCCGAGCAGCTCGGTGAGCTGGTCGAGGATCGACTGTTCCAACTCGTCGGCGGGAAGGCTGTCGGCGTCGCAGGCGGTGCGGCCGTAGCGTTGACGTGAGAAGCAGACGTAGTAGCGGTAGCGGCCGCCGTTGCCGTTGGCGGCCGCGCCGACGTAACGCTTCTGGCACCGCGCGCACTTCACGAGTCCTGTGAGCAGGTAGTCGGAATTGTTCGAGCGTCGCAGAGAGTGGTTTTCGCCGCGCTCTTCGAGGATCGCGTGTGCGCGCGCGAACAGGGCAGGGTCGATGAGCGGCTCGTGTGGTGCGGGGTGGTTGGTGCCGCGGAAGAAGATCTCTCCGAGGTAGGCGCGGTTCCTGAGGATCGTCAGGACGGCTTGCGGGTTGAACGGCTTGCCCTGTTTGGTGCGGTAGCCACGTGCCGAGAGCCAGCGGCCGATCGTCTGCGCCCCTTCTAGTGTCCTGAATCGGTAGTTGGCAGGGTCCCGTTGGTCGGCCGCGAAGTCGTCTGGGTCATCGACGACGATTGGGGGCGGTTATGGGGGCTCTTGCTGAGGTCGTGCTCACTGTTGAGGAGCGCGAGGTGTTGGAGCG
>DASUIG010000020.1:0-55302 GCA_036273155.1 Gaiellaceae bacterium | reverse complement strand
CGCTCCAACACCTCGCGCTCCTCAACAGTGAGCACGACCTCAGCAAGAGCCCCCATAACCGCCCCCAATCGTCGTCGATGACCCAGACGACTTCGCGGCCGACCAACGGGACCCTGCCAACTACCGATTCAGGACACTAGGGCGTCGAAGGGAGCGGGCCGCTCAGCGCGGCCCGCTCCTCACTCGGCGGCGTCGATCTGGGCCCGCTGGAGCTTCCCGGAGTAGTCGACGTAGATCGACTTCCACTCGGTGAAGACGTCCAGGGCCGCCTGGCCCGCTTCGCGGTGGCCGTTCCCGGTGTCCTTCGTCCCGCCGAACGGCAGGTGCACCTCGGCCCCGATCGTGCCGGCGTTCACGTACGTGATCCCCGCCTCGAGGTCGCGCATCGCGCGGAACGCGGTGTTCACGTCGCGCGTGAAGATCGAGGACGAGAGCCCGTACTTGATCCCGTTCGAGACGCGGATCGCCTCGTCGGCGTCGCGCACCTTGATGAGCGCGGTGACCGGCCCGAAGATCTCCTCTTGCGCGACGCGCATCTGCGGATCGACGTCCGCGAAGATCGTCGGCCGGTAGAAGAACCCGCGTGCGAGGTCGCCCTCGGTCGCCGGCTCGCCGCCCGTCAGGAGGCGCGCGCCCTCGTCGCTGCCGATCTTCGAATACGAGTGGATCTTCTCCAGCGCCGCCTTGTTGATCACCGGCCCGATATCGGTGTCCTCTTCCCAGCCCGGGCCCAACCGAAGTCTCTCGACCGCCTCGACGAGCTTCTTCTGGAGCGCGTCGTAGACGCGCTCGTGGGCGATGACGCGCGATGCGGCCGTGCAGCGCTGGCCCGACGTCCCGAACGCGGACCAGACGATGCCGTCGACCGCGAGGTCGAGGTCGGCGTCGTCCATGACGATGATCGCGTTCTTGCCGCCCAGCTCGAGGTGCACGTGCTTGAGCGTCTCCGCGCCGGCTTCGAGCACCTTGACCCCGGTCTCCCGCGAGCCGGTGAGCGTGATCACGCGGATGTCGGGATGGCGCACCATCCGGTCGCCGACGCTGCTCCCGCCGCCGAAGACGATGTTCACGACGCCGTCGGGGAGGCCGGCCTCGCCGAGCAGCTCGACGAAGCGCTCCGCGAGCGCAGGCGTGTCGCTCGCCGGCTTGAGCACGACCGTGTTGCCGCAGATGAGCGCCGGGATGAGCTTCCACGAGGGGATCGCGATCGGAAAGTTCCAGGGCGTGATCGCGCCGACGACGCCCACCGGCATGCGCACGCTCATGTTCCACTTGTCCGGCAGCTCCGACGGCGTCGTCTGGCCGACCAGGCGCCGCCCTTCGCCGGCCATGTAGTACGTGATGTCGATCGCCTCCTGCACGTCCCCGCCCGCCTCGGCGCGCACCTTGCCCATCTCGTGCGTCATCAGATCGGTGAGCGCGTCCTTCTCCTGCTCGAGCAGGCGCGCGAACCGGAAGAGGATCTCGCCGCGCTTCGGCCCCGGCACGAGCCGCCAGTGCGCGTACGCCTCCTTCGCGGTCGCGACCGCGCGGTCGACGTCCTCGGCGGTCGAGCGCGGGAAGACGCCGATCGTCTCGCCGTCGGCCGGGCTCGTGCTATCGAAGGTCTCCGTCCCCGTGGCTGCCATGGGAACGAGGGTAATCGCTACGAAGGGGCGTCCGTGTCGGGGAACGTGCCCAGGATGCGGGCCCGGCGCCGGTCGCGCGTCTCGCGCTGTTCCTCGAACTCGCCCGCGGCGTGGCCCGCCCGGCGGTCGGTGCCCTCGCGGCGGTCGACGATGACGGTCACGTTCGGGTTGTCCTTGTAGTACTCGACCATCTTGTCGTACAGCTCGTCGGCGAGCTCGCGGGGTATGACGCAGTAGATCATCCTGCTCCGATTGTGAAGCAGTACGAGGTCGTCCGCTAGATGCGGGCGATATCGGGGACGAGACGGCCCTCGTCCTCGACCCGCGTGTTCCAGTCCTTGAAGCCCGGCTGGAGCTCGTCCAGCTCGTGCCCGCGGCGCTCGAGGCGAACCGGCTGAGCCGATTCCGGAGTGACGCGATATTGGTACCAGGAGAGGTCCCAGGCGACGGTCACGGCGAGCTCCCCGGAGGCGCCGGAAAGCGGGACGATGCTCGCGCGGGCCTCGCCCAGGCTCTTCGCGATGCCGCCGACCGTGCGCCGGTACGTGCTCGCGTTGAAGAGATCGGCGGCCTCGAGCACGGCCAACTCGTCGTTGGAGAGGCGGCGCAGGATCGGCTCCGGCGGTGCGATCGTCTCCCCGTTCGAGCGCGAGAGGCCGAGGATCTCGACGAGCCCGCGGCGGCGACGGCGCCGGTCGCCGGCAATCGTCGGCTGCGTCGGCGTCCCCTCCTTGATCCACCCGTGCTCGATCGCGGTCTCCTGGCAGAGCGGGCAGACGTGCACGAGCTCGGCGCCCTCCTCGGGCGCGAAGCGCACGGAGCGTTCGCCGAGGAGCAGCGTCCGTTCGCAGACTGCGCATTGACGCAGCGTCGCGATCTTCGTAACGCGCACTCCGACGACTATAGCCCGCTTGCGGAGCGCGACCAGTGGCCGCTATGGTCACATACATGTGTGTTTTACATGTAGGGGCGGCGTGAGGGGCGGACCGCGCTCGCGGAGGCACCACCGCGGCCGCTGGCACGTGCTCGCGCGCGTGGAGCGGTTCACCGAGCCTGCGCTCCTCCTGCTCCTGCGGGAGCGGCCGACGCACGGCTACGACCTGCTCGAGCGCCTGCCCCAGCTGACGGGCGAGTCGCGGGTCGAGATGGGCAACCTCTACCGCCTCCTGCGCGCGCTCGAGGAGGAGGGCCTCGTCGTCTCCGAGTGGAGCGACGGCAAGCGCACGTACGCGATCACCGAGCGCGGCGGGCAGCTCCTAGATCAATGGGCCGAGGCGCTCCGCACCTCGCAGCAGCGCACGCAACGGTTTCTCGAACGCTACGAGCAAGGGAGGTGAACATGCACGGACACCACCGGCACGGCTGGGGTGGCGGCCCGCGGATCCTCTTCCGCGGCGGCTTCCCGAATCGCCAGGAGCTCCTCGAGCGGCTGGAGAGCTATCAGCGCGACCTCGAGCAGCAGCTCGCGGACATCGCGGACGTGATTGCGCACCTGCGCGACAAGCCCGGCGATCCGCAACCGCAGCAGTGAAGAAGCTCGGAGCGCGGGACCGCTACGCCTTGGCGGTCTCGCGTTCCTTCTTCGTCGCCTCGATGATCTTCTGCGCGACGTGCGTCGGCACTTCCTCGTAGCGCAGGAACGCCATGTGGTAGTCGCCGCGGCCGCCGGTCATCGACGTCAGCGCTTGCGAGTACGTGAGGATCTCCGCCATCGGCACCTCGGCGCGGATGGTCGTCATCCCGCTCACGGGCTCCATCCCCTGCAGCCGCCCGCGGCGCGAGTTGAGGTCGCCGTTGACCGCGCCGACCGTCTCGTCCGGGACGCTCACCTCGATCTCCATGATCGGCTCGAGCAGCACCGGCTCGGCCTTCGCGTACGCCTCCTTGAACGCGAGCGAGCCCGCGATCTTGAACGCCATCTCCGACGAGTCGACGGCGTGCTCCATCCCGTCGACGAGCAGCACGCGCACGCCCTGCACGGGCGCGCCGGCGAGGTCGCCGTGCTCCATCGCCTCGCGCACGCCCTTGTCCACCGCGGGGCGATAGCTGTGGGAGATCACGCCGCCGACGATCTTGTCCACGAACTCGTAGCCGAGCTCGCCGCCGTCCTCGGCCGGGAGCGGCTCGATGCGGATCGCGCAGTCGCCGAACTGGCCGCGTCCGCCCGTCTGCTTCTTGTACCGGTGCCGCGCGGTCGCCTCCTTGCGGATCGTCTCCTTGTACGGCACGCGCGGCGGGTGCAGCTCGACGTCGACGTGGAAGCGGCTGTGCAGCCGGTCGACCGCGACCTCGACCTGCATCTGCGAGAGGCCGGAGAGAAGCTGCTCGCCCGTCTGCGGGTCGCGGCGCATCTGGAGCGTCGGATCCTCCTCCGAGAGGCGGCGCAGGCCGGCCGCCATCTTCTCCTCGTCGCCCTTCGCCTTCGGGGTGATCGCGAAGCTCATCACCGGCTGCGGGAAGTCGATGTGCGGCGGCTCGACCGGCACCTCGTGGTCGACGAGCACGTCGCCGGTGACCACGTCCTTCAGCTTCCCGACTGCGCCGAGGTCGCCGACGCACAGCGCCTCGCTCGGCTCGTTGTCCTTTCCCTGCAGCAGGAGGATCTGGGCGAGCCGCTCCTTCGCGTGCGTGCGCGGGTCGACGAGCGTCGTGTCGCCCGTCACCGGGCCGGCGAGGACGCGGAAGCAGCTGATGCGGCCCGCGAACGGGTCGGCGATCGTCTTGAAGACGAACACCGCCTGCTTCGCGTCGCCGAACTCGATCGTCGTCCCCTTGCGCGCCGGTGACGGGACGCCTTCGACGAGCAGGTCGAGGAGCGCGCTCGTGCCGAGGTTCTTCGTGGCGACGCCGCACGCGACCGGATAGAGCTCGTCGCGCGTGACCGCGCCCTTGAGCGCGGCGGCGACGTCCTCCGCCGGCAGCTCCTCGCCTTCGAGGTAGCGCGCCATCAATTCCTCGTTCGTCTCGACGACCGCGTCGAGGAGCTTCTCGCGGTACTCCTGCACCTGCGCCGCCATCGAGTCCGGGATCGGCTGCGGCCCGCCTTCCTTGCCGCCCGTCGGATCCGTGTACGCGCACATGTGCAGCAGGTCGACGACGCCCGTCATCTCGTGCTCCGAACCAATGGGGAGGTGTATCGCTACACAGCGGTCCGACAGTTGCGTGCGCGCGGCCTCGAGCACGCGGAAGAAGTCGGCGCGCTCGCGGTCGAGCATGTTCACGAACACGACGCGCGAGAGCTCGTACTCCTCCGCGCGCGCCCAGACGCGGAGGCTGTTCACCTCGACGCCCATGACACCGCTGAGGACCACGAGCGCGCCCTCGACGACGCGCAGCGACGCGAACGTGTCCGCCTGGAAGCCGGCGTCGCCGGGGCAGTCGATGAGATTGATCTTGCGGTCGTGCCAGTCGAGGTGCGTAAGCGTCCCGGAGAGCGACATCTGCCGCCGGTGCTCGTCGTCCTCCCAGTCGCTGACGGTCGTTCCCTGCTCGATCGACCCGAGCCTGTTCGTCTTCCCGGCCTGGAACAGCAGCGCCTCGACGAGCGAGGTCTTGCCGACTCCGCGATGGCCGACGACGGCGATGTTGCGGATCTTTCCGGGCTCGGTAGCAGGCATCTAGGACGCGTCCTCCTCGAGATATGTCGATTCGGTGCAATCGTATCGCTGTGAGTGAGTGCCCGATCTGCGCTCGCGGTGCGCCGTTGGACGTGATCGCCGAGTTGGAGGCGACCTGGGTCGCGGCCGAAACGGAGGCGCCGCTCCCCGGCTACGTCTGCGTCGTGTCGAAGCGTCACGTCGTCGAGCCGTTCGAGCTCCCTTCCTGGGAGCTGGACGCGTTCTGGCAGGAGGCGATGCTCGTCGCCCGGGCGGTCCACGGTCTTCTCGAGCCGGCGAAGCTGAACTACGAGATCCACGGGAACACGATCCCGCACCTGCACATGCACCTGTATCCGCGCTTCCGCGGCGATCCCTTCGAGGGCGGCCCGATCGATCCGCGGCTCAGGTCGTTCCGGCGGTCGGCCGAGGAGCTCGCCCGCCTCGGGGCGGCCATCGCCGCGTCGGCCTAGCCCGCATCGGAAGGGCCCCCGCCTGTGGATAGTTAGAGCGTGGCGCGCGTGGCCGAGCCGGCGAGCCGCGCCTTGAGGCGCAGGATCGCCTTCGTGTGCAGCTGCGAGACGCGCGACTCGGTGACGCCGAGGACCTCGCCGATCTCGCGCAGGGTCAGCTCCTCGTAGTAGTAGAGCGTGACCACGAGCTTCTCCCGCTCGGGCAGGCGGGCGATCGCGTCGGCGATCGCCTCGCGCAGCTCCGTCTGCGAGAGGGCGCCCTGGGGATCCGGGGCCTCGGTGTCCTCGATCGTGTCGATGAGGGCGACCTGATCGCCGCCCGAGCCGGAGATCGTCCACAGCTCGTCGAGCGCGGCGATCGACGACCGCGAGATCTCGGACAGGCTCTCGTCCAGCTCCTCCACGGTCAGCCCGAGCTTGCCGGCGATCTCCTCGTCCGACGGGACGCGGCCGAGCTTCGCCTCCAGCTCGCCGATGGCGCGCTCGATGTCGCGGGCCCGCGAGCGCACCGAGCGCGGCACCCAGTCGAGGGCGCGCAGCTCGTCGATGATCGCGCCGCGGATGCGGGCGATCGCGTACGTCTCGAACTTCACGTCGCGGTCGGGGTCGTAGCGCTCGATCGCGCCGATGAGCCCGAGCAGGCCGTAGGAGACGAGATCCTCGTCGTCGACATGGGCCGGAAGCCCGCTCCCCAGGCGGCCGGCGACGTATTTCACGAGCGGCGCGTAGGTGACGATGAGGCGGTCGCGGATGGCCGGGTCGCCGTTCCCCCGGTACGCGCGCCACAGCGCCTGCATCTCGTCGGGGCGGCTCACGATGAGAGAATACGGCGTAGGCCCGCGATTTCCCCTAGCGACGGAATGCGGACAGGGCGATCGAGGCCAGCCAGACGGCGAGCGCGAGGGCGGCGACGGCGATGATCCAGCCGCGGACGCCGTGCCCGGTCGCCGCCACGGCGACGAGCACGAAGGCCGCGGCGAGAGCCGTGAAGAGGATCCCGAGCGCCCTGCGCTGCACCAGGCGACGGTACTATCCGGCGGGCCTAGGGGCGTAGCTCAGTTGGTAGAGCGGCGGTCTCCAAAACCGTAGGCCGGGGGTTCGAGTCCCTCCGCCCCTGCTGGCCGCGATCGAGCTCGGACGAAGAAAGGCGGCCCGCTGGTCGAGTCCGGGCCGCCTTCAGGCCGAGGTGCCGCACACATTCTCGGTGCGGCGAATCTCTCCCGTGTTTTGCGCCACGGGACGTCTGACCCGGCCCCTGCTCCTGGTATACATCGTAATCCGATGCAAAGCAAGAGGGCCGTTTTACGGCGTTCCTCTTCGGCGAGGGAGAGGTACACCTCCTCTGGCTAGCGTTAGCTCGTGGCCCTCGCGCTCACCGCCCCCTCACCATCGACCATCTGGCGCGCGCGACGCGAGGTGGCGGCCTCCGATGCGGTCGCGGACGCCGCCGTCGCCTTCCGGCGCGAGCGCGGCCGCCGGGGAGACCGGGAGCTCGATCTCGCTCTCGACAGCGCAACTCACGCGTTGCTCTCCGACTCGTTCGAGCTCGGCTGGTGGCGAGACGAGGGTGGGAGCTTCGCCCACTACCTCCTCTCCTTCAGCCTCGAGTGGGTCTGGGAGGAGCTCGCCTCCGGCGGCACGTCCGTCTACCCCCATCCGTGGCGCTTCCGGCAGCCCGGCCACGGGATGTCGATGGCCATCGCGTACGCCGACCGCTTCTACCCGCGCGCGCTGCGGCCGCTCGAGCTCGACCATCGCGCGCGCGTCGAGATGAGCTGGGGTCGCCGCGCGCTCAGCGCGCTCGGCGGGCTCGGCACGTGGTACCCGGCCACGCCCGCGATCTACGACGGGCGCTGCACGCCCCTCCGCTCCTGGCCCTCGAGCCGCGGGCGCGATCAGCTCGCCGCCTTCGTCGCAGGCGCGCGGCTTCCGTTCGACACGATCGTGAACAGCCGTCGCGTGTGCGGAAGCCGCTCGCTGCTCGTGCGCACGCTGCTGCACGAGGAGACGCACGCAGGCTTCTGGCGCGCGTACCGCCGCGAGCCGAACCGGCTAGCCGCCTCGGTCGAGGAGAACGTCGTGCAGCTGTTCGAGCTCGCGGTGGCGCTCGCGCTGCGCGACGGCATCCTCCCCACCGTCGAGGAGGTCGAGCGGGTCGCGCGACGGGAACGCCGTCACGGCGTCGTCGAGATGATCGCGACCTCCGGCGGCGGCAGCATCCGCACGGTGTGCCGCCGTGCGCGCGCGCTCACCGTGCAAGCGTCGCGGTACGCACGCGAGAGCGACGTCGCGGCGCTGCTCAACCGCCGCGCCGGCGGGCGCCGGCCCGTCTATGCCTGGCGGTACGCGCTGCGTTAGTGCTTGCCGGCGAGAAGGTTGGCGAGCGTTCCGTGCGTGAACGGGTCGCTCGCGACCGACACCGAGCCGGAGAACGGATATTCGAGCAAGGCGACCGTGAGCAGCCCGGCGCCGACGACGAGCGACACGCCCGACACCATGACGATGTCGAGGCCGATCGTGTGCGTGCGCAAGAAGAACGTCATGAGGATGCTCACGACGGCCGTCAGCAGGAGCAGCGCGGTGAACGCCGGCGGAAGCGACGAGTTCGAGGCGGCAATCCGGTCGCGGCGGAGGCTCGCGACGGTGTTCAGCTTGTCCACGACCGAGGCGTAGAACGCCTGCTGGCTCGCGGTCTTCGGGTTGTACCTCTGGACAGTGGTGAACACCGCGTCGGCGTCGGGCAGTGCGTGAGCGCGTTCGCCTCCTCGTCGACGGTGCTCGAGGCGTTGCGATAGCCGTCGTAGAGGTTCACCGCCGCGAACGCGAGAACGAGTGCGAAGAGCGTCATCACCATCGCGCCGACGGCGACGACGATCGCGCTCGACGCATCGGTGCCGAACCACGTTCGATCAGCTGTCGTCGCGGCGATCGAGCCGCGCGCGAAAAGCATCTCGGATCGACCGGTCGGACAAGCGCGGGGCTGCCTCGGCCTCCGGCTCTTCGGGCTCGCGGCGCTTCACGTTCGTCACCTCGTCGCTCCGCTCGCCGTACGAGCGCGCGTAGACCTCCTCCTCGGCGAGCTGGGGGAGCTCCGTCCGGCTGCGGCGGCGGCGCAGCAACACGGCCCCTCTCCTATCACTCCGCCGCGTCCAGTGCCAGCTGGCGGTACTCGACGAGCCCCGACACGCCCACGCCGACGAGGCGCAGTGCGCCCGGCCGGTCGCGGAGCCCGCGGTCGAGGAGCCGGCAGGCGAGATCGCCGATCTGCGCCGGGTCGTCGATGCCGACGTCGAGCGAGGTCGACCGGCTGCGGATGGAGAAGTCGGCATAGCGGAGCTTCGTCGTCACCGTCCGCGCCGTCTGGCCGCGCGAGCGCAGGTGAGTCGCGACCTCGGTCGCCATCCCCCGCAGCTCGTCGTGCAGGCGCTCGCGGTCGACGAGGTCGCGGTCGAACGTGTTCTCCACCGAGATGGAGATGCGCTCGACGCCGAACTCGAGCCCGCGCGGGTCGATCCCGCGCGCACGGTCGCGCAGCACCTTGCCGACGCTGCCGGGCAGCAGCCGGCGCACGTCGTCGTCCTCGAGCGCCGCGAGCGCGCCGATCGTCTGCACGCCCGCGGCGCGCAGGCGGTGTTCCGCCTTCGGCCCCACTCCCGGCAGCCGGCGCACGTCGAACGGCGCGAGGAACGTCTCCTCCTGGCCGGGAACGACGACCGTGAGCCCGCCCGGCTTGCGCGCGTCGCTGCCGATCTTCGCCACCACCTTGCACGGCGCGACCCCGATCGAGCACGTCAGGCTCGTCGCCGCGCGCACCGCGGTCTGCACCGCCTCGGCGACGACTCGCGCCTCGAGAAAACCGGCCGCGATCTCGCCGAGATCGAGATATCCCTCGTCGATGCCGGTCTGCTCGAGGGTCGGGACGATGCCGCGCACCGTCGACCACACGTGGCGCGAGTACTCGCGATAGACGCTGTGGCGCGGCCGGACGAACACCGCCTCCGGGCAGCGGCGGATCGCTTCCGCGGCGCTCATCGCCGAGTGGATGCCGAAGGCGCGCGCAACGTAGTTCGCGGTCGCCACGACGCCGCGCCCGCGAGGGTCGCCGCCGACGACGAGCGGCTTCGACCGGAGCTCGGGATTCTCCAGCTCCTCGACCGCGGCGAAGAAGGCGTCGAGGTCGAGGTGGGCGAGGATCATGCCCCGAGATTAGGCTCCCGGCATGTCGACCCTCACCCGCACGGAGCAGATGGAGGCTCTCGTCGCCGAGCTGCGGGAGCGGACGGCGCAGGTCGCGCGCGGCGGCGGCGAGGCGGCGGTCGAGCGGCACCGGTCGCGTGGCAAGCTCACCGCCCGGGAGCGGGTCGACCGGCTCGTCGATCCCGGCAGCGCGTTCCTGGAGCTGAACGCGCTCGCGGCGTGGGATCTCTACGACGGCCAGGCGCCGAGCGCGGGGATCGTGACCGGCATCGGGGTCGTCGAGGGCCGGCAGTGCGTGATCGTCGCAAACGACGCGACCGTCAAAGGCGGCTCGTACTTCCCGTTGACGGTGAAGAAGCACCTGCGTGCGCAGGAGGTGGCGGCGCAGAACCGGCTGCCGTGCGTCTACCTCGTCGACTCCGGCGGCGCGTTCCTGCCGCTGCAGGCGGAGGTGTTCCCCGACCGCGAGCACTTCGGCCGGATCTTCTTCAACCAGGCGCAGATGTCCGCCGCGGGCATCCCGCAGATCGCCGTCGTGATGGGCTCGTCGACGGCGGGCGGCGCGTACGTGCCGGCGATGAGCGACGAGACGATCATCGTGCGCGGGACCGGGACGATCTTCATCGGCGGGCCGCCGCTCGTGAAGGCGGCCACCGGCCAGGACGTGACCGCCGAGGAGCTGGGCGGCGCGGACGTGCACGCGCGCCGTTCCGGCGTCGTCGACCACTACGCCACTTCGGACGAGCACGCGCTCGCGCTCGCGCGCGGCATCGCGCGCACGCTGCACATGGCGCCGCCCACGCACCCGTGGGAGCTCGCGACGCCGGAGCCGCCCGCGGTCGACCCCGCCGATCTGTACGAGCTCATCCCGGAGGACTTCCGCCACCAGACCGACGCGCGCGAGCTGATCGTGCGCATCGTCGACGGCTCCCGCTTCCAGGAGTTCAAGCAGCTCTACGGCGAGACGCTCGTCACCGGCTTCGCGCACATCGAGGGCATCCCCGTCGGGATCCTCGCCAACAACGGCGTCCTCTTCGCCGAGTCGGCTCAGAAGGGCGCGCACTTCATCGAGCTGTGCTGCAAGCGGCGCATCCCGCTCGTGTTCCTCCAGAACATCACCGGCTTCATGGTCGGAGCCGAGTACGAGGCGGGCGGAATCGCGCGCGACGGCGCCAAGCTCGTCATGGCGGTCGCGAACGCGCGCGTGCCGAAGTTCACCGTCGTCACCGGCGGGTCGTTCGGCGCCGGCAACTACGCCATGTGCGGCCGCGCGTACGAGCCGCGGCAGCTGTGGATGTGGCCCAACGCGCGCATCTCCGTCATGGGCGGCGAGCAGGCGGCGACCGTCCTGTCCATGGTCGGCGACGTCGACGAGGACGCCATCCGCACGAAGTACGAAGAAGAGGGGAATCCGTACTACTCCACCGCGCGCCTCTGGGACGACGGCATCATCGACCCGCTCGACACGCGACGTGTGCTCGCGCTCGGGCTGACGGCCGCGCTCAACGCGCCGATCCCGGAGACGACGTTCGGGGTCTTCCGCATGTGATCGCGCGCATCCTCATCTGGAACCTGTACGACTCGAAGACGAACGTCGCCGAGCTGCGCGAGCACCTGCCCTACCTCCCCGACGACGCGCACTGGATCTCGAAGGAGGGCGAGGAGCGGTTCGGCCTCGTGGCCTTCGGAGAGCTGCCGGAGCTCGCCGAGATCCGTGCGCTCATCGGCGCCGACCCGGTCGTCTACGAGGAGTACGACGTCGAGTGACGCGAGCTCGCTGGGCGGCGCTCGCCGGCGCCGCGGCAGCCCTCTTCCTCGGCTCGTGGACGCTTCTCCACCAGCTCTGGTACCGCTCCGCGGGCGAGATCGTCGACACCCCGGGCTATGAGACGTACGGCGACGCGATCGCCGCCGGACAAGTGCCGTACCGCGACTTCTCGGTCGAATATCCGCCCGGCGCACTGCTGCCGATGCTCGCGCCCGAGCTGACTGCACGCCGCGGCAACTTCGGCGACTACGGCCACGCCTTCGAGAAGTGGATGGCCGGCGCGGGCGTCCTGATGACGCTGCTCGCCGCCCTCGCGCTCGCCGCCCTCCGCCCTCCACCGCTGCGGGCAGCCGTGACGATGCTCCTCGTCGGAGCGTCTCCGCTGCTGCTCGGCAACCTCATGCTCTCCCGCTTCGACCTCTGGGTCGCAGCGCTCACGGTCGGCGCGGTCGCCGCGCTGCTCTGGGAGCGGCAGGCGACGAGCGCGGTCCTCCTCGGGGCCGCGATCGCGACGAAGCTCTTCCCGGCAGTGCTCGCACCGATCGGGCTCGTGTGGATCTGGCGGCGTCGAGGCGGGCGCGCGGCCCTCGTCTGGGCGGCGCTCGTCGTCGCCGTGTGCGCGGTCGTCTTCCTTCCTTTCGCCGTGCTCTCACCCGGCGGCGTCGCAGACAGCTTCACCGTGCAGCTCGACAGGCCGCTGCAGCTCGAGAGCCTCGGCGGCGCGGTGCTGATCGCGCTGCACAACGACGCCGGGACGACGCTGCACGTCTTCACGACGAAGTCGCAGAACCTGAGCGGCCCGGGCGCGCACGCGGCCGAGGTCGTCTCCAGCATCGTGCAGATTCTCGCGCTCCTCGCCGTCTGGCTCCGGTACGCGCGCGGGCCGCAGACGCGCGAACGGCTCGTCGCCTACGCCGCCGCCGCCGTCGTCGCCTTCGTCGCATTCGGAAAGGTGCTCTCGCCGCAGTACCTCGTCTGGCTGATCCCGCTCGTGCCGCTCGTGCGCGGCCGGCTCGCGCAGGCGCTGCTCGTCGCCGCGCTCCTGCTCACGCAGATCGAGTTCCCCGCGCGCTACTGGCAGCTCGCGAACGACCTGCGGCCGTCCATCGCGGGAGTGGTGCTCGCCCGCGACCTCGTGCTCGTCGCGCTCGCCGTCCTACTCGTCGTCGAGCCACGGCGCGAGGGCGTCGAAGAGCCCGCGCTCCTCGTCCGCAGTCAGTCGCCGTAGCGGCGCGCGCACGTTCGGCGGCATCGGCACGCCGCGGCGCGCGACGACGAGCTTCAGCGCGGCGTGCCGCGGGAAGCGCTCGACCGCGTCGCGCAGCGGCGCGAGCTCGTCGCTCCGCTCGCGCACCGCGCGCGCGACGTGCTCGGGGAACGCGCTCGCGAGCGCGGACACCGCGCCGACGGCTCCGGCCGCGAGCCCACGTCCGATGAAGGCCTCCGGGCCGACGAACACCTCGAGCCCCTCGTGCAGGAACGGCTCGAAGGCCTCGTACGGCGTGTCCGACACCTTCATGCCGACGAGGTTCGGCGCCTCCTCCCGCAGCCGCGCGAGCACGGCGGGCGAGACGGCATAGCCGCTCGCGCGCGCGAACTCGTACACGTAGAACGGCGTCGGCGCGCATGCGCCTGCGGCGGCGGAAAGGTGCGCGAGCACGCTCTCGTCGTCGAGCGGGAAGTACGGCGGCGAGATGACGGCGACCGCGTCCGCGCCGGTCTCGGCGGCATGCGCAGCGAGCGCGACCGTGTCGGCGGTCGACTGGGCCCCCGCGTTCACGGCCACCTGGAGCTTGCCGCGTGCGGCCTCCAGGAAAAGCTCGGCCACCCGGCGGCGTTCCGGGACGGAGAAGAGCAGGCCCTCCCCCGTCGTCCCGAGTGCGAGGATCCCGTCGAGCCCGCCGGCGGCGAGAAAGTCGGCATACGGCGCGAACGCGCCCTCGTCGAGCGTGTCGTCGCGCAGCGGCGTGAGGGCGGCGGCGAGAGCTCCGTGCAGCATTGCCTCACTCTAAGGCGTCGCTTGCGATGCCGACCATGAGCGGGGCGGTGGCTTTGCCACCGCCCCAATTAAGCTCTGGCCTCGTGGCGAACCTTCGCATCGAGCGGGACGGGGCGGTGCTGCGCATCACGCTGGCGCGGCCCGACCGGCGCAACGCGTTCGACGCGGCGCTCATCGCCGAGCTCGCGGAGGCGTTCGTCGACGTCGGCCGTGCGCGGGCGGTGATTCTCGCCGGCGACGGACCGAGCTTCTCCGCCGGCGCGGACGTGGACTGGATGCGCTCATCCGCGGGCCTCTCGCTGGAGGAGAACGTCGCCGATGCGAATGCGCTCCGAAGGATGCTGGAGTCGATCGACGGCTGCCTCGCGCCCGTCGTCGCGCGCGTCCAGGGGCACGCACTCGGCGGCGGCGCAGGACTCGTGGCGGCGGCCGACATCGCGATCGCGTCGCGCGACGCGTCGTTCGCGTTCTCGGAAGTGAAGCTGGGGATCATCCCCGCGGTCATCTCACCGTTCGCACTCGCGAAGATCGGGCCCGGCGCTGCACGCCGCTACTTCGTCACCGGCGAGCGCTTCGACGCCGAGACGGCGCTGCGAATCGGGCTCGTGCACGAGGTGGCGGACGATCTCGACGCAGCGGTCGACCGCCTCGTCGGCGAGCTGCTCTCCGCCGGGCCGCAAGCGGCCCGGTGGGCGAAGCGGCTCGTGCGCGAGCGTCCCGACGGCCCGGAAACGGCGCACTGGATCGCGGCCCGGCGCACGAGCGACGAGGGCCAGGAGGGCCTGCGCGCCTTCCTCGAGAAGCGCAAGCCGGGCTGGCGCGAGCCGTAGAACGGCTGTTTGCTGCCCCGGAGACGGGGTATTTAGACCGCGGAACAGTCGTTAGAAGGGAGCGATGCATGGCTACCTCCACGATCCGTGAGGATCGCGCGGCGCACATGCCGATGGCCGCGCGCGCACCAACTGTCGCCGAGCCCACGATGAGCGACCCGCGCTACCAGGCGTTCTGGATGCTGCGGCTCGCGTACACGGCGATCCCGCTCACGATGGGGATCGACAAGTTCTTCAACGGGCTCGTCTACTGGCCGAAGTATCTCGCCGACTGGATCGACAACATCGCGCCCGGCACGGCGCAGCAGTTCATGTACTTCGTCGGCGGCGTCGAGATCGCGGCCGGCATCCTCGTGCTGCTCAAGCCGCGCTACGCCGCGTACGTCGTCGCAGCCTGGCTCTTGGGCATCGTGATCAACCTGTTCAGCTACGGACAGTGGTACGACGTCGGCGTCCGCGACCTCGGGCTCCTGGGCGGCGCCCTCGTGCTCGGTCGCCTCGCCTCGGTGTACGACCCGCCGCTACGCCTGCGGCGGTAGCGGCTTGACCTCCAGGCCCGGACGGCGAAGGTGCGCGGTCGCGTACCGGACGCCGTCCGGGCCGGCGACGAGCGCACGGCGCGCGCCCTTGGGCACGATCAGCGCGTCGCCCTGGCGCAGCTCGTTCGGTTCGCCGTCGACCGTCAGCTCGACGCTTCCCTCCACGACGACGTAGAGGACGTCGCGCGACTCGTTCACGTGCTCCGCCGGCCCCTCGCCCGCCGGCCAGACGAGAACCGTCGCATTCAGGTCCTCGCTCGCCGCGCCCCATACGGGACCCCGCGTCACGCTAAACGCATGTTCTCTTCGAGGTGCTCGACGCTCGAGGTGCCCGGAATGGCGAGGATCGCCGGCGAGCGGTCGAGGAGCCAGCGGATCTCGTAGGCGGACCCGCGCGTCAGCCCTTCCCCGAGCGGCGCCCACGGCATGAACGCAAGCCCCTCCGCGGTGCACGCGTCGACCACGTCGTCGGACGTGAGGAGCCCGCGGTTGTACTGGTTCTGCACCGAGACGATCCGCGTCACCGCCTGCGCCTGACGCAGCTGCTGCACGGAGAAGTTGGACACGCCGATCATTCGGATCTTTCCCTCGGAGCGCAGCTGCTCGAGCGCGCCGATCGACTCCTCGATCGGGACCTCGGGATCGTGGCGGTGGAACTGGTACAGGTCGATGCGCTCGAGCTTCAGCCGGCGCAGGCTCGCCTCGCACGCCTCGCGCAGGTGCTCGGGCCGCCCGTCGCGCACGCGGTCCTGCAGGCCCCAGCCGAGGCCGCCCTTCGTCGTGATGACGAGCCCGTCCGGGTAGGGGTGCAACGCCTCCGCGATGATCTCCTCGCTGCGGCCGGCGCCGTAGATGTCGGCGGTGTCGATGAAGTTCACGCCCAGCTCGACCGCCCGCCGGAGGACGCGCACGCCTTCTTCACGGTCGTCGACGATGCGCATCGCGCCGAAGCCGAGGCGGCGCACCTCGAGCTCGCCGCCGAGCATGAACGTCGGATTCACGCGCAGGAGACTACTTGTGCAGCGACGCGAGAAGCCGCGCCGTCACGCGCACCTTCCTCGACGCGGGAGCGAGCCGCGCGTCGCCGGCGACGTCGATGCGGTAGCCGCCGGGCCGCAGGCGCAGCGGCGTGTGGAAGATTCCCTTTGCGTTCAGCTCGGGGCGCGCGACGATGCGCCACGCGCCGCCGACGAAGCGCGAGACCGTCACCGCGCCGGTCGGCCGCGGCGACACCCTGCCGGCGAGAAGCGTGCTGGACACGAGCTGCGTCCGAACGAGCGGCGCCACCTCGACTCCGACCTCCGGGCCGCGCACGCGCCCGGCGGTGAGCCGGTAGATCGTGTACCCGCGCGGCGAAACCGCCACGCGTGCGCCTGTGCTCACGCGCCGGAGCGTCACCCAGCCGGAAGCCGTCAGCTCCTGCAACGACGCGACGCCCACCTCGTGCGCGCCCGCGACGAGGCCGAGGGTGTGGCCGTACACGACCGAGCTCCGCGTGCCGGTCAGCGAGAGCTCCCCGACGCTGAACCACGTCGAGCGCAGGTGGAGCCGCTTCATCACGTCGGCGCCCGACAGCCGGACGTTCCCGACCTCGAAGGCGCTGACGCGGCCGGACCGGTCCCGCTGGAGACGGAGCTCTCCGAAGGGAACTCCGAGCCGCGCGGCGAGCACCTGCGGCGAGAGCGCGAAGGGCCCCCAGGTGTGCACGGGCGAGTCGACGTCGTACGGATCCGACACCGAGCGCAGATACGGGACGTCACCGAGCTTCGGCCACACGTCGCGCACGTCGGCGGTGCGCCCGCCCGACGTCGAGAAGAAGTACGTGGTCGCCACGCGCCCGTCCCACGTGAGGATCCGTCCTTCGGTTTGCGACGCCGCATAGAGCGTGCCCGGCGTCTCGGCGCCCATGCCGCCGTACACCTGCCTGCGGTCGTCCGCAAAGAGGTCGAAGCGCCGTCCGGGATGCATCGTCGCGAGCGCGTACGAGCGCGCGGCCACCGCCTGCGCCTCGAGCGCGGCGAGCGGCCAGCGGTGCGGCATCTCGCTGCCGATGACGCCGCGCACGTAGTCCTCGAGGTCGACCGCGTTCACGACGGCCAGCCGGCCGCGGCCGCTGGAGACGACGACCGTGCCGTGGTACGCGTGCCCGTCCCAGACGAGCGGGCCGCCGTTGCAGTAGAACGCGATCGGCGACTGGAGATGATGCTTGCGCACGAGCAATCCCGGTCCGACGTGGTAGGTCTTCGCCGGAAGCGCGAACGTGCGGCCGGTCGCGTCGCCGACCTTCATGCCGGCCGCGCACGCGACGTCGGCGCCCGGCTGCGACGCGCCGAGCAGCACGCGCACCGTGATGTTCGCCGTCGAGCCGAGCTGCGTCCCCGGGTAGTAGTGGGAGAGGATCTGCCGCCACTTCCACCCGTGGAGCGCGTATCCGCGTGCGCCCCACTGGCTCATGCCGACGCCGTGCCCCCAACCGCGGCCGGTGACGACGACCACGGTGGCGGCCCGGGCGGACCCTGCCGCGAGCAGCACGACGCTACAAAGGAACAGGCAGGCGGGCTTCACCGGAGCGATGGAACGGGTCGGCGGGCTCGACATCGATCCGATCGCTGTTCCCCCCGCGCTCCAAGAACATTCCCGCCACCCGCGGCGACTCTCTACCCCCAAGAGTCTTCGGTCATCGGCCGGAACGAGGTCGTGAGGATGCGCATGCCGCGCGGGCGCGTGAGCGCGAAGACGACGACCTCCGCCACCTCCTCCGGCGTGAGCATCCCGGCGAGCACGTCCTGCGAGCGGCCGCGTCCCTCGTCCAGCGCAAAGTCCGTGGCGACGCCGCCCGGCGCGATGCACGTGCACCGAATCCCGTGCTCGCGCAGCTCGTGGTCGAGCGAGCGGATGAAGCCCACCTGGCCGAACTTCGACGCGTTGTAGACCGACTCGTGCGGGAAGGCGCGCAGGCCTGCGACGGAGGCGAGGGCGACGATGTCGCCTTCGCCCTGCTCGAGCATGCGCGGGAGCGCAGCACGCACGGCGTGGATCGTTCCCTTGAGGTTGACGTCGATCATCTCCTCGACGTGTGCCTCGGAGAGCTCGAGGAACGGGCCGTAGGCGCCGACACCCGCGTTCGCGACGAGGATGTCGAGCCGGCCGAACGTATCCACCGTGTCCGCGACGAGCCTGTCGAGGTCCTCGCGCTTACGCACGTCGACCCGGCGCGCGACGGCGTCGAGCCCGAGGTCGTCGCCGCTGCGAGAGCCGAGCCCGAGGCGGACGCCTTCGGCCGCGAGCGCCCGTGCGACTGCGGCGCCGATGCCGCGGCTCGCCCCGGTGATCACCGCCACCTTGCCGTCCAGCACGCCCACGCTTGCGACACTAGCCGCATGCACCGGGTCCTGGTGGCGAACCGCGGCGAGATCGCGCTGCGCATCTTCCGCGCGTGCGCGGAGGACGGCCTCGAGACGGTCGCCGTCGCAGCCCCCGACGATCTCGGCTCGCTGCACGCCCGCTCGGCCGGCTCAACGGTGGAGATCTCGTCGTATCTCCTCCCGGGCGAGCACGTGCGCGCTGCGCGCGAGTCGGGAGCGGACGCGGTGCATCCCGGGTACGGCTTCCTGGCCGAGAGCGCGGATCTGGCCGAGGCGGTGCTCGCCGCCGGGCTCACGTGGATCGGGCCGCCGCCGGCGGCGCTCCGTGCGGGCGGCGACAAGCTCGCGGCGAAGGAGACGGCGCGGGCGAACGGCATCCCCGTCCTGGCGACGGGATCGCCGGAGGAGATCGGTTTTCCGCTGCTCGTGAAGGCGGCCGCCGGCGGCGGAGGGCGTGGCATGCGCGTCGTCCGCACGGCGGCGGAGCTGGAGGACGCGGTCGAGGCGGCGCGGCGCGAGGCGAAAGCGGCCTTCGGCGACGACACGGTGTTCTTGGAGCGCTATCTCGAGCGGCCGCACCACGTCGAGGTCCAGCTCCTCGCCGACCGGCACGGCACGGTCGTCGCGCTCGGCGAGCGCGACTGCTCGGTGCAGCGCCGCCACCAGAAGGTGCTCGAGGAGTCGCCTTCGCCGGCCGTCGACCCGCAGCTGCGCGAAGCGATGAGCGAGGCGGCGGTCGCGTTCGCCCGCGCGATCGGCTACGAGAACGCGGGCACCGCCGAGTTCGTCCTCGACCGCGGGGAGTTCTTCTTCCTCGAGCTGAACGCGCGCATCCAGGTCGAGCATCCGGTGACCGAGCTCGCAACCGGCGTCGACCTCGTGCGCGCCCAGCTCGCGATCGCGCGCCGGGAGCCGCTCGAGGTCACCCCCGAGCTGAGCGGCCATGCGGTGGAGGTGCGGCTGTACGCGGAAGACCCGCACACGTTCCTGCCGCAGGCGGGCCGCGTCGACCGGCTCGTCCTCCCTCGCTCGGTCCGCGTCGACGCGGGCGTCGCCGAGGGCGACGAGATCGGCACCTCCTACGACCCGATGATCGCGAAGCTGATCGCCCACGCCCCGACGCGCGCCGAGGCGCTCGACCGCCTGGGAGAGGCGCTCGCCGAGACCGAGGTCGACGGCGTCACGACGAACCTGCCCTTCTTGCGCTGGCTCGTCGCCCATCCGGTCGTGCGCGCCGGCCGCGCCACCACCGCCTTTCTCACCGAGCACCCGCCGCTCTCGCGGACCGCGCCCGCACCCGCGCCGGCCTGGGCCGAGCCCTGGCGGCTCAACCTGGCGCCGCCGCCGCCGTCCCCTCCCCCCGACGCGAAGGCCGCCGCCGACCACGCCGCCGGGCCCGAGCAGTCATCGGTCGCCGCGCCGATGCCGGGCACCGTCATCAAGGTGCTCGTCGCGGCGGGCGACCGCGTCGCCGCGCGCCAGCCGCTCGTCGTCCTCGAGGCGATGAAGATGGAGACGCCGCTCGTCTCCCCCTACGACGCCACCGTGCGGGCCGTGCACGTCGCCGAGGGCGACCGCGTGGCCGGCGGGACCCTTCTCGTCGAGCTGGAGGACGAGATAAGGTCACGCCATGGCTGACACCGTGCAGGATTTCTTCGCGAACCTCCCGTCGCGCGCGGACGCATCGAAGACGGCGGGCATGACCAACTCCTACGTCTTCGACATCGAGGGCGCGGGCCTGTGGAAGGTGGACGTCGACAACGGCTCGGTGAGCGTCACCGAGGGCGGCGGCGACGCGGACGTGACGATCGCCACTTCGCAGGAGACCTTCGAGAAGATCATCGCGGGCGAGCAGAACCCGACGAGCGCCTACATGACCGGCAAGCTGAAGGTCAAGGGCGACATGGGCGCCGCCATGAAGCTCCAGAAGCTCTTCTAACAGTTAGCATCGCCCCGGTCATGGGGGTCAAGATCGAGATCGTTCCTCCGGGGACGTCGCAGGCGGACGCGCTCGCCGTCCCGGTCACGCAGCCGCTCGACGGCGTCGACGGCCGCTTCTCCGAGCTGGCGGTCACCGGCGAGCTGCGCGGAGACCGCGGCGAGACGCTCCTGCTCCGCGGCAACGGCACGAGGCTCATCGCGGCGGGCGTCGGCAAGCGCGAGGAGGTCGACCGCGACGCGCTCCGCACGGCCGGCGCGGCGGCGGCGCACGCGCTCGCGCGCGTGGGCGGAACGCTCGCGTGGCAGCTCGACGACGGCCTTCCCCTCCCGCTCGCCGAGCAGGCGGCCGCCTTCGTCGAGGGCACCATCATCGGCGGCTACACGCCGGGACGCTGGAAGACGAAGGAAGACGGCCCGCCGAAGCCCATCGAGCGGATCGTCCTCGAGACCGGGGCCGACGTCCGCGCAGCGGCCGAACGCGCCGCGCTCCTCGCCGAGCGCACGAACCGCGCGCGCGACCTCGCCAACATGCCGCCGAACGAGCTCTACCCCGAGACGCTCGCGCAGCAGGCGGCCGCGCTCGCGGACGAGCACGAGCACCTGACCGCGACCGCGCTCGGGCCGGCCGAGATGGACGAGCTCGGCATGGGCGCCCTCGCCGCCGTCGGCCGCGGGTCGCGCAACGAGCCGCGACTCGTCCTCCTCCGCTACGAGCCGCCGAAGGCGACGCAGCCGGACGTCGTCCTCGGCCTCGTCGGCAAGTCGATCACCTTCGACACCGGCGGCATCTCCATCAAGCCGGCGAACGGCATGGAGGCCATGAAGGGCGACATGGCGGGCGGCGCCGGGACGCTGCACGGCATCGGCGCGATCGCCGCGCTCGGTCTGCCGGTGCGCGCCGTCGCGGTGCTGGCCGCCGCCGAGAACATGCCCGGCGGCGATGCCTTCCGTCCCGGCGACATCCTCCGCGCCGCGAACGGCAAGACGATCGAGATCATCAACACCGACGCAGAGGGGCGCCTCGTCCTCGCCGATGCGCTCTGGTACGCGCGCCGCGAAGGCGCGACGCACGTGCTCGACCTCGCGACGCTGACGGGCGCGATGGAGCTCGCGCTCGGCGACCTGTACGCGGGCTTCTTCTCCAACGACGACGCATGGCGCGACCGGATCGTCGCGGCGAGCGAACGGAGCGGCGACCTCGCGTGGCCGTTCCCGCTGCACGCGCGCTACCGGCGCTATGTCGACTCGGCGTTCGCGGACATGAAGAACGGGTCGACGCTCAGGCAGGCGAGCCCGGCGCTCGCGGCCGAGTTCCTGCAGGAGTTCGCCGGCGAAGGGCCGTGGGCGCACGTCGACATGGCGGGGCCAGGCTTCCTCGACCGCTCGCGCGGCGACTATCTCCGCGTGCCCGGCGGCACCGGCTACGGCGTGCGTCTCATCGCCGAGCTGGCCGCGAGCTTCGCGTGAACTTCGAGCTCTCCGACGAGCAACAGCTGATTCGGGACACGGTGCGCGAGTTCGCGCTGACGCGCGTCGCGCCGGTCGCCGCCGAGCTCGACCGCGAGGCGCGCTTCCCGTACGAGCTCGTCGCGGAGATGGCGGAGCTCGGGCTGATGGGGATTCCCATCGCCGAGGAGTACGGCGGCGCCGGCGGCGACACGGTCTCGTACGCGATCGCGGTCGAGGAGCTGACGCGCATCGACTCTTCGGTGGCGATCACGGTCGCTGCGCACACGTCGCTGGGGACGATGCCGATCTACCTGTACGGCACCGAGGAGCAGAAGCAGGAATGGCTGCCGCGGCTGGCGTCGGGCGAGGCGCTCGCAGCGTTCGGGCTGACGGAGCCGGACGCGGGATCGGACGCCGGCGCGACGCGCACGCGCGCGGAGCTGCGCGACGGCTCCTTCATCGTGAACGGGTCGAAGATGTTCATCACCAACGCGGGCACCAACATCACCGCGTGCGTGACCATCACCGCGCTCACCGCGGAGGGCGAGACCTCCAACGTCATCGTCCCGAACGGGACCGCCGGATACGAGATCTCCGCGCCGATGCACAAGCTCGGGTGGCGCGCGTCGGACACACGCGAGCTCTCCTTCCGCGACTGCGTCGTGCCCGAGGCGAACCTGCTCGGAAAGCGCGGCCAGGGCTTCCACCAGTTCCTCGAGATCCTCGACGGCGGCCGCATCTCGGTGGCCGCGATGGGGGTCGGCCTCGCGCAGGGCGCGTACGATCTCGCGCTCGCGTACGCGAAGGAGCGCCACCAGTTCGGCAAGCCGATCGCGGAGTTCCAGGCGGTGCAGTTCGCGCTCGCCGACATGGCGACGGAGATCGACGCGGGCCGCGTCCTCGTGCACCGCGCCGCCTGGCTGAAGGATCAGGGGAAGCCGTTCGCGCTCGCCGCCGCGCAGGCGAAGCTCTACACCGGGCTGCTCAGCAACCGCGTCGTGAACGCGGCGCTGCAGATCCACGGCGGCTACGGGTTCATGGACGAGTTCGCCATCTCGCGCCTGTACCGTGACCAGAAGATCCTCGAGATCGGGGAAGGCACGAACGAGGTGCAGCGCATGGTGATCGCGAAGCTCCTGGGGTTGTAGTGATTCCCGTCGCGTTGGCGGCGGTCGCGGCACTGCTCCTTGCGCAGGGCGTCGTCCGCCTGCGGCGGCGCGGACGCGCGGATATCGCAGGCTGGGACCGCGTCGCCCTCTTCGGGCTCGGGCTGGCTGTGACGATCGCGGCCCTGGTCGGGCCACTCGACCGGCTCGCCGAAGACAAGTACCTGTCGGTGCACATGCTCCAGCACGTGCTCATCGGCGACCTCGCGCCCGCGCTCATGGTCGTGGCCGTCCGTGGCCCGCTGCTCGTCTTCCTGCTCCCGGCGCAGGTGCTCGCGCCGCTCGCGCGCAGCGCGCGGGTGCGCGCAGTGCTGTCGACGATGCTGCAGCCGCGCGTAGCGTTCGGGCTGTGGGCGGCGAACCTCGCCGTCTGGCACGTGCCGTATCTCTACGACCTCGCGCTGCGGCACGACTCGGTGCACTACTTCGAGCATGCGTGCTGGGTCGTCGCAGGGCTGATCGTGTGGACATTGCTCGTCGATCCGGGCTCGCACCGGCGGCTGACCGTCGGCGGCCGGATCGCGCTCGCGGCGGCGATGTTCGCCGCCGGGCAAGTGCTGACCGACGTGCTGGTCTTCAGCTTCCATCCGCTCTATCCGGCGTATCCGGGCCGGACCGACCAGCAGCTCGCCGGCGTCGCGATGATGGCCGAGCAGCTCGTCACGCTCGGCGCGCTCGCGTTCGCGCTCCTCCGCCCCAGGATGCGCGCCGCGCGGCTCGTGCACGCGTGAAACGCGCGTGAGCCCGACCGATTTCTCGTTCGAGTGGGCGTACGTCGTCGTCGCCGTCGCGGCTGCGGCCGCGTACGTGTGGGCAGCGCGGAGCGACCGGCCGAGCCGGTGGCGGGTCGCATCGTTCGCGACGGGAACCTTCCTCGTCGCGGCCGCGCTCAACTCGCCGCTGGAGACGATCGCGGCGAAGCGGTTGCTGCTCGTTCACCTGTTGCAGAACGCGCTCGTCGCGGACATCGCGCCGGCGCTGGTTCTGCTGGGACTGACGCCGGCGATGAAGACGTGGCTCGCGCGCCACGGCGCGCAGCGCATCCGTGCGCGCTGGGCGATCCTCGCCTGGCTCGCAGCGTGGTACGGGACGCACCTCGCCGGCTTCTACAACTGGGCGCTCGACACCGGCTGGGCGCTGAACATCGAGCACGGCCTGCTCATCCTCGGCGGACTGCTCTTCTGGTGGCCGCTCGTGTCCGGGCGCCTGCCGGCGCCGGCCGCGCTCGCGTATCTCGGCGCCGCGTTCGTCGCGTCGTCGTTCCTCGGTCTCGCGTTCATCTTCTCGAGCCATCCGTTCTATTCGTTCTACGAGCACGCGCCGCGCCTGTGGGGCTTCTCGGCCATCCGCGACCAGAACCTCGGCGGGATCGCGATGAACGGCGAGCAGACGCTCGTCTTCCTCGTCGCGATCGGGTGGTACGTGTCGCGGCTGCTCGCCGAGGAGTCAGCTCAAGGGAGATGACACTCGCGCAGGCGTCGGTGCGAAACGCTCGTGTCGATTCTCAACCCGTTGCCTCTGGCGTGGAGCCCGTGGCGCCTAGGTTGGAGGCAGGGGGCTCCGACCGAGCTCCTGGAGCATCTTGCGGAGTTGGGCGAAGCGCTTGGGGCCGAGCCGCTGCGTCCATGACGTCTCGAGCTCGGCGACCGCGTCTCGGATCACTTTGACCGCGCCGAGGCCACGCGGGGTGAGGGCAATGCGCCGGGAGCGAGAGTCGTCGGGGTGGGGCTGGCGCTCGAGGTAGCCCGCGCGCTCGAGGCCGCCCAGGAGGTAGTTGAGCGCTTGTTTGCTCATCCCGAGTCGTGCCGCGAGCTCGGACGGCCTCGCGCCCTGCGGGCCTGGATACCCGAAGACGCGAAGGTAGGCGGCGTCGAAGTCGGCGCACCCGTTTTCGTGCAGACGCCTCAACATGTGCGACTGCACTGCCTCCCAGGGGACTCGCAGGAGCGCTCCGATCATCGGCGGCCCGAACGGCATCGGCTCGCTCCCTTGGGTAAAAAGACTTGACGACCTTGGATCGATCATTTATTGTCAAGCCACTTTACCTAATGGGGAGGAATGGTATGGCAACCACTGCGGAGACGATCACGGTCGAGGGGATGGACATTCGGTTCCTGGTCGAGGGAAAGGATTCGGCAGGAATGCTCGCGGTCTTCGAGTTCGCCGTGCCGGGGGGCGTGAAGATCGCCGTCGCGCATAGCCACGACGGCTACGAGGAGACGATCTACGGCCTGGAAGGCGTCCTGACCTGGACGGTTGAAGGGGAAGAAACCGAGATCCGCGACGGCGAGGCGCTCGTGATCCCCCGTGGCGCCGTTCACGAGTTCGCCAACCGGACGGACGCGTACGCGAAGGCACTCGCGATCGCGACTCCGGGCGTGATCGGCCCCGATTTCTTCCAGGAAGTCGCCGTGATCCTGGACGCCGCAGCGGGCGGCCCGCCAGACGTCGACGCACTCGTTGCTGTGATGCTCGAGCACGGTCTGACGCCGCACCCCGCACCGCCGGCCTGACGCCACGCCCCGCGTCACGACAGCACGCTCCTCGCGCGACGGCACGCGACTGCGGGGCGGGCATAGAGCCGCCGCCGTTCGCGCTCGACCGCTCGGCGGACATTCCTGAAGACTGGCTCATCCCGCCGTCCTCGAGCCGGGCGCCGTTTGCGGATTAGAGATCGAGCGGTGAATTGTGCTTCGGCTCGTAGAGGAGCAGCTCGACACCGCCGGGCAGGAGCATCGTCGTCACGATCCCAAAGCCCTGGTCGCGCGGCTCGCCGCGGAACTCAATCCCTTTCGCGCCCAGCTCGGCCATCGTCGAGTTGAGGTCGTCGCACATGAGCGTGAATTCGTGCTGCGGCCTGTCGCCGGGATGGACGCCGAGTTCGGCGGGCGGCAGCTCGAAGATCAGCCAGCCGTCGGGCGGGTCGTGGCCCTCGACAGAGTCCCAGCCGAGCACGTCGCGCAGTGTCTCGCGTAGCCGCTCAGCCTCGCGCGTGTAGAGGAGCACGTGCGCGCCAACGATCGCCACCCCGTGATGCTACGGCCTCGAATGGGAGCTCGCCGAGCGTCCACGGCCGCGACGTTCCACTGCCTCAACGGTTCGAGTGCGAGAGCTGAACATCCACGATCGCACGTCGCAGGAACGCCGTGGCAGGCCACTGCGGAATCGAACGTGGACGCGCGCCCAATCCACAGGAGTAGCCGCCGCTGGAGCCGCGGGCTGCGGCGACGAGCACCTGTGTTCGCTTTGCCGGGGTGAGCCGCAGGTCGATGAAGGTCGAACCGTTGCCGAAATTACCTTCGGGCCAGAAGCAAAAGACTTGAAGGTTCCTGGTCCGAAGAGCTCGCTCCCGGATTGCCTCGGAGCCCCGCGCAAAGTGCAACGTGAGCGTCGAGCCTGAGAAGTGCCCTCGAGGGACTTTGAGCGTCATCTGGACGCCGTCCGACTCGCCGCGGTAGGTCAAAGGCGAGCCGCGACGGGCCCGGCGCCGTGGCAGCCTGCCAGGACGATCACTCCGGCCAAAACCGGAGCTGCCAAGGCGCCCGTTGGCCCCATGCCGCAGAAGCTAACCACTCCTGGAGACATTCGCGAACAGTCGCGCAGACGAAGCTCAGTTAGCCGGTCTACCTCGCGATGACTGCTGATGCGGCTAGGAGGAGACCGGTCAGGATGGAGCTGACGACCAGCACTGCATCCGCCTGGGATGTCCCGATTGGGCGCCGCGAGATGCTCACGGGATCATCCATCCGCGCGGTTCCCAGCGTCCATGGCACGGCCTTCTTCGGCCCGCCGAGACTCCAACCGATCCCGACGACCGCGACGACGATGGCTGCCACGAACAGCGCGCCGGACAATCCGAGGTGGGTTGACGCGACCAGTGCGCCGGCGAGAACGCACCCTATGGCAAGTCCGCCGACGGTCTGGACGAGCAGCAGCCGAAGCGCAGCCACGATGTGAACCTCGCCGTTCATGAACCCTCTGTGCGAGTCGATGCGGCCACCGATTACCAGCCCGTCTGGAGCACGGGCGTATTTGTACCCAACCCGCTCGCATGACAGTCCCGCACACTGGCACAGGACAGCGTCTCGTCCCAGCGCGTCGTCGTATCCTTCACCTGCCGTCGTGACTATGAAGCGATCAGTCTTGGCCGTTCCGCTGATGCTTGGTACTTGCTTGGCTACTGCCGTCATGGCCGGGGCAGCGAGCTGCGAGCCACGTGCCTCAACGCTGCCGCATCTCCAGGCAAACGCCATCGGCTCTGCGTACTTCGGCGCTCCACGGCTGACCGTGATCGCGGCCCTACAGCCCTCACTCGGCCGACCCAACGCGACGGGAATCAACACCGGTTGCGGCAAGGGTTTGAGCGAGGTTGCTTGGCACGACCTCATTGCCGAGTTCAGAGACGGAAGGCTCTCCGGCTACCGATTCATCCTCGGAGGATGGCCCCTGACGACACCGGGCTCGCCGCGGGACCACGTCTCTTCGATGACACCGACCCCTCCGCTGCGCACTCGAACGGGCATCACCTTGGGGGCCACGCTCCGCCAACTCCACTCCGCCTATCCCACCCTCAGGCGCACCGGGGCCGTGCGCTGGACGGCTCCTAACGGTCTCACCTTCACAGAGCCGTCGACAGTGACAAGCCCCACGTCGCCCGCGAACACGATCGTCGAAATACAGACCGGAGCCTGCGGCGACTTCTAGCTCGCCGCCGAGTGGCACTCCGCACGCCGGCGCAGGCGAAGATTCCTGGCATCGCGAGCGGCATATGCTCGCGCTGCTTGGGAAAACCGCCGACCTCGCCCTATCCGCCGGACCTCCCGGAAGACCCCGTACCGGTCACCGACCTCGAGGACCTGGTGGATGCAGTGGTGGCCGGCGTCGAGTGGGCGAATCGCCCGGCGCGCGGCTTGGCGGCTCGACGGGTGGAGCTGCGTCGCTGCCGGTTGACCGGTGTCGAGCTCGCGGAGGCGATGCTCTCGGACGTCACGTTTCACGATTGCCGTCTTGATCTCGTGAGCTTGCGGATCGCGAAGCTCGAACGAGTCGTCTTTCGAGAATGTCGAATGGCTGAATGCGACTTCTACGACGCATCCCTAACGGATGTCCTCTTCGAGGGTTGCGAGCTACGCGAGGCGACGTTCAGCGGCGTGAAGCTCAAGCGAGTCGAACTCCGCGGATGCGACCTCTCCAGCCTTCGCGGCGTCGAAGCCTTGCGCGGAGCCCGCATGCCCTGGAATGACGTCCTCGAGAACGGCCCGCTGTTCGCGGCAGCACTCGGCCTGGAGATCGTCGACTAACGAATCGGGGACGCGCGCGATCGTCGGTTTACCGGCCGCCATCTCGCGCAGGCGACTGGGCCTGAAGTCGATCGACTACTCCTCGAAGCGACCCGTGGCGTCACGATCGCGCTCGTATCGCCTCGTGAGCGGAAACGGCGGCAACCAGGACTCGCGACGGACGATCCAGCTTTCGTAGGTCGGCACCAGTTGGTCAGGGGCATCCAGGGATCCCAGGTGCACCTCGATTTCGTCGGCGCTGCGCGCGAAAACGGAGGAGCCGCAGCGGGGACAGAAAAATCGCCCGTCGTAGTCGCGTGTCTCACCCTCGATCGTCACCGCATCCTGAGGGAACACCGCGGAAGCGTGGAAGAGGGCCCCGTGATGCTTGCGGCAGTCGAGACAGTGACAAAGGCCGACCCGGTAAGGCGGCCCCGAAGCCACTACTCGAACATTGCCGCACAGGCAACCGCCCGTGAATCGGTCCAAGCCGCCTCTCCTCTGGAACCCCGTCGCACGAAACGAGCCACTCGCACGACGGGAGCGTAGCGCGAGGACAGCTCTGGCCAACGGATGCTGTCGTACTCTCCAAGCATGCGATCGATCTTCGCCGCCGCCGGGGTCTCGCTTGCCTTGGCTCCAATCGTCTCTGCAGGCGCGTCCCCTTCACCGGCTGCGTGCGCGGTCGCGTGGAACCGCTGGGCGAGCGCACACCTACACGCCGTCATCGCCAAGAGCGACGCTCGAGCCGCGTTCGTCGACGTCCGGGTAACAGTCGGCACGGATACGGTTTCGAGGACCGGCGGAGTCACCTCGACGAGTGCACGCGGTTGCTCGATCCAGGTCGTGCTCCCCGACAAGACGCTGCTCACGGTCTGGGGCCCGTGGCAGAAAGGCACCATCCGGAGCTGGCACGGTCCTCTGCGAGGCAGTCGGCCGTTCCCCGTCCCGCACAACGCGCGCGTGCACAGCGACGGCACCATCGGCTTCACAGGCTGAAGCAGGTCACTTCAAGAGAAATAGCCGTGTCCGGTGGTAGCGTCGCCACGTGCTGTTCCGGCAGTTCGTGGACGACGACCTGGGATGCGCCTCGTATCTCGTCGGGGACGAGCATGCGGGCGTGGCCGTCGTCGTCGACCCGGCGTACCGGATCGAGCCCTACCTCGAAGAAGCGGAGCGGCACGGCGTCCGGCTGATCGCCGTGCTCGAGACGCACACGCACGCCGACCACGTCTCCGGACACGGCCGGCTGGCGCTCGAGCACGGTCTCCCCATCCACGTGCACGATGCCGCCCCCGCCGAGTACGCCCACGAGCCGCTCGCCGACGGCGCCGAGATCGAGCTCGGGGACGTCGTCATCCGCACGCTGCACACACCCGGCCACCGCCCCGAGCATTGCGCGTTCGCGGTCGTCGACCGGTCGCGCGGCGACGAGCCGTGGCTCGTCCTCACCGGCGACTCCCTCTTCGTCGGCGATGCGGCACGACCCGACCTCGCGGTCGAGGCGCGCGACGGCGCAGAGGATCTCTTTCACTCGCTCCATCGGCTGGCTGAGCTCGGCGACGGCGTCGAGGTCTTCCCTGGGCACGTCGCGGGCTCGCTCTGTGGCGCCGCGATGAGCTCCAGGGCGTCGACGACGGTGGGCTTCGAGCGCCGCTACAACCACGCGCTCCTCGAGGATCACGACGAGTTCCTCGGTCTCGCGCTCGGACCGCAGCCGCCGCGTCCGCCGAACATGGAACGGATCGTCGAGCTGAACCGCGGCCCGCTCGTCGGCGGGCAGCCGCCGCTGCAGCGCGCCGACGACGCCGGCGACGCGGTCGTGCTCGACGTACGGCCGGCGCGCGCGTTCGCGGAGGGCCACCGCCCCGGCGCCGTCAACGTGCCCGTGTCCGGAACGAGCTTCGCCACGAAGACGGCGTTCGTCCTACCGGACCGTGCCGTCGTCGTGCATGCGGCCGACGAGGACGAGGCGGCGCGCGCGGCTCGCTTGCTGTACGCCGTCGGGATCTTCCACGTCGTGGGCTGGCAGCCGGGGGGCGGCGACGAGCGCGTCGACTCGGTGTCGATCGACGAGCTCGAGCGGCTGCTCGCGTCCGGCGAGATCGAAGTGCTCGACGTGCGCGAGGCGGACGAGCGCGACGCGGGCTTCATCCCCGGCACCGACCACATGCCGTATCGCAACGTCCGTCAGGCGGCGGAGAACGGCCTCGTCGGGGGGAAGCAGGTCGTCACGATCTGCGAGAGCGGCGCGCGCGCAGCGGTTGCGGCGAGCGTGCTGAAAGCGACCGGCATCGACGCACGCCCTGTCGCCGGCGGCCTTGCCGACTGGCGCGCACGGGGCGGCGAGGTCGCATCGTTCCGCCGCTGTGGCGGCAGCCGCTAGGGAAGAAGACGGCCCGCCGGCGCGTCTTGTCGGCATGAGCTTCTCCTACGCACAGCAACACGTCGACGCGTTCCGCGACGCCTGGCGCAACCCGCCGCCGAAGTCGCCGCCTCAGCCGGCGGCGGCCAGCAGCGTATCCGCGCGGCGCACGATGCGCGACGCACCGACGGCGCGGTAGAACGCCAGCGCGCGCTGAAGCTGGACGTCCGCCTCGGCGCGACGGCCCTCGGCAACGAGCTGCTCGGCCGCCAGCATGCGTACCGCCGCCTCGTCCGCGGCTCCCGAGACGTGGAGGAAGGCGTCGGCCGCCTCCACCGTGCGGCCCGAGAGGAGGAGGTGCGCCGCGCGCATCCGGGGCGTGTCCATGGTGTTCGCGAGCCTCTCGATCCATTCCTCGGCCCGGCCGAGCCGCACGATCATGGCCAGCGTCGTGCCGCCCATGCCGGGGGTCCTCCGAGCTAATGCGATGTCGCGCACGCGGTCGAGGAGCGCATTCGCTTCGGCTGCTTCTCCGAGGATGCTCCACACGTTTGCGCTCATCAGGAGCCGCGGCATGAGCGACTGCCAGTCTTGCGTCCCGTCGAGGCGCTCGGCCACCCACTCCAGATCTGCATGCGCCCCTTCGACGCCGCGCGCAGCAAGGATCTCGGCCCGGCCGAGTCGAACGCCGTCCTCCAGGTAGTGGCCGCCCAGCGGCACGACCGTGGCGAGGAACGCGTCCGCGCGCGCAAGCGCCTCGTCCCATCGACCGTCCGCCTGCGCGTAGTACATCTCGTTGACGTCGAGCCAAAGCGTCTGGCGCGTGTCTCCGATGCGCGTCGCGTACTCCGATGCGACGCGATGGCGCCGGCGCGTCTCGGCGGAATCGCCGTTGAGCGTGGCGTTGACGACGCGGTTCACGAGAGCCCGCGCGACCTCGGACGCCGCGGCCGGCGCGTCGATGGCGGCGACCTGCGCGTACAGCTCGTCCGAGCCGGACAGATCGCCGGCGAACGTCCTGGCCACTCCCATGGTCGTGAGCACGCTGGCGCGCAGCTCGTCGAGGCCGAGATCCTCGGCGAGGCGGAGCGCTTCGGCGCTGATCTCCCCATGCTCCGTGTTCTCCGCCGCGAACACCTCGAGCCGCGCCTGTTCGGCGAGAGTCGCGGCGAGCGCCTTCGACGGCGGCCGGCCTGCGAGCCACGCCCGAACCGTCTCGATCCGCTCCCGCGCCTCGACCTCGTGCCCGGCCCGCCAGGCCGCGTGGGCCGCGAGAACGGCCGCCTCTGCGGCCGCCTCGACGTCACCCGCCGTCCGCAGGGCCTCGACCGCCTCGTCCAGCTCGGCGCCTGCGCCGCCCTCGGCGTAGAAGCGCGACCGCGCGTGCGCGGCGAGGACGTATGCGCGCTCGCGATCGTCCGGCCAGAGCGCGAGCGCCTCGGCATAGAAGCGCTCGGCGCTCGCGAACGCGTTGAGTCGCAGCGCACGCTCGCCTGCGCGGCGGAAGGCGACCCGCGCGCCGGCGGCGACGTCCGCGCCGAGCTCCAGGGCGGCGGCATAGTGGTGGGCGACGAGCTCGGCCTGGTCGTCCGCGCGGCCGATGTCCTCGATCCAGCCCGCCGCGCGCATATGTCGCTCCGCCCGCGCCGCGCGCGGGATCTGTCCGTAGGCGACGTCGCGCACGAGCACGTGCCGGAAGGCGTACTCGTCCTCGCCGCCGACCGACGAGCGGCGCTCGCGGCGCACCATCCCGCGGCGCTCGAGCGCATGCAGCGCGTTCGCGGCCTCGTCGCGATCGACGCCGGCCAGCTCGGCCGCAGCTCCCGCCCAGAAGACCTTGCCGACGACGGCGGCGTCCTGGAGCAGCCGCTTCTCCAGCGGATCGAGGACGTCGAGCCGCGCGGCGATGATGCCTTGCACCGTCTCCGGCAGCGGCAGGTCCTCGGCGGTGCCGCGCTCGACGAACAGCCGTGCGAACTGCTCCGCGTACAGCGGATTGCCGCCGGCGCGCTCGAGCAGCGCCTGCTGCGTCTCGGCCGGCAGGAGCGCCTGCTCGAGCACCGCTCCGATGATCTGCGCCGCCTCCTCGTCGGCCAGCGGCGTGAGCGCCAGCGTCGTCGCGTTCAGCTTCCCGCCTCCCCAGCCGGGACGGCGGTCGAGCAGCTCTGGGCGCGCGGTCCCGAGGACGAGGAGCGGCACGTTGCCCGCCCAGTCGGCGAGATGGTCGACGAAGTCGAGGATGCCGTCATCGGCCCAGTGCAGGTCCTCGAACACGAGGATCAGCGGCCGCTGCTCGGCGAGCCCCTCGAGGTAGCGCCGCCACGCGGCGAAGCGCTCGTCCCGGCGGTCGCCCGCGTCGTCGAGCTGCTCGATCCCGACGAGCGGCAGGAGGTGCTGAGCCACCCAGGCGCGGTCGTCGGGATCCACGGTCGCCTCGACGCTCGTCCGCAGCTTCGCCTCCGCAGCGCCCGCGTCGTCGTTCTCCTGGATGCCGGCCTGTGCCTTGACCATCTCGGCGAGCGCCCAGAAGCTCACGCCCTCGCCGTACGGCAGCGCACGTCCCTGCCGCCACCAGACGAGATCGGGCTGCTGGTCGAGCCGCGCGAAGAGCTCCGCCACGAGGCGCGACTTGCCGATCCCGGGCACGCCGACGAGAGTCACGAGCTGCGTCTCGCGCTCGCGCCGCGCCCGGTCGAATGCTCCGAGGATCGTCTCGATCTCGCGCACGCGCCCGACGAGCGGGAGCATCGCCTTCTGCTCGAGGTCGGCGCCGAAGCGGGAGTGCGCCTGCAGCGCCTCCCAGACGGGAATCGGATCGGACTTGCCCTTCGCCGACACGGGCTCGCGCTCGGAGTAGTCGATCGCCTCGCGGGTCGCGCGGTAGGTCGTCTCCCCGACGAGGACGCCGTTCACCGGCGCCGCGGACTGGAGCCGCGCCGCCGTGTTGACGACGTCGCCCGCCGCCATCCCCTCCCCCTCCGCGGGCCGCGACCCGAGGAGCACGAGCGCCTCGCCCGTGTTCACCGCGATGCGCACCTGGAGGCCGTCCTCATCACGCGCCCAGTCGCGGATCGCGAGCGCCGCGCGAACCGCACGTTCCGGATCGTCCTCGTGCGCGACCGGCGCGCCGAACAGCGCCATCACCGCGTCGCCGATGAACTTCTCCACCGTCCCGCCGAACCGCTCCAGCTCCGCTCGCAGCCGCTCCCAGTACGGCGCGAGCACCGCGCGCACGTCCTCCGGGTCGAGCTTCTCCGCCTGCGAGGTGAAGCCGACGAGGTCGGCGAAGAGCACGGTGACGACCTTGCGCTCCTCGCGGCGCTCGGACGCGGCCACGAGCGCGGCGCCGCATTCCGAGCAGAACTTCGCGCCGGCCGGGTTGTCGTGCCCGCAGACGGGGCAGGGGATCACGCGAAAGAGTCTAGGACAGTCTCTCGGCGGGGTAACCCCAGCGCCCGAGATTCGCCACGATCTCGTCGCAGTGCGAGGGGTCGCGCGTGAGGAGCGTCAGCTCGACGCCGGTCTCGCCGACGGGGTTGCCGGTCTCGCGCTGGTGCTCGACCTCGACGACGTTGACGCGATCGTTTGCGAGCAGCGTCAGCAGCTTCGCCAGCTCACCGGGCCGATCGGGCACGCGTGTGCGCAGCACGAGGTAGCGGCCCGCGGCCGCGAGGCCGTGGCGCATGACGGAGATGAGCAAGGTCGCGTCGATGTTCCCGCCGGAGACGATCGGGACGACCGTGCCGGTGCCGCCGGCCTTGCCGCCCAGGAGCGCGGCGACGCCGACCGCGCCCGCGCCTTCGACGACGAGCTTCGTCCGCTCGAGCAGGAGCACGATGGCCTCGCTGATCTCCTCGTCGGTGACGGAGACGATGTCGTCCAGGACGCGGCCGAGGATGGACATCGTCAGCTCGCCCGGCTTCTTCACCGCAATGCCGTCCGCGATCGTGAATCCCGGCCCGTCCGGCAGCGTCCCCGCCGCCTGCACGCCGACGATGCGCACGCCCGGCTTCGCCGCGCGGAGCGCGAGCGCGATCCCCGACGCAAGCCCGCCGCCGCCGATCGGGATCAGCACCGTGTCGAGACTCTCCACCTGGTCGACGAGCTCGAGCCCGATCGTCCCCTGCCCGGCGATGATCTCCGGGTCCTCGAACGGGTGGACGAACGTCGCTCCCGCCTCGGCGACGTACGCCTGCGCGGCGTCGAGGCACTCTTCGATCGCGGGGCCGGTCAGCTCGACATCGGCGCCGTAGTGACGGGTCGCGTCGACCTTCGCCATGGCGGCGTCCTGCGGCATGAAGATGCGCGCCGTCGCGCCCACCTCCCGCGCGGCCCACGCGACCGCCTGTCCATGGTTGCCGGCACTCGCGGCGACGACGCCGGCCGCGCGCTGCTCGTCGCTGAGCTGCGAGATGCGGTTGTAGGCGCCGCGCACCTTGAAGGAGCCCGTGCGCTGGAGGTTCTCCGCCTTGAGCAGCACGTCGCGCCCGGTCGCGCGCGAGAGCGTCTCGGAGCGGTAGACGGGCGTGACGCGCGCGACGCCGTCGAGGCGCGCCCGCGCGGCTTCGATGTCAGCGAGTTCCGGAACCATCGATGTGAAACACCTTGTCGAGGATCTCACGCACGGCGGTGAGCGGGTCGAGCTCGCGACGCTGCACCTCGTCGAGCAGGCGGCGCAGCTCGGGATCGTCCGAGACGGCGTGCTCGAGATGCGTCTTCGCCCGGGCAGACGCGACCGCGAACACCTCGCCCGCAAGATTGTTGCGCCGGCGCTCGTCCAGCTGCCCCGATTCCTCGAGGTGCGCGCGGTGCGCGGCCATCTTCTCCCAGAGCTCCGGCACGCCCTCGCCCCGCGTCGCCTCGGTGAGCACGATCGGCGGCCGACAGTCGCTGTCCCGGTCGAGCGCGAGGATCGAGCGCACCTCGTTCAGCATCGTCTTCGCGGCCGGGTGGTCCATCTTGTTGATCGCGATCACGTCGGGGATCTCCATGATTCCCGCCTTCAACGCCTGCACCGAGTCGCCGGAGCCGGGCATGAGGACGAGCACGACGGTGTCGGCGATGCCGATCACCTCCACCTCGCTCTGACCCGCGCCGACGGTCTCGAGGAAGACGACGTCCTTGCCTGCGGCGTCGAGCACGAGCAGCGCCTGAAGCGTCGCCTCGGCGAGCCCGCCGAGATGTCCGCGCGTCCCCATCGAGCGGATGAAGACGCCCGGGTCGAGGAAATGGTCGGACAGGCGGATGCGATCTCCGAGCAGCGCGCCCTTCGAGAACGGGCTGGACGGGTCGACGGAGACGACGCCGACCGTCGTCTCCTGCGCTCGAACGTGCCGCACGAGCGCGGAGATGAGGCTCGACTTGCCGACGCCGGGCGGGCCGGTGATGCCCAGCGCGTACGCGTTCCCGGTGGATGGGTAGAGGTCGGCGACGACGCCGTAGGCGAGCGGATCGCCGTTCTCGACGAGCGTGATGGCGCGCGCCAGGGCGCGCCGGTCGCCCTCGCGGACGCCGGCCGCGAGCGTTTCCCTCGTCCAGTCGCGACGCCCCGCCACGGGGCGTGACTCTAGTTAGTGCGCCGGTTCGACCGTTGCACCGCTGCGGGCCGGCTCGCGGGCGAGGACGTAGCCGACGACGGCGGCGACGGCGTACGCGATCGCCGCGCCGCCCCAGATCCAGCGCGGGCTGACGCTGTCGAGCAGAGCACCGGCGATGCCGTTCGCCGCCGCCGTCGCGAGGAAGGTCGCGCTCATGACGAGCGTGAGCGCGCGGCCACGCATGTCGTCCGCGGCGCCGCGCTGCACGAGCACGGCGTTGCAGACGATGGCCGCCCCGTCGCCGACGCCCCCGACCGCAGCGCACATCGCCGCCACCCACACGTTCGGGCTCACGGCCGCCCCGCCGAAGCCGACCGCCATCAGCACGAGGCCGCCCGCGTACGTCCGCGCGGGGCCGATCCGTTCGAGCAGCGTGCTGCCGGCGAAGCTCCCGAGCACGAGGCCGCCGCCGATCGCGCCGTAGATGAGGCCGTAGCCGAAGTCGCCGGCGTGGAAGGTGTTCTTCGCGAGGAACACCTCGGACACGTTCGCGGCGCCGATGCCGAGGCACGCGATGCCCCACGCGATGAGGACCGCCAGCAGGGCGCGCGAGCGCATGACGACGAGGAAGCCGTCGCCGAGATCCTTCCAGTGGCCGCGCGTGAGCGCCGTCTCGCTCTGGAGCATGCGCGACGGGATGCGCGCGATCAGGAACGCGGAGACGATGAACGAGACGCCGTTGATCCAGTAGGCGGCGTGCGGCCCGGACGCTGCCGTGAGCAGGCCGCCGAGGATCGGGCCGATCGCCCAGCTGACGTTCTCCATCGCCTGCAGGAGTGCGTTCGCCGCGGGCAGCTCCTCGTCGGAGACGACGTTCGGAATCCCGGCGTAGACCGCCGGCCGGAAGAATCCGTTCGCGAGGCCCGCGACAGCGGCCAGCGCGACGATCACGCCCGGACTGCTCGTGAACGGGAGCGTGAAGAAGACGGCGGCGCGGACGACGTCGGCGCCGATCATGAGGTCGCGCCGCCGCAGCCGGTCGAGCAGCGGGCCGAGCGTCAACCCGACGGCGACGGTCGGGAGGTAGGCGACGACGAGAACGGCTCCGACCCAGAGGCCGGAGTTGGTCCTGTCCTTGATGTCGATCGCGAGCGCGATCGCCGCCAGGAGCGTGCCGACGCTCGACCCGAGGGTCGCGATCGCCAACAGACGGAATCCGGGGTTCCGCAGAGGCAGCAGCTGACGGCTGACAGCTGTCAGGGCGCCTGCGAACCTAGCACCCTTTTGTCCTAGTTACGAGACGCCCGACAGGACCTGTCCGAGACAGACACCGAAGAACGCGTTCTCCTCCGGGGCCCCCACGGTCACCCGGATCGCCTCCGGGGCGCCGAAGCCGCCCAGCGGCCGCACGATCACGCCCTGGCGCAGCAGCCGGTCGAACAACGCCGCGCCGTCCCCGACGTCGACGAAGAGGAAGTTGCCGATCGCCGCCCCGGCGGGCTCGAGCCCGTGCGCCCGCAGCGTCTCGTCCAGCGCGTCCCGCCCTTCCTTGTTCAGCCCACGCCGCCGGGCCAGCTCGGCCTCGTCGCCGAGGCTCGCGAGCGCGGCGGCCTGCGCGGTCGCGGCCACGTCGAAGGCGCGCCGCACCTTGCTCGTCGCCGTGACGACGTCCTTCGGCGCGATGCCGTAGCCGACGCGCAGGCCTGCAAGCCCGTAGATCTTCGAGAACGTCCGCAGGACGGCGACGCGCCTCCCCTGCTTGAACAGCTCCGCGACGCCGTCGGCGTAATCGGGATCGTCGACGTACTCGAAGTACGCCTGGTCGATGACGGCGAGCACGTGCTCGGGCAGCCGCCCGACGAACGCGAGCAGCTCGTCGCGGCCGTTCGCCGTCCCGGTCGGGTTGTTGGGATGGCAGACGTACACGAGCTTCGTCCGCTGGCCGACCGCCGCGAGCATCGCGTCCAGGTCGTAGACGTGATCGCGCAGTGGCACCTTCCGCGGCACGGCGCCGAGCTTGAGCGCGTCGAGGACGTAGCTCGGAAACGACGGCCAGCCGCACACGATCTCGTCTCCCGCGTCGAGCGTCGCCTGCGAGAGCAGGTCGATGACGCCGTCGGCGCCCGAGCCGACGATCACCTCGTCCAGCGCGACGCCGTGATGCTCGGCAAGCGCCGACCGCAGCGCGTACGCGCCGCCGTCGGGATACCGGTTCAGGTCGCGCGTCGTGCGCTCGAGCGCTTCGACCGCGGCCGGAAACGGTGGGAACGGCCCCTCGTTCGACGCGAGCTTGACTACGCGCTCGAGGCCGAGCTCACGCTGGACTTCCTCGATGGGCTTGCCCGGCTCGTACGGGATCAGATCTGCGATCGAGCGGCGGAAGAGCCCGCCGCTCACTCAGCGGTGTCCGTGCGCTTTTTTCGCTTCAGCATCAGCAGCCCGCCCAGGGCTGCGAGGGCGCCCGCGACCGCTCCGCCCTTGCGCGCGTTCGGGACGGCCACCTGTGCCTTTTTCTTTGCCGCGCGCTTGCCGATCTTGACGACCAGCCAGCCGATGACTGCGTTGCGCCTGTTGACGATGCTCACGCTCGACCTCCCTTTTCAGGGTCGAGGCTACCCCATCCAGGCGGTAAAGCATCCCCCGGGGCCCGCGGGCGGCATGGCCCCGGAGGATGGGGACGAGGGCACGTCCTGATGACTGAGATGCACCAGGTGCCGAAAACTTGCGCGCAGCCGGGACGGCGGACTGCGACTTTACGATCGCAGCGGCTTTCTGCGTGCTCGGCGGGAGAATCGTGTGCCGAAGGTCCCAGCTGCCGGCGCCCACCGCGCCGGTGACCACCACCACTGCGGCCGCCTTCGCCGCGAGCCCGAAACCGCCCCACGACCAGGGAAGCCACCCCAGCGCGCCCCGCAACGCCGCCCGCTGGGCCCGCTGCCGGCGCGCGAGCGTCGCACAATCGGGGCACTCGCGCAGGTGCGCGCGCAGCTGCGAGCGCTCCGCACGGGAGAGCTTGCCGTCCAGCTGCTTCGACAGGGCGAGCTCCGCGTCCGCGCACGTCAGCGCGCCCTCGAGCTGCTCGCGGAGCGCGCGCCGGGCGCGAAAGATGAGCGTCTCGACTGCGCTCATCGACACGCCGAGCACCTCTGCGATCTCCGCGTACGAGCGACCCTCGATCTCGCGCAGGACGATCGCCGCGCGCTGGTTGAAGGCCAGGTGGCCGAGCGCGCGCCGGATGTCCTCTCCCCCCGGCCCGTCGTCCTCGTCGACGAGCGTGTCGGCGACGTCGTAGTCGAGCTCCACCTCCTGCGGCCGCCGCGAGCTCGCGCGGAACCGCTGCAGGCAGACGTTGTGCGCGATCGAGATCAGCCAGTTGAGCGGCGAGCGCGGGTCCTCACCGCGCTCGAGCGCCCGGAACGCGTTCATGAACGTCGTCTGAGTGACGTCCTCGGCATCGGCCGCGTTCCGGAGCATGCCGTACGCGTACCGGTAGACATGCTTCGCATGCCGCTGGTAGAGCCGCTCGAAGGATCGGTCCAGCCGCGATGCAACCGCCATGCCAAGATTAGATGCCCAATCGGGCGAAAAACCTGCTCTCAGCTACGCAGGTGCCTTCGCGCGGGGCTTGCGGTTCGGGATGTGGATGGCCCGGCCGAGCGCCGCCAGGCCGGCCTCCTTGATCGCCTCCGACAGCGTCGGGTGCGGCGCCATCCCGTCCGCGACCGTCTCCACCGTCGACTCGGCGTCGATCGCGACGACGCCGGCCTCGATCATGTCCGTGACGTGCGGCCCGACCATGATGAGGCCGAGCAGCTCGCCGTAGCGGGTCTCGTGGATCGACTTCACCCAGCCGACGGTCTCGTCCTGCATCACCGCGCGTGCGTTCGCGACCCACGGGAACTGGCCGACCGCGACGTCGTCGCCGTACTGCTCGCGCGCCTCGGCCTCGGTGAGGCCGACGCCGGCGATCTCCGGGTCGGTGTAGATCGGACGCGGCACCGCGCGGTTGTCGACGACGGCGTCGTGGCCGCACGCGTTCTCGGCCGCGACCTCGCCCTCGCGGAACGCGGTGTGCGCGAGCTGCCAGTAGCCCGCGCAGTCGCCGACCGCATAGATGTGCGGCACGGTCGTGCGGCGATGCTCGTCGGCGGCGATGCCCTTCCGCTTGTCGAACTGCACGCCCGCGCTCTCGAGACCGAGGCCCTCGACGGCCGGCCCGCGGCCGACGGAGACGAGCATGAGGTCGGCCTGCACGGTCTCGCCGTCGCCGAAGTGCACGGTCAGCTGGGACCCGTCGTCGTCGACCTTGGTGCACTGCTTGCCGAGCTGGAGCGCGATCCCGCGCTTGGCGAACTGCTTCGCGAGCTCCTTCGCGGCGTCGGCGTCCTCCTGCGGGATGAGCGTGTCGAGCATCTCGATGATCGTCACCTCGGAGCCGAAGCGGCTGAAGATGGACGCGAACTCGGAGCCGATGATGCCGCCGCCGAGGACGGCGAGACGCTTCGGCACCTGCTCCTGCGCGAGCAGGCCGGTCGAGTCGACGCAGCGCGGCGAGTCGAGACCGGGGATGGGCGGCCGGAGCGGGAACGAGCCCGTCGCGACGACCGCCTGCTTGAACGTGACGCTCTCGCCGCCCTCGACGGCGATCGTGTTCGCGTCCGTGAACCGGCCTACCCCCTTCACCCACTCGACGCCGTTCGCCTTGAAGAGCCCGGCGACGCCCGACGTCATCTGCTTGACGACGCCCGCCTTCCACGCGTTCGAGGCGGAGAAGTCGAGCGACGTCTCGCCGACGTTGACGCCGAACTTCGCGAAGTGCTCCTCGGCCTCCTTGAGGGCGAACGCGGTCTGCACCCAGGCCTTCGTCGGGATGCAGCCGACACGCAGGCACGTGCCGCCGAGCTCGGGCTCCTGCTCGATGCACGCGACCTTCGCGCCCAGCTGCGCGGCACGGATGGCGGCGGTGTACCCACCGGGGCCACCACCGAGAACTGCGACGTCGACGTCCATGAAACCGATGCTAACTACAGCCGGGCGACCATCGTCACGGCATGCGGCGACTCGGCGGCGGTCTGGAAGCCGAAGCCCTCGTACCACCCGACCTGTCGCGCGTCCGTGCTCAGGCTCACCGCTTCGAAGCCGTCTGCGCGCGCCTGGTCGAGCAGCGCCTCGAGCAGCTCGCGGCCCGCGCCTTTCCCGCGCCGGCTCGGCACGACGGCGATCGTCAGCTCCGGCGTCTTCTCGTCCACGAAGCCGAAGCCGGGCTCGTCCGCGGTGAAGAGCCGGTACCACGCCGCGCCGTATGCGTGCGGCCCGTCCATGGCGATGACGCCTGCGTCGCCGGGCCGGCCCCAGTTCCGCACGTATCGATAGACGGGGCGCTCGGCCTCCTCGGTCAACCGCCAGTGGTAGGCGTGGCGGAGCATGTCGCGGAGAAAGCGGACGTCGTGACGGTCGACCGGGCGGAGCATCGCTAGTCCCGAAAGAGCTCCTGCGCGAGCTGAACGCGGTTACCGTCGGGGTCGTACACGTCGAGCAGGCGCATCTCGCCCTGGAGCTCGAGCACGATCCCGACCTCGACCCCCGCAGCGCGGAGCCGGTCGGCCTCCGCCTTGACGTCCACGACGTCGACGTGTGCGACCGCGCCGTCCGGATCGGGATCGCCTTCGACGAGACCGATCTCCATCTCCCCGCGGCGGAGGTGCGACCAGCGCTGGCCGAAGTCGATGGCCGTCTCGTCGAAGCCGAGCGTCTCGCGGTAGAAACGCCGGGCTGCGTCGAGATCGCGAACGCGGTACCAGACCGGCGGCCCGGGCAGCATTACAGCGCCAGGCCGGGGTCCTCGAGGAACGCCTTGATCGTCTTCAGGAACTCGGCTCCGGTCGCGCCGTCGACGGCGCGGTGGTCGCACGTGAGCGTCATCGTCATCAGCGGCAGGACGTGCAGGTCGCCGTCGACCGGCACCACCTGCTCGCGCGTCGCGCCGACCGCGAGGATCGACGCCTGCGGCGGATTGAGGACGGCGACGAACTGGTCGACGTCGAACATCCCGAGGTTCGAGATCGTGAACGTCCCGCCCTCGATGTCCTCGGCGCGCAGCTTCGCGTCGCGCGCGCGGGAGACGAGGTCGCCGCGCGCCTGCGCGATCTGCGTGAGCGTCAGCTGCTCGGCGTTGTGCACGACCGGGACGACGAGGCCCTGCGGCGCGGCGACTGCGATGCCGACGTTCGCGTTCGGGAGCGAGAGCAGTGATTCTTCCGTGAACTGCACGTTCATCCCCGGATGGCGGACGAGCGCCTGCGCGCACACGCGCGTGAGCAGGTCGGTGACGGTGACGCGCACGTCGGGCTCCAGCTCGCGGCGGCGCGCGACGAGCTCGTTCGCCCGCGTCATGTCGGCTGACACGGTGAGCATGAAGGCCGGCACCGTCCATGCCTCGGTGAGCCTGCGCGCGATCGTCTTGCGGATGTTCGTCAGCGGCGTTGACGTGACCTCGCCGCTCGCCGCCGCGACTCCAGCCGGCGTCTCCCGAGTGCGCTCGACGTCTTCGGCCACGATGCGCCCCTCCGGGCCGGTGCCCTGCAAGCTCGCGAGGTCGATGCCGCGCTCGCGTGCGAGCCGCCGCGCGAGCGGCGATGCCTTGACACGACCGTTGGTCGTGTCTACCGCCTCCTTCGGAGGCGGAGAGGTTGCTGGAACGGGCTCCGGTTCCGGCTCCTTCTTGGTCGAATCGACGACGGGCGATTCGACGGCGACGCTTTCGCCCTCCTTGCCGATGAAGGCGATCGTCCGCCCCACCTCCACCTCGCCTTCGGGAATCGCGATCTTGAGCAGCACGCCGCTCGCCTCGGCCTCGACCTCCTGCGTCACCTTGTCGGTGTCGAGCTCGTACAGCGGCTCGCCCTTCGCCACCTGCTCGCCCTCGGACTTGAGCCAGCGGACGATCGTCCCCGACTCCATGCCCTGCCCGAGCCGCGGGAGCCTGACCTCGGTCGCCATCAGGCCTTGTTGACCGTGCGGAGGATCGCCTGCAGCACGTCGTCGGCGTGCGGGACGACGAACTGCTCCATCACCGGCGCGAACGGGAGCGGCGAGAACTTCGCGCCGACGCGCTCGATCGGCGCGTCGAGCCAGTCGAAGGCCTGGTACTGGAGGACGGACGCGACCTCGGCGCCGAAGCCCATGCGCGTCACGGCCTCGTGCGCGACGACGGCGCGGTTCGTCTTCTTCACCGACGCGACGAGCGTCTCCTCGTCCAACGGTTGCAGTGTTCTCGGGTCGATGACCTCGACGGAGACGCCCTGCTTCTCCGCCTCCTCGGCCGCGGCCAGCGACTCGTGCACGAGGCGGCCGGTCGCGATCACGGTCACGTCCTCGCCCTCGCGGTGCACGCGCGCCTTGCCGAGCGGGATCGGCTCGATCTTCTCCGGCACGTTGCCCTTGATGCCGTACAGCGTCCGGTGCTCGAAGAAGACGACCGGGTTGTCGTCGTAGATCGCCGACCACAGGAGGCCGCGCACGTCTTCGGGCGTCGACGCGAACACGACCTTCAGGCCGGGGATGTGCACGAACCACGCCTCGAGCTGCTGCGCGTGCTGCGCGCCCGGCGACCAGCCGGCGCCGCCCTGCGTGCGGAACACGACCGGAATCGTCACCTGCCCGCCGGACATGTAGCGGATCTTCGCCGCCTGGTTCACCACCTGCTCGGCGGCGAGCGTCATGAAGTCCTCGTACATGATCTCTGCGACCGGGCGCATGCCCTGCATCGCCGCGCCGATGGCGGCGCCCGCGAGCGCCATCTCTGCGATCGGCGTGTTGCGCACGCGCTCGGGGCCGAACTCCTCGAGCATGCCGCTCGTGACGCCCATCGAGCCGCCCATCTCGGCGATGTCCTCGCCCATGATGAAGACGCCGTCGTCCTCGCGCATCGCGGTCGAGAGCGCGTCGCGAACGGCCTCGCGGTAGGAGAGCTCAGGCATAGATGTTCTTCAGCGCGTCTTCGGGGGCGGGGTCGGTGCCGCTCTTCGCGAACTCGACGGAGGCCTCGACGATCTCCGTCACCTCGGTGTCCATCTCCTGGAACTCGGCGTCGGAGAGCTCGAGCTTCGCGCGCAGCAGCGTGATCGGGTCACGCGTCTCCGCGAGCTTCCGGGCCTCGTCCTTGTCGCGGTAGACCTGCGGGTCGCCGATGTAGTGGCCGTGCAGGCGCACGCAGTCGAGGTGCACGAACACCGGCCCCTTGCCGGAGCGTGCGTGCTCGAGCGCCTGCCGCGCGGCCTTGTAGACGGCCTCGACGTCCGAGCCGTCCGCCTTCAGCGCCTTCATGCCGAACGCCTTCGCGCGGTCCGAGAGGTCGCGGATCGGCGAGTGCTGCGACTCCGGCGTCGACTCGGCCCACTTGTTGTCCTCGAGCACGAACACCGCCGGCACCTTCCACAGCTGCGCGAGGTTCAGCGCCTCGTGGAACGTCCCGATGTTCGTCGCGCCGTCGCCGAAGAACGCGACCGCCACGCGCGGCTCGCCGCGCATCTGGAAGGCGAGCGCTGCGCCGGCGATGTGCGGGAGGCCGCCGCCGACGACGGCGTTCGCGCCCATGTTCCCGCGCTCGACGTCGTACAGGTGCATCGAGCCGCCGTAGCCGTGGGAGCAGCCCTCGGCCTTCCCGTACAGCTCAGCCATCACCTCATTCGGATGCGTGCCCTTGGCCAGCGTGTGGCCGTGCGCGCGGTGCGTCGACGCGATGATGTCGCCGTCCTCGAGCGCGCGGCAGACGCCGACGGCCGACGCCTCCTGGCCGATGGCGACGTGGAGGAAGCCGGGCAGCTCGCCGGCGCGGAAGCGCTCCTCCACCTTCTCCTCGAAGCGGCGGATGAGCAGCATCTCGCGCAGCACGTCGCGCAGGTCGCCCTTCGCAAGCGTCGTCTTGGTCTCAACCTTTGCCACGGCGCGCAGTTTATGGTTCGTTCGATGGCACTCGTCGACCAATGGACTGAGCTCGAACGCGGCCTGGATCCGAGGTGGCACGACGCGCGGATGCTGCTCACGATCGACGACGAGGCGCACGTCGAGCGCGCGCTCGCACTGCTCGGGCCAGCAGGCCCCGGACGATCGGGACGCGAGATCCGCTTCTTCGCGCAGCGCACCGGCAGCGCGATCGGACCCGAAGCGGTGCGACGGATGTTGCGGCGAATCGAGGCCGACGGCATCACGGGCACGCTGGTGCTCGTTTCCTCGGACGACACTCCGGCCGAGCCGGTCGTCTCGCGGTCGACGCTCGCAGCCGAATGGGACGCCGTCGTCGCCATGCTCCCCGCCGACTGGAGCGACCTGCTGTGCGAGCTCGAGCTGACCTCGAGCGACCACATCGACCATGCGGCGCTGCTCACCGCGCCGCTCAATCCGTTTCAGAGCGGGCTCGGCAAGCCGGGCTTCCGCTTCCGCGTCGCGCACACCGCCGGCTATGGCGCGTCGCCGGGCATGGCGCGCCGCTGCCTGACGCGCCTCGACGACGCCGGCATCCCCGGAGAGGTGCGCGTCGTGCGCGCGCTCTCCGACACGCACCCGGTCGGGACGCAGGGACCCGTCTGGATGATCGGCGGCAAGACCGTCTGATGCCCGACCCAGTCGCATGGAAGGCCGTGGAGAAGGGCTGGCCCGTCTACGACAGCGACGGGAAGCAGATCGGCACCGTGCACGAGATCGCGGGCGACACCGAGCACGACATCTTCGACGGCTTCGGCGTGAAGAAGAGCGAGCACGCTCACGTCAAGTACGTCCCGGCGGAGATCGTCGCGAGCATCGCGGTGGGAGAAGTTCGCCTCAGCATCTCCGGCGACGCAGTCACGCAGCTCGAGGACCTGCACGCCGAGGTCGAGGAGCAGATCCTCCCCGAGAAGTCGACGTGGTATCAGCGGCTCGCCTGGTGGACGACCGGCCGCAACCGCTGAGCTGACGTGCTGCGCTGGCTTCGCTCGACGCTGCGCGGCGAGGTCTCCACCGCAGACCTCGAGTCGAGGCGCCGCGCCGGCGCGATCGCGTACTCGCTCGCAGAAGAAGCCGATGCGCTCGACGGGGACGATCGCGGCGCGCAGCTGTTCAGGCTCTGCGCGTGGAACGCGTTCGCGCTGCAGACGATCGCGGACACGCTGATCGACTGCGACACCGAGGACGACCCCGCGACTGCGGGCTACGTTCCTCGCTCCACCCTGCGCTACGCGACCGCATGCGTCGACCACGTCCCTCGGTGGATCAACTGTGCGCGAGTCGTGCGCGACGATCCGGAGGCGCGGCTCGCAGCGCCGCTCCCGGCCTCGCTGCCGCCGTGGCGGTACGACGAGTCGACGACCGCCGGCGAGCTGCACGGCCTGCGCACCGCGTACGAGGCGCTCCAGCCGCGCGTCGAGACCGCCCTCCAGGCGCTCGCCGCGGCGCAGTCGGTCGAAGCCGCCCGGCTCGGCCAGATGCGCCGCATGCTCGCCGAGATGCGGAGCTCCGCCGAGTACGCCGAGGCGCTCATGCGGCCGAACCTCGGCCCCGTCGACCGCGGCGAGGTGCGCGCCGGCTTGCTCACCGCCCTTCGGCGGGCGTTCGAGCTGGGTCAGGTGCTCGTCGTGCCGACGCTGACGGACGTCGTACGGACGCGCAGTCCCGAGCGGGACGAGCCCTCGATCGCGGCGACGCCGTCGTGGCTCGACCTGGACACGAAGTGCATCGTCCTCGACTGCACCGGCCACCGGATCGGCTTCGTCCAGCGCGCCCGCGGCGACCGCACGACGGGTGAGCTGCGCGGCATCGAAGTCAGCGTCGGGGCGGGACATGCAGACCTGTTCGTCCCTTCGGCTGCGGTGGCCGCGATACGACCCGGCGAGGTCGTGCTGTCCGTCGCCCGCGAGGAGCTCGAGCGCGGGTGACTGATCTCGCCTTCGCACCCGCGCTCGAGCTCGCCGCGCGCATCCGCGCGCGCGAGGTCTCGTCCGTGGATCTCGTGGATCTCTACCTCGAGCGCATCGAGCAGCTCGATCCCGTGCTGAACGCGTACGTCACCGTCGACGCCGGAGGCGCACGTGCCGCAGCGCGCGAGCCGCGCGAGGGCCCGTTCGCCGGCGTGCCGATCTCGATCAAGGACCTGACCGAGACGGCGGGGCTGCGGACGACGCTCTCGACGAAGGCGCTCGCCGACAACGTGCCGGCGTTCGACACCGCCACCGTGCGGCGCATCCGCGAGGCGGGCTTCGTCGTGCTCGGAAAGACGAACACACCGGAGTTCGGGACGATCGGGATGACCGAGTCGGAGCTGAACGGCGCATGCCGAAACCCGTGGGACACCTCGCGCACGCCCGGCGGCTCGAGCGGCGGCGCCGCAGCCGCGACCGCCGCGGGCCTGTGCCCGATCGCGCAGGGCAGCGACGGCGGGGGATCGATCCGCAACCCGGCGTCGTGCTGCGGCCTCGTCGGCCTCAAGCCGTCGCGCGGCCGCGTGTCGCCGGCGCCGTGGGGATCGGGCTCGCTCGGCCTCGGCGTCAACGGGCCGATCGCGCGCACCGTCCGCGACGCAGCCGCGCTCCTCGACGTGATGAGCGGCAACGAGACCGGCGACTTCTTCTTCGCGCCCGAGCCGGAGCGCGCCTTCCTCGCCGAGGCGGAGCTCGAGCCCGGCCGGCTGCGGATCGCGTTCACGCTGACTCCGCCCGTCGACGTCCCCGTGGACGAGGCGTGCGCCGCGGCGACGCTGGCGACCGCGGCCCTGCTCGCGGAGCTCGGGCACGACGTGCGTGAAGCGACGCCGCCCTGGAACGACCCCGAGCTCGCGCAGCACTTCGTGCGCGTGTGGCAGGCCGGCCCTGCCCTCATGGGCATCGACTTCGACCTGCTCGAGCCGATCAACCGCGCGCTCGCGCAGGACGCCGTCGGCACGCCGAGCCCCGACATGACCTCCTCGGTCTACCGCCTGCAGGCGGAGGCGCGGAAGATCGTGGCGTTCTGGGACGACGTCGACGTGCTCCTGACGCCGACCCTCGCGCTGCCCCCGGTCCCGATCGGCTGGACGTACGAGGACACGGACGGGGACGCGCACGCCGCCTTCGCCCGGCAGTTCCTGTTCACCCCGTTCACGGCGGTCTTCAACGTCACCGGGCAGCCGGCCGTCTCGCTGCCGTTGCACTGGACCGACGGCGGCCTGCCGATCGGCGTTCAGCTCGCCGGACGCCCGTTCGCCGAGGCGACGCTCGTCCGGCTGGCCGCGCAGCTCGAACGGGCGCGGCCCTGGATCGATTACCGTCCGCCTCTCGTGGAAAAGGTGAGTGCATGAACGCGGCACACGGTCTCTCCGGGGCGGCGCGGCGCGTGGCCGACTCGGCGCGCTCGCTCGTGCGGCTCGAGCTCCAGCTCGCCGCCACCGAGGTGAAGCACAAGCTGAAGGCGCTCGCGGCGGGGCTCGGCCTCGTCGTGGCGGCGGCCGTGTTGGGCTTCTTCGCCCTCGTATTCGCGCTCGCAGCCGCTGCGGCGGCGATCGCGACCACGCTCTCGGTCTGGCTCACACTGCTCGTGATGTTCGGCGGCCTGCTCCTGGTCGCGGGCATCCTCGGCGCGATCGGCGCCGGCCTGCTGCGCAAGGGGTCCTCGCCCGTCCCGGAGCAGGCGCTCGAGGAAGCACGGCTCACGACGGAGGCGTTGCGCAATGGCCACTGAGACCGAGATCCGGCGCGAGCTCGCCGGCGAGCGGGAGCAGCTGACCGACGCGGTCGCAACGCTGCGCGAAGAGCTCGGCCACGCTGCCGACCGCGGGAAGAAGCTCGGCGCGGCGGTCGGTGCGGCCGCGGGCGCTGCGGCAGCAGCCAAGCTGCTGCTTCGCCTCAGGCGCCGCTAGGCGCGCAGCTCGGCGCCGAAGCGCTCGCGCAGCGCGTCGACGATGCGCCCGCGCAGCACCGCCGCCGCCTCGTCGGTGAGCGTGCGCTCCGCCGACCCGAAGGCGACGCGGAAGGCGAGCGAGCGCCGTCCGGCTCCGATCTGCTCGCCGCGGTACTCGTCGAACACCGCGACCTCGCGAACCTCGGCGCCGCCGGCCTCGCGGATGGCGGAGGCGAGCGCAGCCGCGGGCACGTCCTCGTCGACGATGAACGCGAGATCCTGCAGCACCGACGGAAACGTGATGACGTCCTCGTACAGCACCCGCTCGGGCATCGCAGCAGCGATGTCCTCGAGATCGAGCTCGAACGCCCCCCATCCGGCTGCGACGCCGGGATGCACCTCGCCGATCCATCCCTGTGCGATCCGGCCCGTCTTCCCCGGATGCAGAAGCGGATGCGTGCCGCGCTCGACCTGCATGGGAACCTTCAGCGCGTCGAGCAACGTGTCGACGACGCCCTTCGCGTCTGGATATCCGCCCTCGAGCACGGCGGCCACGCGCCAGCGCTCGACCGGAAGCTGTTCGCCGCTCGGCAGGTACACGCGCGCAATCTCGAAGAGGGCGACGCCGTCGTTGCCGACCTCCCGGTTGCGCTCCGCGACCGCGAGCAGGCTCGTCAGCAGAGTCGTGCGCAGCACCGATTGCTCGGCGGACAGGGGCAGCGGGAGGCGCAGCGCGTCCGGATCGGGATCCTCGGCGACGAGGCTCGGCGTGTACGCCTCGTACAGGCCGCAGCCCGCGAGCAGGTCCTCGACCGTCCGCCGCAGCCGCTGCTCGCGCGTGAGCCGGCCGACCGCCTCGCGTCGACGCGGAAGCGTGAAGGGAACGTCGGCCAGGCGGAAGCGGGCGACCTCCTCGATCAGGTCCGCCTCCCGCGTCACGTCTCGGGCGCGCCAGGTCGGCACCGTCACCGTGTCGCCGTCGAGGTCGAAGCCGAGCCGGCGCAGGATGTCGCGCTGCTCGTCGGCGGAGATCTCGAGGCCGACGAGCTCGCTCGTCCGCGCCGGGCGCAGCTCGATGCGCGGCCGTTCCGGCAGCGTCCCGTGCGCGTCGGTCTCCCCCACCCAGCGCGCGCCGCTCGTCTGCACGAGCAGCTCGGAGGCGAGGCGGGCGGCGTGGCCGGCGAGATGCGGGTCGACGCCCTTCTCCCAGCGGTTCGAGCCTTCGGTGCGCAGCCCGAGGCGCTCGGAGCTGTGCAGGATCGAGACCGGCTCGAAGTTCGCCGCCTCGAGCAGGACGTTCGCAGTCTGCTCCGAGACCTCGGTCACCTCGCCGCCCATGATCCCGGCGAGCGCGATCGAGCGCCCGCCGTCGGCGATCACGAGGTCGGCCGGATCGAGGCGCCGCGTCGCTCCGTCGAGCGTCTTCAACTCTTCCTTCTTCTTGGCACGACGGACGACGATCCGGCCGTCCTCCAGCGTGTCGTAGTCGAAGGCGTGCAGCGGGTTGCCGAGCGCGAGCATGACGTAGTTCGTGACGTCGACGACGTTGGAGATCGGCCGCATGCCTGCCGCCGAGATGCGCGACCGCATCCAGAGCGGCGACGGGCCGACGGAGACGTCGCGGAAGAGCCGGCCGACGTAGCGCGGGCAGCCGTCCGCGTCCTCGATCGCGACCGAGACGGTCTCGTCGCCGTCCCGCTTCGGTTCGGCGCCCGGCCAGGGCGCGAGCGCGACGTCGAACAGCGCCGCAACCTCGCGCGCGAGCCCGTACACGGACAGGAGGTCGGGCCGGTTCGGCGTCGTCTCGACCTCGAGCACCTCGTCGACGAGCGGCAGGACGTCGGCGAGCGGCGTCCCGGCGTCGAGCTCGTTCGCGAGCACCATGATCCCCTCGTGGTCGGCGCCGAGGCCGACCTCGTCCTCGGCGAGGATCATCCCCTCGGACATCTGGCCGCGCAGCTCGCGCCGCTCGAGCGTGAGCCCGTTCGGCAGCGTCGCCCCCGGCAGCGCCACGGCGACCGTCGCACCGGCGCCGAAGTTCCAGGCGCCGCAGACGATCTGCTGTTGCGCGCCGCCGACGTCGACGACGCAGAGCTGGAGGCGGTCCGCGTTCGGATGCTTCTCGGCGGAGAGCACCTTGCCGACGCGGAACCGGTCGAGGTTCCCGCCGGTGTCGGAGACACCGCGGCGGACGATCCGCTCCACCTCGCATGTCGAGATCGTCAGGCGCTCCGCGAGCTCCTCCGTCGAAACGGGAGCATTCGCGTATTCGCGCAGCCAGCTGACCGGGACCTTCATCCGAACTGCCTCAGGAGGCGGAGGTCGTCGGCCCAGAGGTCGCGGATGTCGGGCAGCCCGTGACGGAGGATCGCGATCCGCTCGAGGCCCCAGCCGAACGCGAAGCCGGAAACCTCCTCCGGGTCGTAGCCGACGAAGCGCAGGACGTTCGGGTCGACCATGCCCGAGCCGCCGATCTCGATCCAGCCCGAGTGGCGGCACATCGGGCAGCCGGCGCCGTCGCACTGGAAGCACGAGACGAGCACCTCCACCGACGGCTCCGTGAACGGGAAGTAGTTCGTGACGAACTTCGCGTCGCGCTCCTCGCCGAAGAGCTGCCGCAGCAGGGTGCGCAGCGTCCCCTTGAGGTCGGCGAGCGTGATCCCCCGGTCGACGGCGAGCCCCTCCACCTGGTGGAAGATCGGGTAGTGCGTCGTGTCGGGCGTGTCCCGCCGGTAGCAGCGGCCGAGCGAGACCATGAAGACCGGCGGCGGCTTCGCCTCCATCGCGTGGATCTGGGACGGCGACGTCTCGCTGCGAAGCATCGTGTCGTCACCGACGTAGAAGGTTTGCAACGGCGAGCGCGTCGGATGATTCGGCGCCATGTTGAGGGCGTCGAAGAGGTACCTCGAGGTCTCGACCTCGCGGCCGTCCACGACCTCGTAGCCCATCCCGAGGAAGACGTCCTCGACCTCGCGGCGCACTTGGGTGATGAGGTGGAGGTGCCCACGGCGATGCGGCACGCCCGGCAGCGTGACGTCGACGCGGTCCTCGGCGATCGTCCGGTCGAGCTCGGCGCGCTCCAGCTCGGCCTGGCGGGCGGCGACGGCCTGCTCGATGGCCTCGCGGGCGGCGTTGAGCGCCATTCCGGACTCGCGGTCGCGCACGTCGCGGAGCGCGAGCTTCAGCGCGCTCTTGCGCCCGAGGTACGTGACCCGCGCGTCGTCGAGCTCGGAGACCGAGGTCGCGGACGCGATCGCGTCCAGCGCCTCCCTTGCCAGCGCCTGCGGGTCCACGCGCGCCACTATACGAGCGTGACCGACTACGACTCCTGGGCTCCGGTATACGACGCGTGGTCCGCGCACATGATCGAGGACGTCGCGTACTACGTCGCGCTGGCGCGCGAGACCGAGGGGCCGATCGTCGAGCTCATGGTCGGCAGCGGCCGGGTGGCCGTCGAGGTGGTGCGCGAGACCGGCAAGCCCGTGCTCGGGATCGACTCGTCGCCCGCGATGCTCGCGATCGCCCGCGAGCGCGCCGCCGGGCTGCCGCTGACGCTGCGCGAGGGGGACGTCCGCGAGCTCGAGCTCGACGAGCCGGCGGGGCTCATCTACGTGCCGTTCCGGTCGTTGCTCCACCTCCCGGGCTGGAAGGACAAGCGGCGGGTGTTCGAGCGCGTGGCCGCATCGCTCCGTCCCGGCGGCCGCTTCGCCTTCAACGCCTTCGTCTTCAGCCACACGATCGCCGCCCAGCTCGACGGCAAGACGGTGAACCAGAACGGCGTCGTCCACACGCTGCGCTACGCCCCGGCCGACAACCGCGTGGACATCGAGCGAGACGACGGCGCCACGCTCAGCCTGTGGTGGGCGACGAAGTCCGAGTGGGAAGGCCTGCTCGACGTCGCCGGCCTCGAGATCGAGGCGCGGTACGGCTGGTTCGACAAGCGCCCGCTCGAGGACGACTCTCCCGAGCTCGTCTTCGTCGCCCGCAAGCCGTGAGCGAGTACGACCCCATCGCAGGGCTCTACGACGCGTGGAGCACCGCCGTCGTCGAGGACGTCTCCTTCTACGTCGACGAGGCGCTCGCGTCGGGCGGGCCGGTGGTCGAGCTCGGCGTCGGGACCGGTCGCATCGCCATCCCGACCGCCGGGGCCGGCGTGCACGTGATCGGGGTGGATTCCTCCGTGGGGATGCTCGAGGTGTGCGCCGAGCAGGCGCGGCGGGCCGGCGTCGCCGAGCGGCTCGACCTGCGGCTGGGCGACCTCCGCCGGCCGCCCGTCGAGGAGCGTGTTCCGCTCGTCACCTGCCCGTTCCGCGCCTACCTCCACCTCGGCACGGACGCGGAGCGCCTCGAGGCGCTGGGCGCGGCCCGCGACCTGCTCCTCCCCGGCGGGCGGCTCGTCTTCGACGTCTTCGCCCCGTCGAACGAGGACATCGAGGAGACGCACGGGCGCTGGCTCGAGCGCGAGCCGGGCATCTTCGAGCGGGCGGACTGGGATCGCGACGAGCAGACGCTGACGCTCTCCGTCCGCGGCGCGCGCGGCGAGTCGTCGATGACGTTGTGGTGGCTCGAGCCCGAGCGCTGGCACGTGCTACTCGCCGAAGCGGGCTTCGCGGTCGACGCGTGTTACGGGTGGTTCGACCGGCGCCCGTACGACGGCGGCGAGGACATCGTCTGGATCGGCCGCCGGAAGTGATGTGTGCAAATAGCGAACAATTTCGTTGTCGCGTGCCTTGACCCACAAGTGGCCACACCGTAGGTTTCCTCTTGCGCCAAGCACGGAGCGGAACTAGGTCGAAACCCCGACCGAGCGGTTCTACGAAGAGGGGGCAACCCCGAGATCGGAAGGCCGGTTGGACGAGGTAGACGAAACCGCCACCGGCTTGGCGAATCTTTTTGGTCCGGCCCCGGGAAACCGGGGCCGGCCGCTTTTTACGGGGCCGGCAGCGTCTGGCCGATGTCGCTCACCGCGCCGTCGGGCGCGATCCGGAAGCCGGCCGAGGAGTTGTGCGGCGTGACGTAGAGATCGCCGGTGGGCGCGACCTGGTGGATCGCCACCAGCCCGTGCGCGGAAGCCAGCTCGGCGAGCGCGGCAGCCTGTGCGGCGCTGATCTCGATGACGCTCACGACGACCTTCGTATGCCCGGGTCGCCGAGAGCTACACAGCCCCGACGACCGGTAGCAGTTACCGATACGGAAGGGTCACGAATCCGCAACGGCGAGAGGCCAACTGCGGCGTATTCGAGCCTTCCGGCCGTGACGAAGACGTGACACAGACGTCGGGGTAACAGCTACCGGTCGCGCCGCGAGAGCTCGTAGAGCGCGACCGTCCCGGCCATCGCCACGTTCAGCGACTCGGCGCCGGGCGCGATGGGGATCGTGGCCGTCGCGTCGCAGCGGGCGAGCACGTCGTCGGGCAGTCCCTCCCGCTCCGCGCCGAGCACGAAGACGACCTCTCCGCTCAGGTCGGTCTCTGCGAGCGGCCCGGCTCCGCGCGGGACGAGCGCGATCCTCCGCCCCGCGACGCCGTCGAACTCGCCGATCGGCACGCGGAAGATCGCACCCATCGATGCGCGCAGCGCCTTCGGCCCCGTCGGGTCGGCGCAGCCGGCGGAAAGCGCGACGCCCGCGCCGAACGCGTCGGCCGAACGGATGAGCGTCCCGACGTTCCCCGGGTCGGCCACGTGCCAGAGCGCGAGCGTCGCCGTCCGCGTTCCCCGCGGAAGATCCTCGCGCCGGTAGATCCCGATCGCACGCGGCGGGTGCGCGAGCGTCGACACCTCCGCGAGCAGATCCGGCTCGACGTTCTCCCCCGCGACGAGCAGCTCGACCGGCTCGAGCGCCGACGCGGCCTCGACGAGGTCCTCTCCCTCGACGACGAAGAGGCCGAGCTTGTCGCGCCAGCGCCGGTCTCGGAGCTTGCGGACGAGCTTCAGCCTCTCGTTGTCGCGCGAGGTGATCAGTTCAGGCTTCGAGCGCGGCCTTCGCCTGCGCGGCGATGGCGCCGAATGCGGCCGGGTCGCTGACCGCGAGGTCGGCGAGCACCTTGCGGTCGAGCTCGATGCCGGCCTTCGAGCACCCGTTGACGAACTGGTTGTACGACAGCCCGTGCATGCGGGCCGCCGCGTTGATGCGCGTGATCCAGAGCCGGCGGAACGTCCGCTTCTTGACCTTGCGGTCGCGGTAGGCGTAGACGAGCGAGTGCTCGACCTGCTCTTTGGCGTACCGGTAGTGGGAGTTCCTGAACCCCCAGTACCCCTTCGCCTGCTCGAGGACCTTGCGGCGCTTCTTCTGCGCGTGGACGGATCGCTTGACGCGCGGCATGGC
>DASUIG010000019.1:0-12761 GCA_036273155.1 Gaiellaceae bacterium | reverse complement strand
GTTGAACGCGCCCTGGAACGCCGTCTTCGTGTGGAAGATCAGCAGCCCGAAGATGATCAGGAGGCCGAGCATGCCGCCGTAGAAGCAGATCTTCTGCAGCCGCGCATACCCGCGCATGCCGATCGAGATGAAGAACGCCGCCAGCACCGCCGTGATCACCGACGCGGTGAAGATGCCCTTCGGCTCGTTGAAGAACGTCACGAAGCCGTGCCAGCCGAGGATCGCGCCGAGCGGCTGGAAGAACTCCTTGCTCAGGATGTTCGCGTAGATGGGCACCCAGTGCCAGTTGATGAACCACCACCCGCACACCGCGAGCGTGAAGCCGAGCCCGCCGCCGAGCACGCGACTCACCCACACGTAGTCGCCGCCGGCTCGCGGCATGACCGCGATCAGCGCTGCGTAGACGATCGTCTGGAAGACGAGGTACGCCCCCGAGAGGATGATCGCCAGCAGCAGGCTGCCCTTCGGGATGAACGGAGCGTCCGCGAAGATGTACAGCCCGAGCGTGATGAGGTTGATCGAGAACGTCGCGTAGATGAACGCGTCGTGCACCGACCAGCCCCTGACCAGTCCGGTCGCCTTCCGGACGAACAGCGAGCGCTCCGCATACGGAGGCTCACCGGCAATGGTCGCCATGCAGTTGCCCTCCTATCCGCTTGTGAGCAGGAACCGCTTGACCTTCTTCTTGCCGTCCAGATCGATGACTGCCCCGAGCAGGTCGCCCTGCTCGTACGAGCTACCGGGATTAATGCAGAGCGTTCGGCCGATACGGGTGTTCCCGCGGGCCTCGTGGATGTGGCCGTGGAGCGACAGCGCCGGCTCGTACTCCTCGATGGCCGCGCGGACGGCGGTCGAGCCGACCGGCTTGATCGCGCGCCCGGCGTCCTTCAGGTCCATGTCCGCTGTCAACTCGGGCGCGTCGTCGAGCCCCGAGTGGTACGGCGGGCAGTGGAAGCTGAAGACGGTGCGCTCCTTCGGAGCGGTCACCTGCGCGATCACCTTGTCGAGGCGCGCCTTCAGGTCGGGCTCGTCCTCCTCGCGGTAGGTGTCCCACGGCGTCCGGTTCGCCCAGCCGGTGGAGGCCATCTGGAACCCGTCGACATCGACGACCCGGCCCTCGGCCAGCTCGACCGTCTTCGCGTTCTCGATCACCTCGTCCACCTCGAACTGGTCGTCGTTGCCGGGGCAGCAGAAGATGCGGATCCCGGTCCCGCCGAGGCGCTCGTCGGCCATCTGCATCCACTTCTCGACCGTCTCGAGCATCTTCTCGTGGAAGAGCGCGTGCCAGCGCGACTCCTCGGACTCGAGCTCGCGCAGGTGCTCGACGTCCGTGCGGAACGGGTAGTAGCCGCGCCGGATGACCGCGTCCTCGAACGCGAGCACCTCGTCCTCGGTCGTCATGTCGCGCCGGTTCTCGAGCAGCGTCGCGTGCCACCTGCCGCCGCCGTCGTCGATCACCGGGACGAGCGCCTTGCCCGTCATGTCGCCGCCGAGGACGAGCACGTCCGCCTTGTAGTGGGCGCCGGCGTTGAGAAACTTCCGCCAGCAGGTCTCCGATCCGTGCACGTCGGTGGCGAAGTAGAGGCGCATAGGCGCTATCTAAACCTCTTCCGGGAGCTCGTACCAGCGTCTTCGCTCGCCGACCTTCGCGCGCATCCGCCAGCCGCGCGATTTCGGCGTCGACTCGATCCGCTCCAGGAGCCGGGCGAGCCGTCCGGCCACGACAGCCCGGTCGACGTCGTAGTTGCCGACGTGCTGCCGCACCGTCTCGAGGTTGTGCGTGATCGTGCGGCACAGGCCCCAGTCCTCGCAGCAGAGCAGCGCCACCTGCGTCGCGTTGACTCCGGTGTCGTCCTCGGTCACCTCGTGCTCGAGCAGGAGCGCGACCGTGTCGCGGACGTCCTTCTCGTTCAGCTCGACGATCTGGAGCTTCGTCAGCAGCAGCTCGGCGAGCGGCACCGTGTCGGGGTCGACGCCGAGGCGGCCCTCGAGCGGGATCTCGTGGCACATCCGGAACGAGCGCACGAACACGTCCACCTGCCGCTCGTTCGGGTTGTCGTAGAAGAGGAGCCGCTCGCGGCCGTTCATGGCGTTGAAGCCCAGGTGCGGCTCGTACCCGATGTCGCGCAGGAGCTTCTGCAGGTCGCCGGACGACTTCTTGTTCGTCGCGAAGTCGAGGTCCTTGTACTCGCGCGTGAGCGCGGGCGGGAGGGAGCGGGAGCGGACGTGCACGGCGACGCCGCCGAGCAGGCGCAGCGTCAGCCCGGCCTCGTGGGCGGCGGCGAGCACGCGCCGTCCCTCCGTGACGACGTCGGCGTGGATCTCAGAGCTCACCGCGGTCTCACCACGCGCTGGCTGGGTGCGATGGGCGAGTGCGAGGCAAGGACGCAGGTCGCGGTCGTAGCCGTGGCTACGGACGCGACCGAGGACGCGGCATCGCGCCGCCCAGCGCGGCCAGACGGCCCGTGCTTGAGGCCGCGGTGAGCTCTAAAAGAGGCCGACGGTCCTCCCTTCGTCGTCGATGTCGACGTTCTGGGCGGCGGGCGTGCGGCCGTAGCCGGGCATCGTCTGCATGTCCCCGCACAGCGCGACGAGCCAGCCCGCCCCCGTGTAAGCGCGGATGTCGCGCACCGTGACCGTGAAGCCGGTGGGGGCGTTCGCGAGCGTCGGGTCGTGCGAGAGCGAGAGGTGCGTCTTCGCCATGCAGATGGGGAGCTTGTCGAAGCCGACGCGCTCGTACTCCTCGATCTTCTTGCGCGCGGCCGGCTGCAGCAGGATTCCGTCGGCGCCGTAGACGCGCGTCGCGATCGCCTCGATCTTCCGCTCGATCGAGTCGTCCAGCGGGTACACGGGCGCGAACGTGGACGGCTGCTCGGTGGCGGCGACGACCGCCTCTGCGAGCGCGGCCGCGCCCTCGCCGCCGCGCACGACCGCCTCGTTCGCCTCGGCGGCGAAGGCGCCGTGCGCGAGCGCGATGCGCCGGATCTGCTCGATCTCCTCGTCCGTGTCGGCCGGGAAGCGGTTGACGGCGACGACGGCGTTCAGCCCGAACTCGCGGATGGTCGAGAGGTGGCGGATCATGTTCGCCGACCCGGCCTCGATCGCCTCCGCGCCGCCCTCCGGATCGCCGCCGTGGTGCTTGAGCGCCTTCACGGTGGCGACGAGCACGACCGCGCTCGGCGTCAGGTGCCCGATGCGGCAGACGATGTCGAAGAACTTCTCCATGCCCATGTCGGCGCCGAAGCCGGACTCGGTGACGACGATGTCGCCGAGCTTGAGCCCGATGCGGTCGGCGACGAGCGAGCTGTTGCCGTGCGCGATGTTCGCGAACGGGCCGCAGTGCACGAACGCCGGCTGGCCCTCGAGCGTTTGCACGAGGTTCGGCTTGATCGTCTCCTTCAGGAGGACGGTCATCGCGCCCGCCGCCTTCAGCTCCTCGGCGGTGACCGGCTCGCCCTCGTAGGTCGAGCCGACGGTGATCGCGCCGAGGCGCGCGCGCAGGTCGAAGAGGTCGCGCGCGACGGCGACGATCGCCATCACCTCGGAGGCGGCGGTGATGTCCCAGCCGGTCTGGCGCGGATAGCCGTTCGCGCGGCCGCCGAGGCCGACGACGGCGTCGCGCAGCGCGCGGTCGTTGATGTCGACGCAGCGCCGCCAGCTGATCGAGAGCGGGTCGATCCCGAGCGCGTTCCCGTGCAGCAGGTGCGCCTCGAGCATCGCCGCGAGCAGGTTGTTCGCGGCGCCGATGGCGTGGATGTCGCCCGTGAAGTGGAGGTTCATGTCCTCCATCGGGACGACCTGTGCATAGCCTGCGCCGGCGGCGCCGCCCTTGATCCCGAACACCGGGCCGAGCGAGGCCTCGCGCAGGCAGAGGACGGGCTTCTTGCCGATCGCGCCGAGGCCCTGCGTGAGCGAGACCGATGTCGTCGTCTTGCCCTCGCCGAACTTCGTCGGCGTGATGGCGGTGACGCAGACGAGCTTCGCGTCCGGCCGGTCGGCGAGCCGCTCGAGCACGGAGAGCGAGATCTTCGCCTTGTACCGGCCGTACAGATCGACCTCGTCCGGCTCGAGCCCCGCCGCCGCGGCGATGTCCGCGATCGGGCGGAGCGTCGCCTCCTGGGCGATCTCGAGGGAGGAGGGTGTCTTCGTCGCCACGCCCGGTCTCCTTTCTACAGCTCGTCCTCGGATATGAGTAATATATCTGTTGTGCAGCTGGCCGACCGTGCGTATCTCGCGATCCGCGGGCTCATCGTCTCACTCGAGCTGCCGCCGGGCGCGGTGATCGACGAGCGGGCGCTCATGGAGCGGCTCGGCATCGGCCGCACGCCGGTCCGCGAGGCGCTGCGCCGGCTCGCGCAGGAGCAGCTCGTCGAGGTGTTCCCGCGCCGCGGCATGTTCGTCACCGGCGTCGACGTGCGCGACCTCGCGCGCATCTCCGAGGTGCGCGAGGCGCTCGAGCCGGAGGCGGCGCGCCTCGCCGCCGAGCGCGCGACCGAGGCCGAACGCGACGAGCTCGCCGCGCTCGGGGACGAGATCGGTCGCGGGAGCGACCTGATGGATCTCGACGAGCGCATCCACCGCGCGATCTACCGCGCGGCGCACAACGACCTGATGGAGACGACGCTCAGCCAGTACTACGTGCTCGCGCTGCGCATCTGGATGATCGCGCTCGACCGGGCGCACGAGCTGGAGGAGGCGGTGGAGGCGCACCGCGACCTGCTGCTCGCGATCGTCCTCGGCAACGGCGACCGCGCTTTCGACCTCATGCGCGCGCACGTCGAGGACTTCGAGCAGGCGATGCGCCGCGTGCTGGTGACCGTATGAAGGTCGTCGTCATCGGCGGCGGCATCGTCGGCAACAGCCTGACGGGTTGGCTCGCCGAGCTCGGCGTCACCGATCTCGTCCAGCTGGACAAGGGCCCGTTCCCGAACCCGGGCGGTTCCACGGGGCACGCGTCGAACTTCATCTTCCCGGTCGACCACTCGAAGGAGATGACGCAGCTCACGCTCGAGTCGATGCGCCAGTACCGCGACGCGGGGACGCTGCACGAGTGCGGCGGCATCGAGGTCGCGCGCACGGAGGAGCGGATGGAGGAGCTCCGCCGCCGGATGGCCTCGGCGAAGTCGTGGGGGATCGAGGGCTGCCGGCTCGTGACGCCCGCGGAGATCAAGGAGCTCGTCCCGTTCGTGGACGAGTCGATCCTGCTCGGCGGCTTCTACACGCCGTCGGTCGCGGTCGTCGACTCGCTCCGCTTCGGGACGCTCATGCGCGAAAAGGCTCAGGCGCTGGGCGCGCAGGTGTTCGCGAACACCGAGGTGACGGGCATCGACGTCGAGGACGGCCGCGTACGCCGCGTGCGCACGACGCGCGGCGACTTCGAGGCGGACACGGTCGTGATCGCGTGCGGCGTGTGGTCGCCGCGGATCGCGCGCATGGCGGGCGCGTCCATCCCGCTCACGCCGGCCGTACATCAGATGATCGACGTCGGCCCGGTTCCGCGCTTCCTCTCCTCGAAGACGGCGGTCGACTTCCCGATCGTGCGCGACATGGACACGAACATGTACGAGCGCCAGGACGGGCAGGGCCTCGAGGTCGGCTCGTACGCGCACCGGCCGATCCTGCACGAGCCCGACGACATCCCCTCGATCGAGGAGTCGGCGCTGACGCCGACCGAGCTGCCGTTCACGCAGGAGGACTTCGAGCTCCAGCTCGAGCACGCGCTCCAGCTCGTGCCGGAGGTGCTCGGCGACGAGTCGGTCGGCATCAAGTACGCGATCAACGGCCTGCTCTCGCTCACCCCGGACGGGCTGCCGCTCCTGGGCGAGACGCCCGAGGTGCGAGGCCTGTGGTCCGCCGCAGCCGTATGGGTGAAGGAAGGCCCGGGCGTCGGCAAGTCGGTGGCCGAGTGGATGGTGCACGGCGAGCCGGAGATCGACCTGCAGTCGTCCGACGTCGCGCGCTTCTATCCCGAGCAGCGCACACCCGAGCACGTCAAGGGGCGCACGTCCGAGGGCTTCAACAAGACGTACGGGATCGTCCATCCGGCCGAGCAGTGGGAGTCGAACCGCGGCGTGCGCGTCTCCCCGTTCTACGAGCGCGAAAAGGAGCTCGGCGCCGTCTTCTACGAGGCGGCGGCGTGGGAGCGGCCGCACTGGTACGAGTCGAACGCGCCCCTCGTCGAGGAGTACGGCGTCAACGGTCGCGAGCACGAGTGGGACGCGCGCTGGTGGTCGCCGATCATCAACGCCGAGCACCTCGCCATGCGCGAGCGCGCGGCGATGTTCGACCTGACCGCGTTCTGCGTCTTCGACGTCGTCGGCCCGAACGCGCTCGACGCCGTGCAGATGCTGGCCGCGCGCCAGATGAACGTGCCGACCGGGCGCGTCGTGTACACGCCGGTGCTGGCGCCCGGCGGCGGGTTCAAGTCCGACCTGACGATCATGAAGATGGAGGACGACCGCTTCCGCGTCGTCACCGGCGGAGCGCACGGGATGGCGGACATGAAGTGGTTCCGCGACCACTGCCCCGACGGCACGCGCATCGAGGATCACACCCCGTCGGTGTGCACGGTGGGCATCTGGGGCGCGCGCGCGCGCGACGTCCTCGCCTCGATCACGGGCACGGACGTCTCGAACGAAGCGTTCCCGTTCTCGACCTGGCAGGAGCTGGACAACGGCGTCATCGCCTCGCGCATCTCGTACGTCGGCGATCTCGGCTGGGAGCTGTACGCGCCGATGGAGCGCGGAGCCGAGCTGTGGGACGCGCTGTGGGAGGCGGGCCGCCCGCACGGCGTCGTCCCCGCCGGCATCGGCGTGTACGGCACGACCGGCCGGCTCGAGAAGGCGTACCGCGCGTTCGGCGCCGAGCTCGATCAGGACTACGACGTCGTCGAGGCCGACATGGCGTGGTGGAAGGTGAAGGCGGAGGACTTCGTCGGCAAGGCCGCGCACGTCGCGGCGCGCGAGCGCGAGCCAGCGGCGACGCTGTGCACGCTCACGGTCGACGAGTTGTCGCGCACGCCGCTCGGGCGCGAGCCGATCGTGCGCGCGGACGGCTCGCCTCTCGTGGACGCGAAGGGGCGCCGCTCGTACGTCACCTCCGCCGGCATGGGGCCGTCGCTCGGCAAGTACATCCTCCTGTCGTATCTCCCGCCGGGCGAGCACGGGAAGCTGTACGTCCAGTACATGGAGCAGCTCTACCCGGTGACGGTCGACGTCGTCGGCTCGCGGCCGCCGTTCGATCCCGACAACGAGCGGATCCGCTCGTGAGGACGCTCGTCTGCGTCAAGCGCGTGCCGATGACGGGCGGGAAGATGGTGCTCACCGCCGACGGGCAGGCGCTCGAGACGAAGCACCTCGGGTTCACCATCTCGCCGCACGAGGAGTGCGCGGTGGAGGAGGCGGTGCGCATCGGCGGCGAGGTGGTCGTGCTCACGCTCGGCCCGGCCGAGGCCGAGGAGCAGCTGCGCGACTGCATGGCGATCGGCGCCGACCGCGGCATTCTCCTGCGGACGGACGAGGAGTGGGACGCGCAGTCGACGGCGGCCGCGATCGTGGAGGCGATCCGCGCCGAGGAGCCGTTCGACCTCATCCTGTTCGGGAACGAGTCGGCGGACGCGGCCGGCTTCCAGGTCGGCATCCGCGTCGCGCACGCGCTCGGGCTGCCGGTCGTCACCGGCCTGAAGAAGATCGAGGTGGGGGAGGGGCGCGTTCGCTGCGAGCGCGACGTCGGCGGCGCCCGCGACGTGTACGAGGCGCCGCTGCCGGCGGTGCTGACTGTTTTGGAGGGCCTGAACCTGCCGCGCTATCCGTCCGTGCCGGGGCGGCTGCGCGCGAAGTCGAAGCCGCTCGCGGTCGTCGAGTCGGCGCGGCCTGCGCAGCGCCTCGAGAAGGTCCGCCTCGTCGTGCCGGAGGGGCAGGGCAAGCAGGCGGAGATCCTCGAGGATGCAGCGCAGGTCGTCGCCGTCCTGCAGTCGCTGGGAGTGGCGTGATCCTCTGCTTCGTCGAGGGCGACGAGCTCTCCGCGCAGGCGGTCGGCTTCGCGCGGAAGCTCGGCGAGGTGCGCGCGGTCACGTTCGCGGGCGCCTACCAGCCCGCGGCGTGGGCGCAGGCGCTCGCCGCGCAGGACGCAGAGGCGATCGTCGCCCCCGGCTCCGACCGCGGCAACGAGCTGCTCGCGCACGTCGGTGCCCTGCTGGATCAGCCGTTCGCCGCCAACGTCATCGCGCTCGACGGCGACACGGTCACGCGCGTGCGCTGGGGCGGGAGCCTGCTCGAGGAGGCGCGGCTGCACGGCGCGCCGAAGCTCCTATCCGTCGCGCCGCACACGCAGCCTGCGGCGGAGGTCGGCGAGGTCGAGACGCTCGACGCCCCCGGCGCCGGCTCGCCGAAGGTGCTCGAGCGCGTGGAGGAGTCGAGCGGCGGCGTCTCGCTGCGCGATGCGAAGGTCGTCGTCAGCGGCGGTCGCGGCGTCGGCTCGGCGGAAGGCTTCGCGATCATCGAGGAGCTCGCCGGCCTGCTCGGCGGCGCGGTCGGGTGCTCGCGCGTCGTCACGAGCGCGGGCTGGCGTCCGCACGCCGACCAGGTGGGGCAGACGGGGACGAAGATCTCCGCCGACCTGTACGTCGCGTGCGGGATCAGCGGCGCGACGCAGCACATCGCGGGCGCGAAGGGCGCGAAGAAGATCCTCGCCATCAACACGGACCCGGAGGCGCCGATCTTCGCGAGCGCCGACTACGCGGTGATCGGCGACCTGCACGAGGTCGTGCCGGCGATCAGCGCAGAGCTCAAGCGGGTGCGCGGATAAGCGCGGTCGCCCTCGCGGCGCTCGTCCTCGTGTGCGGCGGCGTCTTCGCGCGGCGCGCGCTGTTCCTGACGCGGCTCGTCGTCGACGCGAAGCCATTGGACCGGCCGGGCGACGTGCCGCGGCGGGTCGTCGCCGAGGCGGAGATCGTCCTCGGCCAGAAGAAGCTCCTGCAGCGGCTCGTGCCGGGTCTCATGCACGCGTTCATCTTCTGGGGCTTCATCGTGTTGTTCCCGACGATCGTGCTGGCGGCGATCGACGTCGCGGGCGGCGCCGTGGGGACGCCGGAGTGGTACCGCGTGCTGAGCGACGTGTTCGCCGTGCTCGTGCTCGTCGGTGTCGCGACCGCGGTCGTGATCCGCAAGGTCGTGCGACCGGCGCGCTTTGCGGGCTCGCATCTCGGCGAGGCGGATCTCATCCTGGGGCTGATCGCCCTCGTCGTCGTCACGCTCCTGCTGTGGCACGAGGTGGGTGGGATCGGGTTCGCGTGGGCGCATCTGATCGTGATCGGCGTCTTCCTCGCGTACCTGCCGCACTCCAAGCATCTGCACATCGCGACGGCGGCCGTGAACGTGTGGATGGCGCGCACGCGCAAGCGCGGGCGGCTGGAGCCGCTGCGCTTCGACGTGCCGGACGAGGAGCTGCGCTTCGGCGTGGCGACGATCGCCGATCTGACGCGCAAGGAGGTCGTGGACGCGTTCTCGTGCACGGAGTGCGGGCGCTGCCAGGACGTCTGTCCGGCGCATGCGACGGGGAAGCTGCTGTCGCCGAAGCTGCTGATCATGGGCGTGCGCGATCAGCTGTTCGCACAGAGCGCGGAGCCGATCGTCGGCAACGGCGTGCCGGAGGACATGATCTGGGACTGCGTGACGTGCGGCGCGTGCGTGGAGGTGTGCCCGGTGTCGATCGAGCACATCGATCACATCGTCGACCTGCGCCGCAGCCGGCTGATGGTCGATTCGTCCTTCCCCCCAGAGGCGGAGCCGATGCTGCGCGACGTCGAGCGCGCGTCCAATCCGTGGGGAAAGCCGCAGACGGAGCGGGCGGCATGGGCAGCCGAGCTGGGAGTGCGCGTGCTGGAGCCGGGCGATCCGGCGCCGGAGTACCTGTACTGGGTCGGGTGCGCGGCGTCCTTCGACGAGCGCGCGAAGAAGAGCGCAGAGTCGACGGCGAAGCTGTTGCAGAAGGCGGGCGTCGACTTCGCGATCCTCGGCCCGCGGGAGGGGTGCACGGGCGATCCGGCGCGGCGGATGGGGAACGAGTACGTCTTCCAGGCGGCGGCGGAGCAGAACGTCGCGACGCTGAACGAGCAGGGCGTGACGAAGATCGTGGCGAGCTGTCCGCACTGCTTCAACACGCTCGCGAACGAGTACGGCGACTTCGGCGGGAGCTACGAGGTCATGCACCACACGGAGTTGCTGGCGCAGCTCGTCGACGAAGGGCGGCTCGCTCCCGTCGCCGGCGCGGGGTCGATCACGTACCACGACTCCTGTTACCTCGCGCGCCACAACGACGTGCGCATGGAGCCGCGGAAGCTCCTGAACGTCATCGGGCAGCCGGTGGAGATGAAGAGAACTGGGAAGAACACGTTCTGCTGCGGCGCCGGCGGCGCGCACATGTGGATGGAGGAGCGGGGGAGCCAGATCAACGTCGAGCGCGCGCGCGAAGCGGCGGAGACGGGCGCGGAGACGCTCGCGGTCGCGTGCCCGTTCTGCACGGTGATGCTTGACGACGGCGTGCGCGAGAACGGTTCCGAGATGCGCGTTGCCGACGTGGCGACGCTGCTGGCCGAGTCGTTGGAGGCGTAGTGCTCGTCGGCCTCGGGCACGTCGACCTCGTCTGCCGCGACCTCGGGCGGCGGCGGAGGCGGGCGCGGAGGTGCTGCACGCGCCGCGGCTGTGGCCGCAGTACCACCCGCAGTACTACGCGACGTTCTTCCTCGATCCGGACGGCTTCCGGCTCGAGGTCGCGGCGAGCCGTGACGCCCGACTGCCGGGTTAACCTCGCCTGACGTGATCCGACGCGTGCTTGCGGCTGGCTCGACCTCGCTCGGCGAGTCGCCGCTCTGGCCGACTGTCGCGATCGTCGCGGCGGCCGGGCTCTATGCGGATCTGCCCAGCAGGTTCATCGCGGGGACGTCAGCGGGCGCGTTCTCGGCCGTCCGGTGGATTGTCCCGGCGCTGACCGTGATCCTGCTCGCGGCGCTGCTGGCCAGCGTGCCGGAGGGGCCGCTCATGCGGGCGCTCGGCTGGCTTCCTCAGCAGGTGCGCGTGACGCGGCGCTGGCTGACGGTGACGATGATCGCGATCGTCAGCGCGGCGAACAGCGCGTCGATCTATCTGCTCGTGCACCTGCTCATCAACGGTGCGCACGCGAACGCGCCGACGCTGCTGCGCGCGGCGGTGCACATGTGGGTCGTGAACGTCCTCCTGTTTGGGCTGTGGTTCTGGCAGCTCGACGCCGGCGGGCCGGCGGAGCGGCCGAAGTGCCTGCCGCACAAGCGGGACTTCCTCTTCCCGCAGCAGGCGGAGCCCGCGCTGATGGCGGGCGGCTGGGAGCCGAAGTTCCTCGACTACCTGTACGTCTCGTTCACGAACGCCGCGGCGCTCAGCCCCACGGACACGCTGCCGCTCAGCCGGTGGGCGAAGATGCTCATGCTCGTGCAGTCGGCGATCAGCCTCTCGCTCGCGGTCATGGTGGTCGCGCGTGCTGTAAACATCCTCAAGTGAACTACTCGCTGGAGTTCGGCGGCGACCCGCAGGATCTGACCATAACGCTCACGGGCGCGCTCGACGCACCGAGCATCCGCGCATTCGTCGAGGATCTCATCGCCCACCCGGGGTACCGGGAGGGGTTGCTCATCCTCGCCGACATCTCCGGGCTCAACACCTCCGGCATCTCCGTCGAGGAATACGAGAGTGTCCGCGACGTGATCGGCGGACGCGACGACCGGTTCCCGGCGAAGGCGATCGCGATCGTCGCTCCCGCCGGCCGCACGTTCGACGACGCGATGCAGCACCGCGCGTACGTCGGCGGCTCCAAGTCGGGGCGCGAGGTGTTCCACAGCCGCGAGGACGCGGTCGCCTGGCTGGCGCGGCAGCGCTAAGCGATCGCACCTCGACGATCGCGTGCTTGACCGGACGGCGTGGCCCAGGCAGACTTTGGAACAGCAGTTCCACGATCTGAGATGGCGACCGAGACCACCGGCACCCAGGCGATCGAGCGCGCGGCCCAGCTGCTTGTCAGCGTCGTCGAAGCGCGGCAGCCGCCTTCGATCGGGGAGCTCTCCGCCCGGGCCGGTCTCCCGAAGAGCACCACGTCACGCCTCGTCGGCGCCCTCGAGCGCACCGGCCTCGTCCAGCGACTCGGGGAGCGCGGCCGCCTGCGCCCGGGGCCGGTGCTGCTGCGCTACGCGAGCCGCGACGCTTCCCAGGCGCTCGTCGAGCTCGCACAGCCCAGCCTGCGCCGGCTCGCCGACGCCTCCGGCGAGACGATCAATCTCGCCGTACCCGGGCCGGAGGGCGTCGAGCACCTCGCCCAGGAGGACACAGCGCACTTCGTCGGCGTCACCGACTGGGTCGGCCGGCGCGTCCCGTTCGAGCTGGCCGCCAACGGGAAGTGCTTCCTCGCCTTCGGCGACGGCGAGATCGACGGCGCCGACGCGATCCGCGCCCGCGGCTATGCGACGTCGATCGACGAGATCGAGGTCGGTCTCTCCGCGATCGCCGCGCCGGTGCTCGGTGGCAACGGCTCGGCCGTCGCCGCGCTCTCCATCTCCGGGCCGACGCATCGGCTGGACACCGGACGCATCGAAGAGCTCGCGCCGCTGCTGAAACGCGAAGCGGCGCACCTGACCCGACAACTGCGAGGTGCCGCATGACGCACGAAGACATCCTGCAGGGCCTCTACGACAACACGCTCGTCGGCAACGCGCCGGAGGTGAAAGACCTCACGAACGC
>DASUIG010000018.1:0-26144 GCA_036273155.1 Gaiellaceae bacterium | reverse complement strand
GGTCGCCCGCTGCTGATCGTGGCCGAGGACGTCGAGGGCGAGTCGCTCGCGACGATCGTCGTCAACAAGCTGCGTGGCACCTTCCAGGCCGTCGCCGTCAAGGCGCCGGGCTTCGGTGACCGCCGCAAGCGGATGCTCGAGGACATCGCCATCCTCACGGGTGCCGAAGTCATCACCGAGGAGATGGGCCTCAAGCTCGAGAACACGAAGATCTCGCAGCTCGGCAAGGCCCGTCGTGTCGTCGTCGACAAGGACTCGACCACCATCATCGACGGTGCCGGCGAGTCCGACGCGATCAAGGGCCGGATCAAGCAGCTGAAGGCGGAGATCGAGAACACCGACTCCGACTTCGATCGCGAGAAGCTCCAGGAGCGCCTCGCGAAGCTGTCCGGCGGTGTCGCGGTCGTCAAGGTCGGCGCGTCGACCGAGACGGAGATGAAGGAGAAGAAGCACCGCGTCGAGGACGCTCTCCAGGCCGCTCGCGCGGCGCTCGAGGAGGGTCAGGTTCCCGGCGGCGGCGTCGCGCTCATCAATGCGGCGGACGCTGTCAAGGACAAGCTCCTCAGCGAGCTCGAGGGCGACGAGCAGACGGGCGCGAAGATCATCATCCGCGCGCTCGAGGAGCCGCTTCGCCAGCTCGCGGCCAACGCGGGCCTCGAGGGCTCGATCGCGGTCGCGAACGTTCGCGGCGCCCAGAAGGGCTGGGGCCTGAACGTCGACACGGGTGAAGTCGAGGACCTGCTCAAGTCAGGCATCGGCGACCCGACGATGGTCACGCGCTCCGCGCTGCAGAACGCAGCGTCGATCGCGAAGAACATCCTCACCACCGAGGCGATCGTCGCCGAGGCGCCCGAGAAGGCCGGCGCCGGAATGGGCGGCGGCATGCCGGACATGGGCGGGATGATGTAACGAGCCTTCGGGCTATCGCTGGAAGCGAAGGGCGGCCGCGAGGCCGCCCTTCGTCGTTCTAGAACCCGTAGCGCTCTTCCTTCCAGTAGTCCGCGTTGTTGTTGTAGCCGTAGCGCTCCCAGAACCCCGGCTTGTCGGCGGCGGTGAGCTCGATCCCCCTGAGCCACTTGGCGCTCTTCCAGAAGTACTTCGTCGGGACGAAGAGACGGACCGGCCAGCCGTGGTCCGGGGTGAGGGGCTCGCCGTCTGCCTCGTACACGATCAAGGCGTGCTCGTCCTCGAGCGCTTCGAGCGGCGAGTTGGCGGTGAAGCCGTGCTCGGCGTGCGCGATCGCGAAGCGCGCGCTCGGCTTCGGGTGCACGAGCTTCGCGATCTCGCGCCAGTGCACGCCGTTGAACTGCGCGTCGAAGCGGCTCCAGCGCGTGACGCAATGGATGTCGGTCGTCACCTCCGTCGCGGGCAGCGCCTTCAGCTCGTCGAAGGTCAGCGTGACGTCGTTCTCGACCTCGCCCCACACGCGCAGGTCCCAGGTCGCGAGGTCGACCTTCGGCACCTCGCCCGCGTGCAGCACCGGCCACTTCTCCGTCAGGTACTGGCCGGGCGGCAGCCGGGCGGGGTCGTGCCCCGCCGCGCGCACCTTGTCCTCGGCCTTCGAGCGGAAGAGCGGCATCGCGTTCGTACACTAGTTGCGTGACCGTGGCCCGCCGCCCGCGCGCCTTCGTCCGGGTCGCCGGAGCGGACGCGCGCGACTATCTCCAGCGCATGGTCTCGAACGACGTCGATGCGCTCGCCGTCGGCGAGTCCTGCCCGGCGCTGCTGCTGACGGCGAAGGCGCGCCTGATCGCGCCGCTCGTCGTCTGGCGGCGCGGCGAGGACGACTACCTCCTGCTGACCGAGCCGGAGCTCGGCGAGCCCGTGCGCGCGCACCTGTCGCGCATGCGCCTGCGTGCGCAGTGCGAGGTCGCGCCCGAGGAGCACGAGTCGGCGCTCGTCTTCGGCGGTGAGGGGATCGCCACCGACTTTCCCGGCGCGGTCGAGGTGCTCGATGCGGGGCTCGAGCCGACCCTCACGCCCGACGAGCTCGAGCTCCGCCGGATCGAAGCCGGGGTCCCGCGCTGGGGCCGCGAGCTCGACGACGCCATCCTCCCCGCCGAGGCCGGTCTCGACGAGACGCACATCAGCTTCAGCAAGGGCTGCTATCCCGGGCAGGAGCCGATCGCGCGCCTGCACTACCGCGGCCACGTCAACCGCAAGCTGCAGGTGGTCGAGCTCGACGATGAGCCGGCGGTCGAGCGCGTCACGAGCTCGGCGCGCCGCCCCGACGGCACCGTCGTCGCGCTCGCGTACGTGCGCACGAAACGTGCCTAGGCTGGAGCCCGCCGCCTGGTGGTCGGTGCGGGCGGCGCACAACCTCAAGCCGGCGACGTACCGGTGCCCGCTCTGCGGCTACCGCTTGCACGCGATGGCGCCGCACGTCCTCATCGCCCCGGAGGGAGACACGAGCCGTCGCAGGCACGCGCACGCCGAGTGCGTCGAGGCAGCGCACAAGCAGGGGCGCTTGCCCAGCTACGACGACTGGCGGAAAACGCAGCCGCGCAAGGGCATGCGGCTACACTGGCCCTTCCCGAAGCGCCCGTAGCTCAGGGGATAGAGCGCTGCCCTGCGGAGGCAGAGGTCGCATGTTCGAATCATGCCGGGCGCACTTCGATCTGCTCCAGAGCGGCGACGGCATCTTCGAGCCGTTCGTGGACGCTCGCCGCGACATACACCGTCCACGGATGCGCCCACGCCCCGCCGGTCCAGGCGACCACCGGCTTCCCGGTCCCGTGCGCGTACCAGGCCTCCATCGCCGTCCCCTCGTCGGGCTGGGTGAACGCAGCCAGCACCGCGTCGCACGCGTCGATGTCGGCGAGGTCGCCCTCGACGATCTCGCGCTCGTTCCCCTCCGTGCGGCCGCGGAAGTCGCGGCGCATCGGATCGACGGGCTCCCACCCGAGCGCGCGCACGAGCTCGGTCGCGCGCCGGCGGTAGTCGTCCGCCTGCGGCGGACCGGCGAGGTAGACCAGCGGCATGCGTAGAGTGTCGCTCATGGAGTTCGTCGCGCTCGGGCACGCGGGTAGCGAGCACTACGCGGGGCTCGAGTCCTTCCCGAACCCCGGCGTCACCGAGGTCGAGATGACGAGCGACGAGCTGACCGCGGTCTGCCCGATCACCGCGCAGCCGGACTTCTACGTCGCGCGCATCGTGTACCGGCCCGGCGCGCTCTGCCTCGAGTCCAAGTCTCTCAAGCTCTACCTCGCGCGGTTCCGCAACGAGGGCGCCTTCGCGGAGGCGCTCGCAGTGCGCATCAAGGAGGACGTCGCCGCTGCGCTCGAGCTCGACCCGGCCGCCGTCACGGTGACCCTGACGCAGAAGGCCCGTGGTGGCATCACCATCGCCGCGACGGCGTAGCGCCCGTCCGCCGGTCTTTCTCGTCCTCGCGTGCGCGGCGATCGCGCTCTGCAGCATGACGCTGAGCACGGTCGCGCCGCTGCTGCCGCATTTCAAGGCGTCGATGCACTCCTCCCTCTACGCCGCGCTCGTCGTCGCCGGACATCCGATCGGATCAGGGCTCGCTGCGATTCCGACATTGCTCGCGTCGCGCCGCTTCGGGCTTCCGCGTGTGATCGTCGCCGGCGGAATCCTCGCTTCGACCTCGAGCACCCTCTTCGTCTGGCCGGGTGTGGGCTGGTGGATCGTGCTCGCGCGCGTCGGATTCGGTGCGAGCGCGACGCTGATCTGGCAGTCCGTGTTCGCATGGACGATCACGAACACCGGGCTGGAACGTCGCGCGCGAACGATCGGGATGCTCCTGGGGGCGTCGACGGCCGGCATGCTCGTCGGCCCGCAGATCGGTGCGCTCGCCGCGCACGTCGGCATCTGGCTCTGCGCGGTGCCGCCGCTCGTCCTCCTCCTCGTCGCGGCCCGGTTCGGAGCGCTCCCGCGGTACGAGATGCTCGAGCGTCCCGACGTCGCGAAGCTGCGCGCAGTGCTCGCCTCACGCGACGGGCTCGGCGGCCTCAGCCTCACGAGCCTCGTGGCGATCATCGGGCTCGGCACGACGGTGACGCTGCCGCTCGCGCTCGCCGACCGCGGCGTCGGTGCGTTCGGCATCGGGGCCCTGCTCACGTGCGCGTACGCGGTGCTCGTCGGCGTGAACCCGCTCGCCGGGCGCGTGGCCGACCGCGGCCGCACGCGCGTGCTCGTCGTCGTCGCCCTCGGGCTGCTGACGCTCGTCTATCTCGGCCTGGAGATGACGACCGCCGTCGCGCTCGCCGTGCCGTTCGGCTTCGTCGCTCTCTGCCTCGTCGGCACGCCCGGCCTCGCGGGCAACGTTCTGCTCAGCCGTGCCGTCTCGAGCGTGAGCATCGACCAGACCGTCAGCCAGACGCTGGCGACGCTCGCGTGGGCGCCCGCTGCGATCGTCGGCTCCGTGTCGGCCGGGGCGGTGTCGTCGCCGGACGCGGCGCTCGTGATGCTTGCCGTCGTCGCGGGGGTTGCGGCCGGCATCGCGACGCTCGAGCGCGTGCACCGACACCGGCCGCAACTCGCGTGATCCGCCGGTCTCGAGCAGCGTCTTCGTCGTCATCCACGACCAGGAGGGGACGTGACTGAAAGGTCACACGTCAAGCCGCTCTACCTGACGGAGGAGGAGGTGGGCACGCTCCTCTCTCCCGCCGGCGCGGTCGAGGCGATCGAGGCGTGCTTTCAGCGCATGGCTCGCGGCGCGGTGGAGAACCGTCCTCGCTACCGGCTGCCGCTCGAGCACGGCGCGCTCGCGGTCATGGCTGCATCGGACCTGGAGCTCGGCTACGCGGGCGCGAAGGTCTACTCCGGCTTCCGCGGCGGCGCCCGCTTCGTCGTGCTCCTCTTCCGCACGGACCGGCCGGAGCTCGTCGCGGTCCTCGAGGCGGACACGCTCGGCCAGCTGCGCACGGGCGCGGCGAGCGCGGTCGCGGCCAAGCACCTCGCCAGCCCGGGCGCGGCAACCCTCGGGGTGATCGGCTGCGGCTGGCAGGCCGAGTCGCAGGTGGCCTGCATCCGCGCCGCCGTGCCGGGCATCGAGCGCGTCGTCGCCTACTGCCGCACCGAGGAGTCGCTGCGCACGTTCTGCGAGCGCAACGGCGCCGAGCCGGGCGCGAGTGCGCGCGACGCGGCCGAGTGCGACGTCGTCGTCACGGTGACGAGCTCACCCGACCCGGTGCTGCGCGGCGAGTGGCTTCAGCCCGGCGCGCTCGTCTGCGCCGTCGGCGCGAACGACGGACGCAGGCGCGAGCTCGACAACGTCGTCCTCGAGCGCGCGACGTTCGTCTGCTGCGACTCGCTCGAGGACGCGCGACTCGAGTCCGCCGACCTGGTCGAGCCGGTGGGCTCCGGCGTGCTCGACTGGCTCGAGGTGCACGAGCTGCAGGAGGTCGTGGCGGGCGCCATCGCCGGCCGGCAGTCGGACGACGACGTCGTCGTCTTCAAGTCGAACGGGCTCGCCGCCTGGGACGTCGCACTCGCGGCGGCGGCCGTCAGTGCTGCTCGGCGAGTGCGCGGATGACGTCCGGCCGCGAAAGCATCCGCTTCTGCTGCTCGTCCGTCAGGCGATTCTGGACGTACGGGTCCTGGAGGATCTCGTCCACACGGCGCCCTGCGCCGTGCTCGCGCAGGAGATACGCCACGACGGCATCCTCGCGAGACGACCGCGCGAAGAGGAACGAGAAGGGGTTCCGAAGAAACGCGCCGAGCCTCAGCACGACGTCGATTGTATAGTCGGGCTTGTGCAGGTCTCGACCGACCGCGGGAGGTTCGCGGAGCGGGTGCTCCACGGGGTGGACGACGCCGGGAACGACGAGCGCGTCGTCATCTGGATCGAGCGCAAGGCCGGCGCGATCTGGGCCGTCGGCCGGGCAGTGAATCCTCACCAGCGCAACGATCATGCCCCGCGGCGCGACGACTACATCTTCGAGGGGTACGAGCTCGAGGATGCGCTCGAGCAGGCGAACGCCGCGCTGGAGGACGACCTCACCGTGTCGGAGGCGGACGGCCGGGGCGAGCATCTGCGCCCGTTCACGCGCGACGAGCTGCTGAAGCCCCTCGAAGCGTGGTTCTTCGGGCGCACGGCATAGCGCATCGTCGATAGTTCGCAGCCATGCTCGTGCACGTTGGCTTCAGCGCCGATCCCGACGACGCCTTCATGTTCTGGGGGCTCGCGTCGGGCACGGTCGATCGGCGTGGCTTCGAGTTCGAGCCCGTGATCGCCGACATCCAGAGCCTCAACGAGTGGTCGCTCGAGGGACGGCTCGAGGTGACGGCGATGTCGGCCGCGACGTATCCGCGCGTGCACGAGCAATACGCGCTGCTCCCGCACGGGGCGAGCTTCGGCTCGGGCTACGGCCCCATCGTCGTCGCGCGCGAGAAGCTGTCGCTCGACGAGCTGCGCAACGAGGAGATCGTCGTGCCCGGCAAGCTCACGACCGCGTTCCTCGTCCTGCAGCTCGCCCTTGGCGGCGAGTTCTCCTGCCGTGTCATGCCGTTCGACGAGATCCTCGACGAGGTCGCGACGGGGCGCGCGCGCGTCGGCCTCCTCATCCACGAAGGCCAGCTCACGTACGGCGACGCTGGCGTCGCGAAGTGCCTCGACCTCGGCGAGTGGTGGCTGCTCGAAACGGGCCTCCCGCTGCCGCTCGGCGTGAACACCATTCGCCGCGACCTCGGTCCCGAAGCCATGCGCGAGGTCTCGGAGATCCTGCGCGAGTCCATCGACGCAGCGCTCGCGCACCGAGAGGACGCGCTCGACTATGCGCTCGGATTCGGCCGCGGGCTCGACGACGTGCGCGGCGACCGCTTCATCGAGATGTACGTGAACGATCTGACGCTCGACTACGGCGACGAAGGGCGGCAGGCGGTGCGCGAGCTGCTCGAGCGGGCGCACGCGGGCATTCAGGTTGAATGGGTGCAGTGAGCCGCGCAGTCGTCCTGTCCGGCGTGCGCACCCCGATCGGTCGCTACGGCGGCGCGCTGTCGGGCGAGCGCCCGGACGATCTCGCCGGGCTCGTGATCGCGGAGGCGGTTGCGCGCTCGGGCGTGGACGCGAACGAGATCGAGGACGTCTACTTCGGCTGCGCGAACCAGGCGGGTGAGGACAACCGCAACGTCGCGCGCATGGGCGCGCTGCTCGCGGGGCTGCCGCAGTCGGTTGCGGGGGTGACCGTCAACCGGCTCTGTGCATCGGGTCTCACGGCGGTCGCGGCCGCCTGTCACGCGGTGATCGCGGGCGACGGCGACCTCTTCGTCGCGGGCGGCGTCGAGTCGATGTCGCGCGCGCCGTACGCGTTCGCGAAGCCGGACAAGGCGTTCCCGCGCGGAAACGTCACCGTGTACGACACGCATCTGGGCTGGCGTTTTCCGAACCCGCGCATGGAGGCGATGTTCCCGCTCGAGTCGATGGGCGAGACCGGGGAGAACGTCGCCGACCGCTACGGCGTCTCGCGCGAGGATCAGGACGCGTTCGCGCTCGCGTCGCAGCGGCGCTGGGCCGCTGCCGCGGAGGCGGGCCGCTTCGACGACGAGCTCATTCCGGTCGGGGACGTCGTCCGCGATGAGCATCCGCGTCCCGACACGACGCTGGAGAAGCTCGCGTCGCTGAAGCCCGCGTTCCGCGCAGATGGCAGCGTCACGGCCGGTAACTCCTCCGGCATCAACGACGGCGCGGCGGCGCTCGTCATCGCCTCGGAGGAACGGGCGCGCGCGCTCGGCGTCGAGCCGCTCGGGAGGTTCGTCGGCAGCGCCGTAGCCGGCGTCGACCCGCGCGTCATGGGCATCGGGCCCGTTCCCGCGGTGCGCAAGCTGCTCGGGCGCGCAGGCATCGACACGGCGGACCTCGACCTCGTCGAGCTGAACGAGGCGTTCGCGTCGCAGAGCCTCGTCGTCGTCCGCGAGCTCGGTCTAGACCAGGAGAAGGTGAACGTCAACGGCGGCGCTATTGCGATCGGCCACCCGCTCGGCATGAGCGGCGCACGGCTCGTCGTCTCGCTCCTGCACGAGCTGCGCCGCCGCGGCGGCCGGTACGGCCTCGCGACGCTCTGCGTCGGAGTGGGGCAAGGCCAGGCGGCGCTGTTCGAACGCTGATGGAAGCGCCCGACCTCGATCTCCGCCGCCGAACGTACGCGCACATGGTCGAGCAAGGCCGCGCGCCGGTCGCGGGGGAGCTCGGTGACGCTGACGAGGTGCGCGCAGGCTGGCGGCGCCTCCACGACGAGCATGCGCTCGTCCTGAACCCGGCGACCGACGAGATCCGCATGCTCAATCCGTTCTCGGCCGTGCCGAGCGCGTGGCGTGTGCATGCGCGCGAGCGGTGGTGGTACGCGAACTGCGCGTGGGATGCGTTCGGTGTCTGCGCAGCGCTGCACGCGGACGGACGCATCGAGTCGTCGTGCCCCGACTGCGGCGAGCCGTTCGCGGTCGAGGTCGAGGGCGGGAAGCCCGACGACGAGAGCCTCCTCTTCCACGTGCTCGTCCCCGCCGCGCACTGGTGGGACGACATCGTCTTCACCTGAACGACCATGAACCTCTTCCGGTCGGAAGAGCACTTGACGCGCTGGCTCGGAGGACGCGAGCCCGGCGCGACGACGACGGTCATGAAGCTGAGCGAGCTCGCGCACGCGTGGTGGGACGACCGCGTCTCCCCGGATTGGGTGCCGCACGCGCGCGAGCAGAACCAGGCGATCCTCGACCGCCTCGACCTCACCGGCTCCTTCTGGCGGCTTGCCTAGCCGACGGGCGGACGGACGTAGATCACGTCCTCGTGCTTGATCGGGACGAACGGGGCGCCGATGGATATGACCAGCTCCTCGACCGTCGCGAACACCTCGCCGTCGCCCTCCTGGTTGGAGACGACGATGCCGACCTCGTTCTCCGGCTCCGCGTCGAGCCCGTGCTCCCGGAGGAGCCCGAGGAGCTTGTCGCGGTCCGGGATCCTCGCTGCTTCGACCTGTACTGAGCCCATTGGATCCAATACCTGGCCTTTCATCGGTACGTCTAAACGTCAGGCCCGTTCTCGGATCCAAGTGTGGCGGCTGCGCCGGACGGGGTCAACCGGTATTTTCCGGTTCGATGGCGGTCGCGACGGGCAACGATCACGGGCTCTACATCGACGGCGAGGCGGCTGAGGCCGCTTCCGGCGAGCTGCGGGACCTGATCGAGCCGGCCACCGGCGAGCCTCTCGGCCGGGCCGCGATGGGCGGCGAGGCCGACGTCGACCGCGCCGTCGACGCGGCCCGTGCCGCACTCGACGGCGCCTGGGGCCGCACGCCGCCGAACGAGCGTGCGCGTCTGCTGCACGCCCTCGCCGACGCGATCCAGGCGAATCGCGGCGAGCTCGCCGAGCTCGAGTCGCGCAACGTCGGCAAGGCGATCTCGTCCGTCAAGGCGGAGGTCGCCGGCGCGGTCGAGAACTTCCGCTTCTTCGCGTCCGTGGTCGGCTCGGTCGCCGGCCGGTCGAATCCGATTGGCAGTTCGCTGCTGACGTACTCGCTGAAGGAGCCGGTCGGCGTCTGCGCGCAGATCGTTCCGTGGAACTACCCGCTGCTCATGGCGACCTGGAAGCTGTCGCCTGCGCTCGCCGCCGGGTGCGCCGTGGTGCTGAAGCCCGATCCGCAGACGCCGCTGAGCGTGCTGCGCATCGCCGAGCTCGCGAGCGAGGTCGGCTTTCCCGCCGGCACGATCAACATCGTCCCCGGCGACGGCCCGACGACGGGCTCGTACCTCGTCAAGCACCCCGGCGTGGACAAGGTCGCGTTCACCGGCTCGACGAAGACGGGCGGCGAGATCATGAGGCTCTGCTCCGAGCCGATCAAGCGCGTCACGCTCGAGCTCGGCGGAAAGAGCCCGAACGTCGTCTTCGCCGACGCCGACCTCGACGACGCGATCCCGAGCTCGGTGTGGTCGATCTACTACTCCGCCGGCCAGAGCTGCGAGGCCCGCTCGCGCGTGCTCGTCGAGGCGTCGATCTACGACGACTTCGTCTCGCGCTTCGCCGCCTACGTGCAGCAGCTCAAGGTCGGCGACCCGCTCGATCCGGAGACGCAGGTCGGCTCGCTCATCTCGACCGCGCACCGCGACCGCGTCCACGGCTTCGTCGAGCGCGGGCGCGAGGAGGGTGTCGAGGTCGTCGCCGGCGGCGGGCCCGCCGACGGCAAGGGCGCGTTCTACCGGCCGACCGTTCTCGCGGGCGTGAGCAACGACATGGTCGTCGCGCAGGAGGAGATCTTCGGGCCCGTCGTCGTGGCGATCCCGTTCGAGGACGAGGCGGACGCCGTCCGCATCGCGAACGATGTGAAGTACGGGCTCTTCGCGACCGTGTGGACGGGCGATCCCGGCCGCGGCCACCGCGTGGCGCGCGCGATCAAGGCGGGGATGGTCGGCATCAACACGCCGTACACCGCGTTCCCGGGAATCCCGTTCGGCGGCTACAAGCAGTCCGGCTTCGGACGCGAGCTCTCGATCGACACGCTCGAGCTCTATCTCGAGACGAAGGGCGTCCTCGTCTCCACGGGCTCAAAGCCTGCGAACCCCTTCAGGCTGTAGCGACGCATCCGTGAGCGCATCCGCCGGTAGCGGCGAGACCCGCCGCCTAGTCCGACCGCTACGTCTGTTCGCGCTCAGCTTTCTCATGCTGTTCGTCGAGTTGGCGTTGATCCGGTGGACTGCGGCCAACGACATCCATCTCGCCTACCTGACGAACTTCGTCTTGCTCGCGAGCTTCCTCGGGATCGGGATCGGATTCCTGCGCGAGTCGCGCGGCCCCGAGATGTTCGCATGGGCGCCGGTCGCGTTGGCGGCATTGGTCGGCTTCGTGTTGCTCTTCCCGGTGTCGGTCCGGCTCGAAGACGGGCGCATGTCGGGCGCGTTCGGGTGGCAGGCGCTCCCGCGTTGGGTGGAGCTCGGCGTCGTGTTCGTCCTGACGGTGGCTGTGATGGCGACCATCGGAAACGGGGTCGCCCGCACGTTCGTGCGCTTCCCGCCGCTCGAGGCCTATCGCCTGGACATCCTCGGCTCGATCGCCGGGATCGCGGTGTTCTCGTTGCTCTCGTTCCTCCGGTTGCCGCCGGTCGCCTGGGGCGTCATCGCGAGTCTCCTCCTGCTGTTGTTCGTCGGGCGGCGCTGGCAATCGCTTGCGCTGGTGCCGATCGTCGCCCTGCTCGCGGTGGAGTCGGCCCACGGGAACGACCACTGGTCGCCGTATTACAAGGTGACGGCCGACTACCAGACCGACCCGCCGCCGGTCCACGGCGTCCGCACGCACGACACGCTCAAGATCAGCGCGAACAACATCCCCTACCAGACCGCGTACCCGGTGACCACGCTGCGCACGCTCGAGCGCTTCTACTTCTTCCCCTATCGGCACACGCGCGGTCGGCTGGACAACGTGCTGATCGTGGGGGCGGGCAATGGCAACGACGTCGCGGTTGCGCTCTCGGAGGGCGCGAAGCACGTCGACGCGGTGGAGATCGATCCGGAGATCGAGGCGCTGGGACGCCGGTTCCATCCGGACCGGCCGTACGAGGATCCGCGCGTCCACGTCCACATCAACGACGGACGCGCCTTCATCGAGCAGACTCACACGCAGTACGACCTGATCTTGTTCGCGCTACCGGACTCGCTGACGCTCCTCGCGGGCCAAGGAGCGCTTCGGCTCGAGAACTACCTCTTCACGAAGCAGTCGATGGAGACGGTGAAGCGGCATCTGAAGCCTGGCGGCACGTTCGCGATGTACAACTATTACGAGCCGTTTCTGCTCGATCGCTACGCCGGCACGCTCGCCGACGTGTACGGCCGACCGCCGTGCGTCGAGCTCGGTGACTCGCTCGCGCGACGCCGCCAGGCGGTCCTCACGGCCGGCGCCGGCGCGACCGTGGACTGCCGCACGCCGTGGCGGCCGGTGAAGATCTCCGAGCCGACCGACGACTACCCCTTTCCGTACCTCCAGCACCGCGCCATTCCCGGCTTCTACTGGCACACGCTGTTGCTGATGCTCGGTGCGTCGGTGCTCTTGGTCGGAGTCGCGGGCGGCTCGCTTCGCTCGCTCGGGCAGATGCGCCGATACCTCGACCTTGCCTTCATGGGTGCCGCTTTCCTGTTGTTGGAGACGAAGAACGTCGTCCAGTTCGCGCTGCTGTTCGGCACGACCTGGTTCGTCAACTCGCTCGTCTTCGCAGGTGTGCTGACGAGCGTCTGGCTGGCGGTCGAGACGACAAGGCACCTGCGGCTTCCGCCGCCGTGGGTGCTCTATCTCGGCTTGCTCGCCGCGCTCGTCGTTGCCTGGACGGTTCCGCAGGCGTCGCTCCTTGCGCTTTCGCCTGTGCCACGGTTCTTCGCCGCCGTCGCGATCGCGTTCGCACCCATCTATCTCGCGAACCTCGTCTTTGCACAGCGCTTCGCCGTCGCCACCCTTTCCGCCGCCGCATTCGCCGCGAACCTGCTCGGGGCGATAGTCGGCGGCATGCTCGAGTACCTCTCGCTCGTCACGGGCTATCGCTTCCTGCTCGTGGTCGTCGCGATGCTCTATGCGCTCGCCTTCGTCACCTATCGGGTGAGCGGACGCGGCGCGGCCGCTCCGGCTCGTTAGGCCGGGCGGTAATAGACCTCGAGCCTGTTACCCGACGGGTCGGCGAAGAAGATCGCGTAGTAGCACGGCCCATACGGCATCTCCTTCGGGCCGGTCAGCTCGGGCGCGCCCGCAGCGCGCACGACGTCTGCGACGCGCTCGACGTCGGCCCGTGAGCCGACAGCAAAGGCGATGCGGTTCTCGTTGGCCGCGTGTTCCGGGCTCTCCGTGATCCCGAAGTACGCCGTCCACGGCAGCTCGTCCGTCGTCGCCCAGACCTTCCAGCGCTCGCCCGGGTACCGCTCGGTGAAGCCGAGCGCGGGAAGCAGCGCCTCGTAGAAAGCCTCTCCCGTTGCGAGATCGCGGACGCGCACGTCGATGTGCCCGTACGGATTCATTTGCGCAGGGAGAGCGCGGCGCCGACCGCGAGCAGTGCGATGCCGGCCAGACGCGGCCAGTGGAGGAGGATCTTCTGCGAGCCGAAGAGCCCGAACCGGTCGATCGCGGCGCCCATCGCCAGCTGCCCGGCAATTAGGATGCCGACGGTCGCGGTCACGCCGATGCGCGGCCCCGCGTACGTCACCGTGAAGATGATGAGCAAGCCGAGCAGGCCGCCGGCGAGCATCCACCACGGCTGGTGGAGCGCACGCGCGTAGCCGGTCACGCTGCGGCGCACGAGCAGCAGGCCGACGAACGCGATCACCGCCGTCATCAGCGTTGCGAATCCGAGCGCCTCGCCGACGCCGATTCGCTCTCCCAGCCGCGACATGACGGCGACCTGAACCGAGCCTGCCAGACCGGCGGCGACCGCGAGCCCCGTTGCCAGCGCGCCTCCCGACACGGGCCTAATCTAACGCTCTGTGATCTTCCAGCCCGCATTGGAGACGATGCCGCGCTCCGAGCTGGAGCAGCTGCAGCGCACGCGGCTGCGTGAGCGCTTCGGCGTCGAGCTCGAATCGCTCGCCGAGCAGCCGTTCACCAGCAAGGCCGATCTGCGCGTTGCGTATCCGTTCGGGATGCTGCGCGTCCCGCGCGACGAGTGCATTCGCATCCACGCCTCGTCTGGCACGCGCGGCAAGGCGACGATCGTCGCGTACACGGCGAACGACCTGTCGTTGTGGTCCGACTGTTGCGCCCGTGCGATCGCTGCCGGCGGCGGCGGGCCGGGCACGCTCGTGCACATCGCCTACGGGTACGGCTTGTTCACCGGCGGCCTCGGGTTCCACTACGGCGCGGAGCGCCTCGGCTGCACCGTCGTGCCGGCGTCGAGCGGGAACACGCCGCGCCAAGCCCAGCTGCTCGAAGACCTCGGCGCGGAGATCCTCTGCTGCACGCCGAGCTACGCGCTCGCCATCGCCGACCACGTCGAGGACGTCGGCCGGCTGAAGCTGCGCGCCGGGCTCTTCGGCGCCGAGCCGTGGACGGACCGGATGCGCGGGGCAATCGAGGAGACGCTGAACATCTGCGCCATCGACGTGTACGGCCTGTCTGAGATCGTCGGGCCCGGCGTCGCGTCGGAGTGCCTCGAAGGTCTCCGCGGCGCGCATGTGAACGAGGACCACTTCCTCGTCGAGACGATCGACCCCGACACCGGAGCCGCCGTCGACGAGGGCGAGGTGGGCGAGCTCGTCTTCACCACGCTCACAAAGGAAGCGATGCCGCTTCTGCGTTACCGCACCGGCGACCTCGCGTCCGTGTCACGCGAGCCGTGTGCGTGCGGGCGGACGTTCGCACGCATGTCTCGAGTGAAGGGACGCACCGACGACATGCTCGTCATCCGCGGTGTGAACGTCTTCCCGAGCGAGATCGAGCGCGTCCTGCTCGGGCTCGAAGGGCTGGAGCCGCACTACCAGCTCGTCGTCGAGCGCAACGACCGCCTCGACGAGCTGACGGTGCAGGTCGAGGGCGCCGTCGATGCGACGCCGGTACGAGCGCAGCTCGAGCGCGCGCTCGGATTGAGCGCGCGCGTCGAGGTCGTGGAGCCCGGATCGATCCCGCGCAGCGAGGGCAAGGCGCTGCGCGTGCTCGACCGCCGGACGGACTGACTAGGCCGCGTTCGTGTCGTTCTGCCAGAGGAAGAACGCGTTGCCCTCGGTGTCCTTGCACGCGGAGAACCATCCGTGCGTCGGCACGGGCTGCTTGTCGCCGGCGTCGCCGCCGAGCTCCCGTACCTTCGCGATCGACGCGTCGATGTCCGGCGTGTCGTAGTAGTAGTTCGGATGGCCCGGCTCCTCGGACTGCATGAGCGCCGCCCCCGACGTGTCGTTGATGCGCGCCATGCGATAGTCGAAGCCCTCCATCACGGATCCGCCGAACTCCCACCCGAAGAGACCGCTCCAGAACCCCTGCGCGCGGTCGACGTTCGTGGCCGGAATCTCGATGTGAACGATCTCTCCTGCCATCCCGTTTACGCTCCTCCCGTTAGCGACTGAAAGGGACTCGAATGTACCGCGTCATCGTGTTCTACGACGAAGCCCCGGACGCAGATGCGTATGCGGAGCACGTCGAGGTCTGCAAGCGCGTGCCGAACGGCGTCTTCCGCCACGGCAGGGTGACCGGCGCGCCGATGGGCGAGCCGGCGCACGCGTACTACGCCGAGTGGGAGTTCGCCGACGCGCCTGCGTTCGAGGCGGCGGTGCGCAGCGAGGAGTTCATGGCCACCGGCAAGGACGCGTACAAGCGCGGGTTCCCGCAGCCGACGGTCGAGTTCGCAGCGCTCAGCTGAACTTCGGTGCGCGGCGTCCGCGGACGGCGGCGACGCCTTCCGCGACGTCGGGGCCGGTCATGTCGAGGAACTCGAGCGCGAGCGACGCGTCGAAGGCCGGGCTCGCTGCGCGCAGCCAGTTGTTGAGCGCGAGCTTCGTGTGCGCGATCGCCGCCTGCGACCCCGCGGCGAGCCTGCGGCTGATCTCGAGCGCGCGCTCCTCCAGCTCGTCGGCGGGAACGCAGAGCGACACGAGGCCGATGCGCTCCGCCTCCGCGCCGTCGACGGGCTCGCACAGGAGCAGGTGGTACTTCGCCTTCGCGAGCCCGCACAACAGCGGCCACACGAGGACGGCGTGGTCGCCGGCCGCAACGCCGAGCCGCGTGTGTCCGTCGACGATGCGCGCGGACGGGGCGGCGATGCTGATGTCGGCGAGCAGTGCGACCGCGAGACCCGCTCCGACCGCCGGGCCGTCGATCGCCGCAACGATCGGCTTCCTGCAGTTGACGATGTTGTAGACGAGGTCGCGCGCCTCGTGGAAGACGCGCAGCCGCGTGTCCCAGCTCGTGGCGATGTCCTCGACGAGATCGAGGTCGCCGCCGGAGCTGAACGCGCCGTCGGCGCCGCGCACGAGCACGACGCGCGTGTCGGGGTCGCGGTCGACCGCCTGCCAGACGGCGGCGAGGTGGCCGTGAGCCTCGTCCCCGACCGCGTTCAGCTTCCCGGGGGTGCGCAGGGTGATCCGCAGGACCCATTTCTCGGGCCGGTCGATCTCGAGACTCGTAAACTCGTCGTACACGTGGCGGAGCCTAACGTTCTCGTCGAGCGCGACGGCCGCGTCGGCATCGTGCTCATGAACCGCCCGAAGGCGCTGAACGCGCTCTCGGGCGAGCTGATGGAGGCTGTCGTCGCAGCGCTGGGAGAGCTGGACGCCGATCCGGAGATCCGCGCGATCGTGCTCGGCGGCGGCGAGCGCGCTTTCGCGGCCGGCGCCGACATCGGCGAGCTGGCAGAGGCGACGCCGGTGACGCTCTACGAGAACCGGCGACTCGACCGGTGGGACGCGATTCGCACGGTGCGGACGCCGATCGTCGCCGCCGTCTCCGGCTTCTGCCTCGGAGGCGGCTGCGAGCTGGCGATGCTCTGCGACCTGATCGTCGCCTCCGAGACGGCGAAGTTCGGCCAGCCGGAGATCAACCTCGGCGTCCTGCCCGGCGCCGGAGGCACGCAGCGCCTGACGCGCGCCGTCGGCAAGGCGATCGCGATGGACATGATCCTCACCGGCCGGATGCTCTCCGCGCGGGAGGCGCTCGCGCACGGGCTCGTCGCGCGCGTGGTGGCCAAGGAGGCGTGGCTGGACGAGGCCAAGCGCGTCGCGCGCGAGATCGCGGCGAAGGGGCCGATCGCCGTTCGCCTCGCCAAGGAGGCCATCGACCAGTCCTTCGAGACGCCGCTCGCAGCCGGCGTCGAGCTCGAGCGGCGCTCGTTCTTCCTCGCCCGGGCCTCCGAGGACGCAGGCGAGGGGCTGAAGGCATTTCTCGAGAAGCGAAAGCCGGACTTCACAGGGCGCTGATTCCGTCCTAGAGTCGGGCCGGGGCATGGTTCGGCGGATCGGGTTGATAGCGGTCCTTGCGGCTGCGTTGTTCGCGTCCACGGGTGTGGCGCGCGCCGACGCGCCCGCGAACGTCTTCTCCGGCGTCGGCGTGTTCGTCGACAACCCGCAGGACTTCCCTGACCCGGAGACGGTCGCCGGCTGGCTCCAAGCGGCCCACTTCACGTGGATCGCAATGCACGTCGACGATGTCCAGACCCTCGACTGGACGAACACCCACTGGATCGAGGTGATGCGCGAGCACGGCCTGCGGGTGGGAGCGTGGGGCGTCGAGAGTTACAACCCGATCGCGGGCGCCGCGGTGGCCGACCTCGCGATCCGGACGTACGGCTTCGACTTCTACATCGCAGACGCGGAAGGGCCGTACGAGAAGATCGACGCGGGCAACGGTTACTGGAGGTCGGCGTTCTTCGTGCGCGCCTTCCGCGCGTTGCAGCCGACGATTCCCGCCGCGCTCGTCACCCTGGGCGCCGCGAAGGCACCCTGGGTGCTGCCGATCAACTTCGGCGCCTGGCGGACCGGCGGCTTCGACCTCCTGCCGGAGGCGTACTACAACCAGTACCCCGGCTATCGACCGGATCTCACCGTCGCGCACGCCCTACGGGCGGGTTGGGCCATCGGCGCCGTCCATCCCGTCATCGGCGTCTATCACCACTACCCGGCGGCAAAGTACGTCCCGCTTCTGCAGGCGCTGAGCACACGCGGTTTCTCGGTGTTTCTCGGGGATCAGATGACGCCGGCCGACTACAGCGCGCTCTCGGGCGTGGCGGCGGCAACGGTCGCCGCGGGTTAGGGTCTCGCTCATGGCTGAGGTCGAGGTGACGCGCGAGGGCGCCGTCCAGACGATCACGCTCAATCGTCCCGCCGTGATGAACGCCTTCAACCGCGCGCTCCATGCCGCGCTGCGCGACGCGCTCAAGGAGGTGCGCGATCCCGAGGTGCGCGCGGTCGTCATCACCGGTGCCGGCCGCGGCTTCTGCGCCGGCCAGGACCTGACGGAGTTCGGCGAGGCGCCCGATGTCGGCGACGGCCTGCGCGCGACATACCACCCGAACGTGCTCGCCATCCGTGCGCTCGAGAAGCCTGTCATTGCGGCCGTGAACGGTGCGTGCGCAGGCGCGGGGCTGTCGCTCGCGTGCGCCTGCGACGTCCGCATCGCATCCGATGCGGCGTTCTTCGTTCCGGGCTTCGTCGGCATCGGGCTCGTTCCCGACTCCGGCGGCACGTACTTCATCCACCGGTTGCTCGGCGCGCCGCGCGCGTTCGAGTGGATGTCGTCCAACCGGCGGCTGACCGCGGCCGAGGCGCACGCGTGGGGGCTCGTGTCGGAGGTGGTGGAGGCGGATTCGTTCGCCGCGCGGACGGCTGAGGTCGCGGCGGCCTACGCGGCGATGCCGACGCGGGCGGTCGGGATGACGAAGCGCCTGTTCGACCACGCCGACAACGCGACACTCGAGGAACAGCTCGAGCTCGAAGCGCAGCTGCAGGCTGCGGCGGCGCAGACGGCCGACTTTCGCGAGGGCGTCGCGGCCTTCGTCGAGAAGCGCCCGGCGACCTTCAGCGGGAGCTGAGCAGCGCGAGGACTTCGCCGTCCTCGGGGAAGCGATGCTCTCGTTCCTTCGAGAAGACCGTCGTCCCGTCGGCGATCACGTCGTACTGGCTCTTCGCTCCTTCGCGGGCGGCGGCTTCGAACCCGTGCTCACGTAGCTCGGCCGCGAGACTCGCGGCCCGTCGGTCGTAGCCGCTTCAGACGGGGCAGTAGAGGATCTCGATGCTCACGCCGGTGAGCCTATCCCGAGCGGCGGTCGGTACGTGGCGGGGCGGGGACCTCGAGTCCCCGCCCCTGAGCTGCATCGATCAGTCGCCGGTCGCGGCGTGGTATTCGCTGTCGACCGTCTCCGCCAGCAGCTTCTGGCCGGACTGGCTCGGATGGACGTCGCAGGTGAACTGGTTCTGCGGCGCTGCGTTCAGTAGGCCCGCCTGGCAGGTCTTGCCGCCGGACGTCGCCGCCGCATGCAGGAAGGCCGTGAAGGCATCCGCGACCACGGCTCCGTCGGCCTGCGCGTGGCTCGTGATCGCGTTGTTCAGCGCCACGGTCAGCGCGGTGCCCGCGGCGTCGCTGTAGTCGAGCGAGTAGTAGTTCACGACCATCAGTAGCCCGTGGAAGCGCGTCGCCTTCAGGTCGCGCAGGATCGTGTCCACGTTGCTGCTGACCTGGGCGAGGAGCGCCGGCAGCCCCGCCGCGATGCACTTGGCGTCCCCGGCGCAATTCCTTTCCAGGATGAAGGCGTCGTTCGCGCCGATCTGGAGCGTGACGAGCCCGGTGTTCGGATGGGCGACGAGGAAGCTCGTCGCGAAGTCGAGCTGTGTCGCGGTGTACGACACATGCAGTGGGAACGCTGCCTTGTACGGCCGGCAGCCGTTGTCGGCACCGGTGGAGGAGATGAACCCGGTCGTCGCTTCGCCTGGGCAGTGGGCGCTGGTCTCCTGGAAGCCGAGCGCCGGTGCGACGTAGTCCGGGTAGCCGACGAAGTTGTCGGCGTTGCGGTACTCGAATCCGGCCTGCGTGATGTAGCCGAAGCCGACGCTGTCACCCAGCGCCAGGTAGGGATGTCCAGATGCCGCCTGGGACGACCCGCCCCCGAGCAGCAGCGCAGCCGCGGCCGCGACGACCGCGAGACTTGCGCTGAGAACGTGCGAGTGCCGACGTCGAACGTGCATTCCATACCCCCTCACCGTTGTGAGGTGGCGTGACCCGCCGCACGGCCCTGCCCCCTAGTCGACGAACGGCTTGAAGTCTAGACCCGCCGCGATGGAGCACGCGGTCACCCTCGTCGTTACCGACGACCTGCAGAGGAGGGGAGCTATCCAATCGACGTGCGCATCGCTCCGCCGCAGGAGCAGGGCCGGCTCGGCGTCTTCTTCCGGGTGTTGCTCGCCATCCCGGCGCCCATCGTCTCGTACGTCATGAACTACCTCATGGGCATCGTCGCGCTCTTCGCCTGGTTCCGTGTCTCTTCCTCAGGCGGATGCCGGAGGGTATGCGCAACCTGCTCGCGTTCACGATCCGCTACCACGCGCAGACGCAGGCGTACACGTCGCTCTTGACGTCGCAGTACCCGAGCTTCAACGTCGGGCTCTAGATCGTCTTGAACTGCTCGAACGGCTGCCTGCAGCTCGCGCAGTAGCGGAGCGAACGACAGGGGGTCGGGCCGAAGATGTTCTCGAGCTTCGTGTCGGTCGAGCCGCAATAGGGGCAGCGGTGCACCTGTGACTTCAGCTGCACCAACCTCGGCGCCGGCGGTGCGAACCCGGCCTCGCGCAGCTTCTCGCGGCCGACAGCCGTGATCTTGTCCGTCGACCAGGAATCGTCATTCACGACGTCGACGTCCGCGGCGGCGCCGAGCTCGCCGACCTTGCCCTCGATTGCGCGCACCATCGCCTCGAGCGCGGGGCAGCCGAGGAACGTGGGCGTGAACTCCACGCGGACGGCGTCGTCCGAGACGTCGACCGAACGGATGACCCCGAGGTCGACGAGCGAGACGACCGGGATCTCCGGGTCCGGGATCTCGTCGAGCGCCGCCCACACCTGTTCGGCGGTCACCATTGCGCACCCGCCGGGGCCGAGCGTCGCACCATCGTCATCTCCTCCCACAATGGCGCGAAATCGTCCGTGTGCGAGCCGCGCTCGACCGCCGCGACCTCGTCCAGCCCGACGCGGGCCGCGAGCTCCTCGCGCTGCGCGGGCAGGACGACGCCGAGCGCGTACGGCCACAGCTCCGTCACCGCCTCGCGGAAGCGCGGCTCGTCACGCAGGCGCTCGCGCCACATCTCCGCGTGCATGCGGTGGTAGGCCTCCTCGCGGTTGATCTTCGCCGCGAGCCCACCGACGTCTGCGTCCTCCATCAATGCCGTGATGCGGATCTCGTCCGCGACCTCGTACAGCCAGCGCCGCGCGATCGTGTGCGCCCAGTCGAGCAGGCGCAGCTCGACGAGCGGCGCGCAGCGGTACTCGTCCAACGGCCGGTCGAACGCGAGTGCGTCCGCGTCGTCCGTCAGACGCTCGTAGACCGCGCGCGCATGTCCGATCTCGTTCTGCGCGATGGACGAGAACGCGACGTCCTCCTCGAGCAGCGGCGCGATGCCCGTCCACTCGGAGTCTCGCCAGCCGATGACGAGCTCGTCGTCAGCCAGTCCGAGCAGCAGCTCGCGGTCATCGGCCACGAGTCGACCCTTCACCCCTTGCCATCGGCTGAGCAGCTCGTTCGCGCGCTTCCTTCAATCGTGCCTTGATCGAGTAGCCGTCGACGCGCCGGTACTTGAGGTCGAACTCGTCCGCCCAGTCCTCGACGTCGTGGATCGCGCCGCGTGGGACGAGCCACAGCGCAACGGACTCGCCACGACGGCCGTACTGCTCGCGCGCCCATGCCTCTGCGAACTCCGTGTCGGGCGCGACCATCGAGCCGGCGTGTTCGAACGCCTGCCCCTTCCGCTCCCTGCGAAAGACCTCGTAGATCATGCGGCGAGGACCGCGTCGCGCACCCACTGCTCCTGGTCGAGGAACCGGCGGCGGAAGGCGAGCCGCTCGTCGGTCTTCGGCCCGTGCCCCGTGACGACGTGCCTGAGCTCGTCCCAATCGGGCTCGCCGTACTCCCAGGTCCCGTCCTCGCGGCGGCGCAGCTTCGGATCGGGAACCGTGAGGCCGAGCTCCCAGACCTGGGGCACGTAGCCGTCGAGGAACTGCTGGCGCGCCTCCTCGTTCCCCTGCGACTTGATCCGCCAGATATACATCGGGTCCGTCTCTTTGGGGATCGGGTTGCCGTGGAACTGCATCAGCGGTCCCCACCAGCGGTTCACGGCTTCCTGCACGAGTTCGCGCTGCTCGTCTGTGCCGTTCATCATCGTCAGGATCACGTCGCGGCCATGGAGGATGTGGAACGACTCCTCCCAGCAGATCTTCTTCATGATCCGCGCGTACGGCGCGTACGAGCACTTGAGGAGCGCCTTCTGGGAGATGATCGCGGCCGCGTCGACGAGCCATGCGATCACGCCGACGTCGCCCCACGTCTTCGTCGGGTAATGGAAGACGTTGTGGAACTTCGCCTTCCCGTCGACGAGGTCGGCGAGGCAGCGCTCGCGCGGCTTTCCGAGATCCTCGACCACGCGGTAGATGAGCTGCGCGTGCCCGACCTCGTCCTGCACCTTGGCCGTGAGCGCGAGCTTGCGCTGGAGCGTCGGCACACGGAGGATCCACTCTCGCTCGGGCAGGACGCCCATGAGCTCGGAGTTGCCGTGCATCTCGATGAACTTGATGAGCTTCGCCCGGTAGTCGTCCGGCATCCAGTCGCCGGTCTCCACCTGGCCGCCACCCTGGACGTACTCGAGAAAGGCCTGCTCATCGGGCATTCCGTGTCCCCTTCCGAACGATCGTTAGCCTAAGTCTAGATGTCCACGCGGCGCACCGAGCTAACCCGGGCGGCGGCCCGGCTCTTCGCCGAGAAGGGCTACCACGGCACCTCGGTCGGCGACCTCGCCGATGCGCTCGGCGTGCAGAAGGGCTCGCTCTACTCCCACATCGAGTCGAAGGCCGACCTGCTCTGGGAGGTGGCGAGCGACGGGGCCGCCGCGTTCCACGCCGCTCTCGACGCGGTACCGGAGGACGCGCCGCCGCTCGACCGGATCCGCGACGCCCTGCGGGCGCACCTGCGCGTCGTCGCCGAGCAGCTGGACGTCGCGACCGTCTTCATCCGCGAATGGCGCTACCTCGAGGGGGAGCGCCGCGACGCCTTCGTCGCCGAGCGCCGCCGATACGAGGAGCGCTTCCGCGCGCTCTTCCGTGAAGGTCGCGAGCTCGGCCAGCTGCGCACCGATCTCGACGACGGGACGGCCGCGCTCCTCGCTCTGTCGGCCGCGAACTGGACGTACACGTGGCTGCGGCCCGGCGCGGAGACCGACGCGCTCGCCGACCGCTTCACCGCGCTGCTCGTGGACGGGATGCGAGGTTACGCGACGCCCTAGGCGGGGTACGCATCCAGCGGGATGCGCCTCGCGCTCGCCGCCGTCGCCGCTCTGATCGTCGCCGCCCCCGCGCTCGCGGACCAGCAGCCGCCGCAGGGGCAGGCGCTGTCTCCGGAGATCGTCCCCGGCGCCGGCCTCTCGGGCGTCGCGGGTGTGCGGGCCGCGCGCTTCCGCTTCGTGCGCGCGGCAGGAGTCGTTCCGACAGCGACGTTCCGGATCGATTTCGCGGCCGGCCCCGGCGCGAAGATCGTGCTGCACCGCGGCTCGACGCAGCTCTTCCGTGCGCTCAGCTTCACGTCCATGCGCTGGGCTGCGAAGTCGGTGCTCATGCAGGGAGTGGGCGTCGCCGACGGCGCGCGCGTGCGCTTCAGCGCGCTCGCGGTGGACGGCGGCGCACGCGACGTGTTCAGGATCTCGTGGCAGCACCGCGCCACGCTCGGGGGCGTGCTCTCGAGCGGCGCCGTCGTGATTCACTGACGGCCTGAACAAGGTCACGCTGATCGTCAACCCGTTCGCCTCGCACGTGACGGAGGCGAAGCTCGCCGAGGTCCAGGCGGAGCTCGCGCACATCGCCGGGCTCGACGTCGTCCTGACCGAGCGCCCGGGCCACGCGACGGAGCTCGTGAGCGCCGCGATCGACGGCGGCTGCGAGGCGATCGTCGTGTACTCCGGCGACGGCGGGTTCAACGAGGCCCTGAACGGGCTGACGGGGGACGTGCCCATCGGCTTCCTTCCGGGGGGCGGGACGAGCGTCCTCTCGCGCGCGCTCGGGCTGCCGCACGATCCGGTCGCGGCCGCGAAGCGTCTCGGCGGCGCGATCGAGGAACGGCGGCTGCGCCGCATCACCGTCGGCCGCGTCAACGGCCGCCGCTTCGCGTTCGCCGCAGGCGTCGGTCTCGATGCGGAGGCCGTGCGCCGCGTCGACCGCATGGGCCGCACCGACCAGGGGAAGCGTCCCGGCGATCTCGCGTTCGCGCGCGCCGTCGTCAGCGAGATCGCGACGCACACCGGGCACATGGAGCCTGCGCTCGAGGTGAAGGGATTCGGCCGCGCGGCGTTCGCGTTCGTCGCGAACGGAAGCCCGTACACGTATCTGAAGCGGCTCCCGCTTCCGATCGTCCCGGGCGCTCATTTCGAGGAGGGCCTCGATCTCGTCGCGCCCGTCCGCGTCCGCCGCCGCTCGCTCGTGCCGTTCGCGCTCTCGATCCTGTCCGGGCGCTCCCGCGGTCGCAAGAACACGCTGTACGGCCACGACCTCGACCGCGTGGAGATCGCCTGCGACCGCCCGATGGCGCTCCACGCCGACGGCGAGGATCTCGGCGACGTGCAGGAGGCGGTCTTCGAGGCCGAGCGCCAGGCCGTTTCGGTGTTCGTCTGAGGCGTCGCCTGCGACGCCGACCTACGAGGCTCGCCGGCTTCGCCGGCGGGCCGCTCGTTACGCTTCTTCTGTGGCGCTGGTGGCGCAGCGGAGCGTGCTGGACGAGGAGCGGGAGCTCGACGGCGTCGGCGAGCAGGAGCTGCTCGATCTCTACCGCTCGATGGTGCTTCTGCGGACGTACGACGAGCGCTCGCTCGTGTACCACCGCCAGGGCCGAATCGGCACGTACGCGATCTTCTGGAACCACGAGGCGATGCAGGCCGGCTCCGTGTACGCGCTCGCGGACGAGGACTGGATCTTCCCGAGCTACCGCGAGTCGGCGATCGGCCTCCTGCGCGGGATCCCTCCGGCGACGATCCTCCACTGGTGGCGCGGGCATCCCGCAGGCTGGTGGAACCCGGCCGACTACAACGTCGCGTCCATCTGCGTCCCGATCGGGACGCACGTTCCGCACGCCGTCGGGCTCGCATGGGGCAAGAAGCTGAAGGGAGAGAACGCGTGCGCGATCGCGTACTTCGGCGACGGCGCGACGAGCGAAGGCGCGTTCCACGAGGGCGCCAACTTCGCAGCGGTGATGCAGGCGCCGGCGATTCTCTTCTGCAACAACAACCAGTGGGCGATCTCGACGCCGCTCTCGGCGCAGACTCGCGCAGAGACGCTCGCGGACAAGGCCGTCGGCTACGGCATGGCCGGCGTACGCGTCGACGGCGGCGACGTCCTCGCCGTGTACGAGGCGACGCGCGAGGCGGTCGAGCGCGCGCGTGCCGGGGAGGGGCCGACGTTCATCGAGGCGGTCACCTACCGCGCGGCGCCGCACGCGACCGCCGACGATCCTCGCGCGTACATCGACATGGCGCGCGTCGAGGAGGAGAAGAAGAACGAGTGCCTCGGCCGCTACGAGCGCTACCTGCGCAAGCTCGGCGTTCTCGGCGACGAGCTCGAGGCGGAGATCAAGGCCGAGGCGCTCGAGGCGATGCGCGCGGGGATCGCGGCCGCGGAAGCCGAGCCGGAGCCGGACCCGGAGCTCGTGTTCGAGCACGCGTACGTGAATCCACCGCCGAACATGAAGGACGGCTGGCTCCTTGGCTGAGAAGCTCCTCGTCGACGCGGTGAACGACGCGCTGCACGTCGAGCTCGCGCGCGACGACTCTGTCATGGTCATGGGCGAGGACGTCGGCCGCGCGGGCGGCGTGTTCCGCGCGACCGCGGGCCTGCGCGAGCGCTTCGGCGAAAGCCGCTGCGTCGACACGCCGCTCGCGGAGGCGGGGATCCTGGGCACGGCTGTCGGGTTGTGCATGGCCGGATGGAAGCCTGTGTGCGAGATGCAGTACGACGCGTTCTCGTATCCGTGCCTCGACCAGCTGATCACGCACGTCGGCCGCTACCGCTGGCGCACGGGCGGGAGGATGGAATTCCCGATCACGGTGCGCATGCCGTACGGGGGCGGAGTGCGCGCGCCGGAGCTGCACGACGACTCTCCGGAGACCTACTACGTGCACACGCCGGGCATCAAGGTCGCGATCCCGTCCACGCCTGCGGATGCGAAGGGGTTGCTCGCGGCGGCGATTCGCGACGCCGATCCGGTGGTGATCCTCGAGCCGAAGCTCATCTATCGCACCGAGCGCGGCGAGGTGCCGGAGGGCGATTACGTCGTCCCGCTCGGCAAGGCGCGAGTTGCGCGCGAGGGAACCGACGTGACGCTCGTCGCTTACGGCGCGATGGTGCCGCTGTGCGAGCGCGCCGCGGACGAGCTCGCCGGCGAGGCGTCGTGCGAAGTCGTCGACATCCGTTCGCTGCGGCCCCTCGACGAGGAAGCTCTCCTTGCTTCCGCGTCGAAGACGGGACGCGTCGTGATCGTGCAGGAGGCGCCGCGGACAGTCGGCTTCGCCGC
>DASUIG010000017.1:0-19113 GCA_036273155.1 Gaiellaceae bacterium | reverse complement strand
CGGGCGTGGGCGCTCACGATCGCGAACCGCATCGTGCTCGACGGCGTCCGGCGGCAGCGGCCGCAGGGCGAGATGCCTGAGCTCGTGACCGAGGACGGGCGTCCCGCATACGAGGAGCTCGCGCCTCTGACCGACGAGCTTCCTCCGAAGGAGCGAGCCGCGGTCGTGCTGCGGTACGGGTACGACCTCGCCTACGACGAGATCGGCGCGGCGCTCGGCTCGACCGAAGCGGCAGCGCGCCAGGCGGCCTCCGCCGGCGTGCGGCGCCTGCGAAAGGAGCAGCAGTGATGGAAGTCCCGACCCTCGAGCTCGACCAGCGCTTCCGCGCGGCAGCCGCCGCCGAGGGGCTGCTGGACGTCGCCTACGACGTGTTCGACGACACGGCCATGGGGCCGCTGCTCGTCGGCGTCACCGACCGCGGCCTCTGCCGCATCAGCTTCGACCCGAGCCCGGAACGGGAGCTGGAGCAGCTCGCCCGCACGTACGGCCCGCGCGTCCTTCGTTCGTCCAAGCCGGTCGACCGGGTCCACCGCGAGCTGGACGAATACCTCGAGGGGCGGCGCCGGAGCTTCGACGTCGACCTCGACCTCCGTGGCCAGCCCGACTTCTATCTCCGCGTGCTCTCCGAGCTCGCGCGGGTCGGCTACGGCGAGACGACGACGTACGGGACGCTCGCGGCCCGTGCCGGCAACCCGCGCGCCGCGCGGGCGGTCGGCACCGTGATGAACCGGAACCCGGTGCCGATCGTGCTGCCGTGCCACCGCGTCGTCGGTGCGAACGGCAGCCTGACCGGCTACGGCGGAGGGCTCCACCGCAAGGAGCTGCTCCTGCGCCTCGAGGGCGCGATCCTCTAGCTGTCTGTCTAGCCCCAGTGAAGGGCGATGACGGCGAGCACGCCCGCGACCGCGAACGCGACTCCCGCCAGCCACGTACCGCCGCGCCGGCCCATCGGCATCATCGAGCCGAGAACCATCAAGACGCCCGCGATAGCGACCAGCGCCGCCGACACTTCCCTCAACCGGAGCGCGTTGTGCGCCGTCATGCCAAGGAGTGGATGCATGCCGACATGGTCAACCCGCCGTCGGACGGAGCTTGTACCCGACGCCCCACACGTTCACGATCCAGCCGGGCAGCCCGGCCGCCGCGAGCTTGCAGCGCACGCGTGAGGCATGCGACTCGACAGTTCTCGTGGGCACGAACGTCCTGTATCCCCACACGTCGCGAAGCAGCTGCTCGCGCGTGAACACGCGATCCGGGTCCTGCGCCATCCGCAGCAAGAGCGTGTACTCCTTCGCCGCCAGGGCCACGTCACGGCCGCGCACGACCACGCGACGCGCGGACCGGTCGACGACGAGCTCGCCGAGGTCGACGAGCTCGGCCCGCGGCGAGCGGCGGCGGAGGACGGCGCGGATGCGCGCCACGAGCTCCTCGTACGCGAAGGGCCGCGTCAGGTAGTCGTCGCAGTGCTCCAGCGCACGCACGCGCTCGGACGCATCCGCACGCCCGAGCACGATCACGGCGCAGTTGCCGAGGCGGCAGCGGTCGAGCGCAGCCGGATCGCCGAGCAAGAGCACGTCCGGCTCGGCCGCCCGCGGGAGCTCGGCGGCGTCCTCGAAGGCGAGGACGTCGAAGCCGTCGCTCGCGAGCTGCTGTGCGAGGAAGCCGCGCACCGACGCTTCGGGCTCGGCGAGCATCAGCGCGGTCATGCGGCGAAGGTAGCCAGGCGTCCGTGCGGGCGCCAGATGTCCTTTCGCGCAGAAGTGTGACTTCTCGTCTACAAACGGCCGCTGCGGACCACGCCGTACAGGAGCCACACGCCGAGCACGGCGGAGAGCGCGAACCCGACCACGGAGATCGCATTGATCCCGAGGACGTGCGGTCCCGCCTTCGCAAAGATCCCGATGAGGCTCGAGCCGATGAGGCCGCCGGTGACGACGAGCGCGATCACGAGCCGGTTGAACACGCGTTGCAGCTGCTCGAGGAAGTCCTCGAGCCCCTTGTGCACGAAGCCGACCTCGATCTGCCCGTCGCGCAGCTCCTCGAGGATCTCGTGGATCTGCTGCGGCGCCTCGCGCAGGATGTGCGCGTACTGGAACGCGTCGCGTCGCGCACGCCGCGCGATGCGCTCCGGCGTGAAGCGGTCGATCATCAGCCCGCGCGCGTACGGACGCGCGACCTCGAACACGTTGAAGTCGGGATAGAGCTCGACGCCGACCGAGCCGAGCGTCGCAATCGCACGGTCGAGCAGCAGGTAGCGCGTCGGGAGGTGCAGGTTCATCGAGTAGATGAGCTGGAACGCCTCGCGGATCACCTGGATCGGGTCGATCTCGGCGAGGCTCGCGCCGTAGTAGCGGTAGTAGATCTCGCGCAGCTCGGCGAGGAACTCCTCCTCGCGCTCGCGCGGATAGCGCACGCCGAGATCGGAGAGCCGCTTCGGGAGCATGTCGACGTTCTCCGCCGCGGCGTCGATGAAGAGCCGCGTCAGCTTCGTCATGTCGTCGTCGCTCAGCTTGCCGGCCGCGCCGAAGTCGACAAGGCCGATTGTTCCCGCTTCCTCCAGCACGAGGATGTTCGCGGGGTGCGGGTCGGCGTGGAAGAACCCGTGCCGGAAGATCATGGTCATCCAGGTCTCGGCGACGAGGTACGCGAGGTCGCGCCGCTCCTCGAGCGTGAGACCGAGCGTGTCGGCGTCGGCGAGCTGCGTCCCGTCGAGCCACTCGAGCGTCAGCACGCGCGCGCGCGTGTACGTCCAGTGCACCTTCGGCACGTGCACGTGCGGATCCCCCGCGAAGTTGCGATGGAACGTCTGCGCGTTGCGGCCCTCGAGCCGGTAGTCGAGCTCCTGCCGGATCTGCCGCGCGAACTCGTCCACGAGCGCACGTGCGTCGACGAAGTCAAGCGCACGCACGCGCTCCCGCACGAGCTTCGCCGCCTGGTACAGGAGGACGAGATCGGCCTCGATCTGCCGCACCGCGTCCGGCCGCTGGACCTTCACCGCGACCTTGCGGCCGTTCGGGAGCGTCGCGCGGTGCACCTGGCCGATCGACGCCGCCGCGACCGGCATGGGGTCGAAGTCGAGGAAGAGGCGCTCGATCGAGTTCCCGAGCTCCTCCTCGATCACGCGCTCTGCCTGCTCGAAGGGGAACGGGCGCACGTCGTCCTGCAGTGGCCGCAGCTCGGCGATCAGGTCGGGCGGGACGACGTCGGGCCGCGTGGACAGGAGCTGCCCGAACTTCACGAACGTCGGGCCGAGCTCCTCGAGCACCTCGCGCAGGTGCTGACCGCGCGCCGACGGCGTCATCGCGTCGACGTCTGCGATTCGCCGCCCCGGAATGAGGTCGGTGAGCTTGTGCGCCTCGAAGAAGTAGCCGAAGCCGTGGCGCACCATGACCTGTGCGATCTCGGACAGGCGGCTGAGCGTGCGCGGCGCCGGCTGGGCCATCCGACTCAGTGTGACACGACCTGGCGGTCGCGCTGCGTGCGCTTGCCCCACGGCCCCGGCGGCACGAGCAGCTGCTCCACGTGCAGGTACGCGAGGCCGACGCGGGGCAGGTCGCTGAGCCGCTCCACGCACAGGTAGCGCGGACGCCACTCGGGGAAGAACTTGCGGTTGAACGCGTACAGGCGCTCGAGCTGGAAGACGCTGTCCGCCGCCAGTAGCGCACGGCGGGCGAAGCGGCGCGGCACGGTGATCGCGCGCTCGGGCGAGATCAGCTCCGTGAACGCGCAGAAGTTCAGCGACACCTCGGCCACGCCGGTCTCCTTCCCCCATGCGAGCGTCTCGGCGATGAGGAACTCGGTGAGTCCGTTCGGCGTGTCGGGACCGCGGCGCATCGTGCTCAGCGACCAGCCGCCTCCGGCCGCCGTCGGCGCGAGGTGCAGGAAGCCCCCGACCTCGCCGTTCTCCGCCTCCGCGACCGCGAAGACGGTGCCCGGCGCGTACAGCTCGTCCATCGCCATCGTGAAGCCACGCTCGGGCTGGTTCCCGCGCCACTGCTCCGAGACCTCGTCGAGCGCGGCGCGCAACGCCGGGTCGGCGTCCTCGGCGGCGACGACGCGCAGCCGGTAGCCGGCCTTCGTCAGCCGGGTGACCGACTGGCGCACCTTGCGGATCGGCCGCCCTTCGAGCGAGAACTCCGCCGGCCGCAGCACCGCTTCCTCGCCGAGCAGGATCGGGCGCAGCCCGATCGCGCGGTACCGGTCGAGCTGCGCGTCGGAGGCGCCGAGCACGGCCATGCGCCAGCCGTGCGCGCGAACCACCCGCCGGAACTCGGCGAGCAGCGCGTCGAACTCGGTCTCGTCGCCAACCGGGTCGCCGCTGATGAGTGCGGCGCCGGCGACGACGCGGTAGGCGAGGAATGCATTCCGCGTGGGCGAGAAGAAGTAGCTCTTGTCGCGGCGGAGCGCGAAGAAGGAGAGGCTGTCGCTCCCGTACGCGTCGATGAGCGCGCGCGCCACGCGCCGCTCCCCCACCGTCTGAGCAACCTTGTGCGTGAAGGGCCGCAGCCAGAAATAGAGAGCGGCGGTGCCGAAGATGAACCCGAGGGCCGTGAACACGTCGGACAACCGGTCCGGCAGCTCGCCGCCGTGCAGCTCGACGCCCAGTGCGACCGCGGCCGCTGCCGCCGCTGCCGCTCCGACCGCGACGAGCGGCCGCGTCGAAGCCGGGTCGCCGGGAACGTCGAACCGACTGCGGTAGCGCAGGAGCGCAGCGAGCAGCAGCAGCGAGATGCCCGCCTCCTCGACGTCGAGCCCCTTGGCGAGATGCGCGATCGCCGATGCGATCACGAGCGCGACGGCGAGCTGCCAGGCACGCCGGCGGCGGGCGGCGAGCGAGCGGGAAAGCCAGATGAGGAGGATGCCGAACGCGAGCGCGCCCACGCGCGCTGCGGTGGGAAAGCCCGGAGGAAGGACGCCCCGCACGAGGCGGACCCGGTCCGCCATCTCCGGCGTGAGCGCGGACGCCACGCCCAGGGCGCCGACGAACGCGGCGGCCCAGGCTAGAAGCGACTCGGGCCTGGGGCTCCGCAGCCTCACGCGGGCAGGGTACAACCTCCTCATGCCGACCGGACCGCAGCTTCCGCGCTGGCTCGCTCCGCTCCTCGGGTTCGTCGCGCTGTTTCTCATCCCATGGACGCTGTACCTGACGTTCACGTTGCCGTCACGACACGTCACCGAGCGCTATGACCTCGCCTGGGTCGGGTTCGACATCGCGCTCGCGATCGCATTCGCCGCCACCGCCTGGGCTGCAGTCACCCGGGTGCGCTGGCTCGTTCCGCTCGCGGCCGTCACCGGCACGATGCTCGTCTGCGACGCCTGGTTCGACATCGTCACCTCGCAGTCGGGCGGCGAGATCGTCGAGGCGTCGCTGGAGGCCGTCTTCGGCGAGCTGCCGCTCGCGGCGCTCTGCGCGTACATCGTGCTCGACGTCGAGCGCTTCCAGGCGACGTTCGACCGCTTCCGCCGGCCTACGCCGGCGGCGCGTCGTGCGGCGCTTCGAGCAATGTCAGCCGATGCTCGAGCTGCGCGACGCGAAGCTCGAGCTCGTCCAGATCGTCACGCGTAACGAGGTTCAGATCCTCGACGAGACTCCGTAGGAGCGACATCGTCTGTTCGCCGGCACGTGTCCGAGAGCCGCGCACGCGAGACGGCAGCTCGCCCAGCAGCTCCTCGAGGACTTCGACGATGCGCGAGTTAGCGGGCACGGCCGTGCGGTCTCGTGCGCCGGCGCTGGCGACGCTTCTCCCGCCGCGCCTGCGCCTCCGGCGCAGATGTCGCCCCGGTGACGGCGTCGACGAGCTCCGGCGTCGACTCCGCCGCGAGCGCCTGCTCCGACTGCCGCAGAGCCATCACCGCCCGCCCGTCGCCGCTGCCGTCGCCACCTGCGGCCTCCTTGCGGCGCCCGTACTCGGGCTCGCGCTCCTTCCACATCGTGAGCAGCGGGGCGGCGATGAAGATCGAGGAGTACGCACCCGAGGTGACACCGATGAGGAGCGCGAAGGCGAAGTCCTTCAGCGTCGCGCCGCCGAGAATCTCGAGCGCGGCGATCGGGAGCAGCGTGATGAACGTCGTCGCCAGCGAACGCCGGATCGTCTCCCACAGCGAGACGTTCATGATCGTCGCGAACGGCTGCCGCCGCATGAGCGGGATGTTCTCGCGCACGCGGTCGAAGATGATGATCGTGTCGTAGATGGAGTAACCGAGCACGGTGAGCACCGCCGCAACCGTGTCGATCGTCACCTCCTTGAACACGAGCGAGTAGATCCCGACCGTGATGAGGATGTCGTGGATCATCGCGAGGATCACCGGCACCGCGAACTTGAGATCGAAGCGCAGCGTGATGTAGATGATGATCAGCGCAAGCGAAACGAGGATCCCGTAGATCGCGTCGATCGCGATCTGGTGGCCGAAGCTCGCAGAGACGTCCTTCGACCCGGTCGCGAACGCGCCGACGTTGCGCTGGAAGTCATTCGTCAACGTGGAGAGCTCGGCACCCTTGAGCGACTTGGTGCGCACCTGCCACGCCGTGTAGCCGCCGTTCACAGAGGTGCCCTTGCCCTGCACGACCGCGTCCGGCTGGCCGTCGGCGGCGGCGACCTTCAGCACGTCCGCCTGCTTCTGCGGCTGGTGGGTCTTGAAGGTGAGCTGCGTCCCGCCCTTGAAGTCGATGCCGAGGTTGAGGCCGCGGACTCCGAGCGACGCGGCGCCGGCGACGATGATGACGCCGGAGATCGCGAACCACCAATAGCGGCGGCGCATGAAGTCGATCTGAAGCCACTTCGCCGTCTGCTGGCCGTGCGCGCCCATGAAGCGCGGGTTGTCGAACCAGCGGAAGCCCGACAGCAGGCCCAGCATGGCGCGCGTCGCCGCGACCGCGGTCAGCAGCGAGATGAGCGTGCCGATGAGCAGCATCAGCGCGAAGCCCTTCACCGACGCGACCGCGATGAGGAACAGGACGAACGCGGTGATGGCGGTGACGACGTTGGCATCGAGGATGGTGTGGAAGCCCTTGCCGTAGCCGGCCGAGATCGCGGCCTTCACGGACTTCCCGGACCGCACTTCTTCCTTGATGCGTTCGAAGACGACGACGTTCGCGTCGGCTGCGACGCCGATGGTGAGGATCAGGCCCGCGAAGCCCGGAAGCGTGAGCGTGACGTTGAAGAGCAGGATGGCCGCGTAGTAGAGAGCCGCGTAGATGGCGAGGCCGAAGACCGCGACGAGGCCGAGGAAGCGGTACAGGACGAGCAGGAAGATCGCGACCACGATCAGGCCGACGAGGGCGGCATGCCAGGCCTGCGTGAGCGAGTCCTTGCCGAGCGTCGCTGAGACGTCGCTGCGCTCGACCTGCTGGAAGTTGTACGGCAGGGCGCCCGTCTGCAGCACGAGGGCAAGGTCTTTCGCAGCCTTCAGGCCGCCCGAGCCCATCTGGATCTCGGCGCCTCCGCTGATCCCGTCCTGGAGCGATGCCTGCGTGTAGTCGATGTACGGCGTCGACTGGAGGACGCCGTCGAGCACGATCGCGTTGTGCTGCTCGTACTGCGGAAGCAGCGTATTCGGTTGTCCGCCGATCGTCGCCGCGATCTTTCCGCGCTCGTACTCGGCCTTCGTGATCTGCTGGAACGCCTTCGCGCCGTGGTGCGTGAACCCGAGAAGGACGATCGGCTGGCCGGTCGTCGGGTCGAAGTCGGCGCGTGTCCCGGAGGACGTGAGGTCCTTGCCCGTCAGCTCAGGCGGGCCGTTGGGCGCGCTCGGGTTGTACTTGAAGAGGTAGTAGTACGTGCCCGACGCGGCGGTCGCGCCGGGGCAGCCGTTCGCAGCCGGGCAGGAGACCACGAGCGTATGCGCGGGCACCTTGAAGATCTGGCCGCCGGCCGGCGTCTTCCCACCGTACGGCGCGAGGAGCGCCTTGACCGTCTGTGCCGGGCCCTGCAGCAGTGAGTGCGTGACCGTCGGCGTGCCCTTCTTCGTCTTCGCGGGCACGCTCTTGGTCCTGAAGAGGTAGTAGGACTCCGGGTTGCCCTTCGCCGCCTGCGCCTGCACCTGGGTGAGCAGGTCGTAGAGCGACGGCGTCGCAACCGGCGTCCCGTTCGCGCTCGTCGACGGGCCGGTGAGGTCGGCCTCGAAGTCGAACATCATCAGCTGCGCCGTCTTCCCGATGAGGGCCGCCGCCTTCGCAGGGTCGTGGACGCCGGCGAGCTCGACGACGATCTGGTTGAGGCCCTGCTTGCGGACCTCCGGCGACGAGACGCCGAGCTTGTCGATGCGGCTCTGGATGATCGCCTGCGCCGTCGTCATCCCGGTGGCGTCGACCTTCACGCCCTTCGGGGGCACGGCCTTGAGGACGACCTCGAGGCCGCCCTGGAGGTCGAGCCCGAGAACTGGCTTCTTGTGGATCGGGGACCCCGGGACGGCGAGCAGGACCGCGCCGACGACGGCGGCCAGGATCGCCCCCATGAGCATCAGGTACTTGCGGCGGTCACTCACGCGCGAAGAGACAGGTTAGCCGCCGTTTTCCACAGCCGGTGGCTCCTCCGGCTGGGCCTCCTCGGCCTCCGCGGCCCCGTCGGGCTCGGCCGGCGGGAGGACGCTCGCGATCGCGCGGCGCGCCACGCGGACGCTCAGCTGGGGCGCGATCTCGACCATCACGTCGTCGTCGTGCAGCTCGGTGACCCGGCCGTAGATCCCGCCCGCGGTCACGACCTCGGCGCCGACGTCGAGGTTGGAGAGCATCTCGCGCGACTGGAGCTGCCGCTTCTTCTGCGGCCGCACGATGACGAAGTAGAGAAAGGCGAACGCGACGATGATGAGGAGGAAGCCGGGGCCGCTCATGGGGTGAGTTCCTTTTCCGTTGGCCGGGCGAGCCGGGCGAGCGCGTCCGCGCTCCACGATGCGAAGGCGCCGCGTTCGATCGCCTCCCGCGCGGCGACGACGAGATCGAGCAAGAAGCGGAGATTATGCAGGCTGAGCAGCCGAAGGCCGAGAATCTCCTCCTGGTTCACGAGATGACGGATGTACGCGCGCGTGAACCTCGAACAGGCCGGGCAGGCGCAGCCCTCGTCGAGCGGCCGCGGGTCGCGCGCAAACCGGGCGTTGCGCAGGTTCAGGCGGCCCTCCCAGGTGAGCGCGCTGCCCGTGCGCGCCGTGCGCGTCGGGAGGACGCAGTCGAACATGTCGACGCCGCGCGCGATCACCTCGATCACGCCTTCCGGGTCGCCGATGCCCATGAAGTAGCGCGGCTTGTCCGCCGGGAGCGCCGCGGCGGCATCCGTGGTGGCCTCGAACATCGGCGCGCGCTCCTCGCCCACCGAGAGCCCGCCGATCGCGTACCCGTCGAAGTCGAGCTCGGCGAGCCCTTCCGACGAGCGCGCGCGCAGCTCTCGGTCGAGCCCGCCCTGCGTGATCGCGAAGCGCAGTTGACCCGGCGCGCGCGGCAGGTCGCGCTGCCGCGCCGCCCACAGCGTCGTCCGCTGGACGGCGCGCTCGAGATCGGCGCGCGCGACGCCGGCAGGCAGGCAGATGTCGAGGCACATGGCGACGTCGGAGCCGAGGTCGGCCTGGATGCGCGCCGCCAGCTCGGGCGTGAACCGCTCCGCGGCGCCGTCGTAGACGGAGCGAAACGTGACGCCGTCGTCGTCCGCGGCGAGCAGCGTGTCGCGCAGCGAGAAGACCTGGAAGCCGCCCGAGTCCGTGAGGATGGGCCCGTCCCAGCCCATGAAGGCGTGCAGGCCGCCCAGCTCCGCGATGACCTCCTCGCCCGGGCGGAAGTGCAGGTGGTACGTGTTCCCGAGCAGGATGCGCGTGCCGAGCGTGCGCAGCTCGTCCGGGTCGAGGGACTTGACCGTCCCTTTTGTCCCGACCGGCATGAAGGCCGGCGTCGGCACGTCGCCGTGGGCGGTGTGCAGGACGCCGGCGCGCGCGGCGCCGTCCGTCGCCGCGATCGTGAAGCAGCTCACAGGATGAGCATCGCATCGCCGAACGAGTAGAAGCGATAACGCTCGTCCACGGCGAGGCGGTAGAGGCGGCGCGTCTCCTCCACGCCGGCGAACGCCATCACGAGCGCGAGCAGGGTCGATCGTGGCAGGTGGAAGTTCGTCAGCAGCGCGTCCGTGCGCCGGAACTCGAAGCCGGGTGTGACGAAGAGGTCTGTGCGGCCGGCGAGCGGCGCGCCGCGGGCGAGCGTCTCCAGCACGCGCACGGTCGTCGTGCCGACCGCGAGCACGCGCGGCGCCCCTACGATGCGGCGCCATGCCCCGGCCTCGACCGAGTAGCGCTCGCCGTGCATGCGGTGCTCCTCGAGCCGCTCCTCGCCGACCGGGCGGAACGTGTCCAGGCCGACGTGCAGCGTCACGCGCTCGACGTCGAGCCGAGCCAGCAGCTCCGGCGTGAAATGCAGGCCGGCGGTGGGCGCCGCGGCCGATCCCTGTTCCCGCGCGTAGACCGTCTGGTAGCGCTCGGGGTCGCCGAGCGGCTCGGTTATGTACGGCGGCAGCGGCGTCTCCCCCGCCGGCTCGCCGGCGAGCCGCAGGCGCCAGCGGCCCTCGCCGAGGTGCTCGATCAGCTCGACCGGCCCGTACGTCGCGCCTGCCTTGAGGCGGCGCGTCGGCCGCGCGAGCCCCTCCCACAGGTCGCCGTCGAGCCGCTCGACGAGGAGCACCTCCCCACGCGGGGAGTCGATCGGGATCCGCGCCGGCACGACGCGCGTGTCGTTGACGACGACGAGCTCCCCGCTCAACTCGTCCGGAAGATCGGAGAAGCGCCGGTGCCGCACGGCGCCCGTCGCGCGCTCGAAGACGAGCAGCCGCGAGTCGTCCCGGCGCTCGGCCGGATGCTGGGCGATCAGCTCCGGCGGAAGCTCGTAGTCCAGCTCGGAGACTTCCATCCGATGCCCACGGTAACGTCGCCGCGATGGACGAGTCTGCCGTGCAGCGGGCGCTGGAGCGGATCGCGGGAGCGCGCGAGTCGCGCGCCGATCCCGCCACGCTCGATGCCGCGCTCGAGCGGGCGCGCGTCCAGGTGGAGTCGCTGGCGGCGGCGACGACGGTGCTGCAGGCAGGGCTTCCCGGCCAGATCGAGGAGGGCCTGCGGGAGCACTTCCGCCCGAGCGCGCGGCATCTCGCGGAGGTGCGCGGGCTCATGAACCAGATGATCAGGCGGATGGAGCGGCTCGAGACCGACCTGCTCGCGGAGCGGAACGCGCGCGTCGACGATCTCGCGCTCCTCGTCGACCTCATCGCCTCCGGCTGGCGCAGCGCGAACGAGCGGCTCGCGCGCATCGAGGCGGCGCTCGAGCAGCGATCCGGCAACAGCGCGGTCGTCTACCGCATCGAGCGGCCGGAACAACAAGCCGGCTAAGTAGGAAGGATCAGCTCGAAGCGCGCGCCGAGCCCGGGCTCGCTGCGCAGGTCGATGCGCCCGCCGAGCGCGAACGCGAGCTCGCGTGCGATCGCCAGGCCGAGCCCGGTGCCGCCGCCGTCGCGCGACCAGAACGGACGGAAGATCCGCTCCCGCTCCTCCGGCGAGATGCCGGGGCCGGAGTCCGAGACGACCACCGACACGGCGCCGTTCTCGGCCCCGAGCGCGAGCGACACCCGGCCGCCTTCCGGCGTCCACCGGAACGCGTTCGAGAGCAGGTTGGAGATGATCTGGAGCACACGGTCGCCGTCCGTGACGATCACCGGCCGGACCTCGAAGTCGCGCCGATACTCGATCGAGCGCTGGCGTGCCACCTCGCCGAAGGCTGCGTACGCCCGCTCGCACAGCTCGCGCATGTCCACCTCTTCCTCGAGGACGGTGAAGCGGTGGGCGTTGAGCTTCGCCAGGTCGAGCACGTCGCCGACGAGCCGCTCGAGCCGCATCGCCTCCTCCTCGATCACCGCAAGCGAGGAGCTGTACGCCTCCGGATCCTCGATCACCCCCTCGCGCAGCGCGGACACGTGGCCGCGAATCGCCGTCAACGGCGTGCGCAGCTCGTGCGACACCGACATCAGGAACATCCGGGAGAGCTGCTCGGCCTCGCCGAGCTTCGCGGCCATGTCGGAGAACCGCGCCGACAGCTGCGCGATCTCGTCGTGCCCGCGGCGATGCGGCACCTCGATCCCGTACTCGCCCGCCGCGATCTCGTCCGCCGCCGCGGAGAGGGCCATCAGCGGACGCGCGATGCGGCGCGTCAGGTACACGGCAGCGAGCCCGGCGACGAGCACGCCGCCGCCGAACGCGATCGCGAGCCGCTCGAGCAGGATGAGCCAGCTGCTCCGGAGCTGCGACGCCGGCTTGGCGACGACGAGAGCGCCCAGCACCTGCCTGCCGATCGTCACCGGCTCGGCGACGGCGAGGTACGCCGTTCCCTTGACGTGCAGGCTGAGCGTCGTCGGCTCCTTGGAGGCGAGCTGCTTCCGCGTCAGCGTCCCGACCGGCAGGTGCCGCAGCGGCCCGGCGAAGAGCGACGCGCCCCGAACGATGGGGACGTAGAAGATCTCGTCGCCGCCGATCGCCCTCCGCAGCGTCGCGACGGGCACCTCCTGCGCACCGGCCTGCGTCGCGTACAAGGAGACGATGCCGATCGACTCCGAGCGCAGCTCATGGATCGTGCGCGTGCGCGTGTAGCTCTGGAAGAAGCGGATGGAGATGACCGTGGCGACGAGACCGGCGAGGACCACGCCCGCGAGGAAGAACGCCGGGAGCCGAAAGCGCAGGGAGCCGAGCACGGCCCGAATGTACTCCTAGCTCAAGCTGCCGGAGTCTCGCGCGCCGGCGGCGCGGGGCTCACCTTGTAGCCCACGCCCCACACGGTGACGATCGGCGACGCATCCCCGAGCTTGCGGCGGAGCTGGCGTACGTGCACGTCGACCGTGCGTGTGTCGCCGGCGAACGTGTATCCCCAGACGCGCTCGAGCAGCTGGTCGCGCGTGAGCACGAGCCCGCGGTGGTCGAGCAGCTCCCAGAGCAGGTCGAACTCCTTCGGCGCGAGCTGGATCTCCGTCTCGCCGACCTTCGCCTCGCGCCGGCCGGCGTCGACGAAGAGGTCGCCGTGTCGCAGGACCGCGCTCTCGCGGTCGACGCCGTGCGCCGTCGAGCGCCGCATGATCGCGCGCACGCGGGCGACGAGCTCGCGCGGGTTGAACGGCTTCGTCATGTAGTCGTCGGCTCCGACCTCGAGGCCGATGATCTTGTCCACGTCCTCGTCGCGCGCGGTCAGCATCAGGACCGGGAGATCGCTGTGCTGCCGGATCCGCTTGCAGACCTCGACGCCGTCGAGGTCCGGCAGCATCAGGTCGAGGACGACGAGGGCGGGCTTCTCGGACTCGACGAGGCGCAACGCCTCGTTCCCGCTCGCCGTTGTCCGAACGGTGTACCCCGCGTTCTTCAGATAGGCAGCGACGAAGGACGCGATCGAGGCCTCGTCCTCGACGACGAGCACCGTCTGCGGCTTCGTGGACACGCCGGCGCCCTACCCGCTCGAGGTGATCTTCAGCAGGTCGGTCGGGACGGCGGGCAGCGAGCGCCAGTCGTCGCCGTTGAGCGAGTAGCGGCCGTCGGCGGCGCCCTGGTCGGGCGAGCCCTGCAGCACGACCGTGCCTTTGCCGACCGCGAACACGTTGACGCCCGAGCCGTAGATCCAGACCTTGTACACGCCGTCGGCGGCGCGGAAGCGGAAGTCGCTGCCGATGAACCTCGTCTCGGTAGCCGAGATCGTCTTACGCGTCAGCGACGGTGCTCCGTTTGTGACGCTCGCCCCGATGTTGTTCGCGTTGTTCGGATCGTCGATGACGACGGTGTCGACCTGATCCGGCGAGCCGGTCGACACGTGGCCGATGGCGGTGCCGTTGATCACGAGCGTGACGACGGCGAGGCCGCGCGGTGCGGTCCCGTTCTTCACGACGAGGGTGCCGTCGCCGGCCGCGGCCCGCAATGCGAGCGCGGTCGCAGGCAGCACGAGCGCAAGCACGGGCAGGCAAAGGATCGCGAGGCGCCGCATCACACTCAGAGTATCCCCGGGGGCCGTGTCGCGCATTTGAGCGGTCCGTAAAGGTTGTGTTACGGGCCGTCAACCGCCGGCGATGCCCTGAACGACGGCGAATGCGACCCACGAGGCGACGAGCAAGACGCCGCCCGTACGTCCCATCCCCCGACGTGGTGCGAGCAAACCGAGCGCGAGCGCGGTGGCGGCGAGGAGCCAGACGCCGTCCGCCCGCTCGAGCCCGCTCCGGACGCTCGCGCCGACGAAGAGCGCCGGGATCGCGAGCCCACCGACGAGGTTGATCGTGTTCGAGTTCATCGTCTCGCTGACGAGCGCGGAGCCGCGCCGCGCAAGCCCGAGGCGGACGCCGGTGTACGCATTCGGAAGGCTCGTCACCACGGCGAGCACGAGCACGCCGACGAGCACGTTCGGTATTCCCGCTGCGTCTCCAAGGTGCAGCGCTGCGTGCACCATCCCGATGCTGCCCAGCACGATGACGGCGAGGGCCGGCGGGATCAGGACCAACGCGCGCACGTCGAGCTGCGGTGGATGCGTCCGCTCCCCGAGCTCGCGGCGGAAGGCAACAGCCGCATAGGGCACGAGAATCGCCGCTTCGAGCGCAACGGTCGCCCAGGCGGGCAGCACACCGAACGCGAACAACACGGCGACGAGCGTGACGCCGAGGGCGACGCCGCCCTCGAGCGCGAGCGCGTCGCGCTCGAGGTGCACACGGCCGCACACGATCGCGCTCACTCCGATCATCGCGCCGAGGTTGAAGACGTTCGACCCGACGACGACGGCGAAGCCGACGGCCTTGGCGCCCGTTGCGAGCGCGGCGATCGCGGTCGAGAGCTCCGGCGCGTCGGCGCCGAGCGCGGTGAGCAGGCCGAGCAGTCCCTCCGGGAGGCCGAGCCGCTCGCCGAGATGATCGAGCCGCTCGGCGAAGACAGCCGCCGCGTACAGCGTCGCGACGAGCGAGACGACGAAATAGACCGCCGCGAGGCCCGACGACACTGCCGTCTAGTACGAGTAGAAGCCGCGGCCGCTCTTGCGGCCGTAGAGCCCGGCGTTCGCCATGGCGACGAGCCGCGGCGGCGCGGCCATACGCGGCTCGCGCAGCTTGTCGTACAGCGCCTCGCTCGCGTGCACGTGCACGTCGATGCCGACGAGATCGAGCAGCTCGCACGGTCCCATCGGCCAGCCGGCGCCGTGCTTCATCCCCGCGTCGAGATCCTCGGCGCTCACGCGCGCCTCGTCGAGCACGCGCACGCAGTCGTTGAGCAGCGGGATGAGCACGCGGTTGACGACGAAGCCCGGCGTGTCATGGCAGCGGATCGGATGCTTGCCGAGCTTCTCGCCCAACGCGTACGCGGCGTCGAACGCCGCGTCGGAGCTGAGCTCGGCCCGCACGATCTCGACGAGCGGCATCAGCGGCGCCGGGTTGAAGAAGTGCATGCCGACAATGCGTTCGGGCGAAGAGGTCGCGGAGGCGATCTCGGTCACCGAGAGCGCGGACGTGTTCGTCGCGAGCACCGCATCCGGACGGCAGATGCGCTCGAGCTCGGCGAAGAGCTCCTGCTTGGGGCCGAGCTCTTCGACGATCGCCTCGATGACGAGGTCGCAGTCGGCCAGACCCGTCAGCTCCGTCGTGAGCGTCAGTCGCTTCATCGCGTCGTCGCGCAGGCCCTGTTCCAGCGTTCCCTTCTCGACCTTGCGCGTGAGGAAGTGGCCGATGCGGTCGCGTGCGCGCTCGCCGAGATCGGCGGTCACCTCGCGGCCGACCGTGTCGATGCCCGCCTCGACGCACAGCTGCGCGATGCCCGAGCCCATCGCTCCCAGTCCGACGACGCCGACTCTCATGACGTGGACACTAACCGGGGGCCGAACAGCGCGATGACCGCGCCCGCGACGACGAGCAGACCGAGGGCGGCGCTGAGGCCGACGCCGCGAGCGAGGAAGCCGATCGCGGGACCGTTCAGGAGGCCGCCGCTGTAGCCGGCGCTCGCGATCGCGGCGATCCCCGCCGCCGACCCGCCGAAACGGAAGAGGGCGGGGACGATCGCCGCGCAGCCGATCCCGACGAGCGCGAAGCCGACGAGCGACGGCGCCGGCGAGCGCGTCGTGATCGCGAGCAGGGTGCCGGCGCAGGAGAGCAGGCCGCTGCGCCGCGCGAGACCGCCGATGCCCCAGCGCAGCATCAGCTTGTCTCCCACGAGTCGCGCGAAGCCCATCGCGGCCGCATACGCGACCACCGCGGCGGCCGCGACCGCCGATCCGGCTCCCGCCGGCCCGCTGAGGAACACCGCGCTCCAGTTCATCGCCGACGACTCGACGAAGAACGCGCAGAACATGAGGGCCGCCGGCAACGCAAGTGGCCCGCGCGGAAGCGCGAAGCGCGCGATGTCCGCGCCGGAGGCCGTACCGGAGAGCAGGCGCGGCACGACGACGGCGACCACCGCAGCCGTCGCCGCCGCGACGGCGGGAAGCTGCACGCGGATGCCGACGCCGGCCGCCGCGGCGACAGCGGTGACGGCGGATCCGCCGAGGAGGCCGAAGCTCCACGCGGCGTGCAGCGGCGAGAGCAGCGGCCGGGTCAACCGCCGCTCGAGCTCGACGCCGTGCGCGTTCACCGCCACGTCGGTGATGCCGACGCCTGCGCCGAGCACGCACCCGACAGCGACGAGCGAGCCGAACGAGGGCGCGAACGCGGCGGCGGCCAGGGCTGCCGCCGCCAGGGCAAGTCCGACACCGGTCGGGCCCCGGCTTCCATAGCGCGCGCTGAGCCACCCGGCCAACGGGAGGGCGAGCGTCGCCGCGAGCGACACCGCGAAGATGACGAGGCCGAGCCTGCCGCTGTCGAGCCCGAGCCGGTGCTTCAGCGCAGGCAGGCGTGCGACCCAGGCGCCGTCGACGACGCCGAGCAGGACGAACCCGGCCGCGAGAGCCCGATGAGCGCTTCGAGTTACGGGCAGAGCAATTACAGCCGCTCGACGACGCCGGCGATCGCCTGGCCGAAGCCGATGCACATCGCGACGATGCCGTAGCGGGCGTTGCGGCGCTCGAGCTCCGACACGAGCGTCGCCGTGATTCGTGCGCCGGTCGCGCCGAGCGGATGGCCGAGCGAGATGCCGCCGCCGTTCGGATTGACGTCACCGGACTCCCAGCGCTCGCCGAGATTCGTGTCGGCGAGGAACTGCAGCACGACCGAGGCGAACGCCTCGTTCACCTCGATCACCTCCATGTCGTCCCACGTCAGGCCGGCCTTCGCGAGCGCGCGGTCGCACGCCTGCGGGTTGCCGTGCAGCATCAGGTGCGGGTCGACGCCGGCGATGCCGAAGCCGAGGAACCGAGCCCGCGGCTCGAGCCCGAGCTGCGATGCCTTCTCCTCCGAGGCGATGAGGACCGCGGCCGACCCGTCGACGATCTGACTCGAGTTCCCGGCGGTCACCTTCCCGTCGGCGACGAACGACGGCTGGAGCGCAGCCATCTTCTCGAGCGTCGTCTCACGCCGCACCGCCTCGTCCACGGCGAAGCGCGTCCGCACGAGTGTCGTGCCGGAGTCGGAGGCGGGAACGTCGAGCTCGATCGGGATGATCTCCTTCCCGAAGCGCCCCTCGTCGATCGCGCGGGCGGCCCGCATGTGCGACTCGTACGCGTAGCGGTCGAGGTCCTCGCGCGAGAGATTCCACTTCGCCGCGATCTCCTCGGCCGAGATGCCCTGCATGACGATGTCGTAGCGCTCGTGGACCGCGTCGGACATGGAGCCGCGGTTCGACCCCATCGGGACGCGCGACATCATCTCGACGCCGCCCGAGACGACGAGGTCGAGCTGCCCCGACCACACCGCAGCGGCGGCGTTGAAGTTCGTCTGCATGGACGAGCCGCACTGGCGGTCGACCGTCGTCCCGCAGACCGTGACCGGCCAGCCGGCGGTGAGCGCGACGTTGCGGCCGATGTTCCAGGCCTGCTCCTCGATCTGCGTCACGCAGCCCCACTGGAGGTCCTCGACCTCGCCGGGATCGACGCCGGTCCGCTCGACGAGGCCGTTCACGACCTGCGCGGAGACGTCGTCGCCGCGGATGTGCGAGAGCGTCCCGTTCCTCTTGCCGATCGGGCTCCGGACGGCGTCGACGATGAGCGCATCTGTCTTTCGCGCGGCCACCTCATTACTGTATCTGCCTCCATGCTGCGCAAGAACACCAAGATCGAGCTCATCGCCCGCGTCCCGCTCTTCGAGCGCTGCTCGAAGCGCGAGCTCGCCGAGATCGCCTCGCTGGCCGACGAGCTCGCCCTCCCTGCCGGGCGGAAGCTGGCCGCCGAGGGCGCCCCCGGGCACGAGTTCGTCGTCATCGCCGAGGGCGCGGCGGAGGTGAAGCGGCGCGGCAAGGTGGTGAACCGGCTCCGGGCCGGAGACTTCCTCGGGGAGATCGCGCTCGTGACCGGGCAGAAGCGCACCGCGACCGTCACGACGACGGAGCCGTCGCGTCTGCTCGTCCTCACGGCGCCGGCGTTCCGGAGCCTGCTGCGGGACCATCCCGCGCTCCAGCTGAAGGTGCTCGACGCCCTCGCGGAGCGGCTTCCGACGGAATAGGTCGACCCCTTCGGGCGTTCATATCGGTATGCACAAGAACCCGAAGATCGAGCAGCTCCGGAAGGTCCCGTTGTTTGCGCATTGCTCCAAGCGAGAGCTCGCAGGTCTTGCGGCGCTCGTGGACGAGCTCGAGCTCCCCGCGGGTCAGACGCTGGCCCGGAAGGGCGAGAGAGGCAAGGAATTCCTCGTTCTCGCAGACGGCATCGCCGATGTCGAGAGCGACGGCAAGATCGTGAACCGGCTCGGCCCCGGCGACTTCTTCGGCGAGATCTCGCTCGTCACCGGCGGGCCGCGCACGGCCACCGTGACCACGCGGAGCCCGTCGAAGCTCTTCGTCCTCACCGCGCCGGCTTTCCGGTCGCTCCTGCACGACGCGCCCGGAATCAGGACTCGCGTTCTCGCAGCCGCCGCGCTGCGTCTCGCCGCCTAGTGTCCTGAATCGGTAGTTGGCAGGGTCCCGTTGGTCGGCCGCGAAGTCGTCTGGGTCATCGACGACGATTGGGGGCGGTTATGGGGGCTCTTGCTGAGGTCGTGCTCACTGTTGAGGAGCGCGAGGTGTTGGAGC